>NZ_JAKUZW010000009.1:0-323275 GCF_030128605.1 Klebsiella sp. K5-45 | reverse complement strand
TGCTTTCGTTGCCCAGGCGGCCGATCGCCGAGGCGCCGTTATAGGAGCCGTCGACGCCGACATATTTCTGGTCGCCGGTCTGGAAGTGGGCGCCATAGCGGGCGTAGCCGCTGAACTTGAGGCCGAATGGAATGGCCATATCCGGCGAGGCGGCGGTGGTCTGCGGGTTGGTGATCACGTCGACCTTTTTGTCGGCCGCGGCGTCGATTTTCGCCTGGCGTTCGGCCAGCGCTTTATCAACGGCCTTGGCGACGATGGCGTCGATCTGTTCCTGAGTAAATTCTTGCGCCATTACAGAGGTAAGCGGAAAAAACGCGGCGATAACCGCCATGGTTAATGGAAGTTTTTTTATCATTGTCATGAGTTTCTCAATATAGGTTAATTTTATTCAGACAATAACCAGCCTATTCTGAGCTGACAGAATATGTCGCTATCATCAGAACAAGTTATTTTTTATTTTGTACGGTCACAGAGGCATTACACAATTATCGCGACTCTTCCTCCTTCACTAATATTAAACAGGTGGCACAATAGCAGAACCATCGGCACGGCGGATTGTTCATCTATAGACAGTCAAACAGATAGCCTTGCGGCGCAGACAGCATAAATACAACACGAACCAATAAAGGCTATTTCCCGGCAGCGGGCAGATGGCGGAATATATGCCCCCACAGGGGCATATCAGCCAAATTTAACCAAAGATATAGGTATTGACGAGATTTTCGAGTAATTCCTGACGCCCGCTGTGATGCTGCGGATTCAGATTATGCTGCTCAGCGTACCGGGCAATATTATCCAGCGACATGCGGCCGGCCATAATTTGTTGCCCCAGCTCGCCCTGCCAGCCGGCATAGCGTTTTGCCAGAGCCCGATCGAGCTTGCCATCCTCAATCATGCGCGCGGCCAGCTTGAGGGACAGCGCCATCACGTCCATGGCGCCAATATGGCCATAGAACATGTCGTATTTGTCGGTGCTTTGCCGGCGAACTTTGGCGTCAAAGTTCAGGCCGCCGGTGGTGAATCCCCCGGCTTTGAGGATCTCGTACATCACCAGAGTATTTTCTTCCACGCTGTTCGGGAACTGATCGGTATCCCAGCCGAGCTGCGCATCGCCGCGGTTGGCATCAACGGAGCCGAAAATGCCCAGCGCGATGGCGCTGGCGATTTCATGATGGAAAGAGTGCCCCGCCAGGGTGGCGTGGTTGGCTTCAATGTTCACCTTGATCTCATTTTCCAGACCAAACTGCTTCAGGAAGCCATACACCGTCGCGACATCGTAATCGTATTGATGCTTGGTGGGCTCCTGCGGTTTCGGCTCGATAAGCAGCGTGCCGCCAAAGCCAATCTTATGCTTGTGCTCCACCACCATCTGCAGGAAGCGGCCAATCTGCTCGCGCTCCTGGCGCAGATCGGTATTCAACAGCGACTCGTAACCTTCGCGGCCGCCCCACAGCACATAGTTTTCGCCGCCGAGCTGGTGGGTGGCGTTCATGGCGGTCACCACCTGCGTGGCCGCCCAGGCAAACACCTCCGGATCGGGGTTGGTCGCCGCCCCGGCGCCGTAGCGCGGGTGGGTAAAGCAGTTGGCGGTGCCCCAGAGCAGTTTCACGCCGGTTTGCTGCTGTTTCTCTGCCAGCACTTCGGTCATCACGGCGAAATTATGCAAATACTCTTTCAGCGACGCGCCTTCTGGCGAGACGTCGACATCGTGGAAGCAGTAATACGGCACGTTGAGCTTGTAGAAAAATTCAAACGCCACGTCCGCTTTGCGTTTGGCCATTTCCAGCGCATCGCCCGCGGCCTGCCAGGGACGCTCAAACGAGCCGGCGCCAAACATATCCGCGCCATTCCAGCAGAAGTTATGCCAATAACAGGCGGCAAAACGCAGATGATCTGCCATGCGTTTTCCCAGCACGATTTCATCCGGATTATAGTGGCGAAACGCCAGCGGATTATCGGTTTTAGGTCCGGCAAAAAGAACGCGTTCGAGCTGGTCAAAATAAGTTTGCATGATGAACTCCGAAATTGAGGAAGCCGAAAATTAACAACTGTGACACATCGTGTATTCTCATCGTCGGTTGCTCAATTACGTTATTTCACTCAGCGATTGAGAAAATGCTCAAATGTGAGCCATCTCGCAAATAAAACTATTTTAAATATCTCGCTTCGCGCGCGTATAGCGTACACTTCCTGGGGAATTCAGGTGAACATAGCGAATTAAAATGCCGGTTTTGTCACATTGCATATCTGTCAGAAAATTAGCGGCGGATAACGATTCAACGCAGGTGATACAGGCCTTTGCTTCGAGGATCACAGAAGTAAAAAAACATAATTACTTAATTTAAAAACGTAATAGATTCTTCCAGGTCAACTGTGTCAGAAAGTGTTTCACCTACACAAAACAAACCGGAGTCTGCTTAGAATGAGTAAAAACATAATGCACAGTCGGCATGATGAATATCATAAATTAACCCGCGGAGAACGAATTGGTTATGGCATGGGCGACTTTGCGCAAAACCTGGTTTTCGGCACCATTGGGGGTTTTCTGGCTTTGCATATGCTGACGGTAAATACCATCAGCACGGCAACGGCAGGCTTTATTTTTCTTTTTGTCCGCATCATTAATGTGTTTTGGGATCCGATGGTCGGCACCTACGTGGATAAACGAACCTCGAAAGCAGGAAAATATCGCCCCTGGCTGTTACGAGCCGGCGTGCCGCTGGTGATCCTGTCGGCATTACTGTTCGCGCCCATCCCCGGAGTGAAAGGTTCGGTGGCTTTCGCCTTTATTATTTATCTGGCGCTGGACCTGGTTTATTCCTTAGTCAATATTCCCTATGGCTCGCTGAATGCCTCGCTGACCCGCGACCCGGAATCGATCGATAAGCTGACCAGTACCCGCATGATGCTGGCCAACAGCGCCAACCTGCTGGTCTATACCCTGTTCCCGATGTTTGTGCAGATGGCGGCGCCGAAAGATCGTAGCCTGAAAGACACCGGCTTTTTCGGCCTTGAGCTGAATCTGGGCAACTATACCGATCCGTCGGCGAACTACGCCTGGTTCGGCGTGTACGCCATCTATATGATCATCGGCGCGGTGGCCCTGTTTATCTGTTATAAATTCACCAAAGAACGCGTTGTCGCGACCGCCGAGCAGACCGCCAACGTCAAAACCACCGACCTTTTCCACGAGCTCAGACATAACCGCCCGCTGGTTATTCTCGGCATGTTCTTTATGCTGGCCTTTACCTTCATGTTCTTTATGAACACCGTTAACGGCTTCTTCAACCAGTACGTCGTCGGCCACTCCGAATGGATGGGTGCGGTGGGTCTCGTCGCGTCTATTCCCGGCATCGCCTTCCCGATTTTCTGGCCGAAACTGAAAAAAATCTTTGGTAAAAAAGGCTTCTTCCATCTGTTCCTCGCCATGTTCATCGTCGGCGAACTGCTGACCTACGTCTGGTCCCGCGAAGGGATGCACGACGCCCTGTGGCTGGCCTATATCGCCACCTTTATTAAACAGTGGGGCTTAACCTCCGCCACCGGCTTTATGTGGGCGCTGGTACCGGAAGTCATCGCGTATGGCGAATTAAAATCTGGCAAACGCAATGCCGCCATTATCAATGCCATTATGGGACTCTTCTTCAAGATCGGCTTCACCATCGGCGGCGCGATCCCGCTGTGGCTGCTGGCGGTGTATGGATTTAATGAAAGCGGCGCCGTGCAGAGCGCCAGCGCCATCGACGGGATCATTATGACCGCGGTGTGGATCCCGATTGCGCTGGCCGCTATTTCGATGGTGATCATGCAGGTTTATCCGATCTCCGATAAACATGTTACCGACATCAACCGTCAGCTGGATGAGATCCGCGTGTAGTTAAAAAAATTATAAATCAGACCGATTCGTCACTTTCCATTTTAAAAGGTGTAATGAAATGTCACTTATTCAAAACCCGATATTACGCGGCTTTAATGCCGACCCCAGTATTATTCGCGTCGAGGATACGTACTATATTGCCAACTCGACGTTTGAGTGGTTCCCGGGCGTGCGTTTACATGAGTCGAAAGACCTGAAAAACTGGAACCTGCTGCCTTCGCCGCTCTCCACCACCACCCTGCTGGACATGAAGGGCAACCCCTCCTCCGGCGGCATTTGGGCACCGGCGCTTTCCTGGGCCGATGGGCAATTCTGGTTGGTGTATACCGATGTGAAGGTCACCGAAGGCGCCTTCAAAGACATGACCAACTATCTGACCACCGCGAAGGATATTCGGGGCCCGTGGAGCGACCCGATCAAGCTGAACGGCGTCGGGTTTGACGCCTCGCTGTTCCATGACGACGATGGCCGGAAATATATCGTTCAGCAAACCTGGGATCACCGGGAGTACCATCACCCCTTCGATGGCATTACCTTAACGGAGCTGGATACCAACACGCTGAAGTTAATGCCGGAAACCGCGCGCACCATCTACCGCGGCACCGCCGTGGCGCTGGTCGAGGGGCCGCACCTCTATAAACTGAACGGCTACTACTATCTGTTTGCCGCCCAGGGCGGCACCGTGTTTACCCACCAGGAGGTGGTGGCGCGGTCGAAAACCCTCGAGGCCGACAGCTTCGAAACCGAACCGGGCGACGTGTTCTTAACCAACGTCGACACGCCGGACAGCTACATCCAGAAACAGGGCCATGGCGCGCTGGTCTCCACTCCGGAAGGCGAATGGTATTACGCCTCGCTCTGCGCCCGCCCGTGGAATCGCCCGGGGGAATCCATCTACGACCCGCGCGGCTGGTCAACCCTCGGCCGGGAAACCTCGATCCAGAAAGTGTACTGGGACGACGAAGGCTGGCCGCGTATTGAAGGCGGTCACGGCGGGAAGACCTTCGTCGAAGGGCCGAAAGACGCCATCTTCACCGAAAGCCCCAGCGATAATAGCCAGCAGGATGACTTTACGTCGCCAGCGCTCGACCCGAACTGGAATACCCTGCGGGTGCCGTTTACGGCCAAAATGGGCACCACCGGCAACGGCAAATTAACCTTAATCGGCCAGGGTTCGTTAGCCAATACGCATGACCTGTCGCTGATTGCCCGCCGCTGGCAGGCCTTCTATTTTGACGCCGCGGTGAAGGTGAAATTCGAGCCCTTCAGCTATCAGCAGATGGCCGGGTTAACGAATTACTATAACGACCGCCACTGGAGCTTTGTCTTCCTGACCTGGAATGAAATTAACGGCAAGGTCATCGAAGTCGGCGAAAATAACCGCGGGAAATACACATCGTACCTGAAAGATAACGCCATCAAGGTGCCGGACGGCGTGGAATACGTCTGGTTCCGGACCAAAGTCCGCAAGCAGACCTACAGCTATGAATACAGCTTCGATGGCGTGACCTTCACCGAGATCCCGGTCCAGCTGGATGCCGCAGTGCTGTCCGATGACTATGTGTTGCAGAGCTACGGCGGGTTCTTTACCGGGGCGTTCGTCGGCCTGGCGGCGGTAGACTACGCCGGGTACGGTACCCAGGCTGAGTTTTATCAGTTCGAGTATCAGGAGCTGGGCGATAGGTTAGCGGCCGATGGCAGTTATAGCTGGGAGGCTGGCGAGACGCGGGATAAGTAGGGAGTGTGAGCCCACGCTACCGGTGAGGTAGCGTGGGATTTGTGGTGTGTTTGATGTAATTAAAGCGAGCGCTGTAGGATGTCAGTCTGCAGGGCGCAGCCGGGCCTTCAGCTCTTCGGGAGTAAACGGCGGATCTCGCCGGTGCAGCATTGCATGGCAGTTGGGACATACCGGGATCAGATCGGTTTCTGGGTTCAGACGGTAGTCCTGCTTTATCCCGGACAGCGGAATGAGATGGTGGATATGGATAAAGCCCTGGCCGATATCGCCATAGCGGCTGGCCATATCCAGACCGCATACCTGACACCGGCAGCCGTGCAGGCGAAGCGCCGCCTGACGAGCCTGACGGTCGCGCTCATAGCGATTGACCACCACCTGCATCGCCGCCCCTTCCACGTACTCCATGGTCGTCTGCCCCTCATCGGGGAAAAGCGCAGCCTCGTCATCGCCAGCGCCCTGCGACGCGATCGTAAATCCTTGCTCCAGTAACAGACGCACGCATTTGGATTTAATCCCCCCGCTGAAATCCGCCGGGGTAAATTCCGTGCCTGTCGCAAGCGTGGCCGCTAACCCGACGATGGCTTTTGAAGGATACCGACGCCCCTCAAACTCGATCTCATACAGACGCGCGCTTTTAAACTGATGCGCAACGCCTGCATCGTAAGCGCGAATGGCGGCGATGATGCATTCCCTGGATAAATGGTCCGGTAGTTTTTTCATAAGACATAGCTATCTGATGGCGCGAAGCTTGAGTATAAATAGAAAGCTATGGGCTTTTCGAACAAATAACTGGCAGTGATAGTTAAATAGCGATCCACGTAGAATCGCCGCATCTGGTAGGTTGATCGGCAAGGATTTTGCGAGCATCATCGCATTTATTTAGCTGCCAATGTAACGCTATGCCCTCCAGCACGACCCTGCAACACGCGATCGAGAACATCACCATCTGGCGCAAAGGCGAACAGCGTGCACCGCATAAGCCACTGCTGCTGCTGTACGTCCTCTCACAGTACCAGCGCGGCCATGTGCGGATGTTCGACTACGCCTCAGAGATACGCGATGAGCTGCATAGCCTGCTGGAACGCTTTGGCCCGCAGCGCCGCCAGTACCGGCCGGACATGCCCTTTTGGCGCCTGAAAGGCGACGGCTTCTGGGAGCTGCACAACAGCGAACAGTGCTCAACCCAGGGCAGCCGACAGCCGCCCGGCAAAGAGCTGGAGCTCTGCCACGTCGCCGGCGGCTTCGATGAGCCGCATTTTGCGCTACTCAACAGAAATAAGAAGCTGATCAATACCCTCGCCCATCAGATCCTCGAAGCGCATTTCCCGGAGAGTATTCAGGAAGAACTGGCAGAAGAGATGGGGTTTGGTCTACAGCAGATCCGTAAAGAGCGCGACCCGCATTTTCGCCAGCAGGTGCTGCGCGCCTATAACTATGAGTGCGCGATCTGCGGCTTCAATATGCGCCATGATAATACCTCCGTCGCCCTGGAAGCGGCCCATATTAAATGGAAGCAACACGGCGGCCCCTGCGAAATCCCTAACGGCCTGGCGCTCTGCGCGATTCACCATAAGGCTTTTGATAAAGGATCCATTGGTCTGGATGAGGATATGCGCATCCAGGTTTCGCCGGCGGTGAACGGCGGTGGCATCGTTGGCAGGCTGTTCTGGGATTTTGATGGTAAGCCGATTACCTTACCGCAGGGGAAAGCATGCTATCCGCAGGAGGGATTTGTGGCGTGGCACCGGCGGGAGGTGTTCAGGGGATGAGGGAGGATGGTGTGTGGGGTTTAATGTTGAGCGTAGGGTTTAAGGATTGTGAATGTGTTTCGGAGAGGATTTCGTGGTTGATCAATGATTGGTCGTGGCTAGATTAAAGGACTTATTTATTGGTTGTTTTGATATTGATGCGAAGGCCGGACTCGAACCGGCACGTATTTCTACGGTTGATTTTGAATCAACTGCGTCTCGCAAGCCATTGATTTTGATCAATAACTTGCAGCGCACCGGAGGTGCTACGGCCCGATTTCGCCAACAGATTGCCCCAGCAAAATAGCAGGGGTTTACATGAAGAACAAGAGGGCAAAACGAGAAGTAAAACCGAAGGACAAACGCGATCGTTATCTTCTTCTCGATCCGTGTGGCGTGTACATGGTGCGAATAACCGTACCTGCTTACATGTCGGCATACTTCGGGGGTAAAATGTACTTCATGAAGTCAACGGGGACTCGTGACATTCGCCAGGCACGGTTATTTCGGGATGCCGTAGCGCTAGAATGGTACAAGCTGCGCGACCAACTCAGACCGGAGCGCCCAGGCTCCCGGATTGAGCAGATCCTTGATGAACTTCGCGGCATTAGAAAATACGCTAAGGAGACGCCAGCGGCAGATTTGCCACAATCAACACATTTTAACTTCCCCGGACAAGTCCAGTCTTGCCCTTCTCTTCTGAAAATGCGGGATCAGTACATTCTGCAATTTAGCGAGAAACGTAAACTGACCACCCTGTCAAAGACGAACAAGGCCGTCGAGGTCTTATTGTCCCACCTTCGCAAGCGCGATATTCCTTTGAAAGATATCAACCGAACCATAGTTACTGGCTGGCTGGATAAACTGAAATGCGAGAGAGCGCCCCAGACGATTCAAAACTACATCAGCGCCCTTGCTCAAATCTGGGACTTAGCCCGTAACCGTTATCACGATGCACCACAGGATAACCCCTGGCGTGGGCATGGTCTGGAAGCTAAAAGCAGCAAGATAAGCTACGAAGTTTTCACCCATGCTGAGTTGGCGAAGGTCTTCGCTGCAATGGATGGTGATGAAGAGATGCAGAACGTAACACTGATCGGGATGTATAGCGGCATGCGTCTTAATGAAATCTGTTCACTACGTGCAGCCAACATCAGGGAGATCGAGGGGGTGCTCTGCTTCGAAGTGACGGAGGGTAAGAGTAAAGCAGCCGCCCGTATAATTCCTGTGCATAGCCTGATCATTCCATTAGTGTTGTCTCTACGTGAGAAGCCCTACAACGGTTTTTTATTCTACCGTGCGTCAATCATTGACCGTGCAGACGGAAAGCGCTCAACGTGGCATACACAGCGATTTACTCGTGCTAAACGCAAGGCATTGGGTGAGCAGGGGACCGAAAGAAAAGTTTTCCACTCGTTGCGTCATGGGGTAGCTCAAATTCTCGACAGGGGCGGGGTGGGAACCGGAAAGCTAAAGCCCGTACCAGAGGACCGCATTGCTTTACTGCTTGGTCATGAGCGCGGTTCTACGGAGAGTTTTAAAACGTACTCCAAAAATGCCGCTTCTCCTGTTGAGCTACGGCAATATATCGAGCTATTACGCTATCCAGAAATAGAAAAAGGGGCTTGATGCCCCTTTTATTTATTGACCTAATATACTTTGGTTAATTTGGAAGTTCTGATCATCAAATGCCCATTCTATACGCTTATCGGCGACTGCCTCTACCATCATTCCAAATTCAGGAGACGGATTTACGGTAAGATTAAAATCCGCTTTTAAATCCGGGATGACTGGCTGATATTGCATCGCTGGCGTTGCTGGCATCATTTGATTATACCACCCACCACTTTGCACCTGTGTTGCGACAGATGAATCTGAACCAGGACTAACTATATTTTTAATCCGACTTGCCATATCGAGGACGCCCGGTGGCAATAACGACTCACCAACAAAAGTAGCACCTTGTTGAAAAACATTCTGTTCCTCTGGTTTATCAGTTCCGAGAAGTTTATTTTTCCAGTCGGTAATAATGGACAGTACATCGAGCAAATCTTTAAACCCTTTAACGGTTTGAGCTGTCCCCGTCCCCAAATCTTTAACCAGAGGCACCAATGTTCCCATTTCTGAAGATAGGTTCTGAGTATTAATTCCTAAATCCTCTAAACCTTTACTAAAAGATGCCGCAAATTGATCACCTAATGATTCTTTAGCTTGGTTAAATACTGCTGACATCTCAGTTAGATTATTAATAGATTTCTGTTGAGCAGTCGTTAGTGCTAAATGAGAATCAACCAATTCATTTTGAATCTTGAGAAGATTTTCACCACCACTTGAAACAGAGTTTAATACATAACTCATATCATTAATTCGTTCACCAAAGTTGACAAATTCTTGTTGAGTTACTTTGCCTGCATCTCTGAGACCACGCATAAATACAGCAAACTCAACTGGTGTTTTAAACGAGTTTAATTTGGCGACTGCCCCTTGATTGGTATATCCCAGACGTTGACGCATTACGTTAACGAGGTCTGATAGTTCTCCACCTCCGGTAAAATTGCCATTTTTATCCGTGTTACCAAAAGATAAATCACCTTGTTTATCTAACCAATCCTTGCTGATATCAGCATATTTTTCACGGGAGATGTCAAAACCTGTGGTAGCGAGAGAGGCACGGCGCAAACTCATATACTCAAGGTCATTTCCACCAAAACTCTGGATCATTTTCCTGCCCTGGTTCCGTTCAATGGCTCCCGCCAGTGTTCCCGCCATAATCTGATAGGCCTGTTGGGCAGCATAAGCGGCTGCGGTTGGTCCGAGTATCTCACCGGGGATAAATGCGCTCGCCTGGCGACTCAGCCAGCCAGATGATCCAGATTTTTTCGCCTTACCTGATTGTTTGGCCTGTTTGGCATTATTTCTGGCAATACTACGTTGCGTAGTCAGATGCTGGCTCAGAGCTTGAGTCATCGATTTTAAACTGGTATTTCCCCGTGCATATGCATCCACGAGGGCGTTAGCCTGTTTGATCGCAGCGTAGCGATCGGCTCCGCTCATATTCTGGAGGCGTCCAAGCTGGAATGCGGCGCGTTTTCTTGCCAGGTCAGCATTTTCTTGTTGAGTGGCTATCTTCTTAGATTGCTGCTGTTGAATTTTCAAAGCGCGTGCTTGCGCTGCTGCCAGTTTTTTCTGTTCGTTGGCTTTTGCTTTAGCATCTACAGCAGCTTGTTTAGCTGCCTGTTTCTGTTGTTGTTGAACCTGTTTCTGCTGCTGCATTTGTGCAGTATACGCCTGTTTTTGAGCCTGCATCTTTGCCTTGGCTATCGTTCCCTCTGTTTTGCTGAAATCCTTTTGTAATTTTTTCATATCATCACGTACACTACGTAATGACGCCCTGTCTGTTTTATATTTAACAAGGTTGGTTAGGGTGGCGGCTTTTACATTCACGCTCATAATTTTTCACTCCACAATAAAAAAGCCCCTGACCAATCAGGGCAGAGGCTATATTTAAATATCATTTCTTATTATATTTTCTGACTGGTTCCGTTAGTGCAGTTACCAATGAGCGATAACCACGCTCCTCACCATCCTCATAAAATTTGCAACAACGTGCTGCCAACGTTTGAGAGGTGATGTTGTATTTTTCTGCTAGTCGTTTAACCTGAAATAAATATGGTAAATCGTTGTCCGTGATGTCGGTAATAATGTGATGATTGCCCGCATCATCAATGATTAGAATTTTTGCCATTGCTGCATGCTCTCCAGATAAGTATTAAGATTATGTGGGCAGGTATTTGCTGATGACCAACCCAGTTTTCAAACAGCAGCATTAATAGCGCTGCTGCGAATGTCATTAGCCGGAGATACTGGCGTATACCACAGCCTGTGGCAGGTTATTAATTGCCAGGTGTGCAGACTCTGAAATCAGTGTCGGAAATTGCATTTCATCAACAATTGCGTATTGATGGAATTTAGCCGGAGTTTTTCCAAGCGTTGCATGCATGGTTCCAATACCGTTAAACAGTTTAAATACGCCGCTATCCTGCGCAAAACGGGGAACAAAAACAGCGTTGTTCTCGCCAATTAGGGATTCCAGATAACTATCACCAGTGACATCAACAAAAGTGATCCCTTTCAGTGACCATACAGGATACGCCTGAAGGTAAAATTGCAGAGTGCCAACAAAATTAGCTGGGTCATTAACAGGAGTTGCATAGATAACTGCATCAAGAATCGATTTGTGGTAGGCCAAATTCTGCGCCATATTACCAGTGCATAAACAAACAATGCCCTGCATAGATTTCAGTTTACTACGTGCAGCCTGTCGAATTTGGCGCTGTACAGCATCCAGTTGTGCGAGGACATTTGCAGTAGTACTAAAATCGAATATTGCTGTGGATTTAGTTTGATTAAATTCAGCAAAAAAAGATAAATCACCTTGAGCCGTATAAACTCCAGATTGTTTACCTGAAAGAACAGCCTCAGCGAGGATAGTTTCCAGCGTGTTTTGATACGCGACATCATGTTCAATAAGGTATTTTGCAATCTGGTCGTCCATAGTTTCAGCTACAGTTTTGCCAAAACCACGAGCCTGTTCGAACGAGCGAGAGCTAATTTTGTCTACCCGTTTAAATGTTCGAAGTTCGACGAAATGACTGTCAAATGTAGGTAATTCGGTAGTGTTAAAATCACTGTGTACATAAGGGGCATTTTCGCTATTAACGCGATCTGCATCCTCTACGAGACGGTCATTTAAAACTTTATTGATGCTGAGATTCTCATCACCAAATAAATTTAAACTTGTGATCACGTTGTTGGGCTGTTTAACATCGGAAAAACTGTCGCCAAAATCGATAATTTTTTCAACTAAAAGTTGTTCGTACGCTGTGCTCATTATTTTAATTTCCTTTTATATTTTTAGGTGGTAGGAAGCATTTTTTCATCGCCAGCAATGACGATAAGATTTTCAGCCAATTTATTAAACAGGGTTTCCATATCTGCACCAGATGCAGCAACCAGGTTTTCACGGCGTACAAAAGTAGCCAGACCATTGCGGCAAATGCGTAAATACTTTTGACCAGCCCAGGCAGGATCTAAAACCAGAATTAGATTTTCTGCTGTAGTGGCGTCATTTGCGAGAGTCAGTGTAGTTTTATCGAGTAGCGAACCTGCTACAATTTCAGACGCCAGTGCATTAACTTTAACGACCTCATCAAAATTGATTGGGTCAGCAGCATAGGCGACGATATCGGATGCCCACAGGTATGATGTAGGAATTTTCATTTTTTCCCCTTGAGAATGTTTTTAATAATTTGTTTTGGAGATTCAGCCTCCTCAGCCTTTTTGTTTTTTAGTTCATCGGCAATAGCCTTTACTTTTTCAATAGCTGAGATTTGTTTAGCGGTTTTGGTCAGATTATCCAGAGTCTCCTGGGAAACCTCAGGGGACTCTTCCACGGGGATATTCCGTTGTTTGCAAAGGGCTACCATTTCAGAAATAATGTCTGGCTCCGCAAAAATTGTAATCCCCTGCCGACCATCAGTTAATGTTGTTTTTTTGATATTCATTTTTAAATCCATTTCATTTTGCAAATTGAAATAAAAGAAAGGCCTCATTGCGAGGCCTTAAAACATAAGAAGAATGTTGATTAGCTCGAATTAAACTTTTTGGAGAATAATTCTCAATATGCACTACTTAAATGCGTATTGAGAATCACCATCTATAGAGATGGGATTCCCAAGGAAGTTAAGCATTAATGCCAAAAATGCTTATTTTGGTTCGACGATTTGCGCTCACCCTTATCCATAGAACCATCAGGGCTAGCTAAAGAATCACTACAAACTTTAACTATTTAAATTAACAAGGAGACGGGGAAGAGAGCTATGTAAAATTATGTTCCCCATGTATTTATTATACTATATATTCAGATTTAATTCAAGGTATTTTGATTATTTTCTAAAATTACTTTCTTTATTTTTATTAGAGAACCATTCCTTCATCGTATGGAGTTTAATATTATCCAGAGTGCCTCTTCGATATTCTCTGTATTCATTTACACTATACCCTAATGTAACTAAACATTCAGCCATTTTTGCCAGATGGTCAGGTGATGTATTCGGGTATTCATCCAGAAGAATTTCTAAAATGGAGTCTGCTGAATGGTGTTCTAATTCCTCATCTGTTAAAACCCTTATACAGTTTTCATCATATACCAATGAATCCTCCATTGTGTTCAAATATGCCTCTCAGGGCGCCTGTATCGCATTCTGAGAGGTTTTTATACTTAGGTGGTAAAGTTATCACTGCGCAGAAGAAACTTGTTCAAACACGTTATGAATAGTTCTGGTGATGACAATAAGCTCCATCAGATTAATATACAAAGCTGCATCAGCTTCCAGTAACCACTCCAAAAAGAAATCAGGATGTTCCGGGAGAGTGTTCATCGCCCCTAGCAACATTTGGTAGTTTGAATAATAGGCTGCTGGGTCAGCGTAGCTATCAATCATCAGGCTATGCGCGAGCTGGTAATGCTGTTCTACAAACTGTTCTACAATATTCTTGTGTTGCTCAAAATTAATCATTTTTTACCTTCCTTTATTATTATTGTTTTTAGTCGGTGATGCCTGGTGCATCAAAATCAAGCCCAAGATCATTTCCTGTGAAGTTTTCATTTTCTAATCGGTTAAACTCCAGCCAACCCTCGTATTCAACTACGCTTTCAAATAAACATTCAAACTTGAGTGGCTCACGATTGAACCTGAATCCGGCATACCGTTGGCGAGGCTTCCATTTAACACCTGGCATAGAATCGATTATTGATTTTTCATCTTCTGATAATGCAGGGGATTCTTCGTAGAGTTTTATTATTTGTAGAGGTTTTAATTTTTTGGGATTTTTTACTTTTTTCGTTTGATTATTAAATCCGATTTCAATTGATTCTTCAAATACTGTATTTCTAGCTAATGCCAATATTCCTCCCATTTTATTATGATTTAACCCGTCCGGATTTTCGGACGGCTTTGATTTTTATGCTGCTTTTTTAAATGCCCTGATTGTTTTTTCAACCTTGCTTTTGGAAACATTTACCGATTCTGCAATTTCCCCCTGCTTCACCCCATCCAGATACAGATTCCAGATGGTTCGGTCAACATCAGCCCTGCGAGCTTTTGATTCTGATACGTGGGAGATGTTGAGGTGCTCCCGTTTGGTTCCAGGTAAATAGCGCTCGCAGATGTAGTCGGCGATGTACTGATTTATCACGTACAGGTAGATCGGTTTATCGTTATCAAACCGCCTGGCCCGGCATCGCATCAACATCTGATAAGCGGCTTCACAGGTCTGGAAATCCTCGATGCTCTTGATCACCGGTTCAGGTTTGCCGCCCAGGGATTCAATATACCGCCCAATTTGACCTTTTGCCGTCGTGCTCAGGAGGGCAACCCCCAGCCAGACAGCATGACAGAATCCCTGTTCGTATACGGCCCGTTTTTCTGCCGGAATTGTCCCCATCTCTCTTTTATCAAGCAGCCCAGCGTATAGGTTGACGCCGGATGATACGAACGGAACACGATCACCGTTACGGAAGATGCGCTCCGCTTCCTTTTTGAAATTTCCTGTGGGCTTGTTGTGATTGCTGGCGTAAATAAACCCTGCGTTGCCGAGTTTCTCTTGAAATGCAGTGCAAACTCTCTTGAACAATTTGCACTCGTCCTCGCCGTGAGCCGTCAATCCGGGGTTGCCGCTGACACCGCTAATAACCGTGATCAGGTGTTGATT
Organism: Klebsiella sp. K5-45; assembly: GCF_030128605.1. Taxonomy (NCBI): domain Bacteria; kingdom Pseudomonadati; phylum Pseudomonadota; class Gammaproteobacteria; order Enterobacterales; family Enterobacteriaceae; genus Klebsiella; species Klebsiella sp. K5-45. The sequence continues at coordinate 308,139 of NZ_JAKUZW010000009.1, read as the reverse complement.
TGCGTGTGCCTGACGCTCAACAGGGGGCTGGAACGCAGCAGGAGACAACCGGAATTTCCAATTAAAAACCTCTCTGCCAACCACACAGAACGGGCTATCCTGGATGCTGGCACCCAGACAATGCACCTGACGAAACGCTGGGATAATGTTGTATACAGGACTCAGGCAGACATAATCGTACTGCGTAAACAAGTTGAGGTCAGTGTTAAAAGCGCCTTCTACACTGCCGCCGTGCAGCAGGGAATAGTAAAGCTCCTGAATCTCTGTGCTATAGATGTACACCTCTCCCATTAGCTCACAAACCGCCAGACTATCGTTAACAGTCAAGGATTTTCGGGTTGTTTTTGCATCCCTGATTTTTTCGAACACGTCTGCCTGGGTTGTATAGTTCAGGATGTTTACCGATTCTGCAATTTCCCCCTGCGGGATCACTTTCCCGCTAATAAACGGTTCAGTTGTTTCGTCAATAACCAGTATCCAGCCCTCCAACGCCCTGCGGATAATTTCACCGTTTTCGCTGTTTTCGATGATCAACGACAGGATTTTTAATCCCCTGTGGGTGATGATTATATTTTTTCGCCGTGCGCCGTATTCCTGAACAGTCTCAGCAATTTCACCACCGATTGATTCTATCGTGTCGTTGTTGGACGTCAGGTTTAACGCTGAGGGAATCTTTTTGCTGAGTTCATCTGCCAATGCCAACGTGGGTACGCAATAAATGTAATTTCGATCAAACGGAAAATTATTGATGTGATTAATAAAAGCGTGGCTTTTCCCTGCACCACAGATGGCTGATACGGTATTTATTGTTGTTTGTTGTTCCATTTTTCCTCTTGCTTTAGGATTGCTGTAATTAATTCGTTAACTAATGCTGCTGCGGGTTTATCCTCGCGGTTAGCTCGTTCAATTAGGAGTTTGTAGGTGTCAGGAGTGAAACGAATGTTCATGATTTTTTGTTCTCTTTTTTCCATTTATCGAAAATCTCAAGCGCGGTTTTAAAAAGTGCAGCGCGTTCTGTAAATCCGCGATACCGTGCCTGAGCAAAATTATCGTAAATCTGGTGGCGGCGTGCTGCACCAGTCTTTAATGCTTCTACTACCTGTTCAATTGTGAAGTATTTCAATAAGCCTCCTTTAGACATAATAAAAAGACACCTTGCAGCCCGAAGGCTCAAAGTGCATCGAATTTAGGTTTTTCTGTTTCCTGCTTCTATTCTATACTAATGATAGAACTCTGTCAATATATTTTTAAGATAAATTTTTACAAATCGAATAGTATCAAATTTCTTATCTTGGTGTCAACCCTTTTACCTGTTATAAATCTGGATTTGAGTTTTGAGTTCATGGCGCTATCGCGGGAACATGGCCTAATACCGTTTTTGCGCCGTCAGGCAGGATAAATCGATGGAGTAAATGTTAAAAAAGCCGTAAATGTTCCTTAAAGCCTTAAGGCGTTTTTACGGGTTTTAGAACTATACTCCATCATATACTCTATCATATACTCTATCAGGTATAGAATTACCTATTCTTATACTCATTTAACATTACAAATAACCAATGTTAAACTCATACACAGAATAATAAACTACAATGATAAAAGATTGGTTATTAACTATATAAACTATAGTTATAATAATACAATTAAACATAACAATAAGTTAAATAATTTATCATTATATAAATTACCTGATGATCTTATACGCTGATCTGTTCGCTATCGCTCCAGCATCGCGTAGTATGATTTGAGTCTCACAGTATTCATTATATTCATACCGTGATCAGACTCATGTGTAAGACGCTTAACCACATTAACGATAAACCTGTTAACATGGTAAACCATCTAACACTCATTAACAAATAGATAATATTAACAATCAGTCGTGATAAACCCACTCCTGATTATTACTATTTCTATTTGATTCGTGGTGAAGGGGTTTTAATGTCCCCTCCGGGGATGAGCATAGCTCACCTGCATAGCAGGCATAGAATTTTGGGGAGAGTGTATCCTGCCTGACGGCGAAAAAAAGTTAACTTTTAACTATGAAAAGTAAAATCAATCTTCTTTGAAATGTGATCATAACTACAGGTGGAGCAAAACAACTTATGACATGTACATTACTGTAAACCAAATCATGCTTGTTTTAGTTAACTACTAATTTGCTAAACAACATTATCTCTTCTCTCATTGTTATAATATAACAATTATAAAAATCTTCATTTTTTGAATAAATTTTTTACTGTATAAATGATCAGCGCTTTAGGTGAGAATGATTCTTGATTGAGCGGTGATCAATGAGGGAAATATCATGACGCGATGTCGGTGATGTTGCGTGGAATGAGAGCAATATTACGTGGTGATCAGAGTGGTTAGATTACAATTTACCAAACAGTAATCTAAGTTCATGTGAATTAAATCAATTTAAATCAATTGCTTACAATATATAACGGTTACCAAACACCCGTTTGACCTGTTATATGCATGGTGTATGCATTGCTTATGCAAGTAGTAACACTGAGTGTCTATGATATTTTGAAATTATTAGCATGATTATTAAATGTGATATGGCGGTGTTAAGCACCAAAGACGTAGAGCAAAAAGGGCAAAGAAAACCCCCCTAAAACCCCCCCCTGAAACTATCCCGGAAACCTAAAAAACCCCCCTAAAACCCCCTCGGATATTTTCTCCGGATAAAAAAATGCCCGCCCCCGGTTTACGTGGGCAGGGCTAAAAGTGGGGGTTAAAGTTGGGTTAAAAGTTCCCAAAGTTAACTTTATGACTTTTGGAAATTATCCAATATACAAACCAATTTCCCCTTCGTCTTCGCAGGTGATTTCGTGGTAACAGTCAGGGTCAAAAATCTGTGAGGTCTTGAGATTGTGTTTATCCCGCCACCGCTGGCAGACGTCACAATAACAAACTCCAGAGACAACCAGCCGCGCTGGGGTATAGCACTCTGGCGGATAGTACATCCCTGAGACTGGTGATGCCCTCAACTCATCAGGGGCGCTATATACAATATCCTGCGTTGTTCCGGTCTGTGACGGTCTGTCAGACTCCCCGATTACGCCTGCAACGCTTTTTAGTGTCTCGATGAGACGATTTGCTTCCAGGACGTCAGCAGGTTTGGCTTTAGGATTGAGGATGATTTTTTCCATCTGGGTGATTGTCGCGCGCGCTGCTGCTTGCGCTTTAGTGGGGCGTCCCCCTTTGAATTTAAACATGTTTTTTCCTTTTTATTATTTTAATCTACACTACTATTATACCATAAAAAGCAATCTAATTTTTAAACTAACCTCTTGAAAATGATCTAAAAATGATCAATCATAATCTTCATTATGTAATCTAAAGGAAACGAAATCATGGCGAAAACATCAGCAGTTACCCCAGAGCAGGCGAAAAAAATCGAGGCTGTATTGCGTCAGCGCAGCGAGGTTGCTGCTGATGCCTGGAAGCTAAATCTACAACTTGCGTTGCGTATCAGTGACCTGTTGTCGGTTAGGTATGATGATGTACAAGGAAAATTCCTTCGACTCAAAGAGGGGAAAACAGGGAAACAGCGCGAGTTAGTCCTGAACACTGAGGCGATTAAAGTGCTCAAGCGTCGCCGGAAACAGAATCCAGAAGATATATTCGTCTTCCAGTCAAAATCTAACCGTGTTAAGGGTCAGGAGCCTAAACCAGTTTCACGTGTATTTGTAGCCCAGGCTATAAAAGATGCATCACAGGGGATTGTAGAGCCGGGGATTAGTGTTGCTACCCACTCAGCCAGAAAAACACGCTCTCGCGCCTTGTTGAAAGCGGGAATTCCTCTCGAAATCATATCTCGGATGCTCAACCATAGCAGCCCAGCAGTTACTATGACATATCTGGACATAACACAAGAAGAGGTGAATCAGACCTATCAGATGGTGATCTAGGTTCCTCACAGATAATGCGAGCCAATTGTTAACTATATGTTGCATACCCCTGCCATACAGGACTGAGGTCAGCCCATGCGCTTATGGTGATTGCGCGGCATGAAGCCGCTTAATTAGTACAACCGATGAAGAAATCAGCATTCGATCAAATTTACATATTTTTTTCAATCTTTTTGAAATCTTCTCCAGGCCTTATGCGACGTGGACTTGCGGGTTATTCCCCTTCCGCAACCTCAATTTAACGTCAAAATCAACCCTTGTACTCAAAAGATTCCTTAATAAAATATTGCTTATGTAGTAGTTAGTCATGATCATGCCACTACATGTAGTACCCTTGCCTAAATTACAGGCATAAAAAAACCGGGTCCATTTTCACAAACCCGGTCTCTGAAGCATGACCGCCATGAGTTTGCAGACTCATAACAATTGTTAGCCTCGTCATCATTCCTGACAGTTTGATTGTGCCTGGCTTGGTTGGTCGTGTAAACCCTGAAGTTAATGTTGATAAAGGACAAATACATGCCAATTTGCAAACAATCGCACCGTTATAACTCTATTTTCATCAACTTACCTCACGATCAAGGTGGTGAGGGCCGCCACAAATGTTGTGGCTGCGCTTACGATCAGGGCTACCGCGCTGGTCTAGCTCGTACAGGGCAACCTTGGGTTGATTTGGCGGCTCTTCCTGATAGTCAGGCAGGGACTGTGCGTCATAAAAGCCCGCAGGCTGCATTCGCTGAAGGGTATCGTGACGGTGTGAATGATTCTTACAAACAGGCAATCTAAGCATTAATAATAATATGAGAGGAGAGTATTCTCCTCTCATCACATATTAATGATATTAATTTAATCAAAATCTAAATCTCGTAATTCGAAGAGATATCCCTGATTACTTACATCGACATGCAAAAGATTAATTTTATCATTGATGGAATTCCTAATTACCTTAATGAGTTTAATTTCCTCGCGGCTCATTCTCCCACCTATATAAATTGATTTTATAGCATTGCTGGAGTATGTATGTAGCCTGTCGTTACCTGTCTTTGTATTCACAATTCTAAACTCCTTTTCATAACTCCATGCCTTATGTTTTTTAAACATAACGTCTAGCTCATATGCTTCATTAGGTTTATTTACTTTATGCGCATATGGTGTATAAATCACATTTTGACAAATAAGATCAACTTCAGGCTGTTTTTTTAATGATTCTATCAATATGTCATAATCAAACTCTATGCACACTCCAGAAAATTGCGCAGCATAGTGAGACCACATTAGGGAGCTTTCCCTAAATTGATCTGCACCTATAGGTGGAATGCGTGTAAAGCTGCATACACCCGATGATTTTACTATTGCCATAATGGTATCTTCTGCTGCACGAACTTTTTCTGAATAAGAAAAAATCATTTCCGGAGAAAACTCATAGGTACTTTCAAAAGGATCATTTAGTCTATCAAATCCAGAAAACCATAAGCTACAATTAGTTAAAGCACTTAAAGAATATAGATTTAAGGGTTGATATTTATATAGGGAAGTTGAAGGAACCATTTATACCGCATCCATTTAAAGGGGGCTGATTAAACTATAATAACGTAAATTTCAGCCAATAGAAGACAATAGGCCTAGTTAGCGGGAAGTAGAGAGCATTCAGACAAACTTCTTTAGCTCAGAGACAAGTTTCAACTCAGCCTCTTCGGCCTGCTTCCGCTCGCGCCAGGCCTTGCCCTCTGGTGTTGCCAGAAACTTACGAGCATGGATTTTTCGATTGTTGCGTTTAGTTGCTGCTGCATTCTTCGCCATGATTACCTCCAGATCGGCCCTCACACTGGGGCCACAAAGGCAGGCTACAGAAAATCGCAGTGACAAATCCAGATGCCAAAATACCCTACCAAATGGTGCCGAAGGCAATAAGTGACCTTTACGTGCCGTGTTGGGCACATAAGAAAGGGCGGAGCGCAGCGACTTCCGCAGTTAGTAAGATCCCTTCGCAGAGATGATGATGCCTTGTCATGGCTTCTTATCAGGTAGCCGTTGTAATCCGGTGGCTGAAACCGTGGCAGAGCCGGACTCTTTCCCGATCCGGTTAGACTTCCCAACAGTACGCCTGTTTATTCTCTGCAACGTCATCTCGACGTGTTGCATCATGGAGCGCCGCACGAAGCGCGAGCCACATCGACAAGGGTTTTGGGAAAAGGATTAGAGACGCTGGCGGCGTCTTCCGGCTTCAAAGGAAAGCGCAACGAATAGACCAGCGACATAAAATTGAGTCGTCAGTGCTGACCGTTCACATTTTGTACAGGGTTGAGCCTGGAAACTACCTGCCGCTGCGTGATAACATCCCAAAAGCCACTACCAAACACAGCGGCAATCTTTGGTGACATTATTCAAGCAAAAAACACAGGCAAGAAAGGCAGAGTTTTTACTCTAACTCTCTGTTTTATATGAAAACTTTGTGTTGAATGCCGAAGGCCGGACTCGAACCGGCACGTATTTCTACGGTTGATTTTGAATCAACTGCGTCTACCGATTTCGCCACTTCGGCACTGAAGGGGATGCGGAAACGTTCTGGATTATACCTGTCGGCGGCGGCCATGCAAGCGACAGCGTGTCGTCATTGCGCTAAGTGTTGAAAAAAACAGCGCTATCCTGCGCGGCGTCACCTTTTACCGCCGTTCCATAGCGCGACGGCCACCAGCGCACCCTCCTCTCACCCTCCCGCAAACCCAGCTCCACCTGCCAGCCATCCCCCTTCTCCCCCAGCACTCCCAAATTCCACTCAAACTCATCTCAAATTATTCTCACCTCACTCTCACCTGCATCCCCAGCACAACCAATCTTTCCCCAAACAAATCCCCTATCCACTCCCCAACTATTCCCCCAACCCCACCCAACACCATTCCCATATATTCCAGAAAGTTTTAGCCAATGCCTTTTAGTTATTCATCCGCTCTGCAGTCAAATATTAATTTCATCAATATTTTTATAACTTTACATTAATGAAAAGTTTTCTTTTTGCCGTTTATTCCAGGATTTTCCTCAGGCGTGAAGGGTTCCGGTAAACACTATTTTTACTAGTCGCTGTACGAGTCTTGATGGACATATTCACTCGATGAATTAACTCAGGAGAATACTTGTGACGACGTTAAAACCTTTGCTGGCCCGCAACCGCAGCTGGGCGCTGCAGAAGTGTCAGCATGACCCGGACTATTTCGAAAAATGGGTCGACGGGCAGCGACCCCACTCGCTGTGGATCGGCTGCTCCGACAGCCGCGTTCCCGCCGAGGTGCTCACCGGCAGCCAGCCCGGCGAGCTCTTTGTCCACCGCAATATCGCCAACATGCTCGACCCCACCGACGACAACGTCATGAGCGTCCTGCAGTATGCCCTCCACTACCTTGAGGTGGAGCGGGTGGTGCTCTGCGGCCACTACGGCTGCGGCGGCGTGCAGGCGGCGCTCTCCCTGCCCACCCTGCCGCTGGCGCAGGAGTCCTCGGCGCTGGCTCGCCGCATCGGCCAGTTGCGCCGCACCCTGCATCACGAAATGGCGCAGATTGCCGATGGGTGTGGTGTTGAGGCTTCCCCCGGCGCCGGCGCCAGCACCGACGCGGAGCCCTCTCGCCGTGCCCTTGACGCCCTGGTGGAAGCCAACGTTCGCGCCCAGTTCGCCCGTCTGCTGGAGAGTGAGCCGGTGCAGACGGTGCTCGCCAGCGGGCGGCCGCTCAGCCTGCACGGCTGCGTCTACGATCTGGCCTCCGGCCATTTAACCACCCTCGTCGAACACCTCTCACTGCAGGAGCACGCCCCATGAACACGCTTCGTCAGGACTCTCTCGCCGGCATCGTCGTCTTCCTTGTCGCCCTGCCGCTGTGCCTCGGCATCGCCCAGGCCAGCGGCTTACCGCCCTTCGTCGGCCTGCTGACCGGCATCATCGGCGGCCTGGTCGTCACTGCCCTCAGCCCCTCCCGCTTCGCCGTCAGCGGCCCCGCCGCCGGACTGGTCACCATCGTCGTCGCCGCCATCGAATCCCTGGGTTCCTTCTCCGTCTTCCTGATGGCGCTGGTGCTGGCCGGCGTGCTGCAGCTGCTGTTCGGCATTCTGCGGGCCGGGCACTTTATCTCGCTGGTTCCCGCCAGCGTCATCAAAGGCATGCTGGCGGCGATCGGCATCTTGCTGATTATGCAGCAGATCCCCGTCGCGCTCGGCACGGCGGAAGATACCGGGCTTGCCGATGTGGTTCAGGGCAATGCCGCTTTCTCCGTCACTGCGATTGCCGTCGCCGCGGGCGGCCTTCTGGTGCTTTGGCTGTGGGGCTCGCCGCTTATCCGCCGGGTGAAGAGCCTGCGCTGGATCCCCGGGCCGCTGATCGCCGTCCTGCTCGGCTGCGTGACCACCCTGCTGCTGACCCATTTTGCGCCGCAGCAGCTGGCCGCCCTGCCGCGGATTACCCTGCCGGCGTTCGGCAGCCTCGGCGACCTGCTGGGCGAGCTGGAGTCTCCCGCATGGAGCGCGTGGCGCAATCCGTCGGTGTGGGTGGTGGCGGTGACCCTGGCGCTGGTCGCCAGCCTCGAAACCCTGCTCAGCCAGGAGGCGCTGAAAAAGCTGCGCCCGCAAAATCCGCCGCCTTCGCCGAACCGTGAAATGGTCGCCCAGGGCGTGGGCAATCTGCTCTCCGGCGTTCTGGGGGCGATGCCGATCACCGCGGTGATCGTCCGCAGCTCGGTGAACGTCAGCAACGGCGCGCAGAGCAAACTGTCGATCTTTATCCATGGCGTGCTGCTGTTGATCTGCGGCCTGTGGTTCAGCGGCCTGCTGACCTTAATCCCGCTCGCCAGCCTCGCCGCCGTGCTGCTGTATACCGGCTATAAGCTGGCGACGCCGCGGCTGTTCATCGAGCAGTTCCGCCAGGGGGCGGCGCAGTACGTCCCGTTCCTCGCCACCATCGGCGGGATTATCGCCTTCGGCATGCTGGCGGGGATCGGGATTGGTCTTGCCACCCAGATGGCGTTCAGCCTCTGGCGCAGCCATCGCCACTCGCTGCAGCTGGCGCGCTACGATGACCACTACGTGCTGCGCATCCAGCAAAATCTGACCTTTATGCACAATCCGCATCTGCTGGCCCTGCTGGCGAAAATTCCGGAAAAGAGTGTGGTGATCGTCGAGCACGACAGCGTCGGCTATCTGGACCCGGACGTGCGGGCGGTGCTGGATGATTTTGCCGAGAACGCCCCACAGCGCGGCATCCGCCTTAATCAGTGGCCGCTCGCCAGCCGCTGACCTTAACGGGCGGCTGGTCCGCCCGCTTCGCTACCCCTCCGATTGCCAAGCGCCGTGGAATGCCATGCTCTACACTTTCTGGGTTATCACGCCAACCCCAAGGAAATGAACATGAGCATCATTAAAAGCTACGCCGCCAAAGAAGCGGGCGCCGATCTGTCGCTGTGGGAATACGATGCCGGCGAGCTGCAGCCGGAAGATGTTGAAGTTGAGGTGGAATACTGCGGGATCTGCCATTCGGACCTGTCGATGATCGACAACGAATGGGGGATGTCGAGCTACCCGCTGGTAGCCGGTCACGAGGTGATTGGCCGGGTGGCGGCGCTGGGCAGCGCGGCGCAGGATAAAGGGCTGAAGATTGGCCAGAAGGTCGGCATCGGCTGGACGGCGCGCAGCTGCGGCCATTGCGACGCCTGCATCAGCGGCAACCAGATCAACTGTCTGGAAGGCTCGGTGCCGACCATTCTCAACCGCGGCGGCTTCGCCAATAAGCTGCGCGCCGACTGGCAGTGGGTGATCCCCCTGCCGGAGAGCATCGATCTGGCGTCCGCCGGCCCGATGCTGTGCGGCGGCATCACCGTCTTTAAACCGCTGCTGACCCACCACGTCACCGCCACCAGCCGCGTCGGGGTGATCGGCATCGGCGGCCTCGGCCATATCGCCATTAAGCTGCTGCGGGCGATGGGCGCGGAAGTGACCGCCTTCAGCTCCAACCCGGCCAAAGAGCAGGAAGTGCTGGCGATGGGCGCCGATCGCGTGGTCAACAGCCGCGATCCAGAAGCCTTAAAAGCGCTGGCCGGTCAGTTCGACCTGATTATCAACACCGTGGCGGTGGATCTCGACTGGCAGCCGTACTTCGAAGCCCTGGCTTACGGCGGCAACTTCCATACCGTCGGCGCGGTGATGAAGCCGTTCCCGGTGCCGGCCTTTACCCTTATCGGCGGCGACCGCAGCATCTCCGGCTCGGCGACCGGCAACCCGTCCGAACTGCGCACGCTGATGAAGTTCGCCGGGCGCAGCAAAGTGGCCCCGACCACCGAGCTGTTCCCGATGTCGCAGATTAACGAAGCGCTGAAGCACGTTCGCGAAGGCAAAGCCCGCTACCGCGCGGTGCTGAAAGCCGACTTCTGATGGTTCTCTCCCGCCGGGCGGCCCGCTCGCCCGGCGTTTTCCCCGTCGCTTCATCAAACCGTCATCTCCCCGCCATGCCTCTGTAGTCATTGCTTCCCACAATCCGGGCTTCGATAAATGGCTGAACGAGATGCGCGTCACCATGAGAAAGACCTGGCTTCCCTGGCTGATCCTGTCGCCTTCCCTGCTGTTTTTACTGCTGTTTACCTGGTTCCCGCTGGGGCGTTCGGTGTATGACAGCCTGTTTGATACCCGCATGGCCAGCGACGGCGCACAGTACGTCGGGCTGGATAACTTCGCCCGCCTGTTTGCCGATAACGTCTTCTGGCATTCGCTGGGCAATAACCTGCTCTATATCCTGCTGACGGTGGTGCCCGGGGTGACCCTCGCCCTGCTGCTGGCGGTGGCGCTGAGCGAGAACCATCGCGTCAACCGCTGGCTTCGCACCGCCTTCTTCTTCCCGATGATTATTCCGATGGTCAGCGCCGCCGCGCTGTGGCTGTTTATCTTTATGCCCGGCCTCGGCCTGCTCGATCACTATCTGGCGAAGCTGTTCGGGCCGATGAACAACAACTGGCTGGGGCGCAGCAACAGCGCTCTGCTGGCCCTGGCGCTGATCGGCGTATGGAAGTTCGCCGGCTACTACATGCTGTTTTTCCTCGCCGGGCTGCAGAGCATTCCGGCCTCGACGCGGGAAGCGGCGCTGATGGAGGGGGCTACCCGCACGCAGGTCTTTTTTAAGGTCACGCTGCCGCTGCTGCGCCCGACCCTGAGCTTTGTGATCACCACAGCGCTGATCTACTCCATCACCCAGATCGACCACGTGGCGGTGATGACCCGCGGCGGGCCGGACAACGCCACCACCGTGCTGCTCTATTACATCCAGAATCTCGCCTGGGATACCCACGACCTTGGCAAAGCCTCCGCCGCCACCTTCCTGACCCTGGCCGGGCTGTTCGCCTTCTCGCTGATTAACCTGAAACTGCTGGAGAAAGGAGCCCACTATGAGCGCTGACATCTCGCCGCTGCTGGTCCGCACACCCGCCGCTGCGCGTCCGCTGTGGCTGCGCCTGCGCCGCTCGTCGCCCTTTACGCTTACAGTATTAATGTGCTGCCTGGCGCTGCTGTGGATCAGCCCGTTTATCTGGATGCTGGCCACCTCGTTCAGCGCCACCACCTTCGGGGAAGACATGGCCTCGCTGCTGCCGCGCCTGCCGCTAACCCTCGATAACTTCCGCGACGCCTGGAACAGCGCCGACTGGCTGAGCCTGTACGCCAACACCCTTATCTTCACCTTCGGCACCTTCTGCGTGCAGCTGTTGACCATCACCACCGCCGGGTACGTCTTCGCCTGCCACGAGTTTCGCGGCAAGCAGACGCTGTTTCTTCTGTTCCTGGTGCAGCTGATGATCATGCCGGTAGTGATGATGGTGCCGAACATGCTGACCCTGAAAACCTTCGGCCTGCTCAACACCCTCACCGGGGTGATGATGCCCTACTTCACCTCGGCGTTTGGCGTGTTCCTGATGCGTCAGGCGTTCCTCGCCATTCCGAAAGAGCTGGAGGAGGCGGCGCTGATGGAGGGCTGCCGCTGGTGGCAGGTGTTGTTCCGCGTGCTGCTGCCGATGTCCTGGCCGTCGGTGCTGGCCTTCGCCACCGTCAGCATCACCTACCACTGGAACGAGTACCTGTGGCCGCTGATGATGCTCAACGATCCCGATAAGCAGGTGCTGACCGTCGGGCTGGTCTCCTTCGCCATGGGCGCCGAATCCGGCGGCCAGTGGGGCACCATCGGCGCCGGGACGCTGATGGTCTGCCTGCCGCTGATGCTGGCGTTCATCCTTTTTCAGAAACAGTTCCTGCGGAGCTTCGGCTTCTCCGGGATCAAATAAGGAGTGATTCATGCTGTTAGCGCACATTTCCGATACCCATTTCCGCAGCCGCGGCGAAAAGCTGTACGGCTTTATCGACGTCAATGCCGCCAACGCCGACGTGGTCTCCCAGCTTAACGCGCTGCGCGAGCGCCCGGACGCGGTGGTGGTGAGCGGGGATATCGTCAACTGCGGCCGCCCGGAGGAGTATCAGGTGGCCCGCCAGATCCTCGGCAGTCTGAACTATCCGCTGTATCTGATCCCCGGCAACCACGACGACAAAGCCCATTTTCTGGAGCATCTTCACCCGCTGTGCCCGCAGCTGGGCAACGATGCGCAAAATATGCGCTATGCGGTGGATGACTTCGCCACCCGCCTGCTGTTTATCGATTCCAGCCGCGCCGGCACCTCGAAGGGCTGGCTGACCGACGAGACCATCGGCTGGCTGGAAGCCCAGCTGTTCGAGGGCGGCGACAAACCGGCGACTATCTTTATGCACCACCCGCCTCTGCCGCTGGGCAATGCGCAGATGGACCCGATCGCCTGCGAAAACGGCCACCGTCTGCTGGCGCTGGTGGAGCGTTTCCCGTCGCTGACGCGCATCTTCTGCGGCCATAACCACAGCCTGACCATGACCCAGTATCGCCAGGCGCTGATCTCCACCATTCCCGGCACCGTCCACCAGGTGCCGTACTGCCACGAAGATACCCGGCCCTATTACGACCTCTCCCCGGCTTCGTGCCTGATGCACCGCCAGGTCGGCGAGCAGTGGGTGAGCTACCAGCACTCGCTGGCCCACTACGCCGGGCCGTGGCTGTACGACGAAAACATCAGTTGCCCAACGGAAGAGCGCTAACCGCCATGCTCAGTCTGCAAAACATCAGTAAACGTTTCGACGGCAAGCCGGCGCTCAGCGCCCTGTCGCTGGATATTCACGAAGGCGAATTCGTGGTGCTGGTCGGCCCGTCGGGCTGCGGGAAAAGCACCCTGCTGCGCCTGCTTGCCGGCCTGGAGCCGGTCAGCGAAGGCCAAATCTGGCTGCATGATGAGAACATCACCGCCGCCACGCCGCGCGAGCGCAACTTCGCGATGATCTTCCAGAACTATGCCCTGTTTCCGCATCTGTCGGTGCGCGACAACATCACCTTCGGCATGCAGGTGCGCAAGGAAGAGAAAAGCAGCTGGCAGCCGCGGGTGGACAAAGTGGCGCAGATGCTGCAGCTGGAGGCGCTGCTCGACCGCAAACCGGCGAAACTCTCCGGCGGCCAGCGCCAGCGGGTGGCGATGGCCCGGGCGATCGTGCGCAATCCGCGGTTGTTCCTGATGGACGAGCCGCTCTCCAACCTCGACGCCCGTCTGCGCAGCGAAGTGCGCGACAGCATTATGGCCCTCCACCAGCAGCTGAAAACCAGCACCATCTATGTGACCCACGATCAGACCGAGGCGATGTCGATGGCCGACCGCATCGTGGTGATGAACGGCGGCCACGTGCAGCAGGTCGGGCGCCCGGAGTATCTGTACGCCAACCCGGCCAACCTGTTCGTCGCCGGATTTATCGGTTCGCCGGCGATGAACCTGCTGTCGCTGCCCTGCGCCAACGGTGAAGTACTGTTGGGAGAACAGCGCCATCCGCTGCCGCCGCGCCACCGGGATCAGACTCGCGTCTGGCTGGGCGTTCGCCCGGAACATATTACCGACCGCGTGGAGGAGGGCCATCTGCGCCTGCCGGCCACCGTTCTGCAACGAGAACTGATGGGAGCCGACTACCTGCTCCACGTCAGCACCCCGATCGGCACCCTGCGCTTTAGCCGCCGCCACCGCGGCACGGTGCCGGAGAAAGGCGAGTCGCTACCGATCGGCTTTTCGCCTGCCGATGTGCATCTTTTTCATGCTGAGACCCAGCATAATTTATTGATGGAGTGTAATCATGTTTAAACCTTTTACGGTAGTCGCGGTTGGCCTCAGTCTTGCCCTGAGCGGCGCGGCGCTGGCAAAAGAGAAAATAGACTTCATGTTCCCGGCGCCGGTGGACGGCAAGCTGACCATGGAGATGACCCGCGTCATTAAGCAATTCAACGACTCGCAGCAGGATGTCGAAGTACGCGGCATCTTCACCGGCAACTACGACACCACCAAGATCAAAGCCGAATCGGCGCAAAAGGCCGGCCAGCCGCCGGCGCTGGTGATCATGTCCGCCAACTTCACCACCGATCTGGCACTGAAGGATGAGATCCTGCCGATGGACGAGCTGTTTAAATATGGCGATCAAAAGGCCGGCGATTTTCTGCAAAAGGAATTCTGGCCCGCGATGCATAAGAACGCCCAGGTGATGGGCACCACTTATGCGATCCCGTTCCATAACTCGACGCCGATCCTCTACTACAACAAGACGATGTTCGATCGGGCCGGGATCAAACAGCCGCCGCAGACCTGGGCCGAGCTGCTGGCCGATGCCAAAAAGCTGACCGACGAGAGCACAGGCCAGTGGGGGATCATGCTGCCGTCGACCAATGACGACTACGGCGGCTGGATCTTCTCGGCGCTGGTGCGCGCCAACGGCGGGAAATACTTTAACGAAGACTATCCGGGCGAGGTCTATTACAACTCGCCGACCGCCATCGGCGCCCTGCGCTTCTGGCAGGATCTGATTTACAAGGACAAGGTAATGCCGTCCGGGGTGCTGAACTCGAAGCAGATCAGCGCCGCGTTCTTCTCCGGTAAGCTCGGGATGGCGATGCTCAGCACTGGCGCGCTGGGCTTTATGCGCGAGAACAGCAAAGACTTTGAGCTTGGGGTGGCGATGCTGCCGGCCAAAGAGCAGCGCGCGGTGCCGATCGGCGGCGCCAGCCTGGTGAGCTTTAAAGGCATCAACGAGGCGCAGAAGAAAGCGGCGTATCAGTTCCTGACCTATCTGGTGAGCCCCGACGTGAACGGCGCATGGAGCCGCTTCACCGGCTACTTCTCGCCGCGCAAGGCGTCATACGATACACCGGAGATGAAGGCCTATCTGCAGCAGGATCCGCGGGCGGCGATCGCCCTTGAGCAGCTTAAGTACGCCCATCCGTGGTACTCCACCTGGGAGACCGTAGCGGTGCGTAAGGCGATGGAGAACCAGCTGGCGGCGGTGGTTAACGATGCCAAAGTGACGCCGGAAGCGGCGGTTCAGGCGGCGCAGAAGGAAGCCGACGCGCTGATGAAACCTTATGTGGATAAGACCGCGCTGGCGGAAGTGAAGTGACGCTTTACCCGTCATTGTCACCCTGGCCCTCTCCCTGAGGGAGAGGGGACGGTACGGCGCTGTGGTTAAGCCCTGGGCCCGGGAGAGGGAACTGTCCGGCGCCGTGGTTGAGCCCTGGGTCCGGTTGAGGAAGGAAAAAAAGCAGGCCATACCCGGTATGGCCTGAAAATGTCACAACGATTAGATCCCTGCCGTTTCGCGGATATATTTGCGCGCTTTGACGGCGTATTCGAAAGGATTGGCCAGGGCAGGATCCTGCTCGGCTTCCACCACCATCCAGCCTTTATAGCCAAAGTCGTCCAGCAGCTTGAACACCGGACGAAAATCGATCACCCCGTCGCCCGGGACGGTGAAGGTGCCTTTTTTCACGCCGTCGAGGAACGACAGGCCGTCGCGGCGCACCTGGTCGATCACCGGCGGACGGACGTCTTTCAGGTGAACGTGGTTGATGCGCGGCAGATACTTTTTGAGGATCGCCAGCATCGGCGCTTCGCCGCCTTCGGAATACCAGGCGTGGCCGGTGTCGAACAGCAGGAAGACGCGCTCGTCCACCAGCGACATAAACTTGTCGATTTCCGCAGTGGTCTGGATGCCGGTGCCCATGTGGTGGTGCAGACAGACCTGCATCCCCTTCTCCGCCGCCAGGCGACCGAGGGTGTTGTAGCCTTCCGCCACCCGCTGCCACTCCTCTTCGCTGAAGCACGGCTTCGCATCGCCGAGGATCGGTTTATCCAGCCCCTGGATGCTGCCGCTCTGCTCGGAGCAGCCAATCACTTTCGCGCCCATCGCATGCAGGAAGTTCATGTGATTGACGAATTCATCAATGGTTTTTTCCCGCTGGCCGTTGGCGAAAAAGGTGCTGAACCAGGCGTTGCAGATCTGAATGCCGCGGATGTCCAGCATCGGCTTGAGGACCGCCGGGTCGCGCGGATATTTGCTGCCGACTTCGCTGCCGGTAAAGCCGGCCAGCGCCATTTCGCTGACGATCTGCTGGAAGGTGTTTTCGCTGCCAAGTTCCGGCATATCATCGTTAGTCCAGCCGATCGGGGCGATAGCCAGTTTGACGTTATCTTTGTTCATAGTAGGGCTCCTGCCGCTGCGCCTTAGCGGCGCAGCAATTCACGTTCAATGAGTTCACGGGTTTCCACTGCCTGGTATTTCATTTTTTCCGGGTAGCCAAACAGCGAGGTGGCGACAATCGGCTCCCCGCCGACCTTAAAGGTCTGCTCGGCGAATTTCATTTCGCGCAGGGTGCGGAACAGCGCGTCGAAATCCACATCCCCTTCCCCGACGCCTACGTGCTGGTGCACCACGGCATCCACGCCCGGCGGGTTAACGATATAGCGGCAATGTTTCGTATGATTGCGGGTGTCCGCAATCAGGACATGGGAGAGATCGCTCCCGGCATAGCGCAGCATGCTCGCCACATCGCCGACGCCTTTGTCGTAGAAAAAGGTGTGCGGCACGCTGTAGACGTACTTCACGTTATCGCTGCGGAACGACTTCACAATATCGACGGTTTCATTGTTCTCTTCGCAGAAATCCCAGGGATGCGCCTGGATCTCCACGCGGATGCCTTCCCGCTCAAAAATCGGCAACAGCTCTTCCATCGAGCGATAGAACATTTCATCGCAGATCTCAGGCTGATTCGGATCGCCGGAGAACTCGGTGTTGATCACCTGAACGCCCATCTCCACCGCAATTTCCACCAGCCGTTTCCAGTTTTTCACCGCCGCCTGACGGCGCAGTTCGTCCGGGCCGGACCAGCGGTAGACGCAGATAAACGACGATAGCTCAAGGCCGGTATCGCGCAGCGCCTGCTTGTACTCCGCCATGATCTCCCGGCTGGCGCGCGGGTGCTTGTAGAACGGGTTAATCTGCGGGTGCGGCGACTGTTCAATGTACTTGTAGCCCCACTCCGCTACCTGATGGACCATGCGGGTGATCCCGAGGTCCTTAATGACATCCACATCAAAGGCAATTTTCATCGTCGTTACCTGTGCAAAGAAGTTCCGTCAGCAAAACGTGCTTAACGTTTATAGAATGCCGGGCACTCGGGCAGCGTCACTTCAACCGGCTCGCTGGTTCCCTGCGCTTTAATGCAGGCGTCCGCCGCCACCGACGCCGCGTAGCCGTCCCAGGCCGACGGGCCGTGCAGCTGGCCGGCTTTGACGTCGTTGATAAAGGCCTGCAGCTCGACGTCGTAGGCTTTGATAAAGCGGTCTTTCCAGTCGGTCAGAATGGCGGTCGACAGGCTGGCGGACTTGCGCATCTGGACGGCAGACGGCTCCGGCAGACGGGCAATCCCGGTCTCGCCGACCACTTCGCACTGGATGTCATACCCGTACTGGCAGTTCACGAACACCTCGACGTCGATCAGGGTGCCTTTTTTGGTTTCAAAGGAGACGATCTGCGGATCTTTCAGACGCGCGTGGGTGTGCGAGGTGGAGCGCGGGAAGCGCACCTGCACGGAACGGTAGTCATCGTTCAGCAGCCAGCGCAGCACGTCCAGCTCGTGGATCAGGGTGTTGGTGATCGCCATATCGGTGGTGTAGTTCT
Source organism: Klebsiella sp. K5-45 (assembly GCF_030128605.1). Taxonomy (NCBI): domain Bacteria; kingdom Pseudomonadati; phylum Pseudomonadota; class Gammaproteobacteria; order Enterobacterales; family Enterobacteriaceae; genus Klebsiella; species Klebsiella sp. K5-45. The sequence goes on along the minus strand of NZ_JAKUZW010000009.1, from coordinate 290,149 downwards.
CGCCGACCGACTGGTTGCGGTGGGCGCAGCGCAGCATCAGCGGCGCGCCGATATCGCCATCGTCGATCACTTTTTTCAGCGCCAGATAGCCTTCGTCGTATGGGCGCATAAAGCCAACCTGCACCAGGCGACGGCCGGCCTTCATTTCAGCATCGACGATGCGGCGGCAGCCTTCCGCGGTCATCGCCAGCGGTTTTTCGCAGAACACTGGCTTACCGGCGGCGATGGCGGCCAGGGTGTACTCTTCGTGGGTCGGGTCCCACGAAGTGACCAGGATGGCATCGACATCGCTGGCGTTAATCACGTCGTGGCCGTCGGCGTAGACTTCCGCCTGCACGCCCGGCAGCGCGACCGCCGCACGGGCGTTGTCGGCATTGATATCAGACACCGCCACAACGGTGGCGCCCTGCAGAACCTGGGTGCAGCGACGGATGTGTTCTTTACCGATAGCGCCAGCGCCGATGACACCTAATTTGAGCGACATAATGGTTTTCTCCGTAAGTCTGTAGGATTCAGGGTGGATGTTCGTTTTAGTAATCACGCGCCTGGGCGCGCTTTTCATTAATCATTTGCGCAACTTTGCGGATCCGCTCAGAGAGCGCCGTCTGGGCGACCCCAACGTTCCACCAGCTGCCGTATTTGTGCACCATGGTCTTCGGCAGCACTTTAATATCAATCAGGGTGCTGACCGTTTCGCGACGGGCGGCGTCCAGCGCGTGGCGCAGTTCGTCCAGGGTGGTGACGCGCCAGGTTTTGCAACCGTAGCCGGCGGCGATGGTGGCGAAGTCCACCGGCACCAGGCCGCCCTGCAGCTGGCCGGTTTCCGGCTGGCGGTAGCGGAACTCGGTGCCGAAGCTGTCCATCCCGTGCTCCATCTGCAGGTTGTTGATGCAGCCGTTGGCCATGTTGTCGAACAGCACGACGTTGATCTTCGCCCGCTCCTGCAGAGAGGTGACCAGTTCAGAGTGGAGCATCATGAACGAGCCATCGCCGACCAGGGAGTAGACTTCGCTCTGCGGCTGCGCCAGCTTCACGCCCAGCGCGGCGTTGACCTCATATCCCATGCAGGAGTAGCCGTACTCCACGTGGTAGGTGTTTTCCGCGCGGTTGCGCCAGACGCGCTGCAGATCGCCAGGCAGGCTGCCCGCCGCCGCGACGATCACCGCCTCGGCCGGCAGCGTTTCATTCAGTACCCCAAGGACGCTGCTCTGGGTCAGGGTGGAGTCGGTGATCTGGCGGAATTCGCGATACACTGATTCGCGATCGAGATGATCGTCGATCTCCGGGACAAAGGATTTCTCCTGCCACACCGCCTGGTAGACGCGCTGGGTCTCTTTTAACTGACGGCTCTGCACGCTCTCGATCTGCGCGCCCCAGCCGGCCTGCCAGCCGCTGTCCGCCAGCGCCGCGTCGAGGGCGGTCATCGCTTCCCGGGCGTCCGCCAGCATGGCAATACCGTTCAGCTTCCAGGCGTCGAAGTTGCTGACGTTAATATTCAGGAAACGCACCTCCGGGTGCTGGAAAATCCATTTCGAGGCGGTGGTAAAATCGCTGAAACGGGTGCCAATGCCGATCACCAGGTCGGCCTCTTTCGCCAGCAGGTTCGCCGCCAGACAGCCCGTCTCGCCGACGCCGCCGACGTTCAGGGGGTGAGAAGAGACCACCGTCCCCTTCCCGGCCTGGGTTTCGGCAAAGGGCACCCCGTAGCGCTCGGCGAAACGGGACAGTGCTTCGCCCGCGCCGGAGTATTTCACCCCGCCGCCGCAGACGATCAGCGGTTTACGACTGGCTTTGATGGCCGCCACGGCGTCCGCCAGCTGCGCGGCGCTGGCCGGGCGGCGGTCGAGACGGTGCACCCGGCGCGCAAAGAAGGATTCCGGGTAGTCCCAGGCTTCACCCTGCACGTCCTGCGGCAGGCACAGTGTCACCGCGCCGGTTTCCGCCGGGTCGGTCAGGACGCGCATGGCGTTGATACAGGCGCTCATCAGCTGTTCCGGACGGGTAATGCGGTCCCAGTATTTGCTGACCGCGCGGAAGGCGTCATTGGTGCTGATGCTGAGATCGTAGCTCTGTTCAATCTGCTGGAGCACCGGGTCCGGCTGGCGGGTGGCGAAGACATCGCCCGGCAGCAGCAGCAGCGGAATGCGGTTGGCGCTGGCGGTGCCGGCGGCGGTGATCATGTTGGCCGCCCCCGGACCGATGGAGGAGGTGCAGGCGATAATCTGCCGGCGCAAGGCCTGGCGGGCAAAACCGGTGGCCGCGTGGGCCATCCCCTGCTCGTTGCGCCCCTGATAGACGCGCATGTCGCCGCTGTCCTGCTCCAGCGCCTGCCCCAGCCCCAGGACGTTGCCATGGCCGAATATCGCGAAAATGCCTTTCACGAACTTCAGCTCTACACCATCCACTTCCAGGTACTGGTTATCGAGGAACTTCACCAGCGCCTGCGCCGTTGTCAGTCTCAGTTTGCCCATGATGCACAATCCTTATTGTTCAGTATTTGTGTGTGGCGTCGCGCCGATGCCGCCGGGGCCGTCGTTCACGTCACTGGAATACCTGTGGATTATAGGCAAACATTTTTTTCATTAAATACAAATACAGAAGAAATATTTCATTTTGCGAGAAGGATCAAACTCTCTACCCATTTCATACGTTTCACTTACATTCCTGACACGTTTTCGGGCCCTTTTTTGCCGCAGCACACGGCAATATCTCCTTAAAAATCATAGGTAAATGGCTGTCGTGTGGCGTTTCATTTTCCCCCGGGTCGACAGTGGGGGCGATCCGCGCTCACGCGAGGCTCAGTGCGGCAGAGTGGTAGATCCCTCACACTTTTGGTTTTTTAATTTCGAACGAGTTTGCAAATGAAATATTTATTTCTCAAACTAAGGGTAACCAATAACCCTCAGGCTGTTCACGGAGTCGACGTCGGGATCCCGACCCTTCCAGGCAGCAGACACCAAAAAGGAAATCCTAGCTATGAATGCAGCAGTAAAGCGGCTCGACGTCATCTGTATAGGTCGGGTGGCAGTCGACCTCTATGCCCAGCAGATCGGTTCGCGGCTAGAAGACGTTGCCAGTTTCTCGAAATATCTGGGCGGCTCCTCCGGCAACGTGGCCTTTGGCACCGCGATTCAGGGGCTGAAATCGGCCATGCTGGCGCGCGTTGGCGATGAACACAACGGCCGTTTCCTGCATGAAACGCTCAACCGCGCCGGGGTGGATACTGAGTATCTGATTACCGACAAATCCCGCCTGACCGCGCTGGTGATGCTGGGGATAAAGGATCAGGAGACTTTCCCTCTGATTTTCTACCGCGATAACTGCGCCGATATGGCCTTAACGCCTGACGACATCAGCGAGGAGTATATTGCCTCCTCCCGGGCGCTGGCGGTGACCGGCACCCATCTGTCGCACGCCAACACCCGCGCCGCGGTGCTGAAGGCGCTGGAGTACGCCCGCCGTCACGGCCTGCGTACCGCGCTGGATATCGATTACCGTCCGGTGCTGTGGGGACTCACCTCGCTCGGCGATGGAGAAACCCGTTTCATTGAGTCCGGGCCGGTCACCAGCCAGCTGCAGGAAGTGCTGCATCTGTTCGATTTGGTGGTGGGAACCGAAGAAGAGTTTCATATTGCCGGGGGCAGCACCGATACCCTGACCGCGCTCAAAAATGTGCGCAATGCCACCAAAGCCACCCTCGTCTGCAAGCGCGGGCCGATGGGCTGCGTGGTGCTGGAAGGCGACATCCCGGACAGCTGGGACCAGGTGCCGCTGCAGCAGGGCGTGCGCGTGGAGGTGCTCAACGTGCTGGGCGCCGGAGATGCCTTTATGTCTGGCCTGCTGCGCGGCTGGCTTAACGACGAGGGCTGGGAGCAGGCTTGCCGTTATGCCAATGCCTGCGGGGCGCTGGTGGTCTCCCGCCACGGCTGTGCGCCGGCGATGCCGACCAAAGTCGAACTCGATGACTATCTGCAGCGCGCCGAATCGGTGCCGCGCCCGGACGTCGACGAGCGCCTCAACCACCTGCACCGGGTGACCAGCCGCCGCCAGCAGTGGCCGGAGCTGTGCATTTTCGCCTTCGACCATCGCAAACAGCTGGCCGATCTGGCGCGGGAGGCCGGGCGCGATGAAGCCTGCATTCCGCAGCTCAAGCTGCTGTTGTTGGCCGCGGCCGAAGCGGCGGCGCAGGAGGCGGGTCTTGACCAGCGCAGCGGTATTCTGGCCGACGGCACCTACGGCCAGCGTGCGCTGAACGCCATTACCGGCAAGGGCTGGTGGATCGGGCGCCCTATCGAACTGCCCAGCTCGCGACCGCTGCGTCTGGAGCATGGCAACATCGGCTCGCAGCTGATCGACTGGCCGCTGGAGCATGTCGTCAAATGTCTGGTCTTCTATCACCCGGATGACCCGACGGCGCTGCGTGCAGAGCAGGACGCCCTGCTGCTCGAGGTGTGGCAGGCCTGTAACAAGTCAGGCCATGAATTGCTGCTGGAGGTGATCCTGCCGGAAAATGGCCCGGACAAAGACGAGCGCCATTACCACACCATGCTGGAACACTTCTATCAGCTGGGGATCAAGCCGGACTGGTGGAAGCTGCCGCCGCTCTCCAGCGCCAGCTGGCAGCAGATTACCGCCCTTATCGAGCGCGAAGATCCGTGGAGCCGCGGGATCCTGATCCTCGGCCTCGACGCGCCTTCCGACAAACTGCGCGCCGGTTTCGCCGAAGCGGCCACACACCCGATGATCAAAGGTTTCGCCGTCGGGCGCACCATCTTTGGCCAGCCGTCGCGGCGCTGGATGCAGGGTGAGCTCAGCGATGAGGCGCTGATAGAGGAAGTGAAACGCAACTACCTGACGCTTATTGGCTACTGGCGCGAAGCCCGCCGCTGATCCCCCGACGCCCGTCTCCGTCACCTTGCGGAGCGGGCGTTTTTCTGTTTCTTCGTGAAATGAATCGCGTATTTCGTCGCAATAAATGAAAAATTCGCTTCATTTGGTACACTGGAAGCCATATTCCTTCCATTTTCTCAGAGCGCACTCTATGGCCAATAACCCAACACAGCTGACCATCCTGCAGGATGAAATCAGGCGTCGCTACGATACGTTAAGCAAACGCCTGAAACAGGTCGCCCGCTATATCCTTGATAACAGCAATAGCGTGGCTTTCGATACCGTGGCCTCCATTGCGCAACAGGCGGACGTTCCCCCTTCCACGTTGATTCGTTTTGCCAACGCCTTCGGCTTCAGCGGCTTTAACGAAATGAAACAGATGTTCAAGCAGCATTTGATGGAAGAGACCGCCAACTATACCGAGCGCGCCCGTCTGTTCCGCCAGACCACCAGCGATGAGTCCAGCCCGCCGGAAACGCCAACGGAAATCCTCAATATGTTCACGATGGTGAACAACCAGGCGCTGCAGCAGCTGGCGATGCAGACCTCCAGCGATGAGCTGGAGCGCGCGGTGGCCCTGCTGGGCGAGGCGGAAAATATTTACGTCATTGGCCTGCGCCGGTCGTTCAGCGTCGCCTCCTATCTGACCTATGCGCTGCGCCACCTCGATCGCAAAGCCTTTCTGATCGACGGCCTCGGCGGCATGTTCACCGAGCAGCTGAGTCTGGTCGGCCCGAAAGACGTGGTGGTGGCGGTGAGCTTCTCGCCGTACGCCCGGGAAGTGGTCGAGCTGGTGGAGCTGGGCGCGCAGCGCAAAGCGCGGCAGATCGCCATTACCGATAGCCAGGTCAGCCCGCTGGCGGCCTTCAGCGATGTCTGCTTTGTGGTGCGGGAAGCGCAGGTGGATGGCTTCCGCTCGCAGGTTGCTTCCCTGTGCCTGGCCCAGACGCTGGCGGTGTCGCTGGCGCTGAACAGCAGTCAGGAGTCTGAGGCCAAGCAGAAGGCGTGAGACAGACCGCCTGGCGTCGGTTGCCTGGCGGAGTGGCATAAGCCTGCGGGAGGATCCCGTAGGCCGGGCAAGGCGTGAGCCGCCGCCCGGCATAAAAGCAGCTCCGTGCCTGCGGTCATCGCCCGGCGGCGCTGCGCTTGCCGGGCGTGGGGTATATGGGCTCAGGAGAGGATCCTGTAGGCCGGATGAGCGTAGCGCCATCCGGCATAAGACGGGTATGGCGCCTGAGGTGTCCTCCCCGGCGGCGCTGCGCTTGCCGGGCGTGTGATATATGCGCCTGCGGGTCGCCGTAGACACTGTTATCGGTTTGCAACTTTCCCGGCCAGACAATGCGTTTATCACGTGTAACTTCAGCGAAATTTGCGCTCCCGGTTAATCGTCTGCGTTATGCCTGGCATGGCGCAGGGAGCGCACAGGGGGCGGCCAGTCGCCGCCGCCCCCTGTACCCCCGGGCTCCGGCCAGCAAAATCGCCGCTGCGCGGTCCCTTCGACTTATCCCTGCAGGCTTCGGGTCGGGCCGAGGCAGCGTCCCTGCAAAACACGGCCCTCAGCCCGCATCCATGCGGGCTGCCCCGGCCTTCCGGGAACGTCTCAGCGATTTTGAGGCCGTCAGCACCGGCAGTTTCAGTCGCGCAAGTGGGTAAATCAGGGACAGGTCGCAGGGACCCTGTAGGCCGGGCCAGGCACAGCCGCCACCCGACAACATCCCAGGTATCGAGTCTGATATCTTGTCCGGCGGCGCTGCGCTTGCCGGGCGTGGGGTATATGGGCTCAGGAGAGGATCCTGTAGGCCGGATAAGCGTAGCGCCATCCGGCATAAGACGGGTATGGCGCCTGAGGTGTCCTCCCCGGCAACGCTGCGCTTGCCGGGCCAGGGAGTGGGATTCCGCGGAGCGTTACGCTACAAATGTACCCGCTGCTCTCAAACAACAAGGCCGGTTAGCATCGCTAACCGGCCTTTTTTATCGGCGTCTGCGCGTCACGTTAGTCGTGGCGCGGATATTCCGGCGTGTTGATCCAGGCGTGGTCCTCTTCCCAGGTGAACAGCCATTTCCGATCCGGCCCGGCCATGACGTTCAGATAGTAGCTGTCGTAACCGGCAATCGCCGCCACCGGATGGTAACCGCGCGGCACCATCACCACATCGTGGTTATAGGGCGCCATGCAGGCGTCCAGGCTGCGGTCGTCGGTGTAGACCCGCTGGAAGGCAAAGCCCTGCGGCGGATCGAAGCGGTGATAGTAGGTCTCTTCCAGTTGCGTTTCTTTGCCCGGCTGGGCGGTATCGTGCTTATGCGACGGCCACGAGCTGGTGGCCCCTTCGTCGGTGTAGACTTCCACCACCAGCAGGCAATCCGCCTCGGCGCTGTCCGGCAGAATATTATGCACCCGACGCTGGTTGCGCCCTTTCCCACGATGCTCGACGCCGACGTCTTCCGGCCGAATAAGGCGTGCCGGGAAGCTGCCTTTGCCCGGCGCGCTACACACCGCCAGCTCCAGATCGGAATCGGCGGTCACCTCGACCCGATCCTGCGGCGGCACGTACACCGACCACGGCGGGGTGCGTTCAAACGGCGACATCCGTTTACCGAGATTCGGGAAATCGGCCTGCTGCGTTTTCACCGACGCCAGGCCGGCAACCAGCACCAGGCACAGCTCGCGGTCGCCGCTCTCCAGCGTCACGGTCTGCCCTTTTTTCAACATCCAGACATCAAAGCCGATATAGCGCCAACCGGCGCTTTGCGGCGTAATATGCTGGATCTGTCCCTCTTTTCGCGATTTAGCCAGTAACGACATGGCGCTCTCCTTCGCCGATTAACCTAACGTCGGCATGCTGAATTCAGATACGGTCTGCTGCCCTGCCGGCCAGCGTACGGTGGCGGTCTTCATGCGTGTGTAGAAGCGCACGCCGTCCGGCCCGTGAACGTTCAGCGCCCCGAACACTGAGCGCTTCCAGCCGCCAAAGCTGTGGAACGCCATCGGCACCGGGACCGGCACGTTCACCCCAACCATCCCCGCCTGCACGTCGTGGACGAATTCACGCGCGGTGTGGCCGTTGCTGGTGAAGACGGCGCTGCCGTTGCCAAACTCGTGGCTGTTGACCAGTTCGAGGGCGCTGTCATAGTCCGCCGCGCGCACAATCCCCAGCACCGGGCCAAAGATCTCTTCGCGCCAGATGGTCATCTCCGGGGTGACGTGATCGAACAGGGTGCCGCCGACATAATAGCCCGCGTCGTAACCCGGCACGCGCAGTTTGCGGCCATCGACCACCAGTTTTGCCCCTTCGCTTTCGCCTTTATCAATATAGCCGAGGACTTTTTTCTGGTGAGTATCAGAAACCACCGGCCCCATCTCGTTCTCTTCCTGGCCGCGCATACAGCCCGGGCCCACTTTCAGCGCCTCCACCAGCGGCTTCAGGCGGGCGATCAGTTTGTCGGCGGTTTCATCTCCCACCGCGACCACTACCGGCAGCGCCATGCAGCGCTCGCCTGCGGAACCGAAGGCGCCGCCCATAATGGCGTTAACGGTGGCGTCAAGATCGGCATCCGGCATCACTATCGCGTGGTTTTTGGCGGCGCCAAAGGCTTGCACGCGCTTGCCGTGGGCGCTGGCGGTCTTATAGATATACTCCGCCACGCCGGAGGAGCCAACGAAGCTCACTGCCGCAATGCGCGGGTCAGTGTACAGCTGCTCGGCATCTTCATTGCTGCAGTGCACGACGTTAAACACGCCGTCCGGCAGACCGGCCTCTTTCAGCAGCTCTGCCAGACGCACGGCGGCCGTCGGCGCCAACGCCGGCGGTTTGAGGACGAAGCTGTTGCCGCAGGCCAGCGCCAGCGGGAACATCCACATCGGCACCATCGCCGGGAAGTTGAACGGGGTGATCCCGGCCACCACGCCCAGCGGCTGCATCAGCGAATAGCTGTCGACGCCGGTGCCGACGTCAGAAGAGTATTCACCTTTAATCAGGTGCGGGATCCCGCAGGCGAATTCGACCACTTCCATGCCGCGGGTCAGCTCGCCCAGCGCATCCGACCACACTTTGCCGTGCTCGCTGACGATGATCCCCGCCAGCTCTTCCACGTGCTGCTCCAGCAGCATTTTGAAGTTGAACAGCACGCGGGCGCGGCGCAGCGGCGTGGTACGGGACCAGCTGTCAAACGCATCGCGAGCAACCTGAATCGCCTCAGAGACTTCCTGCGCGGTCGATACCGTGACTTCGCGCACCGCTTTGCCCGTCGCCGGATCGTACACCGGCATCGTTTCGTTGCTGCTGCTGATAACGGTTTTCCCGCCAATAAAGTTTCCTGTGATCGTCATGTTCTCGCCTCATAGTGAAGAGGGCCAGCGCACACCGGCCCGTCGCTGATTCTGCTGTGCTATAACCGTAGTAAAATGAAATTTATATTTCAACATTGTTGTGAAATGAAATTTCATTTTGGTGATAACAGTCGCATTTTGCGCTCACGCATCGCTTACACGCTTCCCCCATCGAGCCGCGCCGCCTCGTGATGCCAGGCTCCCCGTCCCGGTCGCTCCCGCCGCGGCGGCCGGGAATATTTTGCGAGGCAGCTCAAACAATCATCATTTTCATTCTTGCTTATTTTGGAATAAACGTTTTGACTGTTAGCCAATTGAACGAACCTAACCCTCTTCCGTCAGGAGTGTCCTATGGCCATCGCAATGCAACGTTTTTGTATTAACCGCAAAATCGCGCCAGCGCTCAGCATTGAAGCGTTTTTCCGTCTGGTGAACCGTCTGGGCCTGAATAAAGTCGAGCTGCGCAACGATTTACCCAGCGGGAAGGTGACCGACGATTTAAGCCATCAGCAGGTGCGCGAGCTGGCGGCGCGTTATCACATCGAGATCCTGACGATTAACGCGGTCTATCCCTTTAACCGCCGTAGCGAAGAGGTGCGGCAGCTGACCGAGTCGCTGCTGAAAGAGGCTCAGGCCATCGGCGCCAAATCGCTGGTGCTCTGCCCGCTCAACGACGGCAGCGAGGTGCCGGCCAGCGACACTCTGGGCGCCCTGCGCGATCTGGCCCCGCTGTTCGCCTTCTACGGCATCCACGGCCTGGTGGAGCCGCTGGGCTTCCCGCAAAGCTCGCTGCGATCGGCGCACCAGGCGCAGACGCTGATCCATGACGCGCGCGTGCCGTTTAAGCTGCTGATCGACACCTTCCATCACCATCTCTACCCGCAGGCGGCGGACGAGTTCAGTCAGGTGGAGGTAGCGGACATCGGGCTGGTCCACCTTTCCGGAGTGGACGATACCCGTCCGCGCGAGCAGCTCACCGATGCCGAGCGCATCATGCTGACACCGCAGGATCGTCTCGGCACCTGCGAGCAGGTTAAGGCCCTGGAAGCCCGCGGCTATCAGGGGATATACGCTTTTGAACCCTTCGCTCCCGAGCTGGCGCAGTGGAGCGAAGCGGATATCGAGCGCGAAATTGAGCAGAGCATCGCACTTATCCAACGCCACTGCGCCTGAGGCCTCTCGCGACAGCGTGCGCGGCGCGTGACGATTTCCCCAACGCCGGACGACGAGGTTGCCTATAATCGTCGCAGGATAAATGGAGGAATCGATCATGAGCTCACCCCTGTTGATTGCGCGCACGCTGGATAACGCGCTCTATTTGCTGCCCGCCATGGCCAACCGCCATGGGCTGATCACCGGTGCGACCGGCACCGGTAAAACCGTCACCCTGCAAAAGCTGGCTGAGTCGTTTTCGGAGATTGGCGTGCCGGTATTTATGGCGGACGTCAAGGGCGACCTGACCGGCATTGCCGCCGCGGGGCAGAGCTCAGAGAAACTGCAGGCGCGGCTGGAGAAGATCGGCGTCAGCGACTGGGAGCCGCACGCCAACCCGGTGGTGCTCTGGGATATCTTTGGCGAAAAGGGCCACCCGGTGCGGGCGACGGTCTCCGATCTTGGCCCTCTGCTGCTGGCGCGCCTGCTCAATCTCAATGAGGTGCAGAGCGGCGTGCTGAACATTATTTTCCGCATCGCGGACGACCGCGGCCTGCTGCTGCTCGACTTCAAAGACCTCCGCGCCATCACCCAGTTTATCGGCGACAACGCCAAATCTTTCCAGAATCAGTACGGCAATATCAGCAGCGCCTCGGTCGGCGCCATCCAGCGCGGGCTGTTGACCCTGGAGCAACAGGGCGCCGGGCACTTCTTCGGCGAGCCGATGCTGGATATTGCCGACTGGATGCGCGTCGATGCCAGTGGCAAAGGGGTAATCAATATCCTCAGCGCTGAAAAGCTCTACCAGATGCCGAAGCTCTACGCCGCCAGCCTGCTGTGGATGCTCTCCGAGCTGTACGAGCGCCTACCGGAGGCGGGCGATCTCGACAAGCCCAAACTGGTGTTCTTCTTCGATGAGGCGCATCTGCTGTTCAACGATGCGCCGCAGGTGCTGCTGGATAAAATCGAACAGGTGATCCGTCTTATCCGCTCCAAGGGCGTCGGCGTCTATTTTGTCTCGCAGAACCCGGCGGATATTCCCGACGCTGTGCTCGGCCAGTTGGGCAACCGTGTGCAGCACGCGCTGCGCGCCTTTACGCCGAAGGATCAGAAAGCGGTGAAAACCGCCGCCCAGACCATGCGCGCCAACCCGGCCTTCAGTACCGAACAGGCGATCCAGGAGCTGGGCACCGGCGAGGCGCTGATCTCCTTCCTCGATGAGAAAGGCAGTCCGTCGGTGGTCGAGCGGGCGATGGTTATCGCCCCCTGCTCGCGGATGGGGCCGGTCAGCGATGACGAGCGCAATGGCCTGCTGAATCACTCGCCGCTGTACGGCAAGTATGAAGAGGAGGTGGACCGCGAGTCGGCCTTCGAGATGCTGCAGCAAGGGGTGCAGGTCACTACCGAGCAGCAGTCGGCTCCGCCGGCGAAGGGTCAGCAGAGCGGAGAAGACGACGGGCTGCTCGGCGGCCTGAAAGATATCCTGTTCGGCAGCACCGGCCCGCGCGGCGGCAAACGCGACGGTATCGTGCAGACCGCGGCGAAAAGCGCAGTTCGCCAGGTCACCAATCAGATCGTCCGCGGCATGCTGGGCAGACTGCTGGGCGGACGCAAGCGCTAAAAAAAAGCCCCCTCATCAATGAGGGGGCTTAGGTTTCAGACTTACCCGCTAGGCCTTACGCATCATCAGCCAGAGGCTTATCAGGAAGAAGCTGGCGCTTGGCAACAGCGCGCCGATGATCGGCGGTATGCCGTACACCAGGGTCAGCGGGCCGAAAATCTGATCCAGCACGTAGAAGATAAAGCCGAAGCTAATCCCCGTCACTACCCGGACGCCCATCGGCACGCTACGCAGTGGGCCAAAGATAAACGACAGCGCCATCAGCATCATCACCGCCACTGACAGCGGCTGGAAGATTTTGCTCCACATATTGAGCTGGTAGCGTCCCGGATCCTGACCGCTGGATTTCAGGTATTTCACATAGTTGTGCAGCCCGCTGATCGACAGCGCATCCGGATCCAGGGCAACCACGCCGAGCTTGTCCGGCGTCAGGTTGGTTTTCCAGGTACCGCTCACCATCTGCGACCCGGTCACCTGCTTCGGATCGGTCAGATCGGATTCATCCACCTGCGACAGGCGCCACACTTTATTCTCGCTATCGAATTTTGCCGAGGCGGCATAGCGCACCGACTGTAAACGACGCTCCGGGTTGAAGGCATAAATGCTGACGCCCCCCAGCTCATCGTTACCTTTCACCCGTTCGATATAGACAAAGTTATGGCCATCTTTCGCCCACAGCCCCTGCTGGGTGGAAAGTAGCGAACCGCCGTACATCTGCTGGGCGCGGTAGTTGCGCGCCATCTGTTCGCCCTGCGGCGCCACCCACTCGCCGATCGCCATGGTCAGCAGCACCAGCGGGATAGCGGTTTTCATCACCGCCAGCGCCACCTGCAGCCGGGTGAAACCGGACGCCTGCATCACCACCAGCTCGCTGCGCTGGGCCAGCATCCCCAGCCCCAGCAGCGCGCCAAGCAGCGCCGCCATTGGGAAGAAGATCTGGATGTCTTTCGGCACGCTGAGGATGGTATAGAGGCCGGCGCCCAGCGCGTCGTAACTGCCCTGCCCGGACTTTTTCAGCTGATCGACAAACTTGATAATGCCGGAGAGCGACACCAGCATGAACAGCGTCATCATGATGGTGTTGAAAATCGTCTTACCGATATAACGGTCAAGTACGCCAAACGCCTGCATCAGGCCGCTCCTTTATTAAAACGGGCGCGGAAGCGGCGCATCGGCACCGTGTCCCACAGGTTTAACAGCACCGCCAGCGCAAAATAGAGCAGGTTGATCGCCCACATCCAGATAGCCGGGTCCATTTTGCCTTTGCCGCCGTTCGACTTAATCGAGGTCTGCAGCAGGAAGAACACCAGGTAGAGCAGCATCGCCGGCAGCATCGACAGCACGCGGCCCTGGCGCGGGTTCACCACGCTGAGGGGCACCACCATCAGCGCCATAATGAAGACCGTCGCCACCAGCGTGAAGCGCCAGTGCAGTTCGGCGCGCGCGCGGTCGGTGTGGGTCTGCCACAGAGTGCGCATATCCATCTGTTCGGTGTCGTCCGGATCGGAGGTCACCGCCTGGTGGCCGATAATGGCCTGATAGTTATTGAAATCGGTAATGCGGAAATCGCGCAGCATCGCGGTGCCTTCAAAGCGGGTGCCCTTGTTGAGGGTCACCACCTGCGAACCGTCTTTCTGCTGCGACAGCTCGCCGGAATCCGCCACCACCACGGAGGGGCGCGCGTTGCCTTTCGGACGCAGCTGGGCAAGGAAGACGTCATGGAAGCGGTTGCCGTTGACGCTCTCGATAAACATCACCGCGTTACCATCGCTGGCCTGCTGGAACTGGCCCTGGGCCAGAGCGGCCATGCCGGGGTTAGCCTTGGCTTCCGCCAGCACTTCATCCTGATGGCGCGACGACCACGGCCCCGCCCACATCACGTTGACCGCCGCCACCGCGCCGGTGAACAGCGCGAGGATCATCGCCGCCTTGATCAGCACGGCTTTACTCAAGCCGCAGGCGTGCATCACCGTAATTTCGCTTTCGGTGTACAGCTTGCCGAGGGTCATCAGCAGGCCAAGGAACAGACTTAACGGCAGGATAAGCTGCGCCATCTCCGGGATGCCGAGCCCCAACAGCGAGAGCACCAGATTGGTTGGGATATCGCCATCCACCGCAGCGCCGAGGATCCTGACTAATTTCTGACAAAAGAAAATCAGTAACAGGATGAATAGGATCGCCAACTGGCTTTTCAGCGTCTCACGAACCAGATATCTTATGATTATCACTATAAATACGCCCGTAAAAACCCGTTTTAGTGCAGGAAAATTGCTTGTTTCATGGCTTAAACGTCATTTATTCTCTTTGGTCGTCGAAAACGTCGCTAAGATTAAATGACTCATCGGTTCTGCATGTCAGGATCTTTTCTGACGAACCCAGGCCTTAATAACGTTAAGATTAACACGAAGTCACCGCAACAGCGGATATGAGTTACGAAAGCTTGCAATTATATACTCAATGGATTTCGAGTTGTAAGAAGGCAGCAGGGCTGTGGCCCCTGGCGCGCACAATGTGCCACGTCAGGGTAAGCAGGCGCAGCCGGCGCATCTGCAACTTGAAAGGCGACGAGTATAGCCGTAGCCACCACTGTTGTCTTTAAGATTCAGGAGCATAGTGCATGGAGTTCAGTGTAAAAAGCGGTAGCCCGGAGAAGCAGCGGAGCGCCTGTATCGTGGTCGGCGTCTTTGAACCACGTCGCCTCTCCCCCATCGCCGAACAACTCGATAAAATCAGCGACGGCTACATCAGCGCCCTGCTGCGTCGCGGCGAGCTGGAAGGCAAACCTGGCCAGACGTTATTGCTGCACCATGTGCCAAACATTTTGTCTGAGCGCATTCTGCTGATTGGCTGCGGCAAAGAGCGCGAACTGGATGAGCGTCAGTACAAGCAGGTCATCCAGAAAACCATCAATACCCTGAATGATACCGGTTCAATGGAGGCGGTCTGCTTCCTGACCGAGCTGCACGTCAAGGGCCGTAACAACTACTGGAAAGTTCGCCAGGCCGTTGAAACCGCCAAAGAGACGCTGTACAGCTTCGACCAGCTGAAGACCAACAAAAGCGAGCCGCGTCGCCCGCTGCGTAAAATGGTCTTTAACGTGCCGACCCGTCGCGAGCTGACCAGCGGCGAACGCGCCATTCAGCACGGGCTGGCGATCGCCGCCGGCATCAAAGCGGCGAAAGATCTCGGCAACATGCCGCCGAACATCTGTAACGCCGCCTATCTGGCCTCCCAGGCACGCCAGCTGGCCGATACCTATAGCAAAAACGTTATCACCCGCGTGATCGGCGAACAGCAGATGCGCGAGCTGGGAATGAACGCCTACCTCGCCGTCGGCAACGGTTCGCAGAACGAGTCGCTGATGTCGGTCATCGAGTATAAAGGCAACCCGTCGGAAGACGCGCGCCCTATCGTGCTGGTCGGTAAAGGCCTGACCTTCGACTCCGGCGGCATCTCCATCAAGCCGGCTGAAGGCATGGACGAGATGAAGTACGACATGTGCGGCGCCGCGGCGGTGTACGGGGTGATGCGGATGGTTGCTGAGCTGCAGCTGCCGCTGAACGTGATCGGCGTGCTGGCGGGCTGTGAAAACATGCCTGGCGGTCGCGCGTATCGCCCGGGCGATGTTCTGACCACCATGTCCGGCCAGACGGTGGAAGTGCTGAACACCGACGCCGAAGGCCGTCTGGTGCTGTGCGATGTGCTGACCTACGTTGAGCGCTTCGAGCCGGAAGCGGTTATCGATGTGGCGACGCTTACCGGCGCCTGCGTGATTGCCCTCGGCCATCACATCACCGGCCTGATGTCGAACCATAACCCGCTGGCCCATGAGCTGATCGGCGCCTCCGAACTGGCCGGCGACCGCGCATGGCGTCTGCCGCTGGCCGATGAGTTCCAGGACCAGCTGGAATCCAACTTTGCCGATATGGCGAATATCGGCGGCCGTCCTGGCGGCGCGATCACCGCCGGCTGCTTCCTGTCGCGCTTCACCCGCAAGTACAACTGGGCGCACCTCGACATCGCCGGCACCGCCTGGCGTTCCGGCAAAGCCAAAGGCGCCACCGGTCGTCCGGTCGCTCTGCTGTCGCAGTTCCTGCTCAATCGCGCGGGTTTTAACGGCGAAGAGTGATTGCCGTCTGATGCCCGGTGGCGCTACGCTTACCGGGCCTACGGAAAGATGCCGTTTGTAGGCCGGGTAAGCGTAGCGCCACCCGGCTTTGCATTTAAATCCACGACAAGAAGCCCCATATATGAAGAATGCAACGTTCTACCTTCTGGACAACGAAGACACCGTCGACGGCCTGAGCGCCGTCGAGCAGCTGGTGTGTGACATTGCCGCAGAACGTTGGCGCAACGGCAAGCGCGTCCGGATCGCCTGTGAAGATGAGCAGCAGGCGATTCGTCTCGATGAGGCGCTGTGGTCGCGGCCGCCGGAGAGCTTTGTGCCGCACAATCTGGCGGGCGAAGGCCCGCGAGGCGGCGCGCCGGTGGAGATTGCCTGGCCGCAAAAGCGCAACAGCAGCCCGCGGGATATTCTGATCAGCCTGCGGCTTAACTTTGCAGATTTTGCCACCGCTTTCACAGAAGTGATAGACTTTGTCCCTTACGAAGAAAATCTGAAACAACTGGCGCGCGAACGCTATAAGGCGTACCGCATGGCTGGTTTCAACCTGAACACGGCAACCTGGAAATAATGGAAAAGACATACAACCCACAAGATATCGAACAGCCGCTTTACGAGCACTGGGAAAAGCAGGGCTATTTCAAACCGAATGGTGATGAAAGCCAGGAGAGCTTCTGCATCATGATCCCGCCGCCGAACGTCACCGGCAGTTTGCATATGGGTCATGCCTTCCAGCAAACCATCATGGATACCATGATTCGCTACCAGCGCATGCAGGGCAAAAACACCCTGTGGCAGGCGGGGACCGACCACGCGGGTATCGCTACCCAGATGGTGGTTGAGCGTAAGATTGCCGCTGAAGAAGGGAAAACCCGCCACGACTACGGCCGCGACGCCTTCATCGACAAAATCTGGCAGTGGAAAGCGGAATCCGGCGGCACCATTACCCGTCAGATGCGCCGTCTCGGCAACTCCGTGGATTGGGAGCGCGAGCGCTTCACCATGGACGAGGGGCTTTCCAATGCCGTGAAAGAAGTCTTTGTTCGCCTGTACAAAGAAGATCTGATCTACCGCGGTAAACGCCTGGTTAACTGGGACCCGAAACTGCGCACCGCCATTTCCGACCTCGAAGTGGAAAACCGCGAATCGAAAGGTTCGATGTGGCACATCCGCTACCCGCTGGCCGATGGCGCGAAAACCGCTGACGGTAAAGACTACCTGGTGGTCGCCACTACCCGTCCGGAAACCCTGCTGGGCGATACCGGCGTGGCCGTTAACCCGGAAGATCAGCGCTACAAAGATCTGATTGGCAAATTCGTGGTGCTGCCGCTGGTAAACCGCCGCATCCCGATCGTGGGCGACGAACACGCCGACATGGAGAAAGGCACCGGCTGCGTGAAGATCACCCCGGCGCACGACTTTAACGACTACGAAGTGGGTCGTCGTCACCAGCTGCCGATGATCAACATCCTGACCTTTGACGGCGACATCCGCGAAAGCGCGGAAGTGTACGACACCAAAGGCAATGAATCTGACGTCTACTCCAGCGAGATCCCGGCGGAGTTCCAGAAACTGGAACGCTTCGCGGCGCGTAAAGCCGTCGTTGCGGCGGTTGACGCCCTCGGCCTGCTGGAAGAGATCAAACCGCACGACCTGACCGTCCCTTACGGCGACCGCGGCGGCGTGGTTATCGAACCGATGCTGACCGACCAGTGGTACGTGCGCGCGGACGTGCTGGCCAAGCCGGCGGTGGAAGCCGTTGAAAACGGCGACATCCAGTTCGTGCCGAAGCAGTACGAAAACATGTACTTCTCCTGGATGCGCGATATTCAGGACTGGTGTATCTCCCGTCAGCTGTGGTGGGGTCACCGCATTCCGGCATGGTATGACAACGACGGCAACGTCTACGTGGGCCGTAGCGAAGACGAAGTGCGTCAGGAAAACAACCTGAGCGCCGACGTTGCGCTGCGTCAGGACGAAGACGTTCTCGATACCTGGTTCTCCTCCGCGCTGTGGACCTTCTCCACCCTCGGCTGGCCGGAAAACACCGACGCCCTGCGTCAGTTCCACCCAACCAGCGTGATGGTGTCCGGCTTCGACATCATCTTCTTCTGGATCGCCCGCATGATCATGATGACCATGCACTTCATCAAAGATGAAAACGGTAAACCGCAGGTTCCGTTTAAGACCGTCTACATGACTGGTCTGATCCGCGATGACGAAGGCCAGAAGATGTCCAAATCCAAGGGTAACGTTATTGACCCGCTGGATATGGTTGACGGCATCACCCTGCCGGAGCTGCTGGAGAAACGTACCGGCAACATGATGCAGCCGCAGCTGGCGGAGAAAATCCGTAAGCGCACCGAGAAACAGTTCCCGAACGGCATCGAGCCGCACGGCACCGACGCCCTGCGCTTTACCCTGGCGGCGCTGGCCTCTACCGGCCGCGACATCAACTGGGATATGAAGCGTCTGGAAGGTTACCGTAACTTCTGTAACAAGCTGTGGAACGCCAGCCGCTTTGTGCTGATGAACACCGAAGATCAGGATTGCGGCTTCAACGGCGGCGAGATGGTGCTCTCCCTGGCCGACCGCTGGATCCTTGCGGAATTCAACCACACCGTCAAAGCGTATCGCGAAGCGCTGGATAACTTCCGCTTCGATATCGCCGCCGGCATCCTGTATGAGTTCACCTGGAACCAGTTCTGCGACTGGTACCTGGAACTGACCAAGCCGGTCATGAACGGCGGCAGCGAAGCGGAGCTGCGCGGCACTCGCCATACGCTGGTGACTGTGCTGGAAGGTCTGCTGCGCCTGGCGCATCCGATCATTCCGTTCATCACCGAGACCATCTGGCAGCGCGTGAAGGTCATCTGCGGGATCACCGCCGACACCATCATGCTGCAGCCGTTCCCGCAGTACGATGCCTCTCAGGTGGACGACGCGGCGCTGGCCGACACCGAATGGCTGAAGCAGGCGATCGTCGCCGTGCGTAACATCCGTGCGGAAATGAACATCGCTCCGGGCAAACCGCTGGAACTGCTGCTGCGCGGCTGCAGCAAAGAGGCCGAGCGTCGCGTGAACGACAACCGCAGCTTCCTGCTGAATCTGGCGCGTCTGGAAAGCATTACCGTGCTGCCTGCCGAGGATAAAGGTCCGGTCTCGGTGACCAAGATCGTCGACGGCGCCGAACTGCTGATCCCGATGGCGGGCCTCATCAACAAAGAAGATGAGCTGGCGCGTCTGGCGAAAGAAGTGGCGAAAATCGAAGGCGAGATTGGCCGCATCGAAAGCAAGCTGGCCAACGAGGGCTTTGTGGCCCGCGCGCCGGAAGCGGTGATCGCCAAAGAGCGCGAGAAGCTGGAAGGCTACGCGGAAGCGAAAGCGAAGCTGATTGAACAGCAGGCGGTGATCGCCGCGCTGTAACCCTCCCGCCCCTTGCCACCCGGCAAGGGGCGTTTTTATGAAACATCCTCGCTTGCGCTCTCCCCTGCCGCGATGTTATTAACATCATCATTCGTCTTTTTTGGGTAATGAGTCATTGTATGAATACGAGCGTCCCCGCGGCGACGTTGCTGCGTCGCATTACGGCGGCAGACAATCCCGCCATCGCCAGGGTCATCCGTCAGGTCTCCGCTGAATACGGCCTGACCGCCGATAAAGGCTATACGGTCGCCGACCCGAATCTCGATGAGCTGTATGAGCTGTACAGCCAGCCCGGCTCCGCCTACTGGGTGGTGGAGAAAGAGGGAGAAGTGGTTGGCGGCGGCGGCGTCGCGCCGCTCGCCTGCAGCGAGCCGGATATCTGCGAGCTGCAGAAAATGTATTTTATGACCAGCGCCCGCGGCCAGGGGCTGGCGAAGAAGCTGGCGCTGCTGGCGCTGGACTACGCCCGCGAGCAGGGCTTTAAACGCTGCTATCTGGAAACCACCGCCTTCCTGACGGAGGCGATCGGCTTATATGAGCATCTTGGCTTCGAACATATTGACGGTCCGCTGGGCTGCACCGGCCACGTGGACTGCGAAGTGCGGATGCTGAAAACGCTGTAGCGCCTCGATATCGCAGGCGTCCCCGGTAGCGCTACGCTTACCGGGGCTACAGTTCGGTAGCCCGGCTAAGCGCAGCGCTACCGGGGTATGTCCCGGATGGCACTGCTGGCACCTTACCCGTGCTCGCGGTGCCGTTTTTTTGTCGGGTGGCGGCTAACGCCTTACCCGACCTACGGCCCGTACCATTGCGAGCTGAAGCTCTCAACGCTATCTCTCCCATGGCTACTGAAACTGCCGGTGTTAGTGGCTACCGGGGCTACAGGGGCCGAATAGCGTGGGCTACGCCGCCGCCGGCACGCCGCTGTGAAAGCGGAACTCAGCCTCCGGACGGAGGATCAGCGCCGCTTCCGCCTCGCCGAGCTGGCGTACCCGCTCGCTGATATCTTCTCCGGCAATCTTCTGCGCCAGATCCAGGTAGTCCTGATAGTGACGCGCTTCCGAGCGCAGCAGCGACAGATAGAACTTCTGCAGATCGTCGTCCAGCCACGGCGCCAGCGCCGCAAAGCGCTCACAGGAGCGGGCCTCGATATAGGCGCCGCAGATGAGCTTATCGATCAGCATCACCGGCTCATGTGAGCGCACTTCGCGCCGCAGGCCGCGGGCATAGTTGCTGGCGGTGATTTTGACATAGGGGATATCGCGCGCCAGCATCATCTCCCGCACTTGCCAGAAGTGATGCAGCTCCTCTTTAATCAGCAAAATCATGCTGTCCAGCAGCTGACGGCCCCATGGGTCGTCGGTCTGCGGCATGGCGCTTTTGTTGATCCGCTTATGCAGAGCGACAAAATCCGGCTCCGGCCCCCGGCGGTAGGTGAAGTCTTCATACGGCTTCAGGCAGTCCAGAAGCTCATCGGCGTCGGCTTTATCCGCGACGTAGCGACGCACCAGCAGCATGGCGTTCTGCGCCGCTTTCAGTTCGCACACCATATGGTCGGTCAGCAGCAGCGGCAGGTTTTCCGGCTTGCGGGCTTCGTCAATCCACGCCTGCGGCGTCGGGCAGTGCAGGAAGTTGATAATCGGGGAGAGTATCTGCGGGTAATCCATGGAAGTTCCTTGCTATACGGCGGCTGGCGC
This sequence comes from Klebsiella sp. K5-45, assembly GCF_030128605.1. Taxonomy (NCBI): domain Bacteria; kingdom Pseudomonadati; phylum Pseudomonadota; class Gammaproteobacteria; order Enterobacterales; family Enterobacteriaceae; genus Klebsiella; species Klebsiella sp. K5-45. The sequence continues at coordinate 268,913 of NZ_JAKUZW010000009.1, read as the reverse complement.
CGCCGTATCCATCTACAACATCTGCGACTTAGTGACGAACACCATCGTCGTCTTCATCGACAAAATCTTCGTCATCATCGCCGTCTTCTTCGCCGTTGGGGTCCTCATAGTAGGTGCCCCAACCGTCATACTCGACGTCAAATTTTTCTGCCAGCGTCATCAGCTGTTCCACCTGGGCATCGATCAGTTCTGCGTTCAGGGCGCATTCGCTCAGAATATCGCAGCAGATGACCACTTCACCCTCTTCCACTTCCAGCTCTTCGGGCTCGGTTACTTCGTAGCCCAGCTTAAAGGCTTCCACCGCCACTTTCTCCAGGGTTTCGAAATCGTCTGCAGAGAGGTGATGCTCAATCGTGTACAGTGCGTCCGGATCGCTGCCATCCTCCAGCAGCTCTTCGATAATCAGACGCGTCTCTTCACGCTGTTCTTCCAGGTGTTCCGGGTTTGCCATGGCTCGTTCCTCATAATGTGCGGCAGTTATCCCTATTGTCACATACCGCCGTCATTGCCTCCACTTCTCAGTGAAAGATTTCGATCACAGACTTGCAAATGAATATTCATACATATAAATTGAATTTTAATTCAATTAGTGGCCTATGCCAGGTGAGGGAACCATGTCTGCGTTTTACCAGAAGCATTTTTTAAAGTTACTCGATTTTACGCCTGCAGAAATCACCGCCCTGCTCGAGCTGGCGGCAAAGCTGAAAGCCGATAAGAAAAACGGTATCGAAGTCCAGAAACTGGCAGGGAAAAACATCGCGCTCATCTTCGAAAAAGACTCAACCCGTACACGATGCTCTTTCGAAGTTGCCGCATACGATCAGGGCGCCCGCGTGACCTACCTGGGGCCCAGCGGCAGCCAGATTGGCCATAAAGAGTCGATCAAGGACACCGCCCGTGTGCTCGGACGGATGTACGACGGCATTCAGTATCGCGGCCACGGCCAGGAAGTGGTGGAGACCCTGGCGCAATATGCCGGCGTGCCGGTATGGAACGGCCTCACCAACGAGTACCACCCTACCCAGCTGCTGGCGGACCTGCTGACCATGAAAGAGCACCTGCCGGGCAAAGCCTTTAACCAGATGACGCTGGTCTACGCCGGCGACGCGCGCAACAACATGGGCAATTCGATGCTGGAAGCCGCCGCGTTGACCGGTCTGGATCTGCGCCTGGTGGCGCCATCGGCCTGCTGGCCGGAGGCCGCGCTGGTGGAAACCTGTACCGCGTTGGCGAAACAGCAGGGCGGCAACATCACCCTGACGGAAGATATCGCCGCGGGGGTGAAAGGCGCCGATTTTATCTATACCGACGTCTGGGTCTCAATGGGCGAGGCGAAGGAAAAATGGGCCGAACGTATCGCCCTGCTGCGCGACTATCAGGTTAACAGCGCGATGCTGGCGCTGACCGGCAATCCGCAGGTCAAGTTCCTCCACTGCCTGCCGGCGTTCCATGACGACCAGACCACGCTGGGCAAACAGATGGCGGCCGATTACGGCCTGCACGGCGGCATGGAAGTGACTGACGAGGTGTTTGAGTCGGCGGCAAGCGTGGTCTTTGACCAGGCGGAAAACCGGATGCACACCATCAAAGCGGTGATGGTGGCGACGCTGAGCAAATAGTCCTTCGCTCGCCGTCAAATCCCGGATCGCTCGGCGCGTATCCGGGATACCGCCCGTCAGGGCGCTGCGTTACGCCATCAGCATCTTCACCACCGCTTTGCGCACCTTCGCCGGCGCGCCCACGGCGCACAGCGGTTTATGCACTTCCCCGGGATAAAACACCACAAAGTCCCCTTCGTTAAGGATCACCGTTTGCTCCTGCGTCCCCTCCGCCAGGAAAGCGATGTCTTTCTCCGCCAGCCAGTCGGTCTGCGGCTCTCCTGCCGGCAAGGTGCTGAAGGTCATCCCCTCGCTGCCGCGGAGCACAATCTGGATATCGAGATAGCGGGTATGATATTCCGCGCGGCGTGCGGCCTGCGGCTCGGTGGTGTCTTCGGAAATCAGATAAAACAGGTTGTCGCCGTCGATATCGTGTTTACCCAGCGGCGTCGCCTCGCTGACATGGGCGATAACGTGTTCGATAGCCTCGCGCAGCGCGGCCGGCAGCCACGGCTGCAGATGGTGGATATTGCCAATAATCATCGCTTACCTCAAATATAAAACAATATTTCATTTTTGCGTTTTATACCCCCATCGCCGCTGCCATACCAGTACAGTTTCATGGTTCTTTGCGCTGGCGCACTTTTCTGCAGGCAAACGATTACCTGATTGTGAATGAATCGCTTGATCGTCATAACGGTCTGCGTATAATGCCAGTCGTTTTGCCGGGAGGAAGCATGGCCAATTGCGTACGACATTCTGTCTTAGCGCGTCTCAATGCAGACGCTGGCCTGCCGTTTTTCTTTCCGTTGCTCATTGGATTCCCGAAGCCCCTTATTTAAGGGGCTTTTTTTTTGCCCAGGCGTCAGGAGATAAGCATGGCTAACCCGCTATATCAAAAACATATCATTTCCATAAACGATCTCAGCCGCGAAGACCTCGAACTGGTGCTGGCGACGGCGGCAAAGCTGAAAGCCAATCCACAACCCGAGCTGCTGAAGCATAAGGTTATCGCCAGCTGTTTCTTTGAAGCCTCGACCCGCACCCGCCTCTCTTTTGAAACCTCGATGCACCGCCTGGGGGCCAGCGTGGTCGGCTTTTCCGACAGCGCCAACACCTCGCTGGGCAAAAAAGGGGAAACGCTGGCGGATACCATCTCCGTCATCAGCACCTACGTTGATGCCATCGTGATGCGTCATCCGCAGGAGGGCGCGGCCCGTCTGGCGACCGAATTCTCCGGCGGCGTGCCGGTACTGAACGCCGGCGACGGCGCTAACCAGCACCCGACCCAAACCCTGCTCGACCTGTTCACCATTCAGGAGACCCAGGGCCGCCTCGAAAACCTCAACGTGGCGATGGTCGGCGATCTGAAGTATGGCCGTACCGTCCACTCCCTGACCCAGGCGCTGGCCAAGTTCAGCGGCAACCGCTTCTACTTCATCGCCCCGGACGCGCTGGCCATGCCGCAATACATCCTCGATATGCTGGATGAAAAAGGTATCGCCTGGAGCCTGCATAGCGCCATCGACGACGTAATGGCGGAAGTGGATATTCTGTACATGACCCGCGTGCAGAAAGAACGTCTGGATCCGTCGGAATATGCCAACGTCAAAGCGCAGTTCGTCCTGCGCGCCGCCGACCTTGAAGGGGCGCGCGCTAACATGAAGGTGCTGCACCCGCTGCCGCGCATTGACGAAATCACCACCGATGTCGATAAAACGCCGCACGCCTGGTACTTCCAGCAGGCCGGTAACGGCATCTTCGCCCGCCAGGCGTTACTGGCACTGGTACTGAATAGCGAGCTGGCTCTGTAAGGGGGAAATGAGAGATGACACACGACAATAAACTGCAGGTAGAAGCGATCAAACGCGGCACCGTGATCGACCACATCCCGGCGCAGGTCGGCTTTAAGCTGCTCACCCTGTTCAAACTGACCGAAACCGACCAGCGCATCACCATCGGCCTGAACCTGCCCTCCGGCGAGATGGGCCGCAAAGACTTGATTAAAATCGAGAACACCTTCCTGACCGACGAGCAGGTTAACCAGCTGTCGTTATACGCCCCGCAGGCGACGGTAAACCGCATTGATGATTACGAAGTGGTGGGCAAATCCCGCCCGAGCCTGCCGGATCGTATCGACAGCGTGCTGGTCTGCCCGAACAGCAACTGTATCAGCCACGCCGAACCGGTTTCTTCCAGTTTTGCAGTGAAAAAGCGCGCTGATGACATCGCACTCAAATGTAAATACTGCGAAAAAGAGTTTTCTCATTATGTGGTGCTGGCCAACTAAATGCGGTTGGTATTGGTGGTAGGCCTCCCTATAATGGCTACCACCCTACGCTTCGTCCTTCAGGCGGCGTCTGCGCCGGCGATACAGCGCTTATCGCCTGGCGGCAACCTGAATGATTTTGCGTAACATTACTCAGTTCATCTGGAGATAACATGAGCAAAACTATTGCGACGGAAAATGCACCAGCAGCGATTGGCCCATACGTTCAGGGCGTTGACCTCGGCAGCATGATCATCACCTCTGGCCAAATCCCGGTCGACCCGAAAACCGGCAGCGTTCCGGAAGACGTGTCCGCACAGGCGCGCCAGTCGCTGAACAACGTGAAAGCGATCGTTGAAGCCGCTGGCCTCACCGTCGGCGATATCGTCAAGACCACCGTTTTCGTCAAAGACCTCAACGATTTCGCTACCGTTAACGCCACTTACGAAGCGTTCTTCACCGAGCACAACGCCACCTTCCCGGCGCGCTCCTGCGTTGAAGTGGCGCGTCTGCCGAAAGATGTGAAGATCGAGATCGAAGCCATCGCCGTGCGTCGCTGATCGCTAACCTCGGCATGAAAAAAGGCAGCCCGCAGGCTGCCTTTTTTACGTGGGTCATCCGTAAACCTTCCCCTCATTGCCAGCCGTAGCGGCGGCTGTAGAAGCCTTTGACGGTTTGGGTCAGCACCATATAGCCCGCCAGGATCGCCACCAGCCACGGGAAGTAGCTCAGCGGCAGAGCCTGCAGCTGCAGATAGCCCGCCAGCGGCGAGAACGGCAGCGCGATCCCCACCGCCATCACCACCAGGGTCATGGCGAACAGCGGCCAGGCGGCGCGGCTCTGGACGAAGGGAATGCGCCGGGTGCGGATCATGTGCACAATCAGCGTTTGCGACAGCAGCCCCTCGATAAACCAGCCGGACTGGAACAGGGTCTGCATCTCCACGGTATTGGCGTGGAACACCCACCACATCAGGCCGAAGGTGAGGATATCGAAAATCGAGCTGATCGGGCCGAAGAAGACCATAAAGCGCCCGAGATCGGCCGGGTTCCAGCGCTGCGGTTTGCGGATCTGTTCATCATCGACGTTATCGAACGGGATCGCCACCTGGGAGACATCGTAGAGCAGGTTTTGAATCAACAGGTGCAGCGGCAGCATCGGCAGAAACGGCAGGAAGGCGCTGGCCACCAGCACGCTGAAGACGTTGCCGAAGTTGGAGCTGGCGGTCATTTTGATGTACTTAAGCATGTTGGCGAAGGTGCGGCGTCCTTCGATCACCCCCTCCTCCAGCACCATCAGGCTCTTCTCCAGCAGAATGATATCCGCCGCCTCGCGGGCAATATCCACCGCGCCGTCGACCGAGATGCCGATGTCCGCCGCGCGCAGCGCCGGGGCGTCGTTGATGCCGTCGCCCATAAAGCCCACCACGTGGCCTTCGCGTTTCAGCAGCGTCACGATACGCTCCTTATGCAGCGGCGCCAGGCGGGCGAAGAGCGTGGTGCGTTTCGCCAGCGCCGCCAGCTCGTCGTCGCTCATCGCTTCAATCTGGCTGCCAATCACCACTTCGCCGGCATCCAGCCCCACTTCATGGCACACCTTGGCCGCCACCAGCTCGCTGTCGCCGGTGAGGATCTTCACCGTGATGCCGCTGGCTTTTAACGCTTTCAGCGCCGGAGCGGTGGTCTCTTTCGGCGGATCGAGGAAAGCGATGTAGCCTTCCAGGATCAGGTCCGACTCATCGGCGCGCTGGTAGTCGCCTTCGCGGGCCGGCAGATATTTGGTCGCCACCGCCACCACCCGCAGCCCCTGCCGGTTGAGGGTGTCGGTCACCCGGCGAATGCGGCGCAGCATGGTGTCGTCAAGCGGCACGATATCGCCGTTGTAGCGCACCTGGGTTGAGACGTTGAGGATCTCCTGCAGCGCCCCTTTGCAGATCAGCTGATGCGCGTCGTCCTGCTCTTTGACCACCACCGACATGCGGCGGCGTTCGAAGTCGAAGGGGATCTCATCTACCTTCTGCCAGCGCGCCGCCAGCCCGCGGGCGGCTTCCAGCTCAACGCCCTCCAGCACCGCGGTGTCGAGCAGGTTTTTCAGGCCGGTCTGGTAGTGGCTGTTGAGCCAGGCGGCATGCAGTACCCGCTCGCTGACCTTGCCGGAGACGTCGGTATGGTTCTCCAGCACGATTTTATCCTGGGTCAGGGTGCCGGTTTTATCGGTGCAGAGGATGTCCATCGCGCCAAAATTCTGAATGGCGTCGAGGTGCTTCACGATAACCTTTTGCTTCGACAGCTTCACCGCCCCGCGCGCCAGCGTCGAGGTGACGATCATCGGCAGCATCTCCGGCGTCAGGCCGACCGCCACCGACAGCGCGAACAGCGCCGCCTCCCACCAGTCGCCTTTGGTGTAGCCATTGATCAGCAGCACCACCGGGGCCATCACCAGCATAAAGCGGATCAGCAACATGCTCACCCGACTGATGCCTTTCTGGAAGGCGTTCGGCTCGCTCTCCTGCTCGCTGACGCGGCCGGCCAGTTGACCAAACCAGGTGTGGCCGCCGGTGGCGAAGACGATGGCCTGCGCCGAGCCGCTCACCACGTTGGTGCCCATAAAGCACAGGGTGTCGCACTCCAGCGGGTTCTGCTGCAGCGGATCGCGGCTGCGGGCCACTTTCTCCACCGGCAGCGATTCGCCGGTCAGCGAGGCCTGGGCGACGAACAGATCCCGCGCCTGCAGGATACGCAGGTCGGCCGGGATCATGTCTCCCGCCGACAGCCTGATGATGTCGCCCGGCACCAGCTGGTCGATAGGCAGTTCCAGCCAGCGGCTCTCCCCCTGCTCGTTGACCACCCGCAGCACGGTGGCGGTATTGCTCACCATCGCCTTCAGCGCATCCGCCGCTTTGGTCGAGCGCGCCTCCTGGATGAAGTTGAGCAGCGTCGAGATCCCCACCATCAGGGCGATAACCCCGGCGGCGAACAGATCCTCGGTGGAATAGGAGACGATGCCGAGCACCGTCAACAGCAGATTGAACGGGTTGCGGTAGCAAGTCCACAGATGCACCCACCACGGAGAGGGCTTCTGCGCCGGGATCTGGTTGTCACCGTGTTTGAGGATTTTCGCCGCCACTTCGCCTTCATTGAGCCCTTCTGGGTGGCTGTCAAAGGCGCGCCAGATCTCCTGGTCGTCCATCGCCGCCACGTCCAGACACTGTTTGCCCAGCGACTCAGGAATGGGGCCGCTCGCCAGATGACGGGCGTCCGGCAGCGGATCGCGCTGGACTAAACGGCGTGGCAGATGGCGGCTAAGCTGTGCGAACAGCTGCCGGGTATAATTTTTCAGCATAAACAGTCCCTCCGCGCTCGCCAAAGCGAACGCAGCGTTGCCGACGGGCGTAGCAAAACCTACCTGTCAGGCATGTTATTTTTATGGCAGGGACATCAAGGACGTCACTGCTTTACGCTTTCCGGTAAAGCAGTGTTAAACAGGCTTACCGGAAAGAAAGGTTGCTCCATCGAGGATGAGGAGTGGGATCGGGGTCCATAACTATCTCCGGTAAGTGAATATAAACGGCGCGGATTATAGCGCCCTCGTTAAGGATTGTGTGGCAATAATGGCGATGATAAACCCGCGCAACTAAACCGAACGTAAACCAGACTTTGCTCATTGCGGTTTGGTTGAGTAGCATTATGCTCACTTCTACCCCCTGACGAGAATTCCGCATGCAGAACCGGCTGACCATCAAAGATATCGCGCGCTTAAGCGGCGTAGGGAAATCAACGGTATCCCGCGTCCTCAACAACGAGAGCGGGGTCAGCGAACGGACCCGCGAGCGCGTCGAAGCGGTGATGCAGCAGCACGGTTTCTCACCCTCCCGCTCCGCCCGCGCCATGCGCGGCCAGAGCGATAAAGTGGTGGCGATTATAGTCACCCGTCTCGATTCGCTGTCGGAAAACCTCGCCGTGCAGACCATGCTGCCCGCCTTTTATGAGCAGGGTTACGACCCGATTATGATGGAGAGTCAGTTCTCCCCGGGGCTGGTGGAGGAGCATCTCGGCATGCTCGCCCGGCGTAATATTGACGGCGTGGTACTGTTCGGTTTTACCGGCATCGACGAAGCGATGCTCGCCCCCTGGCGCGACACCCTGGTGCTGATGGCCCGCGACGCCCCCGGCTTCGCCTCGGTGTGCTATGACGACGAAGGGGCCATCACGCTGCTGATGCAGCGGCTCTACGAACGCGGACATCGCCACATCAGCTTCCTTGGCGTACCGCACAGCGACGTCACCACCGGCGAACGCCGCCATCTCGCCTACCTCGCCTTCTGTAAAAAGCATCGTCTGACGCCCACCGCCGCCCTGCCGGGGCTGGGCATGAAGCAGGGGTATGACACCGTCGCCAGCGTGTTGACGGCCGAGACCAGCGCCCTGGTCTGCGCCACCGATACCCTCGCCCTCGGCGCCAGCAAGTACCTCCAGCAGCAGGGTCGCGATGCGCTGCAGCTCGCCAGCGTCGGCAGCACGCCGCTGATGAAGTTTCTCCACCCGGAAATCTTGACCGTCGATCCGGGCTATGCCGAGTCCGGACGCCGGGCCGCCCGGCAGTTGATCGAGCAGATCGCCGGCAGCGTCGATCCCCGCCAAATCGTGATTCCCGCCGCCCTGAATTAATCTCGTTCGGGCGATTTATGTGATCGTCGCCGGGTTTCGGGAACGTTCCCATTTTGCAAATTAAGCGGAACGGTTAGGATGCCCTCAAGGTAAAAACGGCATCTCTCCCCCTCTGTTTTTGAGGCTTCATCATGAGCAAAGTAAACCAGCAGGACATCGATAAACTGATCGAACTGGTGGGCGGGCGCGGCAATATCGCCACCGTCAGCCACTGTATTACCCGTTTGCGCTTTGTGCTGAACGACCCGGCCATCGCCAGACCAAAAGAGATTGAGCAGCTGCGCATGGTGAAGGGATGCTTCACTAACGCCGGCCAGTTCCAGGTGGTCATCGGCACCGAGGTGGGCGATTACTACAAAGCCCTGCTGGCGACGACTGGCCAGACTTCCGCCGATAAAGAGCAGGTCAAACAGGCCGCGCGGCAAAATATGAAGTGGCATGAACAGCTGATTTCGCACTTCGCCGAGATCTTCTTCCCACTGCTGCCGGCGCTGATCAGCGGCGGTCTGATCCTCGGTTTCCGCAACGTCATCGGCGACTTACCCATGAGCAACGGCCAGACGCTGGCCCAGATGCACCCGTCGCTGAAAACCATCTATGACTTCCTGTGGCTTATTGGCGAGGCGATCTTCTTCTATCTGCCGGTGGGGATCTGCTGGTCAGCGGTGAAGAAGATGGGCGGTACGCCGATCCTCGGGATTGTCCTTGGCGTCACCCTCGTCTCCCCGCAGCTGATGAACGCCTATCTCCTCGGCCAGCAGGTGCCGGAGGTGTGGAATTTCGGCCTGTTTACCATTGCCAAAGTCGGCTACCAGGCGCAGGTGATCCCGGCCCTGCTGGCTGGCCTGGCCTTAGGCTTTATCGAGACGCGCCTCAAGCGCATTGTGCCGGACTACCTCTACCTGGTCATTGTGCCGGTCTGCTCGCTGATCCTGGCGGTATTCCTCGCGCACGCCATTATCGGTCCGTTCGGCCGCCTGATCGGCGACGGCGTGGCCTTCGCGGTGCGCCATCTGTTAACCGGCAGCTTCGCGCCGATCGGCGCCGCGCTGTTTGGCTTCCTCTACGCGCCGCTGGTGATAACCGGCGTCCACCAGACCACCCTCGCCATCGATATGCAGATGATCCAGAGCATGGGCGGCACCCCGGTGTGGCCGCTGATTGCGCTGTCCAACATTGCCCAGGCGTCGGCGGTGGTCGGCATCATCATCGCCAGCCGCAAGCAGAATGAACGTGAAATATCGGTGCCGGCGGCGATCTCCGCCTATCTCGGGGTCACCGAGCCGGCAATGTACGGTATCAACCTGAAGTACCGCTTCCCGATGCTGTGCGCAATGATCGGCTCCGGCCTCGCCGGCCTGCTGTGCGGCCTGAACGGCGTGCTGGCGAACGGCATCGGCGTCGGCGGCCTGCCGGGGATCCTCTCCATCCAGCCAACCTACTGGCAGGTGTACGCCATGGCGATGGCCATCGCGGTGGTGGTGCCGATTATCCTCACCACCGTGGTGTATCAGCGCAAGTACCGTCAGGGCACCTTGCAGATTGTCTAACTTCTTCTTTCGGGGCGCCTTTGGCGCCCCTCGTTGCAGCAGGAAAGTACTATGAATCAACTCCCCCACTGGTGGCAAAACGGCGTTATTTATCAAATTTATCCGAAGAGTTTTCAGGATACCACCGGCAGCGGTACCGGCGACCTGCGCGGCGTCACCTCCCGCCTCGACTATCTGCAAAAGCTTGGGGTAGACGCCATCTGGCTGACGCCGTTCTACGTCTCTCCGCAGGTGGATAACGGTTACGACGTGGCGAACTACACCGCCATCGATCCCTCCTACGGCACGATGGCCGACTTTGACGCCCTGGTGGCGGAGGCGAAGGCCCGCGGGATCCGCATCGTGCTGGATATGGTGCTGAACCATACCTCGACCGAACACGAATGGTTCCGTCAGTCACTGAATAAGGAAAGCCCCTACCGTCAGTTCTATATCTGGCGCGATGGCGAACCGGACGCCCTGCCGAACAACTGGCGCTCCAAGTTTGGCGGCAACGCCTGGCAGTGGCACGCCGACAGCGGGCAGTATTATCTGCACCTGTTCGCCATTGAGCAGGCGGATCTCAACTGGGAGAATCCGGCGGTGCGCGCCGAGCTGAAAAAGGTCTGCGAATTCTGGGCTGACCGCGGCGTCGACGGTCTGCGCCTCGACGTGGTCAACCTGATCTCAAAAGACCAGACCTTTCCCTGCGATCTGGACGGGGATGGCCGCCGCTTCTATACCGACGGCCCGCGGGTGCATGAGTTCCTGCAGGAGATGAGCCGCGATGTCTTCACCCCGCGTAACCTGATGACCGTCGGCGAGATGTCTTCCACCTCGCTGGAACACTGCCAGCAGTACGCCGCGCTGGACGGCCGCGAGCTGTCGATGACCTTTAACTTCCACCATTTAAAAGTCGATTATCCCGGAGGGGAGAAGTGGACCCTCGCCCGCCCGGACTATGTGGCGCTGAAGGCGCTGTTCCGCCACTGGCAGCAGGGGATGCACAACCGGGCATGGAACGCGCTGTTCTGGTGTAACCACGATCAGCCGCGCATCGTCTCGCGCTTTGGCGACGAAGGCGCGTACCGGGTGCCGGCGGCGAAGATGCTGGCGATGGTGCTGCACGGCATGCAGGGCACGCCCTATATTTATCAGGGCGAAGAGATCGGTATGACCAATCCGCACTTCAACAGCATCAGCGATTATCGCGACGTCGAGAGCCACAATATGTTTATCGAACGTGCGGCGCAGGGGCAAAGCCCGGACGAACTGCTGGCGATCCTTGCCAGCAAATCGCGCGACAACAGCCGCACGCCGATGCCGTGGCATAGTGGCGAGAACGGTGGCTTTAGCGACGGTGAGCCGTGGATCGGCCTTGGCGATAACTACCGGGAGATCAACGTCGAGGCGGCGCTGGCGGACCCCGATTCGGTGTTTTATGCCTATCAGCAGCTGATTACGCTGCGTAAAACCCTGCCGCTGCTGACCTGGGGCGATTATCAGGATCTCCTGCCTGACCATCCGTCGCTGTGGTGTTATCGCCGTCAGTGGCAGGGACAAACGCTGGTGGTCGCCGCCAACCTGAGCCGCGACCTGCAGACCTGGCAGCCAGAGGAGGCCCCAGGCGACTGGAAGATGATCATCAGCAACTATGCCGAGACCACGCCCCGCCCGACCGGGCTGACGCTGCGGCCGTTCGAAGCGGTATGGTGGCTGCAGGCCTAAGGTATCCCCTGCCCTCCCGAGATGAGGATGTCATGCCTGGCGCCGGTGGCGAACGCCAGGCATTTTTGCTTATTTTCCAGCCAGATAAATTTACATTTATCGCCAGCGCCCATCATCCGTACACTCACCTTTTTACCTTGTTCTGGGTCAATAAAATCGCAAACATCTTTGATGCAAATCACTACATATAGAACTTAAAATGCGTCCCGGCCCTACATGTTGTATTAATCGTCTATTATGTCACCATATCTTGTCGATGTCTGGCGGTGATGAGATGTGGATAAAACGGGCCGGATCTGAAGGCAAACAGCACGAGCCGTAGCGTGCAGCGCCTTCGGGATAACCTCCGCCTCTGTGGATAACCTGTTCTATATATGGAGTGATCATGACACCGCATGTGATGAAACGTGATGGCTGTAAAGTGCCGTTCAAGTCAGAGCGCATTCAGGAAGCGATTCTGCGTGCAGCTAAAGCAGCGGGAGTCGATGACGCAGACTATTGCGCCACCGTCGCAGAAGTCGTTAGCCAACAAATGCAGGGCCGCGCCCAGGTCGACATCAATGAGATCCAGACCGCGGTGGAAAACCAGCTGATGTCCGGCCCCTATAAGCAGCTGGCGCGCGCCTACATTGAGTATCGCCATGACCGCGATAGCCAGCGTGAGAAGCGCGGCCGCCTCAATCAGGAGATCCGCGGTCTCGTCGAGCAGACCAACTCCGCGCTGCTCAACGAAAACGCCAACAAGGACAGTAAAGTCATCCCGACCCAGCGCGACCTGCTGGCCGGTATCGTCGCCAAGCACTACGCCCGGCAGCACCTGCTGCCTCACGATGTGGTGATGGCCCACGAACGCGGCATGATCCACTATCATGACCTCGATTACTCGCCCTTTTTCCCCATGTTTAACTGCATGCTGATCGACCTGAAAGGCATGCTGACCCAGGGCTTTAAGATGGGCAACGCGGAGATCGAGCCGCCGAAGTCTATCTCTACCGCCACCGCGGTGACAGCGCAGATCATCGCCCAGGTCGCCAGCCATATTTACGGCGGCACCACCATTAACCGCATCGATGAAGTGCTGGCGCCGTTCGTCAGCGAAAGCTTTAACAAGCATCGCAAAATCGCCGAAGAGTGGCAGATCCCGGATGCCGAAGGCTATGCCCGCGCCCGTACCGAAAAAGAGTGCTACGACGCCTTCCAGTCGCTGGAGTATGAGGTTAACACGCTGCATACCGCCAACGGCCAGACGCCGTTCGTCACCTTCGGGTTCGGCCTCGGCACCAGCTGGGAATCGCGGCTGATCCAGCAGTCGATTCTGCGTAACCGCATTGCCGGCCTCGGTAAAAACCGTAAGACCGCGGTGTTCCCGAAACTGGTGTTCGCGATCCGTGACGGCCTGAACCATAAGTTCGGCGATCCGAACTACGACATCAAACAGCTGGCGCTGGAGTGCGCCAGCAAGCGCATGTACCCGGATATCCTCAACTACGACCAGGTGGTGAAGGTTACCGGGTCGTTTAAAACGCCGATGGGCTGCCGCAGCTTCCTCGGGGTGTGGGAAAACGAGAACGGCGAGCAGGTGCACGATGGGCGCAATAACCTCGGCGTTATCAGCCTCAACCTGCCGCGCATCGCCCTGGAAGCGAAAGGCGACGAAGCCGCCTTCTGGGCGCTGCTGGACGAGCGCCTGCAGCTGGCGCGCAAAGCGCTGATGACCCGTATTGCCCGCCTGGAAGGGGTAAAAGCGCGCGTGGCGCCGATCCTCTATATGGAAGGGGCCTGCGGCGTGCGACTGAAAGCCGACGACGACGTCTCCGAGATTTTCAAAAACGGCCGGGCGTCGATTTCGCTGGGCTATATCGGTATCCATGAAACCATCAATGCACTGTACGGCAATCAGCACATGTACGACAGCGAGGCGCTGCGCGAGAAGGGTGTGGCCATCGTCCAGCGCCTGCGCGACGCCGTCGATTTGTGGAAGGAAGAGACCGGCTACGGCTTTAGCTTGTACAGCACGCCGAGCGAAAACCTGTGCGATCGCTTCTGCCGTCTCGATACCGCCGAGTTTGGCGTGGTGGAAGGGGTAACCGACAAAGGTTACTACACCAACAGCTTCCACCTCGACGTGGAGAAGAAGGTCAACCCGTACGACAAGATCGATTTTGAAGCGCCGTATCCGCCGCTGGCCAACGGGGGCTTCATTTGCTACGGCGAATACCCGAACATCCAGCACAACCTGAAGGCGCTGGAGGACGTGTGGGATTACAGCTATCAGCATGTGCCGTATTACGGAACCAATACGCCGATCGATGAATGCTACGAGTGTGGTTTCACCGGCGAGTTCGAGTGCACCAGCAAGGGTTTTACCTGCCCGAAATGCGGTAACCACGACGCCTCCCGCGTTTCCGTTACCCGCCGGGTGTGCGGCTACCTCGGTAGCCCGGACGCGCGTCCGTTCAACGCCGGCAAGCAGGAAGAAGTGAAGCGCCGCGTGAAGCACCTGGGCAATGGGCAGATCGGTTAAAGAACAATGCGCTTTTCCCGGATGGCGGCGCGCAGCGCCTTATCCGGGCTACCACTGCCTGGTGAGTCGTAGCCCGGCCGAGCGCAGCGACGCCGGGAAATGGCCGCACTCCTCCGTTTTCGCAAAGCAAATAACGTCAGAGCAAGGCGGCAAACGAAGGGATCCCAGACAGCCAGGTGGGTTTCCTCAAATCAGTTGGCGTTGTAGCAAGGCGGCAAACGAGTAAGTCCCGGGGAGCTTACTGGAGTAAGTGACCCGGGCGAGCGAGCGCAGCCAACGCCGCTGCAGCGGCAAATGAGAAGAGGAAACAATGAATTACCATCAGTACTACCCGGTAGATATTGTCAACGGCCCCGGCACCCGCTGCACCCTGTTTGTCTCCGGCTGCGTCCACGAGTGCCCGGGCTGCTACAACAAAAGCACCTGGCGGGTGAACTCCGGTATGCCGTTTACCGCTGAGATGGCCGACCGCATCATCGCCGACCTCAACGACACCCGCATCAAGCGCCAGGGGATTTCGCTCTCCGGCGGCGATCCGCTGCATCCACAGAACGTCGCGGAGATCTTAAAGCTGGTTCAGCGCGTGCGCGCCGAATGCCCCGGCAAAGATATCTGGGTCTGGACCGGCTATAAGCTGGAAGAGCTGAATGAGGCGCAGATGCAGGTGGTGAACCTGATCAACGTGCTGGTCGACGGTAAGTTTGTGCAGGATTTAAAAGACCCGGCGCTGATCTGGCGCGGCAGCAGCAACCAGGTCGTGCATCATTTGCGATAGCGTTTAGAGCCGTTTATTCGCCTGATGATAAACGGCCGCTTTCTCTCTTTTGCCAATGGCAATAACGTAAACCACCACCACACTATCTCGTACTTGATACACCAGCCGATAACCTGACGCCTTAAGCTTGATTTTGTAGCAATCCGGCAAATCGCTCAGCCTGGCCGACTCAGTTCGCGGATTCTGCACAACCTGCTGGAGCTTATTTTTGAACTGTTTTTTGATCGTCTCGCCAAGCTTCTGCCATTCGCGCCAGGCACGCGGATCAAACGCCAGTTCATAGGTCATCCAGACTCACCTTCACCTCCGGCTGCGGGTTTTCCAGCCGCTCGCGGACGGTGCGTAATAATGCCGCTTCGCTATCGCTGATAGTCATACTTTTCACCGGCATGCGGCCATTTTCCGCAATGTATTGAAACAGCAGGCGTACCGCCTCCGTTGGCGTCATATCGAGTTTCTCCAGCACGGCATAAGCCTCTTTTTTGAGTTTATCATCCAGTCGAACGTTGAGCGTGGCCATTATGCCTCCAGAAAGGGATATTTTGTAATGCATAATAGCATTACATTTGAATTACACTCGAATCTGGAAAACGCCTCTCAAAACCGGCTGACGCATTCCATCGCCACCATTTTAAACTCATCGAAGCTGCGGGTCGTGGCGAGGCGGCTCATGGCGCGCTCACGCAGGAAAGTCACGAAAATATCGTAGATCGCCATCGCCTCTTCATACTCGCGCTTGCTGATAGCGAGCAGGAAGATGATATGGGCGGTTTCGTCCCCCCAGGCGATGCCCTGCGGGGCAATAACGGTATAGACCACCGTCTTTTTCGCCAGCAGACCCAGGGAGTGCGGCAGCGCAATACCGTCGCCGAGCATGGTGCTGACGATCGCTTCACGCTCCACCACCGAAGCATGAAACTCCGCATCGACGAAGCCTTCCTCCAGCAGCTGCTGACACAGTCCGGCGAACAGCGTTTGCTGATCCATCGGCGTGTCGATCACCCGGAAATGGGCGGCATCGAAGTACTTATTCAGCATCCACGGACGGGTGCGGTCCACCAGCACCAGCTTACCGATCTGATCCAGTTGATAGTCAGTGGGAAACGGCGCGATGGTCACTACCGGCTTGTCTTTTTCGCTGATCCGCACCGTGGAGATAACAAAATCCGCCTCGATCGCGTCCCGCTGTTCGTACTCGCGCTGGGAAATAGTGGCGGCGATCTCCAGCTGCGGATATTTGCGCTGCAGGATCGCCTCAATCATCCGCACCATCGCATTGCTGGTATCACACACCAGCAGCACCTGCGGCTGACGCTGGTAGCCGATGTTGTAGTGGCGCTCCAGCCCGACGCCGATATGCAGCACCAGAAAACCGATTTCGTTTTCGCTAATGGTATAAGGCGTGTATTTGCCCCAGCTGGAGACCGCGGCGAGGGTCATATCCCAGGCCATCGGGTAGTGCTGTTTGATGTTATCCAGCAGCGGATTGGGGATCATGATCTGGTAGCGTACGCGGGTGATCATGGTCTTTATGTGGGTCAGCAGATCGGCGTGCAGCTGGGCATCGTCCAGCAGATTGTAGTTATACTGGCTGTTGATGTAGCGCAGGATGTAGTTGACCAGCGCTTCGTCATCGTCGGCGCTGATGGTTTCCGGGTCCACGTCCTGTACCTGACGGGCGGCGATATGCACGCACAGCCACTCTTCTTCCGCGGGCGATAAAGGTTTACCGGCCAGCCGCTGCAGTTCGCCCGCCAGATCGCGCGCGGCATCACGGACGTTCTGCGCCACATCTTCAGCACTGAAATCCGTCAGCGGGTAGCCTTCGCTGACGCGGCGCACCACCACCGCCCCGTACAAGCAGATAAAGCGCTCGCCGACGTCGGTGAGGCGAATATGGTGCCGGGTGAGCGTCTCCTGCAGCATGGGCTCCAGCAGCGCAGGCACCTCTGCGGCAAAGGCCTCGGCGCCGATCGGCGGCGCGATACCGCCCTGCTGGGCCAGCTCCCACAGCAGGTCGGTGAGGCAGGCGCGAACCGATACCTCGCTGCCAAACAGCTTCATACCGTGGCGCGGGCGGGTTTCAAGGGTGAGCTGATAGCGCTGGAAGCGCTCGCGCACCTCGACCATATCGTTCTGCAGCGTGGCGCGGCTGACGAACCACTCATCCGCCAGGTCTTCCAGCTTGATGGAGAACGCCGATGTCAGAAAACGCACCAGCAGAAACGTGATGCGATCCTGGGCGGTACGCGGGACATGCTGCGCCTTCGGCGACGTCTCCTCCAGTGTCTGAAAGCTCGCCGGGTTATCAATTTTCAGCTGATAACCGCTGCCGCGGTTAAGGATAAACTGCGCGCCATACTGCGCCAGTAGCGCATTCAGGGCGGTAATATCGGCGCGCACGGTACGGGTGGAAACCGACAGGCGTTGCGCCAGCTCATCCTGCGGCAGCGTTTCATTCCGCAGCAGGGTGAAGAGTTGCGCTAAGCGTTGGTTGGGAAATCGCATGTCAGTTCCTTGTGGTTACGGCTCAGGGTTGGGCGGATATCACCATCTGCGATGGGCTGCCGACCGGCGTGTAGTCTGAGACAAAGGTCAATTTGCCATCCTTCGGCGCCACGCTGAAGCGGGTAATATTATCGCTACGCTGGTTCATGACGTACAGCCACTGCCCCTGAGTATCCAGGGTCAGCGTGCGGGGGTAATCTCCGCGCGTCCAGATATCCTCCTGGTGGCTCAGGCGGCCATCGGCCTGCACCGTAAAGTGGGCGATGCTGTTATGCAGACGGTTGGCGACGTACAGCTGTTTGCCGTCGTTGCTCAGCGCCAGACCGGCGGCAAAGCTGGTGCCCTTATACTCTTTCGGCAGCGCGGAGACGGTTTTGCCTTCGCGCAGCAGACCGCTTTGCTGATCCAGATGATAGAAGGTCAGCGTCGACGCTTCTTCGTTAATCAGCCACAGGCCGTCGCCCTTTGGCGTAAAGACGAAGTGGCGCGGGCCGGCGCCCGGCGACGAAGCGGCGATAAACGGCGGATCGTTCGGCGTCAGCTTGCCGCTGGCGCTATCCAGCCGGTACTGATAGATCCGATCCAGCCCCAGATCGGTAGAGTAAACGTATTTGCCGCTGGGATCGGCGGCGATCATATGGGCGTGCGGGCCATTGTGATCGCTGATGGCGAAGCTGCCCTCGACGGCCGCCGCCGGGCGTTCGGCCCCTGCCGGGCCTTCATCCTGATGCCTGTCCACCGCCTCACCCAGGCTACCATCTTCTTTGACCGGTAGCACGGCGATGCTGCCGCTGACGTAGTTGGCCACCAGCAGCTGTTTACCGTTTGGCGTCAGGGAGAGATAAACCGGCCCGGCGCCGCCGGAGGCGACCTGATTGAGTGCGGTCAGCTCACCGTTCCTCTCAATGCGCCACGCCTGCACCACGCCTTTCTCCACCTCGCTGGCGGCATACAGCGTTTTGCCATCGCGCGAGACGGTCAGCTGCGCGACATTCGCCAGCGAGCTCACCAGCGCCTTGTCCCGCAGCGCGCCGGTTTGGCCATCAACGGTAAAGCGGTACAGACCTTCGCCATTGGGATTATAGGTGCCAATCCAGGCGTAGTGGGTTTGCGCGGCGGCGCCGGCGGCAAGCAAAGACAGTGAAGCAACAAGCAGGTGACGAGCGGTTGGCATGGTAACTCCTTGATGGTTCGGTGGGATCAGTTGCCCCTCATCCTTTGATGGGTGAGGGGCAAGGGCACTACTTCACTAACTGTTTGGTCATCTCCAGCAGCTGGCGAACATCGGCCGGGCGGGTGTTGCCGCTGGCCTTATCGATAATCGAGCTGTAGATATGCGGGATGATTTTGCTTACCCCGGCATCAAGGGCGATTTTCAGGATCTCGCTGTAGTTTTCCAGATCGATACCGCCGGTCGGCTCCAGCCAGAAATCGTGCGCGGCGCAGGCTTTGGCCACTGCTTCGAACTCGTCGCGGTGCTTCAGGCCGCCCATCGGGAAGTATTTGATGGAGCTGCCGCCCATATCTTTTAACAGCGCGATGGCGGTTTCCAGCGGCACAATCCCATCCGCCGCGCCGCTGCTCAGCGGGCCGGTGGAGATCTTCACCATCCCCGGGGTGCCGGTGGGCGAGACCAGGCCGTTGACCACCGTCTCGTTCTGCCCGAGCAGCGCGCGGCTGGTGGCCACGCCGGTGAAGACCTGGTTGACGTGCTGCGGCTGCACCTGGCGAGAAATCTCGCTCACCATCGCCGACTGATTCGGATCCCCCGCGCCCAGCCCGACGGAGAGGGCGTTATCAATCAGCTTCGCGTAGTCGCGCATATCGGCCACCGCGCTGGCGACGTCCGGGTAATTTTTGGAGAGCACGCCGACCAGGACATGACCTTCCGCCGCGTCGTAGATTTCCCGAGCGTTGTCTTTGCTGCCCGCTAGGACGTTCAGGCACACGCGGTCACGGTAAAAGTTTGGGGTCAGTTTCATGCTTGTTTCTCCTTGTGCAGAACTTCCGCGATGCGACGGGCGACCACCGCCAGCTGCTGTGCGTTAACGCTGCGGACATCGGCTTCGATAATGCCTTCATTCGCTTTATAGCCGCGGAAGTAGATGGCGTATTCGCCTTGCTTCAGCGCGTTAACCAGATCGCCGGTCTTCACGCCGGTCACCGCTTCGTCGAATTTGATTTCGGCGCGGGCGATATCGCGGCCGGCGCTGTCCCATACCACACGGGCAGTAACGCCGTCGAGGGTGTTGAGCTGTTCGATAAACGGCGTCATCTTCGTCACCATCTCCTCACCGCTCTCTTTGCTCGCCGTCAGGTAGTGTTCAATGGCGCAGGTCAGGCCGAGGATCCCCTCTTTACCCACTTTCATCGCCCGGCCAATGCCCATCGACTGGCGTTTAACCCACTCAACGTACTGCGTTTTGCCGATCACCAGCCCGCTGGTCGGCCCTTCAATCGCTTTCGCGCCGCTGTAGATAACCAGGTCGGCGCCCATGCGGTAGTAGCACTGCAGATCTTCCTCCGCCGCCGCGTCGACGATCAGCGGTAAATGATGCTGACGCGCTACTTCCGCGGCCTGCGCGACGTTGAGCATGCTTTTCTGCACGCAGTGGTGGGATTTGATGTAGAGGATCGCCGCGGTGCGCGGGGTGATCGCCGCCGCCAGCTGTTCGGCAGAGCATTCGTTGGCGTAGCCCGCTTCCACCAGCTTACCGCCGCCCAGCGCCACCATGGTGCCGACCGGCGCGCCGAAGTTGACGTTGTGGCCCTTCGGCAGGACGATTTCGTTATTCTCTATCGGCGTAACGTGCAGGTTCTCCAGCAGCCAGTCGCTGTCTTTCACCAGCACCGCCGCCACCGACTGGGCAATCCCTGCCGACGCGCAGGAGACCACGGTCGCCCCTTCCACGTCCAGCAGCCTGGCGATGTACTCGCCGGTCTTATTCACCAGGTCTTTCATTTCAAAGTACTGGTTCATACCGGCCATCGCGGCTTCCACCACTTCCGGGCGCGGCGTGGAGACGCCCAGCGCCGTCATCCGGCCGGAAGTGTTAATAACTTGTTTTAAATGATATTTTTCAAAAATCGAAGGCATGTTCCGCGCTCCCTTGTTCGGTCGGATAGCCTTTGCCCGCGCGGATCGCGGCCAGCGGCACCAGAATGTTGTCTGCCTGGAGGCTCTCTTTTTCGGCATCCACCAGCAGCGTTGGCTGGCGCTCCAGGCGAAATAGCGTTAGATCGGCGTCGAAACCCACTTCCAGACGCCCTTTACGCGACAGGCGCAGCCCCTCGGCGGCGCTGACGGTCACGCAGTCAATCACCTGCGGCAGGGTCATGCCGATAGCGAGGAATTTCGACATCACCAGCGCCAGCGAACGTACCGGGCCGTCGATGCGGTTGCGGCAGTAAATATCCGAGCTGATGGTGTGCGGCAGAATGCCCAGCGCAATCGCCCGGCGCGCCACTTCAAAGCTGAAGCTGGCGGTACCGTGGCCGACGTCAAGGCGCACGCCGCGGTGCAGGGCGCGGGTAATCGAACTGCGCAGTTCGCCGGCAGGATTCAGAATGCGGTTCGGCTTGCCGTTATAGCAGTGGGTAATGATGTCGCCGCGACTCAACAGCTCGGCAATTTCATCGAGGTTCGGCGGATTATTGCCGATGTGCACCATCAACGGCAGATCGCCGTTTTCCTGCTGAATGGCTTTGGCGCGCGCCAGCGGCGTAATGCCGTTTTCGCCGACGACGCTGCTGCTCATCCGCGCCTTCAGGCCGACGATAAAGTCGGGATGGCGCTGCACCGCCTGCTTCACCGCCTCGGCGTCGATATTGGCCATATTGGCCAGTTCGTTCTGGGCAATCAGCCCGACGCGGGAGATATTGAGCAGGGCATAGACTTCCGTCACCGCTTTGCGGGTTAACTGGTAGAAGTCGTCCACATCGTCGGCGCCGGTGCTGCCAGCATCAATCACGGTGGTGACGCCGGTGGCGATGCCAACGCTGTCCGGCTCATCGTGATATATCGGCGAATTTGGGTAGCAGTGAACGTGGGAGTCAATCCAGCCGGCGCTGACGTAGCTGTTGCCCTGCAGATCGATGGTTTTACGGGAGGGCGCGCTAATCTCGCCCAGCGCCGCGATTTTCCCGTCCTGAATGGCGATATCAGTCAGGGTATCGTCGACGAGGCGCGCGCGGCGCAGGAGTAAATCAAACATAGCTATCTCCTGATGAAAGAGTGAATCTGTTGCCGGATGGCGGCGTACCGCCTTATCCGGCCTACACATCGCGCTGACCTGTAGGCCCGATAAGCGCAGCGCCATCTAGCGATTAGCTAATCGCCACCGGGAAGATCGAGCCGAGGATCATCGCGCCGAGGATGGCGCCACCGGTGATCGGTTTCTGCCAGATATAGAACAGCAGTGCGCCAACCAGCGAGCCGATCCCGATAGGAATCGAGGCGGTCATTGCGCTGAGGATAATCAACGGCCCCAGGAAGCGGCCGGAGGCGTTACCTGCGCCCATCATCACGTCGGCGCCGTAGGTGGAGTCGCTCTGGTTGATGGTGAACTTACGCGCCAGAATGATGATGTAGCCCACCGCCAGGCCGAGGATCAGGCCGGTTGCCAGCGAGGCGGCGAAGTTCGCCACCGGGAAGACAAAGCCCGCGCCGAGCAGCAGCGCCGGGACGCCAAGACCGATCCCGGTCTGAATAGCGCCGCCGATATCGAGGATCCCCACCAGCGACCCTTCGATGATGCGGGCGAACAGGAAGCTGGCGCCAAACGCCGCCACCGCGCCGTAAACGCCGGTATCAATCCCCGACTTCAGCATCGCCACGAAGGCGACTTCGTTAAAGGCGCCGATGCCGTACAGGTAGTACATGTGGGTCCCGGCGAAGACGCCGGAGGAGAGCAGGCCAACGAAGATCGGGAACGACCAGTCGGCATACCAAAAACCTTTATTCTGTTCCATTATCAGGCTCCCGTTATTTGCCGCTGAGTGAGTTGTGGATCATGTCCAGCCAGTTCGGCACGGTCAGATGGAAGGATTCGATCATCTTCATGTCGAAGCCGCGGAAGAAGCCGCTGAGGACGAACAGGGCGACAATGGCCACCATCATCACTTTGGTGACCCGGTTCCAGCCGCTCTCTTCAACGCCTTTGCCGATCAGAATACCCAGCACCAGCCCCGGTACGGCGTTGCCCATAATCAGCTGCGCCGCGCCGCCGAAGATGGTCGCCCAGAAGCCTGATTTTTTACCGGCGTCGATCGCCGCCAGCCAGAAGATCACCGGCATCACGGTGTTCACCAGCAGGTTTGCCGCCGGTACCAGTACCTTAACCGCGGTCACCTGCAGCGCTTCCGGTACGGACGAGGCGGTAAGGTTGAGGAAGGCGACGACAATCATGCCGATGATGCCGCAGGAGATGGCCATTTTTTTCGGATCGTGCAGCGTTTCGCCGACGTTACGATTTTTCAGCATCAGCGCCGCCGCGCCCCAGTTGGGGATAATGCGGTGGTCAACATCCTGGGTGAAGGAGCCTGCTGCAACGGAAGAGGCCCAGGCGTTAAAGAAGAAACCGAGGCCAAAGGAGAAGTGGGAAGCCGGATCGCCCTCACAGGAGTTCAGCTCGCCCAGGGTTCGAAACGCCCCCATCCCCTGGGTGGTAGGGGCATGAAACATGCGTGCCGCTCCGGCGCCCACGCCGACGCCGACCAGGCCGCCGATGATAAGCGATTTTATTAAAATTATCAGGAACATAGTCAGACCCTTTGCTAACAATCAGGTTTGCGTGACGAAATCCACTTTATCGAGATCGATGGCGGTCACGTTGACGGTGACGTCCAGCTCCACGCTGTAGGTCCGTCGTTCACGGCGCAAAAAGAAAAACAGGAAGGCCTCTTTTCGTACCGCTTCGCGCGCATGAACAACCGTCACGTCCTGTGGCTCAATACGCAGCAGAATGTGCGATGAGGTTTTCATCACCGCAGCCTGCACATGGTTCAGGGCATCGGCGAAGGCCCGTGATTTGCTTTCGCCTTTGCCGGCAACCCTCACCGTGGTGGTGAATTGCTCTTTCATACTTATGCGCCGTATTTCTTTTTCCAGGCTTCTACCAGGCGCTCGCCCAGCTCTTCTTTATCCATAAAGCCGAAGCCCAGCACGTTGCAGCCTTCGTTGATGGCGGTGACGCCCTCTTCAACAGAACGCATGCCGTATTTCGCTTTGTAGCCGTATTTGGTCTGGGCGGTGATGGCGCCGGCGCCGCCGCTGCCGCAGAAGGAGATGCCGAAGGTGGCGTTTTCCGCTTTCATCATGTCGCCAAGCTTCATGTCGGCAGCAACGCCAGGGACGACCACTGCGCGTGCGCCGGCTTTCTCTGCGCCTGCGGCGACCTTTTGGCCTTTACCCAGACGGTCGCCAATAACTACGGTGATTTGTTCCATGTTTTGCTCCTTACAGGTTTTCTTTTGCGACTTCGAAGTGGACGGAGAGCAGCCAGGCCTCTTCATCAGGCAGGTTGCCGAACTGCGCGACCACTTCGCGGGCCAACGTCATTGAATCTGGTGAAATCTCTTCGAACAGGCTGGCATCCACTTCCGGCAGCGGTTCGCCGCTGATTGACCGGTGGGCCATCGCCCGCACGTGGGAAGTCAGCATTTGCTCCTGAACGTCGTTAGGGACGATGCCGTGACGGCTTAACAGGGCAAAAACCTGCTGCAGCATCTTGTCAGCCAGGCGTTCGGTCTGCGCTGCCTGCTCCCCTACGTCGTGTATTACCGCTCCGTTATTCACTTCTGATACCCCGCTGATGTCTCTGGGAATCAAAGTAGCGCCGGGGGATGGGAGTTTGTAGCGAGTTGTTTTCCACTTCGAAGTGGAAAGGGAGACGGCAGGCGTGATCGACACCACATATTCACTGGAAAAATGAAAAAACAGCAATTATGGCGTGAGACGTATCACAACAATGCGCGCGAATGAGCCGCCCGCGGCTGCGGAAAGGCCGGAAAAAGAAAAGGGAAAAATGTGATACAGGTAGGTTTTCAGGCGGGAGACATCGGCTGATGCCTCCCGAAAAGAACAGTTAGCGGTACTTCTTATGGTAGGTGTTGCGGGTGGTTTTAAACTCCTCCGCGGCGGCCTGCGCCTCTTTCACCTTGCCTTCATTCGCCAGCTTCAGCGCGCCGTCGATCTGGCCGATCAGAATATCCAGACCGTGACGGTAATCTTTCATCTCAGCGCTGTCGGCCGCTTTGCCTTCCAGCTTCGGCGGGGTCTCTTTCTGGGCATCAACCGCGGCGGTACGCATCTTATTCAGCGCCGCTTTCAGCTCGCCGGCGTCGGAGGTCTTCTGTACCACTTGCAGGTTTTCTGCCAGAGTGTCCATGTCTTCGCCCAGGTCGGCGAAGGCCGACGCTGAACCGAGCGCAAAAGCAGAGACAGCCAGCATCGCTAACAGTTTTTTACGCATTGCTCACTTCCTTTTTATTATTTAAGCAAACAGGTGTTATTGTCCGGCGATTTTCATCTCCGGCAGCAGCACTGAACCACACTGAATGTTGCTGCGCGTTTCAATATCATCGCCAATGGTCACGATATTACGCCACATTTCTTTCAGATTTCCTGCAATGGTGATCTCACTGACAGGATATTGAATTTCGCCATTTTCTACCCAGAAGCCGGATGCGCCGCGTGAGTAGTCTCCGGTGACGCCACTGACACCCTGCCCCATCAGTTCGGTAACCACAAGACCGGTGCCCATCTCTTTAAGCATCTTTGCAAAACTCAGGCCGCGGCCGTTAATGCGCCAGTTATGGATGCCCCCGGCGTGGCCGGTGCTTTTCATCCCCAGCTTGCGGGCGGAGTAGTTGGTCAGCAGCCACTGGGTCAGTACGCCATCTTTGACGATATCGCGACGCTCGGTGCGCACGCCTTCGCTGTCGAAAGGCGTGGAGGCCAGCCCTTTCAGCAGGTGCGGATGCTCTTCAATGGTCAGCCACTCCGGCAAAATTTGTTTGCCCAGCGAATCGAGCAGGAAGGTGGATTTGCGGTATACCGAACCACCGGCAATCGCTCCGACCAGGTGGCCAAACAGCCCGGTCGCCACTTCGTTGGCGAAAATCACCGGCGCCTTCATGGTCGACAGCTTACGCGGCGCCAGGCGCGACAGGGTGCGGCGGGCGCACTCTTCCCCGACCCATTCCGGGGATTGCAGATCCTCGATTGCCCGGCCAATGGTGTAGGCGTAGTCGCGTTCCATATCGCCGTCATCTTCCGCAATGACGCAGCTGGAGAGCGAATGGCGAGTCGAGCAGTAGCTTTGCAGCATGCCATGGCTGTTGCCGAACACTTTGATGCCATAGTGGCTGTTAAAGCTGCCGCCTTCGGTGTTGGTGATGCGTTTATCGGCCTTCAGCGCCGCTTGCTCCGCGCGGGCGGCCAGTTCAATGGCGTCGTCCGGGGAGACCTCCGCCGGGTGGAACAGGTCCAGATCCGGGGCGTCAAAGGCCAGCAGCTCTTTATCGGCCACGCCGGCAAACGGGTCCGGGGAGGTATAGCGCGCGATATCCAGCGCCGCCTGCACGGTACGGGCGATGGCGTCCGGGCTGAGATCGGTGGAAGAGGCGCTGCCCTTGCGGTTCTGGTGGTAAACCGTGATGCCTAACGCCCCATCGCTATTGAATTCTACATTCTCCACTTCGCCATAGCGGGTGCTGACGCCGATGCCTGTCGTTTTGCTGACGGAGACTTCTGCGCCATCGGATTTACCTGCCGCCAGTTCCAGCGCCGTGGTCACGGCCTCTTCCAGCGTCTTACGTTGCTGGGCAACTTGAGAGATCACTTTCATTGCTAATGCCATAATGTAAGAAGGAGTTAACTGAAGTCTAACAGAGAACCGTTTTAAAGTGCGCGCCTTAACTGGTAACATTAGCCTCTTTTTTTAAGGAGCCTGAGATGACAAAGCAGCCCGAAGACTGGCTCGACGACGTTCCCGGTGATGATATCGAGGATGAAGACGATGAAATTATCTGGGTCAGTAAGAGTGAAATTAAGCGCGACGCGGAAGAACTGAAGCGTCTTGGCGCTGAACTCGTTGACCTGGGGAAAAACGCGCTGGATAAAATTCCGCTGGATACTGACCTGCGCGACGCCATCGAACTCGCCCAGCGAATCAAAAAAGAGGGTCGCCGCCGCCAGCTGCAGCTTATCGGTAAGATGCTGCGCAATCGCGATGTCGATCCGATTCGTCAGGCGCTGGATAAGCTAAAAAACCGCCACAACCAGCAGGTTGCGCTGTTCCACAAGCTGGAGCAGATTCGTGACCGACTGATTGACGACGGGGATGACGCCGTAGCTGAAGTGCTGAACCTGTGGCCAGATGCTGACCGTCAGCAGCTGCGTTCCCTGATCCGCAATGCGAAGAAAGAGAAAGAAGGCAACAAACCGCCGAAATCCGCGCGCCTGATCTTCCAGTATCTGCGCGAACTGGCGGAAAACGAAGGCTAATCCCCGCCGCTTTTGCCGCACAAGTCACCCGGATGGCGGCGCGCTGCGCCTTATCCGGGCTACTCCGCTGTTTCCGGCGTTGTGCCGGATGGCGGCTACGCCTTATCCGGCCTACGAAAGGCTGCTTAACCTGATTTATCAAACGCTTGCTCAACACCGTAGGCCCGCGCAAGCGCAGCGCCGCCGGGCAAACTGTATCCGGCGCCGTTTCCGGCGTTGTACCGGATGGCGGCTACGCCTTATCCGGCCTACCTTCCCCAGCTACAACGCCAACATCGCGCCAGCAGGGGGTTCCCGCTGCATCTCCTGAGTCCCCCTAATCCGCACAACGATACTTTTGTTTATTGCCTCACCACCGCTGAATCGTTAAAGCTAAAAGCAATGCAGATCACATCTTGTGGTGATAATTAATCATGCCTTAGCACAATAATACGACACTTATCGCATTTAACATCTTCAAAACGGCCACTTTCTCACCAGGTGAGGCGCTTCACATTTTAATCACCCCCATGCCGGTAGATTTCACACGTCAATGACACAATCGATTCAGCAAAAGGGAATAAAAATGAAAAAGACATTGGTTCTGACGGCTATCGCTCTGCTGGTTTCTGGCTCCGCCGCGGCAAAAACATGGGTGCTGACGAGTGCTGAAGAGGGCATGGATAAAGGAAACTGGCAGATCAGCAGCGATCAGCTGAAGGTGAAAGACCATACGTTCAGCATTGAGCAAAAAGTCCTGCACGGCGGCAAGCAGGAAGGCAGCAAAATCCTCACCATTCGCAGTAAAGACGGCCTGACAATCACCCTCAGCCCGACGCGGGGCATGAACTTGCTGCGAGTGGAAGGCTTCGGCAGCCGGATGGGCTGGGATTCGCCGGTCAAAGAGGTTGTTAACCCGGCGTTTATCAACCTGGAGAGCCGCAACGGACTCGGCTGGCTGGAAGGGTTCAACGAGATGATGGTCCGCTGCGGCTATGAGTGGACCGGCCATCCAGTCACCGCGGACGGGCAAATTTATACCCTGCACGGCAAGGCCGGCAACACGCCGGCCTCCCTGGTGGAGGTTGAGGTGGCCGACAGCGCGCCGTATGAAATTCGCGTCCGCGGGCTGGTGAAAGAGAGCACCTTCAAAAAAGCCGATCTGCAGACCATGACCGAGCTGCGCTATATCCCGGGCAGTAACAGCTTCAGCCTGCACGATGTCTTAACCAATCACGCCGACTATCCGCATGATTATCAGATCATCTACCACAGCAACTTCGGTACCCCGATCCTCGAAGAAGGCGCACGTTTCCTCGCCCCGATGTCCAGCATCAGCCCGTTCAATGATTACGCCAAGAGCGGGTTAAAAACCTGGCAAACCTATCAGGGACCGACCAAAGACTTTGACGAGATGGTATTTAATATTCAGCCGCTGGCCGATGAAAATCACCAGACGCTGGCCGCCGTGGTCAACAAGGCTGGCGATAAAGGCGCCTCTATTCAGTTCGACACCCGCCAGCTGCCGGTCCTGACGCTGTGGAAAAACACCGACACCGTCAAACAGGGTTACGTCACCGGTATCGAGCCAGGGACCAGCTACGCCTATCCGGTGACCATTGAACGCGAGCAAAAACGCGTGAAGCAGCTGCAGCCGGGCGCCAGCGCGCAGTTTGATCTGACCTACACCTTGCTGCACGACAGCGCCCAGGTGGCCGCCGTCGAGCAGAAGATCGCGCAGATTCAGGGCGACAATAAAGTGGTGGAGAACGAAACGCCGATCGCCAAAGAGTAAAAATACCCCCAGCCGAACGCCCGGAGCGGTACGCCGCGCCGGGCTACTCCCGCCCCATCACCTCGTGCCCGAGATCCCGGGCAAACTGCTGGTACTGTCGCTCATCGATTGGCTGCGAGTAGCTCAGCACCAGCAGCTCATGATCCGCGATGCCCTGATGATAGGTGGGATGACGATGCGCCCAGGGGTTAGCGTGAAATCCCATCGACTGATAAAAGCGCAGTCGTTTATGGGCGATCTCGCTGGTGAGCGGATCGATTTCCAGAATAGTCAGCGGGGCGCGCGTCAGGATCTGCGCCAGCAGCTGTTTACCATAGCCACGGGAGCGCAGCGTATCGTCGATCGCCAGATGTTCGACATAACCGTAGCCGGCAAACAGCCAGCAGCCGCTGAGGCCGATAAATACGTTCTCATCGAACCACGCCTCCAGCGCGTAGTGCGGGTGGCTCAGCGCCTGAAGTTTGGCCTCGCTTTCGCGCTGCTCGTGCCACGGAAAGGCGCGTGCGTAGAGCGCGTCCAGCATGGCGAAATGGGGCGAGTCGGTAGTTAGTACGCTTTCGCAGGTCAGCATCACACCCTCCCTGTTGGTAAAAACAAAACTGCCCTCACGCGGAGGGCAGTGACCGGAGGCGCTCGGGCTTACTCTGCCGCGGCCGCTTTTTGCGCCAGCTTATCCAGCAGCTTTTGATGAATGCCGCCGAAGCCGCCGTTGCTCATCACCAGGATATGGTCGCCAGGATGGGCGGTTTTGACCACCATCTCCGCCAGGGTATCGACGTCGGCGCTCCAGTGGGCCGGCTGGACGCAGGCTTCCGCCACTTCCGCCACCTGCCACGGGATATGCTGCGGCTGCAGGAGGAACACTTCATCGGCGCGGCCAAGGGACGGCGCCAGATCGTCCTTGCAGACGCCCATTTTCATGGTATTAGAGCGCGGCTCCAGCACGGCGAGAATGCGCGCGGTGCCGCCCACTTTGCCGCGCAGCGCCTGCAGCGTGGCGAGGATCGCCGTCGGATGATGAGCGAAATCGTCATACACGGTGACGCCGTTGGCTTCGCCGCGCAGCTCCAGACGACGGCGGGCGTTGATAAAGCTGCCCAGCGCGTTCGCGGCATCCGCCGGCAGTACCCCGACGTGACGCGCCGCGGCAATGGCCATCAGGCCGTTATGCATATTATGTTCGCCGACCAGCGCCCACTTCACCTCGCCGACCTTTTCGCCGTCAAACAGCACTTCCCACTGCGAGGCGTCGGCGTTCAGCTTCTTCGCCTGCCAGTGGCCCTGCTCGCCCACCAGCTCCTGCTCGCTCCAGCAGCCCATCGCCATCACTTGCTTCAGGTTGATGTCGTTCTCCGGCAGGATAATTTTGCCTTTGCCCGGCACGATGCGCACCAGATGGTGGAACTGCTTCTGAATCGCCTTCAGGTCGTCAAAGATATCCGCGTGGTCGAACTCAAGGTTGTTAAGGATCAGCGTCCGCGGGCAGTAGTGAACAAATTTGGAGCGCTTGTCGAAGAAGGCGCAGTCGTATTCATCCGCTTCAATGACGAAGAACGGGCTGTCGCCCAGGCGCGCAGAGACGTCAAAATTGCCCGGAACGCCGCCAATAACGAAGCCCGGCTGGTAACCGCAGGCTTCAAGGATCCAGGTCGCCATGCCGGCGGTGGTGGTTTTGCCGTGGGTCCCGGCGACGGCCAGCACCCAGCGATCGCGCAGCACGAAGTCGTGCAGCCACTGCGGGCCGGACATATAGGGAATATTGTTTTCCAGCACCGCTTCAACGCACGGGTTGCCGCGAGTCATGGCGTTACCGATGATCACCAGGTCCGGCCGGGGCTCCAGCTGGCTGGGGTCATAGCCCTGAATTAAATCAATCCCCTGGTTTTCCAGCAGGGTGCTCATCGGCGGATAGACGTTAGCATCCGACCCCGTTACCTCATGACCGAGGGAGCGCGCCAGCATGGCCAGGCCCCCCATAAACGTGCCACAGATTCCTAAAATATGAATGCGCATTCGTCATTTCCTTCTCTTATCCGGGGCACATTTTACCCATATCCCGGGCCCTGGCGAAATGCATTTCAGGCGAATCTGTATTTTGCTGGCGCGATTCACCAGTGCGCACTTTTTTGATTCTTTGTTAAGATTGTTGCGTTCGTTTTACTCAACATAAAAATGCAGGGAACGAGTTATGAAAACGTTAGGTGAGTTTATTGTTGAAAAGCAGCACGAGTTCTCCCACGCCACCGGTGAGCTGACTGCTTTGTTGTCAGCAATAAAGCTGGGCGCCAAGATCATCCACCGCGATATCAACAAGGCCGGTCTGGTCGATATCCTGGGTGCCAGCGGTGCTGAAAACGTTCAGGGCGAGGTTCAGCAAAAACTCGATCTGTTCGCTAATGAAAAATTAAAAGCCGCACTGCGAGCACGCGATATTGTTGCCGGGATCGCCTCTGAAGAAGAAGATGAGATTGTCGTCTTCGAAGGGTGTGAACACGCCAAATACGTGGTGCTGATGGACCCTCTGGATGGCTCCTCTAACATCGACGTTAACGTCTCTGTCGGTACGATCTTCTCTATCTATCGCCGCGTGACGCCTGTTGGCACGCCGGTGACAGAAGAAGATTTCCTGCAGCCGGGAAACAAGCAGGTGGCAGCGGGCTATGTGGTCTATGGCTCTTCGACAATGCTGGTGTATACCACCGGCTGCGGCGTCCACGCCTTCACCTATGACCCGTCCCTCGGCGTCTTCTGTCTGTGCCAGGAGCGCATGCGCTTCCCGGAGAAGGGCAATACCTACTCCATTAACGAAGGCAACTACATCAAATTCCCGCAGGGCGTGAAGAAGTACATTAAGTACTGCCAGGAAGAAGACAAAGCGACTCAGCGTCCTTATACCTCACGCTATATCGGCTCTCTGGTGGCGGACTTCCACCGCAACCTGCTGAAAGGCGGCATCTACCTCTATCCAAGCACCGCCAGCCACCCGGATGGTAAGCTGCGCCTGCTGTATGAATGCAACCCGATGGCCTTCCTTGCCGAACAGGCGGGCGGTAAGGCCAGCGATGGTAAAGAGCGTATTCTGGATATTGTTCCGGAAAGCCTGCACCAGCGCCGCTCCTTCTTCGTCGGCAACAACCACATGGTGGAAGACGTCGAGAACTTTATTAAGTCGTTCCCGGACGCCTAAACGCCCTGCCCGCTCCTCCCGCGCCTGCGGGAGGAGCCTCTCGCTTAGCGACTCCCCGCCCCGCTCACCCGCGTCACCGCCGCATTCTGCCGGTTTTCCCACAGCACGGTCAGCCCACGCTGCAGCGCGATAAAGATAAACAGCAAAATGCCGATGGCGATTTTCGTCCACCATGAGCTGAGGGTGCCGTCGAAGTTGATGTAGGTCTGAATCAGCCCCTGGATCGCCACCCCGAACAGGGTTCCCAGCACGGTGCCAACGCCGCCGCTGAGCAGCGTGCCGCCGATCACCACCGAGGCAATGGCGTCCAGCTCCACGCCGACGCCCGCCAGCGCATAGCCCGCCTGGGTATAAATGGAAAAGACGATCCCGGCCAGCGTCGCCAGCCCGGTGGAGAGCATATAGATACGGATTGTGGCGCTGCGGGTGGAAATCCCCATCAGATTCGCCGACGTCGCGTTGCCGCCGATGGCATACACCTGATTGCCGAAGCGGGTGCGGTGGGCGACAAAAATACCGGCCACCACCACCAGCAGCATCAGCAGCCCCATGGCGCTGAGGCGTCCGCCGCCGGGAATGGTCCATGCCAGCCCGGACAGGGTGTCATACACCGGGTGGTTAATCGGAATCGACTCCTCTGACACCAGATAGCTCACGCCGCGCAGGAAGAACATGCCGGCGAGGGTGATGATAAAGGCCGGGATCTTCAGGGCGTCAATCAGCAGCCCCATAAACGCGCCGAAGGCGCAGCCCATCACCAGCACCAGCGGAAACGCCACCAGCGGTGATATTCCCCAAAAGCCAATCGCTTTGGCGAGAAAGACGCCGGTAAAGGCGATCACCGACCCGACAGACAGATCGATCCCGCCGGAGAGGATCACGAAGGTCATGCCCACGGCGATGATCCCGAGGAAGGCGTTATCCGTCAGGATATTGCAGATCACCCGCGTCGAGGCAAAGCCGGGGAATTGCGTCAGGCAGTAGAGATAGCCCAGCACAAACACCGCGAGGGTGATCATCAACGGTAAATTACGTTTTATCATGGCCGCGTACCCCTTTCAGTAAACCGATAAAGCGCGGCGACTGGACAATCAGTACGCACAGCACCACCACCGCTTTCACCACCTGGTTGAGCTCCGGCGGGAAGCCGGAGAGCAAAATCCCGGTGTTCATGCCCTGGATAATCAGCGCCCCCACCACCGACAGCAGCAGGTTGAATCGCCCGCCCATCAGCGAAGCGCCGCCGATGACCACCGCCAGAATGGCGTCCAGCTCCAGCCATAGCCCGGCGTTATTGGCATCCGCGCCGCGAATGTCCGCCGCCACGATGATCCCGGCGATCGCCGCGCAGACGCCGCTCAGGACATAGGCCAGCATCACCACGATGCGGGTATTAACGCCGGCGTTTTTCGCCGCGCGGATATTGATCCCCACCGCTTCGATAAACATGCCCAGCGCCGTTTTACGGGTAAACAGCCAGAACAGCAGCAGCGTAGCAGCGGCGACGATCACTGGCGTCGGAAACAGCAGAAACGATCCGCTGCCAAGCCACGCCAGCGCAGGGGAATCAAAGGTGACGATCTGCCCGGCGGTGATCAACTGCGCTACCCCGCGTCCGGCCACCATCAGGATCAACGTCGCCACAAAGGGCTGGATCTTAAGGACCGCCACGAGGATGCCGTTCCACAGCCCGGCCAGCGCGCCCGCCGCCAGCGAGGCCAGCAGCACCACCGCCAGGCTGTGTCCGGCGACGGTCATCGAGGCGGCCGTCGCGCCGGCAATCGCCATCACCGCCCCCACCGACAGGTCGATGCCGCCGGTGGCGATCACCAGCGTCATGCCGATGGCCAGCAGCGCCACCGGAGCGGCGCGGTTGAGAATATCGATTGGGCTGCCAAACAGGCGGCCATCCTGGAGCACTACCTGATAAAAATGGGGCGCCACCAGGCTGTCGACCAGCAGAACCAGCAGCAGAGCA
Organism: Klebsiella sp. K5-45; assembly: GCF_030128605.1. Classification (NCBI taxonomy): domain Bacteria; kingdom Pseudomonadati; phylum Pseudomonadota; class Gammaproteobacteria; order Enterobacterales; family Enterobacteriaceae; genus Klebsiella; species Klebsiella sp. K5-45. The sequence goes on along the minus strand of NZ_JAKUZW010000009.1, from coordinate 234,868 downwards.
ATGATCTGCGGGGTGCCCTTCGGCCAGGTGAAGCGTCGCTTCTCCGGGCCGGTTTGCGAAAGAGATCGAGGCATCATGAGTTACTCCTTATGCCGCAATAGCGTTCATGATCGCCGGTACAGAGAGCTCGGCGAGCGGGATCTCGGCCACCTGCCGGCGATCGCGCATGATAATGACCCGATCGGCGTAACCCACTAGCTCCTCCAGTTCAGAGGAGATGACCAGCAGCGCCAGACCATCGGCGCAGAGGGTTTCAATCAGGCGAATAATTTCCGCGTGGGCGCCGACGTCAATGCCGCGGGTCGGTTCATCGAGGATCAGGAACTGCGGTTTGGTCAGCAGCCAGCGGGAAAGTAATACCTTCTGCTGGTTGCCGCCGGAGAGAAACTCGATCGGCTGCTCCGCGCTGGGGGTACGGATCCCCAGCTGGCGAATAAAGCGCTCGGCGATCTCGTTCTGTTCACGCCGGGGTATCGGCCGCAGCCAGCCGCGCTGCGCCTGCAGGGCAAGGACGATATTTTCCCGCACCGAAGCGGCGGCGATAATGCCGTCGGTTTTGCGATCCTCCGGACAGAAGCCGATCCCGAGGCAGGAGGCCTGATGCGGAGAGCGCAGGGTTTGCGGTTTGCCTTTGATCCATGCCTTCCCGCTGTCCGCCGTTTTAATGCCGAAGATCACCTCGGCGGTTTCAGTGCGTCCGGAACCCAACAGGCCGGCGAGGCCGACAATTTCGCCCGGACGGACCTGCAGGTCGAACGGGGCGATGGTGCCTTTCTTGCCGTAGCCTTCGAACGCCGCCACCGGCTTATCGCTCAGCAGGGTTCGGCCCGCCCGCTGCAGGGCGTTGTGGTCCAGTTCGCGGCCCAGCATCATTTTCACCAGCTCAATCTGCGGCAGCTCGCGGGTTTCGCGGCAGCCGACGAAGCTGCCGTTGCGCAGCACGGTAATGCGGTCGCTGACCGCATAGACCTGGTCGAGAAAATGGGTGACGAAGATCAGGCTGACGCCGTTATCCCTGAGCTGGCGCATCAGGGTAAACAGCATCTCCACCTCCTGAGTATCGAGGCTGGCGGTGGGCTCGTCGAGGATCAGCACCTTGGCCGACAGGTCGATAGCCCGACAGATAGCAACGATCTGCTGCATCGCTACTGAAAAGCGGTTCAGCGGCTCGCGCACATCGAGGGAAAAGCCATAGGAGGCCATCAGCGCCGTCGCCCTGGCCTCCATCTCTTTACGCCGCAGCAGGCCAAACCGCCGCGGCTCACGGCCGATAAACAGGTTGTCCGCCACCGACATATTCGGCAGCAGGTTCACTTCCTGATAAACGGTGCCGATCCCCAGCTGCTGGGCATGGGCGGTATTTTTCGGGGAAATGGCCTGGCCTTCCAGCCAGATGGTGCCGCGATCGGCATGGTAAACGCCGGTAAGCGCTTTGATCAGCGTCGATTTTCCGGCGCCGTTTTCGCCCAACAGGGCCATGATTTCGCCGCGCCGCAGGCTAAAGTTGACGTTATCCAGCGCCTTAACGCCGGGGAAGAATTTACTGAGTCCTTCGGTGCGAAGGATCTCCTGGTGTGCCTCGGCGCTCATAATCGATATCACCTTCAAATGATGTCAGGTTGCCCCGGTTCGCGCTCTGCTTGCCGGGGTTACTGGAACGCTGCCTGTTACCCTCTCCGCTTGCGGAGAGGGCCGGGATGAGGGGCTAGCCACTCAGTAGCCCATATTTTTCTTCTTCTCTAACTCTTCTTTCGCCGTATCCGGCAGATACAGCGTCGATTTGGTAATGGTCAGCTTCTCCGGCAGGGTGCCGTCTTTTTTGTATTTCTCCAGCGCATCAAACGCCGGGCCGGCCATATTCGGCGTCAGCTCGACGCTGGCGTTGGCTTCGCCGGCGATCATCGCTTTATAGATATCCGGCACGCCGTCGATGGAGCCGGTCAGAATATCTTTGCCCGGCTTCAGACCGGCTTCTTTAATGGCCTGGATGGCGCCGATGGCCATATCGTCGTTATGAGCGAATACCATGCAGATGTTTTTGCCGTTATTCTCCGCCTTGATAAAGCTCTCCATGACCTCTTTCCCTTTGCTGCGGGTGAAGTCGCCGGACTGAGAGCGGATAATTTTGATATTCGACGCTTTGGCGATAGCGTCGGCGAAGCCTTTCTTACGGTCGATGGCCACGCTGGCCCCGACGGTGCCCTGCAGTTCAACGACGTTACACGGCTTACCGTCGACGGTTTTCACCAGCCAGTCGCCAATCAGCTGGCCTTCCAGCACGTTGTTGGCGGTCACGGTGGTCATGTAGAGATCTTTATCTTTCACATCAATGGAACGGTCGAGGAGGAAGACCGGGATCTTGGCCTCTTTCGCCTCTTTCAGCACCGGCTCCCAGCCGGTGGCCACCACCGGCGCAATGAAGATCGCGTCAACCCCCTGGGCGATAAAGGAGCGCACCGCTTTGATCTGGTTTTCCTGTTTTTGCTGACCATCAGCGATCTTCAGCGTAATACCGCGCTTGGCGGCTTCCTCTTTCGCGACGCTGGTTTCCGCCGCACGCCAGCCGGATTCAGAACCGACCTGCGAAAAACCTACGGTTAGCGGGGCAGCTATCGCCATAGACGACATAGCTGCGGAAACTGCTGTGACAAGAAGTAAGCGCTTCCACATAAGGGTATCCTCGTAGGGTTATTGTTGGTTAAAGTCTCACCTGCGGACAAACTATAGACAATCGGTGATGTAACTGAATGCGTTACATCACACTTCAAAAAAGTAAATGAGATGTTAATGACGGCCCCATTGCCCAGCGGAGAGCGGATAAGGCTTAGCGGGGAGCGCGGCAGCGGCGGTTTGTGACGTTTTTTTAAGCAGTTTGATAAATCAATCACATGCAATGAAAACGGTTACATAAATTTATTCATGATGTGGCTATGTTTATGGATTTTCATGTCATTATGGCGTGCAAAATTCAGAGCACTCCGCGGCGAGATCGGGAAAAAGAAGCGAAGACATTCGATGTGAGTTGGCTATAATACCGAGCACTTGTTTGCCATACATTTTAAAGGAAACAGACATGAGCTTACTCAACGTACCTGCGGGCAAAGATCTGCCGGAAGACATCTACGTCGTGATCGAGATCCCGGCGAACGCAGATCCCATCAAATACGAAGTCGACAAAGAGAGCGGTGCACTGTTTGTTGACCGTTTCATGTCCACAGCGATGTTCTATCCGTGCAACTACGGCTACATCAACCACACCCTCTCCCTGGACGGCGACCCGGTTGACGTGCTGGTCCCGACTCCGTACCCGCTGCAGCCGGGCTCCGTGATCCGCTGCCGTCCGGTTGGCGTTCTGAAGATGACCGACGAATCCGGTGAAGATGCGAAACTGGTTGCCGTACCGCACACCAAGCTGAGCAAAGAATACGATCACATCAACGATGTGAACGACCTGCCGGAACTGCTGAAAGCCCAGATCACTCACTTCTTTGAGCACTACAAAGATCTGGAAAAAGGCAAATGGGTTAAAGTCGACGGTTGGGACAACGCGGAAGCGGCGAAAGCCGAAATCGTTGCCTCTTTCGAGCGCGCTAAGCAGAAGTAATTCTGTCTCAGGCAGGGTCATCCCCTGCCTGATTGCGGCACGGATTGCCGCGATAACACCATGGAGGGTGTTCCGTGAAAAGCGTTCGCTATTTCACTCTTAACTTTTCTGGCTTCACGACCGCCGCCTCTGAAAAACAGGGGTATCTGCGCCTTATCGCCGGCGAGCATGTCTTTTATACCGATAAACGCTATTTTAACGACCCCTCGCTTTTTGACCGTCTGAAGATCAATCAGCCCCTGCATCTTGGCGCCCGCCGCCTGGACAACGGCAGTTACTGGATCCACTGGCTCAGCGATGGCGAAACGCTCCTTGAGCCCAGTCAACGCGTAAAGCGCTGGGCCCGGCCGCTGCTGTTTATCAGCCTGTTGACGCTCATCGTCACCCTTATCCCGCTCCTGGTGAGCGCCTCAGAATGGGGTAGGTTCGGCTGCGGCATTATCGCGATACTGGCCTTCATCGCGCTGTTAACCGGGCTCTGGGAGCGACTGTTCCACCCGGCGCTAAAACGGCACCCCGCCATGCGCGATCTGCTGGCGAAGATGGCAATGGCTCGCCGCCGCGACGTCTCCTTTTGCCAGCCGCTACCCGCCACGACGCAAGCCCTCCGCCAGTCGGCAATGCCTTTTACGCAAGCCCTGCCGGAACGCTATGCCGCTCAGGCAGACATCATCACCGACACCCACTTTAAGAAGTGGTACGCAGGCAATCCAACCCGGGAATATCACGGCCTCGGGATACAATGCGGTTCCCTGCCGCTGGCCTTCTGGTGGCAGGCAGGCTGCGCTAATTTCGCGCTGCATCCGGTGTTTTACCGTTGTCAGCCGCCGTTTCTTGCCACCGGCGATCGCATCCTCGCCGTATACGAGCGCGACAGCCGGGCGATCCATGCGCTATACAATGCCAGCGACGGCGCGGCTTATATAAAAAACCATCCGCTCTATCCTGGACGCCGACAGCTGTCGCTGCTCTATTACCTGTTTTACGGCCTCGCGCTGGTAATGTATCTGTTATTTCTCGGAGTAGAACTCGTCAGCGCCCTTCAGTCAGGCCGGCGCGTCTGGTGGCAGGTTCAGGATTCACTGGACATGCTGTCCTTATTGTTACTCTGTTTTGGTGGGGTACTGGCGGTGCTGGAGCTGATAGGCCCAACGGCCTGGTTATTGTCACACCGGGTGGCTGACTGGCTGAAGCTGCGATCGGCGATGCGGCGTTACCTGCGGGGGGCTGCCCCTCCTACCACGCTAGAGGAGGTCATGTAATGTTCAGCACCCCAACACGACGACTATTATTCCTCGCGCTGACGACGCTGGCTTCCACAGCGTGGCTGGCGAAGGATTATCTTCCGCTCTGGTAAGAGGTGGGCGCAGAAAAAACAACGCCACCCGAAGGTGGCGCTGTCATGGTTAATACTGGTCGCGATCCAACCAGTTGCCGTTCGCTATCAACGTACAACCCTCAACGGAACGTTGATAGACATACATCCATGCGCTGCCGTAAGGCGTCTGAATCAGGTGGCGCGCATACTCGCCCCCCTTGGTGCGGAGCGCATCCAGTTCGGCCAGCGTCGATGCATCAATACGATAAACTTCACCATGTACTGTGCCTTCGCCGGGCACCGCGCCTGGATAGTGGCCCAGGCTGTACAGCTGATAATCGTCGACACTATGAGCGCCCAGCCACTGGGCGTTGGTCATCCAGTGGCTGTTGCCTTGTTTGCGTCGTAAACTGCCGTAAACAAATATTCGCATTGCTAAAACTCAAACTGATAGAGCAAATCGAGCGCCTGGTCGATGCCAGACACCGCTTCCACATATAGCTTAGGCATCAGGCGATAACGTAAAGTCAGCGTCGCCAGGGAATCGAAGATACCGACCCCGTATTTTACCTGCAGACCCGGCAGTACATAGCCGCTGACCACCACCTGGGAAGAGTCGCCTACCCCTTCGGTGTCCAACGCCAAATTGCTTACGCCAAACGTCTCGCCGATTTTACCCACAACCTGACCACTTTGTGCAACCCCCATACCAATAAGCATTGAGGTCATCGCGGCGCTATCGCTCTGTCCGCTGCTCAAACCCTGGCCGCGCAGCAGATAAGACAGCGCTTCCTGCTGGGACATAACCGGGTCAGAGAAGATCTCCGCTTTCGGCTGATCGGCGGATCCGGTGACGCGAACGCCGGCGATCACGTCGTCTTCGGTGGCATCCGGGTTACGAATTGCTTCGATATTCAGTAATGGCTGATCCGGCGGACCGGAGAACAGCAGTTCCCCTTTGCGCACAATCAAATCCTGGCCATAGGCGTGGAAGCGGCCGTCCGGAATATTGATCTGCCCGTTGAGTCCCAGCCCCTGCTTGTCCTGCGCCACTTTCAGATCGCCGGTCAGACGCGCTTTCAGACCGAAGGCTTCCAGACGAACGTTGTTGCCGACGTGGATCGTCAGGTTGCTGTTGATCGGGATCCCGGCGCTCTGCTGATTAATCGGTTTGAGGTTTTTGTCGAGCATCACTTCATCAGAAGACACGCCAACCGCGCTCTCCGGCACCTCGTTGACCACGATCCGCGCCCAGGGCACATCCACCTTGCCATCGAGGTTGAACAGGCTTGGCGTGGCGGTAAACACCACGTCCGGCGATACATCGAGACGGACCATCGGCGGCACCGTGATCCGCACCCGGCTGCCTTTCGCCGCAATTTGCGCCCGCCAGTTATCGATCTGCGTCCAGTCGGCGTTGCCGCTGAGGGCGATTTGCCCCTGACGGGTGTTCACCGTCCCCTGTAGGGTCGAGCGCGTGCCGTTGAAGTTCATCGCCAGCTGGCTCGGCTGCATATCAAACGGCATAAAGTTGCCGTCGATATCCACCCCGCTTAACTGCATCTGGCCGAACAGCTGCGGACTCTTCACGTTGCCGCCCAGACGCAGACGGGCGTTGAGCCTTCCCTCCGCCTTTTCACCGCGGGCGAAAATCGGGTTGATCATCGCCAGCGAGAAGTTGCTGATATTGACGTTGCCGCCGAGGTTACGCCGCCCCTGCGGGTCGGTGACCTGTACCTGCCCATCCAGCTGGCCATTGTTGGTCAGGCGGATAAGCCAGCCCAGCTCCGCGCGATTGTTATGCAGGTCGGCGCTGAGGTTCAGCGTATCGAATGCCACCGGCAGCGGGGCGTCATTGACCACCTGGGTCACTTTGACGTTGCGCCCGCTGAGGGTCACTTTACCCTGCGGCAGCCCCTCTTTGGTGGTGTCCCAGCTGACATCGGCATTACCGGTAAAGACGCCGCTGGCCTGGGTCGCCTCCGGCATAAACGGCTTGAGCATCGCCAGGTCGAAGCGGTTGAGATTCACCCGCGCCCGCCCGCTGGCGCCTGCGTCAATGGTCTCAGGCACGCAGAGCTCGGCGTTCGGGTTGGTCCAGCAGTGTGGTCCGATGCTGATTTTCTGCTCCTGGTTGCGGTAGTCCAGCGCGATACTGCGCGTCAGCGCCACCGGCCCCACCGGCGTCTGGAAGCGGGTATCGCTTAGCGCGCCTCTCCAGCGCTCGGCCTGACGATCGAAGCTGCCCGCCAGCGCCAGCTGGCCGGAAACCGGATCGCCTTGCACCCGCAGCCGCAGCTCATGCTGCTTCTCAGTGCCTTTGGCATTGAGCTGCACCAGGCTGATATTCACCCCCGGCTGGCTGATGCGATCCACCCGTACGTCCAGGTTGCCGCCAATCTGATCGGTGGATTTCACATCCCCTTTGACGTTGACCTGGGCGATGGTCAGCTCCTGCCAGCGCAGCGCCCGGGCGGTGATGTCCGCCAGCAGCTGCGGCGCATCGACAGTGCCGCGCACTTTCACCAGCCCCTTCGCCGTCCCGCCGAGCCCCGGCAGCGCATTATCCAGGTGCGGCGCATCGATGGTGGCGTCGAGATTCAGATCCTTCACCCCCAGCTCGCCTTTGATATCGGCGCTGTTCGGGCCTAACGCCAGATGCAGCCCCGGGATTTTCCACTGCAGATAGCTGTTGCCCTGCAGCGAGCCCGAAACATCCACCTTGTTCTGTTTCACGTTGCCGGTAATTTTCAGCTCCGGCACCGACATCTGCCAGCTGCCGCCGTACAGGCTGCCCTGGGTCTTGATCCTGCCATTGAGCTTCGATGGCCAGTCCGGCACCTCTTTGGCGGTGTTGATGCCGTCGAGGGTCAGCTCGCCGCGCCAGCTGATCGCCTGCTGCCAGTCGAGGAGCGCTTTCAGCTCGGTTTTCCCTTCCAGGGCATTGACCGTCAGCTTGTCGAGATTGATCTGCCGCTCATTGCCTTTGGCGTTGAGGGCGATTTTCGCCGGCGGCAGCGACTGGCCTTTCACCGCGGTGGAGAAGGCCAGCGCGTAGTCGGTCATTTTGCCGCTGAACTTCAGCTGGACGTCGTCGGCCTGGAACTGCTTCTCGCCGCTGAACGGCCAGGCGAGCTGCTTACTCTTCAGCTCCATATTGAGCGGCAGCCCGGCCTCCGCCAGCTGCGCGTCCGCCCGCAGCGTGGCCGCGACCGGCCCGCTTAAGTCCACTCCGACCTTAAGCGTTTTACGTATCTCGCCGCCCACCTTCAGCTGCACCTTCTCCCCTTTCATCGGGTCGACGTTCAGCGTTCCGGCGAGGGTGATGTCTACCGGCCAGTTATCCTGTAGCTGGGCGCTGCCCGAAGCGCTGACCTTGCCCTGATCGGAGTCGATGTCGAGGGCGTCGAGCTTCATCTGCCCGTCGATACTGCTGACTTTCAGCAGCAGGTTGTACACGGTGATATCGGTATCGCCGGTCAGGCGCAGCTGCTCGCCGCGGAACGCCTGAATATTGAGGTTAAGCGGCAGATGGACATCGGTCATCGCCGGCAGCACCGGCTGCGAGAAGAGGTCGGTCATCGTCTCGCCGAGCGGTTTCTCCTGCGGTCGCGGGTTGTCGATTTTCGGCTCGACCACCTGCTCCTGCGCCACTTTCGCCACCTTCGGCAGAGCGATCAGCAGCCCCTGCAGCGAGGTCGGCGTCAGGGTCAGGTTTTTCTCCTGCCAGTTCAGGCCGGTGGAAAAATCGCGTACGGAGACCGCGGTATCGTCGATTTTGACGTTGATGTTATGCAGCGCGACGCGGCTGAGGGCGATCGGATAAGGGGTGGAGAGATTCAGCGGCCCGCTGTCCTCTTCCTCGACCGGCGCAGAGGGCGGCATCTTCTTCGTATCGACGGCGACGTAAATATCGCGCAGCGAGATGTCGTTTACGCACAGACTGCTGTCCCACAGACAGCGCAGCCTGACGCTGAGATGAAACTGGCCGGCGGTCACCGCCACGCCGGGCTGCTCATAGCGGACATTATCGAGGGTTAAATCACGCCAGCCGCCGGTCACTTTGCCGATTTCCAGCCCCGGCACCCAGCGATCCGCCGCTTTGAACACCAGATGCAAGCCGGTGGTGGTGCCCACCAGGAACCCGACGGTGCCCAGCAGGAGAACCAACACGATTAATACGCCGAGGCTTATCTTCTTCCATAAACTCATAATTCAGGCCCCAGACCGATGTAAAACTGTAAACCATGCTCTTCTTTGTCGCCGATTGGCCGGGCGATATCCAGCTTGATCGGCCCCACCGGCGACTGCCAGCGCACGCCTACCCCGGCGCCGGTTTTGAAATCACTCTCGCGAATATCGCTGACCGCTTCGCCGCTATCGACAAACACGGCGCCCCACCACTTGCCACTGACGTTGTACTGATATTCCAGCGAGCCGGTGGCCAGCTTCGAGGCCCCGATCAGCTTGCCGTCATCGTCCTTCGGCGAGATGGATTTGTATTTATAGCCGCGAATACTGCGATCGCCCCCGGCGAAAAAACGCAGGTCCGGCGGCACCTTGTCAAAGTTGTCCGCTTCGATCCAGCCCAGGTTGCCACGCACCACAAAGCGGTGGCGGTCATAGAGGGTACGGATCCAGACGTCCTGAGCCTGCATCACGATAAAGTTGATGTCCGAGCCCCACATGGTGTTGGAGTAGTCCACCGAGTAGCGCTGCGAATCGCCCCAGGTAGGCATCAGGCCGCCGCGGGAGCGAGTGCGGTTCACCGAGACCCCCGGGTAAATCAGCATGGTGGTGTTGGTGACGTTCGCCTGGGTAAAGTGGTCCAGGCTCCAGCGCAGGTTAATCGCCCGCTGCCAGCCGCTCGACATCTCCCAGAAACGCGACAACCCCAAGGTGGTGGAGTCGGCCTGGGTGTCATTGAGATCGGTACGCTTAAAGCCGCCCTGCATCAGATAGTACTGCTCGAGCGGGCTCTTGAGCAGCGGGACTTTATAGGTGAAGTCAAACTGCTGCTCCGGGGCGGAGAGGCTGACGCTGGAGGTCAGGCTGTGGCCATAGGAGTTCATCCACGGTTTTTTCCACGTGGCTTTCACCCGCGGACCGACGTCTGTGGAGTACCCTACCCCGGTTTCCACGGTGTTCTCTTTGCGTGGCGAGACAACGCCCTGCAGAGGCAGCACCTTGGTTTTCCGTGACTTAGCAAAATCAGGCGCCACCACCACCGAACTGAACCACCCGGTCGCCGCCAGGCGGCGGTTTAGCTCGGCCAGGTCCTGCGAGGTGTAGTAGTCGCCCTCTTTAAACGGCACGAGGTTTTGCAGGTATTCATCGCGAATTTGCGATCCGGAGAAGGTGACGTGGCCAAAGCGATAGCGTTCTCCGCTGTCGTAATCGATATCCCAGAACGCCTGATGACGGTCGAGGGAGACCCCAAGCTGGCTTTTATTGAACTCGCTGTCAAAGTAGCCTTTGCGCAGGGCGACACGGGTCAATGAGCTCTTGAAACCGTCGTAATCGCCGTGGTTGAGCACCGTCCCGATGGCCGGGCGGGTTTTCAACAGCGCCAGATAGTCGCTGTCGGTGCGGGCGCCGCCGCGCAGAATCACCTCGGTTCCGCCAATGCGTACCGGCTCACCCGGGGTCACTTTGGCGATCAGCACCTGACGGCCCCTTTTCGGCGGCGGACGCAGATCAAATTCAATCGTCGGCTCGTAATATCCCAGCGCTTTCAGACCTTCGCGAATGGCGTCATCGACGCGCGCGCGAAAGCGACGATCCGGCGTGACCTCATCACTCTGGATGGTGGAAAGCTGGGCGCGAACGTTTTTCTCCAGCTCTCCGGATAATCCCTCAACCTGCAAACGCACATTCGCTGCGCTGGCGACCCCGCTGACCAGCAAAAGGCTGGTGACACATAACTGGCGGATTTTTAGCACATTTTCTCCTGAATATCCCTGTTTCCCCCTACAGGAAACACTGGCGCCGCTCCACGGCTTAACAAAACCCTAACAACTTAGGGTTGAAAAAGTGGCAATAACCCAAATAATTCTTATGTATTAATCTAGACGTATTACGCGTATTTATTGTGTTAAAAGACACGCTTCGTTACAACCTTAACGACGATTTCTGTATTGAGAGGCCCACCGTGAGTCTATTTGATAAAACGCATCTTGTCGCCCAGGCGGATGCGCTGCCTGGACGCAATACCCCGATGCCAGTGGCGACGCTCCACGCAGTTAACGGCCACTCGATGACCAACGTCCCGGCGGGGATGGAAGTGGCACTGTTCGCCATGGGCTGCTTCTGGGGAGTTGAACGTCTGTTCTGGCAATTGCCGGGGGTTTACAGCACCGCCGCCGGCTACACTGGCGGCTATACGCCCAATCCGACCTATCGCGAAGTGTGCAGCGGCCAGACCGGTCACGCGGAAGCGGTGCGCGTGGTCTACGATCCACAGGTCATCAGCTATGAGCAGTTATTGCAGGTGTTCTGGGAAAATCACGACCCCGCGCAGGGCATGCGACAGGGTAACGACCTCGGCACCCAGTACCGTTCGGCGATCTATCCGTTGACGCCGGAACAGACGGCAGCGGCAAAGGCCAGCCTCGCGCGCTTCCAGGCGGCGATGAACGACGCGCACGATACCCGTCACATCACCACCGAGATCGCCACCGCCAAACCGTTCTACTATGCCGAGGACGATCACCAGCAGTATCTGTATAAGAACCCGCATGGCTATTGCGGCATTGGCGGCATTGGCGTCTGCCTGCCGCCTCAGGCGTAATTCTGATTTCCGCCTCAACAGCGAGGCGGTTAATGAACGCTCTGGCGGCTTTACATTCCCTTACGCTATACTACCCAGTGTGACAGCCGGTCCAGCGCCTTCGGACCGGTTTTTTATGTATTCCACATTTAAGTTATCAACTTCCCTTCCGAGGATCTGACCTCAACGGTCAGAAAAGATATGTTAAACAGTATTTTAGTAATACTCTGTCTGATAGCCGTCAGTGCGTTTTTTTCGATATCGGAAATCTCACTGGCCGCCTCACGTAAAATCAAACTGAAACTGCTGGCCGATGAAGGCAACGTCAACGCACAGCGGGTGCTGAAGATGCAGGAGAACCCGGGCACCTTCTTTACCGTCGTGCAGATTGGCCTCAACGCCGTCGCCATTCTTGGCGGTATTGTGGGCGACGCGGCTTTCTCACCGGCGTTTCATAGCCTGCTCAGCGGGTATTTGTCACCGGAGCTCTCCGAGCAACTGAGCTTCATCATCTCTTTTACCCTGGTCACCAGCTTGTTCATCCTGTTTGCTGACCTGACTCCGAAACGCATCGGTATGATTGCGCCCGAAACTGTGGCCCTGCGCATCATCAACCCGATGCGCTTCTGCCTGTTAGTCTTCCGCCCGCTGGTGTGGTTGTTTAACGGCATGGCCAACATGATCTTCCGCATCTTTAAACTGCCGATGGTGCGGAAAGACGATATCACCTCCGACGATATCTATGCCGTGGTCGAAGCCGGCGCGCTGGCCGGGGTGCTGCGCAAGCAGGAGCATGAGCTGATTGAGAACGTGTTCGAGCTGGAGTCCCGCACCGTTCCTTCCTCCATGACCCCGCGTGAAAGCGTCATTTGGTTTGATTTGCATGAAGACGAGCAGAGCCTGAAGAATAAAGTGGCCGAACACCCGCACTCGAAGTTCCTCGTCTGTAATGAAGATATCGACCACATTATCGGCTACGTCGATTCAAAAGATCTGCTGAACCGCGTGCTGGCGAACCAGAGCCTGGTGCTGACCGGCGGCGTGCAGATCCGCAACACGCTGATCGTCCCGGATACCCTGACCCTGTCCGAAGCGCTGGAAAGCTTCAAAACCGCCGGGGAAGACTTTGCGGTGATCATGAATGAATATGCGCTGGTGGTCGGGATCATCACCCTTAACGACGTGATGACAACTCTGATGGGCGACCTCGTCGGCCAGGGGCTGGAAGAGCAGATCGTCGCCCGCGATGAAAACTCGTGGTTAATCGATGGCGGTACGCCGATTGATGACGTGATGCGCGTGCTGGATATCGACGAGTTTCCGCAGTCCGGGAACTACGAGACCATCGGCGGCTTTATGATGTTTATGCTGCGTAAAATCCCCAAACGCACCGACGCGGTGAAGTTCTCCGGCTATAAGTTCGAGGTCGTGGATATCGATAACTACCGTATCGACCAGTTGCTGGTGACCCGCATCGATAACAAGCCCACGGTGCTGGTGCCCAAGCAGGCGGAAGCGGCGGAAAGCCAGAACGCCTGAGCGTAATCCTTTCTCTCTCTTAAGGGCGGATGATCATCCGCCCTTTTTATTGCCCGAATGTGAAGCGGCTCACGCCCCTCTGCCGATAGCAGATTATTACTGCTCGATAGCGAAACGTTTATGACTCCCCCGTGCGCAAAAAGGTAACGTTGCTCGCGTCTACACGATCATATTCCTGAATAAAGGAAGCGAGGGTTACCATGATAACGTCGAATAAAAATTACTTTATCAGCTGTCTGTTTTTCCTGTTTTTCTTTATAGGCTGGGGATGCTGCTACCCCTATTTATCACTGTGGTTAACGGAAACCATCGGTATTAACTACACGGACGTCGGTCTGGTTTATTCTTTCACCGCCATTGTGGCCGTCTGCGTTCAGCCATTATTCGGTTTTATATCGGATAAGCTGGTGTATCGTAAGAATCTGATGTGGATGCTGGCGATCATTATCACCTTATTCGCTCCATACTGGATCTATGTCTTCGCGCCTCTGTTAAAAATAAATGTGTTCCTTGGCGCGCTGGCTGGCGGCCTCTATATTGGCATGGCCTACGGCGCAGGCTGCGGGATTTGCGAAGCCTACATCGATAAGGTCAGCCGCGCCTCCGGCTTCGAATTTGGTCGGGCGCGGATGTTCGGCGGCATCGGCGCCGCGATCGGCACCTTTGCGGCAGGAAAGCTCTACGGCATCGATCAGAACATGATTTTCTGGCTGGCCAGCGCAGCAGGCGTCTGCCTGCTGGTGATTGTCTGGAAAATGCAGATCAGCACCCATCAAAAGCAGGGGCTGCTGTCCGGCAAAACGTCGCCGGTTACCCTCCGCGATGCCGTCTCGTTGTTAAAAATTAAAAAATTCTGGTTCTTCGCCCTCTATGTCATTGGTGTCGGGGCGGTCTATGAAACCTATGACCAGCAGTTCGCTATCTACTACAGCCATTTCTTTGAGAGTAAAGCCCGGGGTGCAGAAGTCTTCGGTTATTTAACCACGGGTCAGATTTTCCTTGATGCTATCGTGATGTTCTTTGCACCATGGTTTGTGAATAAAATCGGCCCGAAAAATGCGCTGTTATACTGCGGGCTGATTATGAGCTTGCGCATTATCGGTTCCGCGTGGGCTATTGGCCCGGTATCCATCAGCCTGATTAAACTACTCCATGGATTTGAAAGCTCGGTGTTACTCGTCGCGGCGCTTAAATATATTACCGCTAACTTTAACCCCCTGCTTTCCGCGACGGTTTACTTAATTGGCTTCCAGTTTTCAAAAAGCTTTAGCTCTATTTTTCTCTCCACCGGCATCGGCCATATGTACCAGAGCATGGGCTTTACCAGCAGCTATATCGTGCTCGGTAGTATCGCCCTGTGCTTCACGCTCATTTCGTTTATCACGCTGGATAAAGCACGCGTGTTCTCTTCACAACCTGTGCCCGCGAATTAATGTCAGGAGGTAGTCTGCATGTCTCAGTTATTTTATGGCGTGGCGTATTACGATGAATATATGCCGGAAGATCGGCTGGCCAGCGATATCGCCTTAGTGCGCGAAACCGGCATTAACGTGGTGCGTATCGCCGAGTCCACATGGAGTACACTGGAGCCCGAAGAGGGCCAGTACAATTTCTACCATATCGACCGGGTGCTCGAGGCGATGCATGAGGCCGGCATTGCGGTCATCGTCGGGACGCCCACCTACGCGGTCCCGGCCTGGCTGGCGGCGAAACATCCCGATATTCTGGTCACCACCGTCGCGGGGCAGCAAAAATATGGTCCGCGGCAGATCATGGATATCGTCAACCCGACCTTTCGCCGCTATGCCGAAAAAATTATCCGCACGCTGATGGCCCATGTGCAACACCATCCGGCGATTATCGGCTGGCAACTGGATAACGAAACCAAGCATTACGACAATATTGGCCGCTTTATGCAGGAGGGCTTCGTGCGCAGCCTGCAGGAGAAATATCCAGACCTCCGACAACTGAATCACGATTTCGGTCTGGATTACTGGAGCAACCGCATTGACCGCTGGCAGGATTTTCCGCCGGTGGAAAACACCATCAACGCCAGCCTCGCCTGCGCCTTCTCCCGCTATCAGCGCCAGCAGGTCACCGAGTATCTGGCCTGGCAGGCGGAGATTGTGCGCGAGTACGCCCAACCGCACCAGTTCGTCACCCACAACTTCGATTTTGAATGGCGCGGTTACTCTTACGGCGTGCAGCCGCGGGTCGACCATTTTGCGGCGGCGCAGGCGCTGGATATCGCCGGCGTCGATATCTATCACCCGAGCCAGGCACACCTGACCGGGCGGGAAATCGCCTTTGGCGGCGCCATCACCCGCTCGCTTAAGCCGGGCCAGAACTACTTCGTGCTGGAAACCCAGGCGCAGGGCTTCGCCCAGTGGACTCCCTACCCGGGCCAGCTGCGCCTGCAGGCGTTCAGCCATATCGCCTCCGGCGCCGCCATGGTCTCCTATTGGCACTGGCATTCGATTCATAACGCCTTCGAAACCTACTGGAAGGGGCTGCTCAGCCACGACTTCTCGCGTAACCCGACCTGGCAGGAGGCCACCACTATCGGGGCTGACTTTGCCCGCCTGTCGCCGCAGCTGGCGGAGCTGAAGGCCGAAAACGACGTTGCGCTGCTGATAAGCAATGAGGCAATGGACGCCCTCAATCACTTCCGTCCTGGCGATGCCGAGGGCAACATTTATAACGATATCTTTCGCCGCTTCCACGATGCGCTGTATGACCACAATATCAGCCTCGACATCATCCACGATGTAAACGAGGAAACCTCGCGCTACCGAGTGCTGATCGTTCCCGGCCTGTACGCTGCCGATGATGGCCTGCTGGCGCGTATCAATCACTATATCGCCGAGGGCGGCAGAGCGCTTATCGGCTTTAAATCGGGCTTTAGCGATGAAAACGTCAAGGTACGCCGCAGCGCGCAGCCTGGGATCCTGCGGCAGAGCTGCGGCGTCAGCTACAGCCAGTTCACCCTGCCGGAAGGGACGACGGTAAGCTCTTGCTGTGCAGAGATTGATTGCCGCAATGACAATCAGGCTGAGCTGTGGATGGAATTGCTGACGCCCGATGATGGGACCCGCACCTTGCTGCGCTATCAGCATCCGGCATGGGGCGAATACGCCGCCGCCACCGAAGCGGATTATGGCCGGGGACGAGCGATGTATGTTGGCTTCCTGCCGCAGAAGGGATTGATTAGCCAGCTGTTTGATGTACTAACCGCCGATATCGCATTGCGCTCGCGCACTTCCGCCTATCGCTTCCCATTAGTGGTCAAAAAAATGCGTAATCGCGCCGGGAAAACCATCCACTTCCTGTTCAATTACTCCGGCGAGACGCTGGAATTTGTCAGCGAGACCGCGGGTAGCGCGCTGCTGAACGGGGAGACAGTATACGTCGGCCAGCCGTTGCGCCTCAGGGCCTGGGAATTTACTATCATCGAAAGCTAACGACGCGGCGGCGCTCAGGTGGGAGAGAGAATGGAACTGGATATCAATGAGCTACTCAATTTCTCTCCATTGATGAAGACCTTTACCTTCAATGCCTGGGTCGTCGCAGGCTTCACGCCGATTACCCGCGGCTCCACGCTGGACTACTACATTAACCGCCCGCAGGGGATGAAAGGTTACATCATTAATCTGACCCTGCGCGGCCAGGCGCGGGCGAAGGCGGGCGATGGCTTCCTTCTGTGCCGGGAAAACGATCTGCTGCTGTTTCCTCCCGGGGTGCCCCATCACTACGGCAGGGACGAGCACAGCGAGTATTGGGACCATCTGTGGATCTACTTTATCCCCCGCCCCTACTGGATAGACTGGCTAAAGTGGGACCAAACTACTCACGGTATCGGCAAAACAACCATTAACGATCCCGAACAGCTCCAGCAGCTGCGCGATCTGTTCTACGAAGTGATACGCCATCACTCGGCATCCGCGCCGCTGTCGGAAGCGCTGGCTATGAACGCCCTGGAAAGATTGATCCTTCACTGTTTTCAGCGACAGCCCATCAGCAACCGTCACGCCCACGACCCACGGATTAACGCCGTCTGCGACTACCTCAACGCCCATATTGCGCAGGAGGTAAAAATCGAGACCCTGGCGGCGATGGTATTTATCTCCCCTTCACGTCTGGCGCACCTTTTCAAAAATGAACTGGGGCAAACGGTTTATGCATGGCGGGAAACGCAACGCATCAACCGCGCCAGGTGGCTTATTCAGAGCACCTCGCTCCCGCTTAACAAAATTGCTTTATCGGTAGGCTACAGCGATCCGGTCTATTTCACCCGCTTGTTTCGTAAACATAACGGTATTCCACCGGGCGAATATCGCAAACGCTATGCGGAAATGAAGGGCTAAAAACATCAACGGCTCCCATCGGGAGCCGTCTTTTACCTACTACGTACTGCTACGTTTCAGGTTATGCCATCTCAGTTTGCAGACGCAACACCTGACGATTGACTTCGGACATCACTGACAGATGCAGCTTGTCCTTGACCTTCGGGATAAGGATTTTGCCCTTATCAAATTCAAATGCGCCAACGTCCTTGATGTACAACCGTCCACGAAACAGGATCTTCACGTACTTCGCCACTTGCAGCGGATTGTAGCGTTGGAAAATTTTCATTCTTCTCTCCTGCCAGGGTTACGCTCCTGTGGTGCCACAGTTAGCCCACGTATCGGGAGCGCAAATTTTAATGCCCTAAAACTATAGTCCAGAATCTCAGAGGGACCCAGTATGTATAAGTTTATTTACCCTTTGATGACAATAATTCAGAATTTTCGTTTCAGACATACGATGAAGTAAGTATAAGTCGCCGTTTTTCGACTAATTTGTGCGTCAACACGCAAACTGGCATCCTCATTGCGGGTAATCACCACCAATCGCACTTATGATTAAACGAGACCAAGTGGTCGGATCACCTGCACAAAAAATGATTAAGGAAACCGTATGACCCTACGTAGCATACTGGCCGCCTCGTTACTCCTCGTGCCGCTGCTGGCCTCAGCGCATAACTTTGTCGATGGCCAGCGCGTGGCGCCGGTCGGCGTCGCGGATCGGGGCGAATTAATTCTGGATAATGATAAGTTTAGCTATAAAAACTGGAATAGCTCGCAGCTGGCGGGAAAAGTGCGCGTCGTCCAGCACATCGCCGGACGCTCGTCAGCAAAAGAGAAAAATGCCAATCTGATCGAGGCGATTAAAGCGGCGGGCTTCCCGCACGATCGCTATCAGACCACCACCATCGTCAATACCGACGATGCCATCCCGGGCACCGGTATGTTTGTGCGCAACAGTATCGAAAGCAATAAAAAGCTCTTCCCATGGTCGCAATTTATCGTCGACAGCAATGGATTGGTGCGAAAAGCCTGGCAGCTGGACGAGAAGAGCTCGGCGATTGTGGTGCTGGATAAGAGCGGGCGCATCCAGTGGGCCAAAGACGGCGCGCTCACTCAGCAAGAGGTGCAGCAGGTGATCGACCTGCTGCATAAATTGCTTAATAAATAGAGACCCGGAAGCCGGGATTGAGGAAGGATTCACGCGGCGTGTAGTCGAGGGTTTTACCCTGCCAGTCGTGAACATGCGCCCCGGCGGCGACCGCGACGGCATGGCCGGCGGCGGTGTCCCAGGTGCTGGTCGGCCCGAAGCGCGGATAGAGCTGGGCCTGGCCTTCCGCCACCAGGCAGAACTTCAGCGAGGAGCCGATGGAAGTGGTCTGGTGCTCGCCCAGTTGCTCAAGGTACTCCTGCAGCTCCGGATCGTTGCCATGGGAGCGGCTGATCACCACCAGCGGTGGACGGGCATCGCGGACCTGGATCTGCTTGCGCACGCCGCACTCTTCTTTCCAGGCTTTGCCTTTTTCCGCGCTGTACATCACCTTCATCACCGGCGCATAGACCACGCCCAGCGTCGGCTTGCCGTTTTCAATCAGCGCGATATTAACGGTGAACTCGCCGTTACGCTTAATAAATTCTTTGGTGCCGTCCAGCGGGTCGACCAGCCAGTAGCGCTGCCAGTGCTGGCGCACTTCCCAGGCCGGCGGGTCCTCTTCCGACAGAATGGGAATGGTGGCATCCAGCGCCTGCAGGCCGCTGACAATGACTTTATGCGCCGCGAGATCCGCCGCCGTGACCGGAGAATCATCTTTCTTGCTGGCGACGTTGATCGGCTGGTTTCCATCGTAAACTTCCATGATGGCATCGCCCGCGTTCCGTGCAAGCTGACATACTTGTTCTAACATTCTCCACCTCGTCTGGTTACAGTGGCGTTAACTTGTTGTTTTATTTATATCGCATCACCGCAAGTTCCGCTATCTGTGATAACGATGGCGGTTTCTCTGCCCGCTTTTCTGGCAAGATTCACATTTCTGTAAGCAACAGAATATAAATACATTTTCTTCTGTGCTATCGCTCATAAAAAAGGACGCCTCTGATGATTAAGTTTAGCGCAACGCTCCTGGCCACGCTGATCGCCGCCAGCGTCAACGCCGCAACGGTCGACCTGCGGATCATGGAAACCACCGATCTGCACAGCAATATGATGGACTTTGACTATTACAAAGATGCCGCCACGGAGAAATTCGGCCTGGTGCGTACCGCCACCCTGATTGAACAGGCGCGGGCAGAAGCGAAAAACAGCGTACTGGTGGATAACGGGGATGTCATCCAGGGGAGCCCGCTGGGCGACTACATGGCCGCCAAGGGACTGAAAGAGGGCGATGTTCATCCGGTGTATAAGGCGATGAATACCCTGAATTATGCCGTCGGCAACCTGGGCAACCATGAATTCAACTACGGCCTCGACTTCCTGCACAAGGCGCTAGCCGGGGCGAAATTCCCCTACGTGAACGCCAATATCATCGATGCCAAAACCGGCAAACCGCTGTTCACCCCGTACCTGATCAAGGATACCCCGGTTCAGGACAGCGAAGGTCAATCCCACACCCTGCGCATCGGCTATATCGGCTTTGTGCCGCCGCAGATCATGACCTGGGATAAAGCCAATCTTAGCGGCAAAGTGACGGTCAATGACATTACCGAAACCGCGCGCAAATATATCCCGGAGATGCGGGCGAAAGGGGCTGATGTGGTGGTAGTGGTCGCTCACTCCGGCCTCTCCGCCGACCCGTATCAGGCGATGGCCGAGAACTCAGTCTACTACTTAAGCCAGGTGCCCGGCGTTGACGCCATCATGTTCGGCCACGCCCACGCGGTATTCCCAGGCAAAGACTTCGCCAACATTAAAGGCGCGGATATCGCCAGAGGGACGCTGAACGGCGTACCGGCGGTGATGCCGGGAATGTGGGGCGATCATCTCGGGGTGGTCGATCTGGTGCTGAACAACGACAGCGGCAAATGGCAGGTGACTCAGAGTAAAGCGGAAGCACGGCCAATCTACGACGCGGTGGCGAAGAAATCGCTGGCGGACGAAGACGGTAAGCTGGTGGCGGTGCTGAAAGCCGATCACGACGCTACTCGCGAGTTCGTCAGTAAGCCGATCGGCAAGTCCGCCGACAACATGTACAGCTATCTGGCGCTGGTGCAGGACGACCCGACGGTGCAGGTAGTCAACATGGCGCAGAAAGCCTACGTTGAACACTACATTCAGGGCGACCCGGATCTGGCGAAACTACCGGTACTCTCCGCTGCCGCGCCGTTTAAAGTCGGCGGGCGTAAAAACGATCCGGCGAGCTTCGTGGAAGTGGAAAAAGGCCAGCTCACCTTCCGCAACGCCGCCGACCTCTATCTCTACCCGAACACCCTGGTGGTGATGAAGGTCAGCGGGAAGGAGGTCAAGGAGTGGCTGGAGTGCTCCGCCGGGCAGTTTAACCAGATTGACCCGACCAGCAGCAAGCCGCAGTCGCTGATCAACTGGGACGGCTTCCGCACCTATAACTTCGACGTGATTGACGGGGTGAACTACCAGATCGACGTCACTCAGCCGGCCCGCTACGACGGCGAATGTCAGATGATCCATCCGCAGGCAGAGCGTATTAAGCACCTGACCTTCAACGGCAAACCGGTCGATCCGCAGGCCACTTTCCTGGTCGCCACCAATAACTATCGCGCGTACGGCGGTAAATTCGCTGGCACCGGCGAAAGCCATATCGCCTTCGCCTCACCGGATGAAAACCGTTCAGTGCTGGCGGCGTGGATTGGCGCGCAATCGAAGAAGGATGGCGCGATCCATCCGGCGGCGGATAACAACTGGCGTCTGGCGCCGATCCACAGTAAGACGCCGCTGGATATCCGTTTTGAGACCTCGCCTGGCGACAAAGCCGCGGCGTTTATCAAAGAGAAAGCCCAGTATCCGATGCGTCAGGTGGCCACCGATGATATCGGCTTCGCCATTTATCAGCTGGATTTGAGTCAGTAATCCCTGTTCCCCGGTGGCGCTGCGCTTACCGGGGTTACAAACCGGAGCTGACGAGTAGCCCGGATAAGGCGCCAGCCGCTATCCGGAAATATCTCCCCGGTGGCGCTGCGCTTACCGGGGCTACAAACCGGAGCTGATGGGTAGCCCGGATAAGGCGCCAGCCGCTATCCGGGAACATCTCCCCGGTGGCGCTGCGCTTACCGGGGCTACAGGGAGTGATACATTTTCACTCCTCGTGGCTAGCCAGCACCGCCGGCAGATTAACCTCGATCCAGTCCGCCAGGGCCGCCACCTTCTCGCTCACCTGCAGGCCGAGCGGCGTCAGGCTATATTCAACGTGCGGCGGCACCACCGGATAAGAGACGCGGTCGATAAAACCATCCTGCTCCAGGGCCTGCAGCGACTGCGCCAGCATCTTTTCGCTGACTCCGCCCATTTTGCGCCGCAGATCGCTGAAGCGATGAGTTCCTTCGCGCAGCGCCACCAGAATCAACACACCCCAGCGGCTGGTGACATGTTTAAGCACATCGCGCGACGGGCACTGTTCCGCAAACAAATTGCCATTGCGCAGTTTCTCGCTCAGCGTCGGTTCGGCCATTTTCACACTTACCTTTTTGTACGTACTTACTAAAAGTTAGTTAAGGTGTTAGCTTACCACAACTGCCACTAAACACGAAGGAGAAGACTAATGATCGCTCTTACCGGTGCCACCGGCCAGCTTGGCCACTACGTTCTGCAAGACCTGCTTAAAACCGTCCCTGCCGGCCAGATTGTGGCGATTGTCCGCAACCCGGCCAAAGCCCAGACTCTCAGCCAGCAGGGCGTTGTCGTCCGCCAGGCCGACTATAGCGACGAAGCGGCGCTGACCGCCGCGCTGCAGGGCGTGGATAAACTGCTGTTAATCTCCTCCAGCGAAGTCGGCCAGCGCGCCGTACAGCACCGCAACGTCATCAACGCCGCCAAAGCCGCTGGGGTGAAGTTCATCGCCTACACCAGCCTGCTGCACGCCGACACTTCGCCGCTGGGCCTGGCCGCAGAGCATATTGCAACTGAGCAGATGCTGGCCGACTCGGGTATCGCTTACGCCCTGCTGCGTAACGGCTGGTATACTGAAAACTATCTGGCCAGCGCGCCGCCGGCGCTGGAGCACGGCGTGTTTATCGGCGCCGCCGGCGAAGGTAAAATTGCCTCCGCTACCCGCGCAGATTATGCCGCCGCGGCCGCCCGCGTTATCGCCGGTGAAGGCCATGCAGGGAAAGTTTATGAACTGGCGGGTGATAACGCCTGGACGCTGAGCGACCTGGCTGCTGAGCTGAGCAAGCAAAGCGGTAAAAACGTGGTCTACCAAAATCTCAGCGAAGCCGACTTCGTCGCCGCGCTGAAAAGCGTCGGCCTGCCGGCGGGTCTGGCCGATATGCTGGCAGACTCCGACGTCGGCGCCTCGAAAGGCGGGCTGTTTGACGACAGCCGCACCCTGAGTACGTTGATCGGCCGTCCGACCACCTCCCTTGCCGAAAGCGTGAAAGGCATTCTGTAACCGCCCCTCTCAGCTTTTGCGGTTGCGTCCCGGCGGTTCCTCTCTCATATTGAAGAGATTAATCGTCGGGAGGCAGGCATGCAGGGCGTACCACCCCAATTTAGTGATGAAAAAGATCGCGCGCGCTTTCGCCATCTCGAACAGCTGCCCGGGGTAGAGCTTTACCACGCCCATATCTCCCGCTACGCCTTTGAACCCCATACCCACGAAGCTTTCGGCATTGGCGTGATTGAGCAGGGCGCCGAGCGCTTTCGCTACCGCGGCAGTCAGCACATCGCCGCCGCCAATGCCATTGTCACCATGAATCCCGACGAGCTGCACACCGGCGAAGCGGAAACCGCCGACGGCTGGCGCTACCGGATGATTTATCTGGAGCCCGACCGTCTGGAAGCCATCACCGGGGTGCGCGACTGGTGGTTCAGCGAGGTGGTTCGCGAGGATCCCCTGCGGTCCCGGCGGATTGGCCAGCTGATTTACGGTCTGTGGCACAGCGAAGATGCGCTGGCCCAGCAGGGAATGCTGCTCGACCTCATCGACGCCTTTCGCCCTCTGGCCCACCATGCCTCGGCGCAGGGTGAGGCCGGGCATCGCTTCGACCGCGTGCGCGACTACCTGCATGATAACTATATGCGCCCCATCACCCTCGACGAGCTGGCGCAGGTGGCGGCGCTGAGCCCGTACCACTTTCAGCGCCAGTTTAAAGCCCACTATCACGTAACGCCCCATCAGATGCTGATGGCCATCCGCCTGTGGCGCGCCAAAGCGTTTCTCACCCACGGCATGCCCGCCGCCGAAGTGGCGATAGCCGTCGGCCTCACCGACCAGTCTCACCTGACCCGCACCTTCACCCAGCGTTACGGCATTACGCCGGTACGCTATCAGAAGCAGGTCGCCAGGCGCTGATGCGCAATCTCATACAATATTCCCGCCCGGCCTCCTTCTACACTGCAGACAACCGTGATGACAATGGATGCAATGATGATTAGTGGTGTGTTGTACGCCCTGCTGGCGGGGCTGATGTGGGGTTTAATTTTCGTCGGGCCTTTGCTGGTGCCAGAGTATCCGGCGATGCTGCAGTCGATGGGACGCTATCTGGCGCTGGGTCTGATCGCCCTGCCGCTGGCATGGCTCGGGCGCGCGCGTTTGCGCCAGCTGAGCCGGAACGACTGGTGGACCGCGCTGGGTCTGACGATGATGGGAAATCTTATCTATTACGTCTGCCTGGCCAGCGCCATTCAGCGTACCGGGGCGCCGGTCTCCACCATGATTATCGGCACGCTGCCGGTGGTATTGCCGGTCTTCGCCAATCTGCTTTACAGCCAGCGCGACGGAAAGCTGCCATGGCGGCGCTTGTTTCCGGCGCTGGTCTGCATCGCCGTCGGCCTGATCTGCGTTAACGTCGCGGAACTGCGCCAGGGGCTGCCTGATTTTAGCCCGTGGCGCTACGGCTCCGGCATTGCGCTGGCGCTGGGGTCGGTGGTCTGCTGGGCCTGGTATGCCCTGCGCAACGCCCGCTGGCTTCGGGAGAACCCGCATCAACCGCCGATGATGTGGGCTACCGCTCAGGCGCTGGTGACGCTTCCGGTTTCGCTGGCCGGCTATCTCGCCGCCTGCGCCTGGCTGCACGGTCAGCAGGCCGGGTTCCCCCTGCCCTTCGGCCCGCGCCCGGCGGTGTTTATTACGCTGATGCTGGCCATCGCGGTGCTCTGCTCATGGGTCGGCGCGCTGTGCTGGAATATTGCCAGTCAACGATTACCGACGGTGATCCTCGGGCCGCTTATCGTTTTCGAAACCCTGGCCGGGCTTCTGTATACCTTTCTGTTGCGGCAAAGTTTACCGCCGCTGCTGACCCTGAGCGGTATCCTGCTGCTGGTGCTCGGCGTGGTCTCCGCCGTCCGCGCCAGGCCGGAAAAACCAACGTTGCAACCGCTGACGAACGAAAAAAAGTAGCCGGGCCCTATTAAGGGGTATTCCCTCGCCAAAAAGATGTATTTAAAATACATCTTATATTCCTGATGACGAGGTAACTGCTATGGCTTTCCGTGACCAACCTTTAGGCGAGCTGGCGCTGACCATCCCGCGCGCCTCCGCCCTGTTCCGTCAATACGATATGGATTACTGCTGCGGCGGCAAACAGACGCTGGCGCGCGCCGCATCGCGCAAAGCGCTGGATGTCGCGGTGATTGAGGCCGAGCTGGAGAAACTGGCCGGGGAGCCTATCACCCGCGACTGGCGCGCGGCGCCTCTGGCGGAGATCATCGACCATATCATCGTTCGCTATCATGACCGGCACCGCGAACAGCTGCCGGAGCTGATCCTGCAAGCCACCAAGGTTGAACGGGTCCACGCCGATAAACCGAATGTGCCGAAAGGGCTGACGAAGTACCTGACCATGCTGCAGCAGGAGCTCTCCAGCCACATGATGAAAGAGGAGCAGATCCTGTTTCCGATGATCAAACAGGGGATGGGCGCCCAGGCCGGGGGCCCGATCGGCGTAATGGAAAGCGAGCATGATGAAGCGGGCGAACTGCTCGAGGTAATCAAACATATCACCCATAACGTGACGCCGCCGCCGGAAGCCTGCACCACCTGGAAGGCAATGTATAACGGTATCAACGAGATGATCGACGATCTGATGGAGCATATCAGTCTGGAAAATAACGTGCTGTTCCCGCGTGCGCTCGCCGGTCAGTAAAGAAAAAGGCGCCCGCAGGCGCCCTCGACATTGTCCGTCTTATTTGGCCACGTTGAGTGGCCTTTTTTATGACGATCCGTTGCAAGCAACGTTAAAATTTTCGTTTATTTCGCCAGACGTTTTTTGCCGGCAAACAGCCAGCCCGCACCCAGCAGAACAAACCACAGCGGGGTGACCATCAGCGCTTCACGGGTATCATCTTCGAGGGTCAACAGCACCAGTACGAAGACGAAGAAGGCCATGCACACCCAGCACATTAATTTGCCCAGCGGCATCTTATACTTGGACTTCTCGTGCAGCTGCGGACGCTTTTTACGATAGACCAGGTAAGAGCAAAGGATAATCGTCCAGACGAACATGAACAGGATCGCCGACACCGTGGTGATCATGGTGAACGCGGCGATCACGCTCGGGTTGACCATCAGCATCACCACGCCGCCCAGCAGGCACATGCAGGAGAAGGTTAAGCCCTTCGCCGGCACCGCACGCTTCGACAGCTTGGCGAACATCTTCGGCGCCTGACCATCCTGCGCCAGACCGAACAGCATACGGCTGGTGGAGAAGACGCCGCTGTTGGCTGAGGAGGCTGCGGAAGTCAGCACCACGAAGTTAATCAGGCTCGCCGCCGCCGGCAGACCGACCAGCACGAACAGCTCAACGAACGGGCTCTTGCTCGGCACCACGGAGCTCCACGGCGTCACCGACATAATCACAATCAATGCGAAGACGTAGAACATAATGATACGCAGCGGGATGGAGTTAATCGCCCGCGGCAGGGATTTTTCCGGGTCTTTGGTCTCAGCCGCAGTGGTACCGACCAGCTCAATCCCCACGAAGGCGAATACCGCAATCTGGAAGCCGGCGAAGAAGCCGCTCAGCCCTTTAGGGAACCAGCCGCCGTCATTCCACAGATGCGCGAAAGAGGCTTCGACGCCGGTCGGCGATTTAAAATGCATCATGACCATCACCAGGCCGACCACGATCAGCGCCACGATGGCGACGATTTTGATCATCGCGAACCAGAACTCCATTTCGCCAAACATTTTGACGGTGGCAAGGTTCAGGCCCAGCAGCAGCAGGATCACCGCCAGCGACGCGACCCAGTCGGAGAGTCCGGGAAACCAGAACTGCGCGTAGGCGGTGATCGCCACCACGTCCGCCATCCCCGTCACCACCCAGCAGAACCAATAGGTCCAGCCGGTAAAGTAGCCCGCCCAGGGGCCCAGCAGATCGGCCGCGAAGTCGCTGAAGGATTTATATTCGAGGTTCGACAGCAGTAATTCGCCCATGGCTCGCATAACGAAAAACAGCATAAAACCGATAATCATATAAACAAAAATAATGGATGGCCCGGCAAGGCTGATGGTTTTGCCAGAACCCATAAATAATCCAGTGCCGATCGCCCCGCCAATTGCAATCAGCTGAATATGTCGGTTTGTGAGATTTCGCCGTAGCGATTGTTCAGTCGGCTCCTGCTCGATAGCAGCGACTTTAACCTGATCTACCATGTGATTTCTTCCTGTTGTACCTGTCTGTGTTGTTCAGGCTCTGATGGCCTGTCGTCTGTCATTAACCCCAGCAAGGGCTAGTCGATATTAGGTAAGAATCGGAGGGATGAATACTATGATTTAGATATAATGTTAATTTTATGTTTAAAGTGAGTGTTATATCACTCACCTAACGCGAAATAGCTCACAAAAATACACCCATATGCGATGAATGCAA
This sequence comes from Klebsiella sp. K5-45, assembly GCF_030128605.1. Taxonomy (NCBI): domain Bacteria; kingdom Pseudomonadati; phylum Pseudomonadota; class Gammaproteobacteria; order Enterobacterales; family Enterobacteriaceae; genus Klebsiella; species Klebsiella sp. K5-45. The sequence goes on along the minus strand of NZ_JAKUZW010000009.1, from coordinate 207,299 downwards.
AACATAATTCCAATTAATTTTTAACTTAAGGATTTTACGCTATTTTTGTGGCTTCCCCCGCCGCTGGGGAAGAGGAAGCCTCTGCTGTTTAGATAATATCCAGCAGTTCAACTTCGAAGATCAGGGTGCTGAACGGAGGGATCGACGCGCCAGCGCCGCGCTCGCCGTAGGCCAGGTTGTGCGGGATGGTCAGTTCCCATTTGGAACCTACCGGCATCAGGGTCAGCGCTTCAATCCAGCCGCCAATTACGCCGGTCACCGGGAACTCTGCCGGTTCGCCGCGGGCGACGGAGCTGTCGAAGACGGTGCCGTCGATCAGTTTGCCGGTGTAGTGCACGCGTACGCGGTCGGTACGGGCCGGGATCGGGCCTTCGCCCTGGGTCAGCACGCGGAACTGCAGGCCGGACTCGGTGCTGTTCACACCCTCTTTCTCGCGGTTTTCATCAAGGTACTTCTGGCCGTCAGCGGCCATCGCCTGGAAACGCTCGCGACGCACGGCGTCGGCGCGCTCGTGGATTTCACGCAGCGCACGGTGGACGGCTTCTACCGGCACCTGCGGCTGGTTACCTTCCAGCGCATCGGCGATACCCGCCACCAACGCTTCCGGCAGCAGCCCCTGCAGGCCGGATTCGCTCAGCTGTTGTCCAACCTGCAAGCCGATACCGTAACTTGCCTGCGCTTCGATAGTGTCAAAAGTTGGGGTTGCCATCTTTGTTCCTTTTTTGGGTGATAAACATCAAGAGAAAAGCGTCCGGAAGCATAACAGCCATAGCGAAATGGGTAAAACTTTGTCGGCGGATGATGACAAATCTCAGCGAAAAAGAAACAATAGGCGGCATCAGGTTAACTTCACTTTGTTCCGGTCATCAGGACGTTAGCCATCTATACTCATAGGCAGGATAAAAATATGCGGAGCAGGAGGAAAGCCATGCCCGGGCGCTTTGAACTGACATCTACCCTGGCGAAAATCTGGCACGCCCCGGATCATTTTCGCCTCCTGGACCCACTGCCCCCGATGCACCGCCGGGGAATTATCGCTGGCTTCCTGTTGGTTATCATCGGCATTCTGCTTCCCTCAGACGATAGCCAAAACCCGGCGTCCGCCAGCCGTGAAGCAAACCTGAATCTGCAGTCGCAGTCCCAGCCGCAAGCTGGCGGCAATCAGGCCGTTCCCCTGCCGCCGATCACCAATACGCCTACCGTGAGCGACGCCGATCAGATGGCGCCGGTCGCCCCGGAGCCGATTCAGGATGAGCAACCGGACCAGGCGCAAACGCAACAGCCCGCTGCCTCCCAGCCCTATCAATCCTCATCGCAGCAGTCCGCGCCGGGCATTGAGCAACAGTGGCGAACCTATCGCATCGAGTCGGGCAAAACCCTGGCCCAGCTGTTCCGCGATCATGGGCTGCCGGCCACCGACGTCTACGCCATGGCGCAGGTTGAAGGCGCTGGTAAACCATTAAGCACGTTGCAGAGCGGACAGACGGTGCAGATTCGGCAGAACGCCAACGGCGTGGTCACCGGGCTCACTATTGATACCGGCAATGGTCAGCAGGTGCTGTTTACCCGCCAGTCGAATGGCAGTTTTGTGCGTGCGCGCTAGCAGAGAAGACGACAGCGAGCGTTACGCCGCCGCAAAATGAAGGGCTCTGGAAAGCAAAACGCCGGCACAAGGCCGGCGGTTTGTTGTTACCAGAACGTCAGATGCCGATTACTCAGCAACCACGTTGATGATAACTTTAGCGAATACTTCGCTGTGAACCTGGAAGTCCACTTCGTGCTCGCCAACGTTACGCAGAACGCCGTTCGGCAGGCGAACTTCGCTCTTAGCAACTTTAACGCCTGCTGCAGTGACAGCGTCAGCGATGTCGCGAGTACCGATGGAACCGAACAGTTTACCTTCGTCGCCAGCTTTAGACGCGATGGTTACGGATTCCAGGGCGTTGATCTGCGCAGCACGAGCTTCAGCAGCTGCCAGAACGTCAGCCAGTTTGGCTTCCAGTTCAGCGCGACGCGCTTCGAAGAATTCAACGTTTTTCTTGGTAGCAGGAACAGCTTTACCCTGCGGGACCAGGAAGTTACGAGCATAGCCCGCTTTAACGTTAACCTGATCACCCAGGCTACCCAGGTTTGCTACTTTATCAAGCAGAATAACTTGCATTACCTTATCCTCTCAAAGTCGTATTAATGGACCGTGACCGATTACTGATGACGATCAGTGTACGGCAGCAGGGACAGGTAGCGAGCGCGTTTGATAGCGCGTGCCAGCTGACGCTGATATTTTGCACGGGTACCGGTGATACGGCTCGGGACAATCTTACCGCTTTCGGTGATGTAGTTTTTCAGCGTAGCGATATCTTTATAGTCGATCTCTTGAACGCCTTCCGCGGTGAAACGGCAGAACTTGCGACGACGGAAATAACGTGCCATATGGCTAGTCTCCAGAATCTATCAATTCAATCTGCTCGGCATGCAGAACCATTTTGCTCAAGCCGTTCTTTGCCTTATGGCAAGAGATGAACCCTCGAACGGTTACTGCGCTACCGACCGTTATACTGTGAGTAATGGCCTGGTTCTCGTGACCGCTAATAATAACGGGCATCTGACACCATGCCTGCCGGTGAAAACCGGCTTCCTCCTGCACTGAACGATGCTCAAGCACGAACTGGCAGTGAGGAATTCCTGACGGGCTGACCTTACGAAGTGGAGTCCTGCAAATAATGCCGGACAGCTCCAGACGGTTGGTCATCAGGATTACTCTTCAGAATCCCCAGCTTCAGAATCATCTGCGGTTTCGTTGGCGAAATCTTCGCGACGCTCACGGCGCTCGTCTTTCGCTTTAACCATCGGAGATGCTTCGGTAACAGCGTGCTTAGTACGCATTACCATGCTGCGGATAACGGCGTCGTTGAAGCGGAAGTTAGTTTCCAGCTCATCGATCGCTTCCTGCGGCGCTTCAACGTTCATCAGAACGTAGTGAGCTTTGTGCAGTTTGTTGATCGGATAAGCCAGCTGACGGCGGCCCCAGTCTTCCAGACGGTGGATCGTACCTGCTGCTGCAGTGATTGCACCAGTGTAACGTTCGATCATGCCCGGAACCTGTTCGCTCTGGTCAGGATGGACCATAAAAACGATTTCGTAATGACGCATCGAATTGCTCCTTACGGATTATTCAGCCTCCTGTCTGGGTCAGCCGCGGCCCATGGAGGCAAGGAACGTGTTAAAGGGCGGCTGAAAAATTGACGCGTCATTCTAATGGCGGCCCCCCAGGAACACAAGCGCATTTGCACAAATAATTCGCACTATGCGTCAAGTTGCGCTAAGTGGGTGATTTAAAATTAACCAGCAAAGGAAGCGGCATTTTTTTGAACAACTGCATCAGAAAAGGTCGCCATGCGACGAACGCGCAGCGATTACACTTATATCAAAGCCCAACGACCACAGGAGAGCCCCCGAGTCAGCGTCAGGACTGTCAGTCAGGAGCGTAGTATATGAAACTGAAAATCATCGCCATGATGGCTGCGCTTTTCTTCAGCGCCAACGCGCTGGCAGCTATCCAAATCACCGAACGACAGGCCCGCAACATGGACGACGTGCAGAGCCTCGGCGTTATCTATATCAATCATAATATGGCCACTGAGCACGAGGCTGAACAGGCCCTTAGCCAGCTGAGCGATGCGCAGGGGGCGAAATACTTCCAGCCCATCCTGATGCATGAACCAGAAACCAACGGCCCGCTTCGCGCCAGCGCGGTGATATACCGCTAACGCCGGGCCCATTCTTCGCCTCTCCTCGCGAGGGGCGAAGCGAAACCCTCACCTAAACGCAATTGAGAATTATTTTATAAACCGACTTATCAGCGTCATTGCAACCTGATTTAATCATCAGTCTGTTTTTTGATAATCAGGAGTAATGGATGGTTCCGCGTTTCGCCACCTTAGGCCGTATTCCCAAAGGCGTTTGGGTGCTCGGCGGCGTCAGCCTACTGATGGATGTGTCGTCCGAGATGATCCACAGTCTCTTACCGCTGTTTATGGCCACCACCCTCGGCGCCAGCGTGATCATTATCGGTCTTATCGAGGGGCTGGCGGAAGCCACCGCCCTGATCCTGAAAGTCTTCTCCGGCGCGATCAGCGACTACGTCGGCAAGCGCAAAGGGCTGGCGCTGCTGGGCTACGGCCTGGGCGCGCTCAGCAAGCCGCTGTTTGCCATCGCCCCGACCGCCGGCATGGTGTTTAGCGCCCGCATGATAGACCGCGTAGGCAAAGGCATTCGCGGCGCGCCGCGAGACGCGCTGGTCGCCGACGTCACCCCACCGGAGATCCGCGGCGCCGCCTACGGCTGCGTCAGGCGCTGGATACCATTGGCGCCTTTCTCGGCCCGCTGCTGGCTGTGCTGCTGATGTTTCTCTGGGCCAACGATTTTCACGCCATATTCTGGGTGGCGGTTATTCCCGCCGTGCTCTCCATTCTCCTGCTGGGTTTTGGTCTGCAGGAGCCAAAATCCGCCATCGGTCATAAACGCAGTAATCCGCTGAAGCGCGAAAATCTGCAAAAGCTCTCCGCCGCCTACTGGTGGGTGGTCGCCATCGGTAGCATCTTCACCCTTGCCCGCTTCAGCGAAGCCTTTCTGGTGCTGCGCGCCCAGCAGATGGAGATCCCGCTGTTTACTATTCCGCTGGTGATGGTGGCGATGAACCTCGTCTACAGCGTTACGGCCTACCCGTTCGGCAAGCTCTCTGACAGCATGAGCCACAGCAAACTGCTGCAGTGGGGACTGCTGGTGCTGATCCTCGCCGATATCGTGCTGGCCCTCAGCGGCCACTGGAGCACGCTGCTGGTCGGGGTCGCGCTATGGGGAATTCACATGGGGATGACCCAAGGGCTGTTGGCGGCGATGGTCGCCCATACGGCGCCGCCGGAGCTACGCGGCACGGCGTTCGGTATGTTCAACCTGATGAGCGGCCTGGCGCTGTTGCTGGCCAGTACCTGCGCCGGAGTGCTGTGGGAAACCTTCGGCGCCGCTTCGACGTTTTACGCTGGCGCGATAATTTGCGTGGTCACGATCATCGGCATGCGCGCTATGCCCTCAGCTTATCGTCAGGGCTAAAAAACAGCTCCGGGGCCAGACCAGTTGTTTCACCGTGACGGTGAAAGCCCCGGAGCGCGTCGTTTACTTCTGCCCGTAGTAGGCGTTCGGCCCGTGTTTACGCAGAAAATGTTTTTCCATCAGCCAGCTATCAATCGGCTGCAGCTGCGGATTAATGCCGCGGGCAATCCACGCCATGCGCGCCACCTCTTCCATCACCACCGCGTTGTGTACCGCCTCGTGGGCGTCTTTGCCCCAGGCAAATGGCCCGTGCTGATAGACGACGATCCCCGGCGTATGCAGCGGATTGGCCTCACCCAGCGTTTCGATAATCACCTGCCCGGTGTTCAGCTCGTAGGCCTCGTCCACCTCCTGTGCGCTAAGCGCCCGGGTGCAGGGAATATCGCCGAAGAAGTAGTCCGCATGGGTGGTGCCGAGCGCCGGGATCGCCAGCCCCGCCTGCGCCCAGGCGGTGGCGTGCGTCGAGTGGGTATGCACCACCCCGCCAAGGCCGGGATAACGGCGATAGAGCGCCAGATGGGTAGCGGTATCAGAGGAGGGACGCCAGCGTCCTTCCACCACGTTGCCCTGCAGATCGACCACCGTCATGTCATCGACGGTCATGGCGTCGTAGGCCACGCCGCTGGGTTTGATCGCCACCAGCCCGCGCTGCCGGTCAATCGCGCTGACATTGCCCCAGGTGAAGGTCACCAGGCCGTAGCGCGGCAGATCCATATTGGCCTCGAACACCTGCTGTTTCAGTTGTTGCATTACGCCGCCTCCATCAGCCCGGCGCGGGCCATCCGCGCTTTCACCCAGTCGCGCGCCTTCGCCACTTCCGCTAGCGGATCCGCGCTGCTTTCACTCCACATCTCAATCAGATACGGGCCGCAGTAGCCGGTCTGTTTGAGGGTTGCGAAGCAGCGTTCAAAATCGACGACCCCTTCGCCGAACGGCACGTTTTTAAAGACGCCGGGCCGGGTATCTTTGACGTGCACCGCCACGATGTGCCCCATGCCGGCCTGCAGCTCCATCTGGACGTCGTTATCCCACGCCGACAGATTGCCGATATCGGGATAAAGCTGGAACCACGGATTATTCAGGTAATGGGCGTAGCCCAGCGCTTTGCTGATCGAGTTCATCAACGGGTAGTCCATAATCTCCATCGCCAGGGTTACCTGGGCCCGGCTGGCCATCTCGACGCTCTCTTTCAGACCATCGCGAAAGCGGCGCCGCGTCTCATCGTTCGCCTGCTGGTAATAGACGTCGTAACCTGCCAGCTGGATCACCCGGATCCCGACATCCTGCGCCAGCTGGATGGCTTTGCGCATGATTTCCAGCCCCTGAAGACGCACCGCGTCATCTTCGCTGCCCAGTGGAAAACGGCGATGGGCGCTCAAGCACATCGATGGCACCCGGACGCCGGTTTCGGCCACCGCCTTGACCAGCGCCAGACGCTGCTCCGGGCTCCAGTCCAGCCGCGCAAGGCGAGCGTCCGTTTCATCGAGGGACATTTCCACAAAATCAAAGCCCAGCGCTTTCGCCAGCTTTAGCCGCTCCAGCCAGCACTCCCCGGCGGGGAGCGCTTTTTCATAGATGCCGAGCGGAATTTGTTTCGCCAACATAGCCGCTCCTTAACCCCACAGCTGGGCGATAGAGCGTTTAAACTGGCGCGCCGCTTCCACCGGCGAAGCGGCATCGCGGATGCTGCGCCCGGCAATAAAGACGTGGATGGGGATGCCAGCGAACAGCGGCAGGTCCTCCAGCGCCAGGCCGCCGGTGACGGTCACTTTGAAGCCCATATCGGACAGACGCTTAATTGCGCTGATATCCGCCTCGCTCCACGCCACGCCCGCCGCCTGCGCGTCGCGGCTGCGGTGATAGACCACCTGCTGGATGCCCGCCTCGCACCATGCCTGCGCCTGCTCCCAGGTCCAGAAGCCGGTTAGCTCGATCTGAACGTCGCCGTTGAACTCTTTGGCGACATCCAGCGCCCCTTTGGCGGTATTGATATCGGCGCAGCAGATCACCGTGACCCAGTCGGCGTTGGCTTCAAAGCACATCCGCGACAGAATCTTGCCGGCGTCGGCGATTTTGGCGTCCGCCAGCACAATTTTATGCGGGTACAGCGCTTTCAGATCGCGCACCGCACGCACCCCTTCCCCGACGCAAAGGATGGTGCCGACTTCAATGATATCCACCTCTTCGGCGATCAGGCGGGTGGTCTCGTAGGCGCTGGCCAGCGTTTGGTTGTCCAGTGCGACCTGTAACATAGGTAATGACATGATAGTGTTCCTTTTAAACAGCCGCCGCGGTGGCGTTTTTAATTAAATCCAGCACTTCCTGCTCGCTGCGACAGGCGCGTAAACGGTCGAAATTGGCTTCATCATCAAACAGGTTAACGATCTGCATAATCCCCACCTCCTGGTGAGTGGTGGCGTCAACCGCCGCCATAGTGATCAGAATGTCGACCGGGTCGTTATCTTCGTGGTTGAAAATCAGCGGTTTTTTCAGGGTCACCAGCGCAAACCCGGTTTTCCTGACGCCCTCTTCCGGCCGCCCGTGCGGCATCGCCAGCCCGGGGGCGATCACAAAATAGGGGCCATGCTCGGCCACGCCGTCGAGAATGGCCTGGTAATAGCGCGGTTCCACGACGTCGGCGGCCACCAGCAGATCGACGCCGATTTTTACCGCCTCCTGCCAGGTTTCCGCTTCCGCCTGCAGGCGGATGGAGTGGTTCTGCGCCAGCGATTCATGAAGTTTCATGGCCGCTCCTTATTTCACGTCCTGCGGGAAGTGAGCTTTAATCACCTCCAGCAGCTTGGGACCGAAATCCGCTGGCGAAAGCATGTTACGCACGCCCACCACATGTTTATTACCGGAGACGGTAATCTCCCCCGCGATATGGGTTGAAGCGATGATGATATCCGCGCCGTTCAGCTCGCTTTTGTATTCACCTACCGCGCAGCTGTTTACCGTGTGGTCGATGTTGGATTGCGTCAGAAACTGGTCCACCTTCATTTTCATGATCATGGAACTGCCTTGCCCGTTACCACACACAGCCAGAATACGTACGGTCATAATCAGAACTCCTTATTGGGCAGAGGCCTCTGCCAGTTTTTTTTCCGCGTCCTCCTCGGCGCGCAGCGCGCGGCCGGCGAAGAACATATAAGCCAGTGCAATCAGGATGATGACGGCCATAAACGCCAGCCCGACGGAGGCGAAGCCCTGCATCATCGGCGGCGCCAGAATCGACCAGTCCGCCATCCCCATCCAGGCGCTCATACCGGTGAGCTTCACCGCCCATACGCAACCGAATATTTCAATCATGCCCATCACCAGGCAGATTTTGAGCGCCGCGCGCCAGCCGCCAAAGTGGTTGGCAAAAACGCCAATCGTCGCGTTGGAGAAGAACATAGGGATAAAACCTGGAATAATCAGAATCGGGGAGCCGACGCCGACCAGAATGCCGACGGCAATCAGCTGACCGATGGTGCCCCACATAAAGCCCCAGACCACCGCATTCGGCGCGAAGCTATAGATAGCGGCGCAGTCGATCGCCAGCACCGCCCCGGGGATCAGACGCAGCGAGATACCGTTGAAGGCTTCGGACAGCTCGGCGACGAACATCCGCACGCCCTGAGTGATGATGAAAATCGCCACCGCGAAGGAGAAACCGGTCTGCAGGATATAGACCGTCCAGTGGATTTTACCCGCCATCGCCTGCACCACGTCAATGCCGAAAGAGAGCAGGATCGCACCGAAGAAGATAGTCATCACAATCGCGGTGGAAACAATGTTGTCGTGGAAGATGTTCAGCCAGCCAGGCAGCTTGAGGTCTTCGACGCTCTCCTCTTTTTTCCCCAGCCAGGGCGCCACTTTGTAGGCAATCCACGAGGCGAACTGCTGCTGGTGCCCGATAGAAAAACCGCAGCCGTCGGTGACCAGCTGAGTAGGCTTGTACATCATATTGGAGGTAATGCCCCAGTAGAGTGACACCAACACCGCGGTGCAGATGATGGTGGTCCACATGGAGTAGCCGAAAATAAAGAACGAGACCGCGATCAGCCCCGCCTGCTGAAACATGATATGGCCAGTCAGCATGATGGTGCGGATGCCGGTAATCCGGCGCAGCAGGACGTAACAGATATTCAGCGCCAGCGCCAGCAGCACCGCGTAACCCACCCAGCTATACGCCTCGCCCATCCGGTCGATGGTCGCCATCATCGAGGCATAGGTGTCAGAGATGGCGCCGTTAATGCCGTACACCTCTGACATTTTCGCCACCACCGGCTTAAAGGTGCTGGTGAGGATACCGGAGCCGGCTTGTAACAGCATGAAACCGATAATGGTTTTGATGGTGCCTTTGATAATCACGCTGACGCTTTTACGCAGCAGGATATAGCCCAGGCAGGTCACGATACCCAGCAGCAGCGGGGCATTAGTCATCACCTGATTAAAGAAAACGGTAAAGATGTTGTAGAGGATTGCCATAACACACTCCCGATGGTGAAGGCGCTGAACGCGCCTTACGCTCAGCATTTCTCGTTGCTCACTCTAATAATCAAAAATAATCACAACAAGATTAAATTTGATTAAATGTGACGCACACCGCAATAATCCTTTCCTTCATTCAGGTTATTTCCATTCATTTATAATGCAACAAAAATAAACATTTTAAATCATATAGATAAAACAAAAGCCAAGGCGCATAAGCTGTGAAAAAGACGGGAGATCATGCGTATCAGATCGCAAAAGGGATGGAAAACAAGATTGCAATCCTGGAAGCACAGTGACAACATAAATCAAAACCAATCAAATACTGATTACTTTTGAAAATGTATGAGGAAGACCGCGATGAGTAAAGTCCAAACCATCACCCGTGAATCATGGATCCTGAACACCTTTCCGGAATGGGGTAGCTGGCTGAATGAAGAGATTGAGCAGGAGCAGGTTGCGCCCGGCACCTTCGCCATGTGGTGGCTGGGCTGTACCGGCATCTGGTTGAAATCCGAAGGCGGCGCCAACGTCTGCGTCGATTTCTGGTGCGGCACCGGCAAGCAGAGCCACGGCAATCCACTGATGAAAACCGGCCATCAGATGCAGCGGATGGCAGGGGTGAAGAAACTGCAGCCCAATCTGCGCACCACCCCGTTCGTGCTCGATCCATTCGCCATTCGCCAGATTGACGCGGTCCTCGCGACCCACGATCACAACGATCATATTGACGTCAACGTCGCCGCCGCCGTCATGCAGAACTGCCCGGCCGATGTGCCGTTTATCGGCCCGAAAACCTGCGTCGATATGTGGATCGGCTGGGGCGTGCCGAAAGCGCGCTGTATCGTCATGAAGCCCGGCGATGTCGTGAAGATTAAGGACATTGAGATCCACGCGCTCGACGCGTTCGACCGTACCGCGCTGATCACCCTCCCGGCGGATCAAAAAGCCGCCGGCGTGCTGCCGGACGGGATGGACCAGCGCGCGGTCAACTATCTGTTTAAAACACCGGGCGGCAACCTGTACCACAGCGGCGATTCCCACTACTCCAACTATTACGCGAAGCATGGCAACGAGCATCAGATTGACGTCGCCCTCGGCTCGTATGGCGAGAACCCGCGCGGGATCACCGACAAAATGACCAGCGCCGATATCCTGCGCATGGCAGAGTCGCTCAACGCGAAGGTGGTGATCCCGTTCCACCATGATATCTGGTCGAACTTTCAGGCCGATCCGCAGGAGATCCGCGTCCTGTGGGAGATGAAAAAAGATCGTCTGAAGTACGGCTTCAAGCCGTTTATCTGGCAGGTCGGCGGCAAATTTACCTGGCCGCTGGATAAAGACAATTTCGAATATCACTACCCGCGCGGCTTCGATGACTGCTTTACCATTGAGCCGGACCTGCCGTTCAAATCCTTCCTGTAAGCCGCCTCCGGCAGGCACTGCCTGCCGGAAATACCTCGCCGCAGGGTTAGTATTTTCACATGATTTCAAATATCATCTTTGCCGTTCACTTTTAATCGGATTCGCTCATGACGGAAGCGCAAAGGCACCAAATTCTGCTGGATCTGCTCGCCCAAACGGGGTTTGTTACCGTAGAGCAGGTGATGTCGCGGCTCGGGATCTCACCCGCAACGGCCCGACGTGATATCAACAAGCTGGATGAAAGCGGCAAACTGAAAAAGGTACGCAATGGCGCGGAAGCCATTAGCGAGCAGCGCCCCCGCTGGACGCCGATGAATATCCACCAGGCGCAGAATCTGGATGAAAAAGTGCGTATTGCGCGCGCCGCTTCGCAGCTGATCGCGCCGGGTGAGAGCATCGTCATCAACTGCGGCTCCACCGCCTTTCTGCTGGGGCGTGAACTGTGCGGCAAACCGGTGCAGATCATCACTAACTATCTGCCGCTGGCCAACTACCTGATCGACCAGGAACACGACAGCGTGATTATCATGGGCGGGCAGTACAACCGCAGCCACGCCATCACCCTCAGCCCCCACGGCAGTGAAAACAGCCTCTATGCCGGGCACTGGATGTTCACCAGCGGCAAAGGGTTAACCGCCGAGGGGTTATACAAAACAGATATGTTGACCGCCATGGCCGAGCAGAAAATGCTCAGCGTGGTCGGCAAGCTGGCGGTGCTGGTCGACAGCAGCAAGATCGGCGAGCGCGCCGGAATGCTATTCAGCCAGGCCGGGCAAATTGACGTGGTGATCACCGGCAAACAGGCCGATGCCGCGATCCTCAAGCAGCTTGAGGACCAGGGCGTCAGCGTGATCCGCGTTTAAAGATGCTGCTGAAAAAAGGCGACCGTCGTGGCCAGCGCCTCCGGGGTGATGCGATGGCGGACGCCTTTCTGCCAGACGCAGGTCAGCCTGGCTGCAAGGTCGCTCTGCCTGAGCGCTTGCTCAAGACGGAAGGTCTCTTCCGGCGGCACCACGTCGTCGGCATCGCCATGCCAGAGCAACAGCGGCCGCCGGGCGAGCGACGCCAGCTGATGGCTGACATCCCATTCGCTGAGGCTGTCGCCATCAAAGCCAGGCGAGGGAAACAGGGTTTGCGACAGCGAACGAAAATAGCCTGATCCCATCAGGCAGGCGACGCTGTTCAGCTCGGGATGGTGCGTCATGATACCCAGGGCCGTCATTCCCCCCATCGACGCCCCCGCCACCGCCAGTCGCTCTCCTTCCAGCCAGCCTTCGGCGATAATCGCCTCACGCAGCGCGGGAAACTCGCTGAAATTCTGCTGCAGGATCGGCCAGAAGCGCTGCATCCGCCCGGTCTCATCACCGTGATAGCGCGCGCCATGCTCCGGCGCGTCCGGCATAATCACCCGGAAACCCGCCTGGGCCAGCGCCACCGCAAAGTAGCTGTAAACCAGTTTCGACGAGGTAAAGCCATGATAAAAGACGATACAGGGCAGTGGTTTGTCCAGACTCTCCTGCGGGCAGGCATGCAAAATTTCGCCACCGCCGAGGTTGCGCATTTCTAGTGCAATCATTTATCGTCTCCCTTCTCTATTGTGGTTAGGCGGCATGGGAAAATGCATTCACCAGGCAACCCAGTTTGCTACGATTCATAATGTTGAGAACCCGGTTACGCTTTCACAACATTTTCATTCGAAAATCGCGTCAGAGATAACAGTTCGGGAACATTCCCCGGAAATCCTGTTAAGGCTACCACTACACTATCACTATCAGGAAACGAGATATGGTTATGCGCAGGTTGTCTCCGTGGTTACTGGCTATCGTTCTCAGCGGGTGTAGTGCTTTGCAGGGAACGCCGGAAGCCCCGCCGCCCGCCACCGACCATCCGCAGGAGATCCAGCGCAACCAGACGGCTGGCCTGCAGAAAATGGCTACGGTGAGCGTACTGATGTACGGTTCGCCGATGGATGTCGAAGCGGCGCTGAAGGCCAAAGCAGAAGCGGCCAAAGCCGATTACTACGTCATCATCATGATCGATGACACCATGGTACCCGGCCAGTGGTATTCGCAGGCGATCCTCTATCGTCGATGACGAGGCGGTGTCTTTAAATCTGCTTTACATAGCTTTGCGTCCATTCACGTTCTCCTGTGCATAATAACGTTCGGCCAGCCACCTGGCAGGACGTTAGCAACGGACTGCCCTTGGGACTACGTGAAATGGAGCTGACGATGAAACGATCTTTTACCCTATCCAGCCTGCTGTTAACCACTGCGACGGCCAACACGTCCGCGCAGTCAGCCGAATTCGCCAGCGCGGATTGCGTTACCGGCCTGAATGAAATCGGTCTGATCTCCGTCGCTAATCTTTCCGGCAGCCAACAGGATGTGGAGCACGCCATTGCCCGCAAAGCGGACGAGCAAGGCGCCTCCTGGTATCGCATTATTCAGATGTACGAGGAACAACAGCCGGACAGCTGGCGCGTGCAGGCCATTCTCTACGCCTGAGGTGCCTGGCGCCCCCGCCCCATGGCCCGCAGCAGCAGGTCGTCGAGGGTCGGCGCGTCAAGACGTATGCCGCCGCGCGTGTCGAGCATCATCCGGCACCAGGCTTCGGCCAGCGGCGGCGAAGCGAAACGCAGCATCTGCGCCCCCGCCCCCAGACGATAGACCAGCCGGGCAATCTCTCTGCCCTGCTCTTCGGCGGGTCGTTTCAGCAATTGCTGCAGCTGACGCCATGCGCGGTCGAGATGGCGGTTTTGTCCTTTCACCTCCGCACACTCCGCGGCCAGCAGCTCCATCGCCGCCGGCTGCTTGCTCAGTACCCGCATCACATCGAGGCACATAATATTGCCGGAGCCTTCCCAGATGCTATTGACCGGCATCTCGCGATACAACCGCGGCAACTCACTCTCCTCGCAATAGCCGATCCCTCCCAGGACTTCCATCGCCTCAGCGACAAACGGGATACCGGCCTTGCAGATGGCAAACTTGGCCGCAGGCGTAAACAGACGCGCCCAGGCGCTTTCCCGGGCATCATCCCGACGGTCCCAGGCTCGCGCCAGACGAAACAGAAACGCGGTCTGTCCTTCAAGACGGAGCGCCATTTGCCCCAGCAGCTGGCGCATCATCGGCTGATCGACCAGATTTTTACCGAACGCCTGACGCTGTAGCGCATGATACAGCGCTACCGAGAAGGCCCGGCGCATCAGGGCATGGCTGCCCAGCGCGCAGTCAAAGCGGGTGAGACCGCCCATCCTGAGGATCTGCCGCACGCCGTCGCCCTCGTCACCCACCAGCCAGCCGCAGGCGTCATAAAACTCCACTTCGCTACTGGCGTTGGAGCGGTTGCCGAGCTTCTCTTTTAAGCGCTCCAGACGCACCCCGTTGCGCTGCCCGTCGGGCAGCAGGCGCGGCACAAAGAAGCACGACAGACCCGCAGGCGCCTGGGCCAGCACCAGGTGCGCATCGCTCTGCGGCACCGAGAAAAACCATTTGTGTCCCACCAGCCGGTAAAACCCTTCCGCTGTTTTCTCCGCGCGGGTGGTATTGCTCAGCACATCGGAACCCCCTTGCTTCTCGGTCATCCCCATGCCAATCAGCAGACCGCGCTTCTGGTCGCCCGGCGCGAGGTGGAGATCGTAACGGTCGCTCAGCAGCGGCGACAGCCAGTCGCCAAAAGGCGCGGGCAGGGCGCGCTGCAGCAGGGGCGTCGCGGCGAAAGTCATGGTAATCGGGCACAGCGTTCCGGCCTCTACCTGGGCGTGAAGCAGAAAGCGAGCGGCGCGCGCGACAAACGCGCCTTCACGGGCATCCTCCTGCCAGGCGAGATTATGCACCCGGTTCGCGCACAGCCCCTGCATCAGCAGGTGCCAGGCGGGGTGGAAGCGAACGTCGTCCAGTCGGGCGCCGGTGGCGTCATAGCGCAGCAGCTCCGGCGGGTTGCTGTTGGCCAGGCGTCCCAGCTCCAGCGATTCTGCGGTCCCCAGCTGCTGGCCAATGCTGGCGAGCAGATCGCCATCCCAGCCGGCGCCTTCGCGGACCACCGCTTCACGTAGGGCGGTATCGGACAGGAACAGATTGCTGTTATTCAGCGGGGTCGGTTGATTAAAAACGGTGTGGGTTTGCCAGTGCATCGTGTCTCCCTCCATCAATGGCGATAAGCCTAAGTATGGTTATCCGGGGGGATACTCGCCCGCGAGAGCGGTCACAAAAAAGCCATCCCGAAGGATGGCTTTTCAGTTTCGTCAGCGGGTCAGCTTAGCTGCGCTGGCGTACCGCCTCAAACAGGCAGATGCCGGTGGCCACCGAGACGTTCAGCGAGGAGACGCTGCCCGCCATCGGAATGCTGATCAGCTCATCGCAGTGCTCGCGGGTCAGGCGGCGCATGCCTTCGCCTTCCGCGCCCATCACCAGCGCCATCGGCCCGGTCATTTTGCTCTGGAACAGCGTATGGTCGGCTTCACCTGCGGTTCCAACGATCCAGACGTTCTCCTCCTGCAACAGACGCATGGTGCGCGCCAGGTTGGTGACTCGGATCAGCGGGACGTTCTCCGCCGCGCCGCAGGCCACTTTCTTCGCCGTCGCATTCAGCTGCGCGGAACGATCTTTTGGCACAATCACCGCGTGCACGCCGGCAGCATCGGCGCTGCGCAGGCAGGCGCCGAGGTTATGCGGATCGGTCACACCGTCAAGGATCAACAGGAACGGCTGATCGAGCTGCGCCAGCAGATCCGGCAGATCGTTCTCCTGATACTGACGCCCCGGCTTCACGCGGGCAATGATCCCCTGGTGTACCGCGCCTTCGCTCTTCTCATCGAGAAACTGGCGGTTGGCCAGCTGAATCACCACGCCCTGCGCTTCCAGAGCGTGGATCAGCGGCAGCAGGCGCTTATCCTCACGGCCTTTCAGAATATAAACTTCCTGAAAACGCTCAGGTGCGCGCTCCAGCAGTGCCTGCACCGCATGGATGCCGTAAATCATTTCACTCATTGATGTACTCGTTTTAGGTTCTGTTATCCGCCCTTCACCCCGTCCTGCGTCAGCAGACTTCAGGATGAAGGATGGTCAATCACTCGGCGCTCTTCTTCTTTGCCGCGCGCTTGGCTTTGGTGGCGGCGGCGATTTTCTGCGTTTTCGCCGACGGTTTTTTCGCTTTCTTCTCGCCTTTCGGCTTCGCTTTCGCCTGGTCTTTTTCTTTGCGGAACGCGCTGTCTGGCTCGAAGTTCACCTGCTTACCGACCTGACGACGACGGCCGCCCGGTTTGCCGGAGGTGCTCTTTTTCGCTTTCTCACGGGCGGTTTTGCCGACATTACGCGGCGCGCGCTCGCTGGAGATTAGGGTAAAGTCGATTTTACGCTCGTCCATGTTGACCGCTTCCACACGGACTTCCACGCGGTCGCCCAGGCGATAAGTCTGCCCGCCGGACTCGCCGATCAGACGCTGCCCCACCTGGTCGAAACGATAGTAGTCGTTATCCAGAGAGGAAACATGCACCAGGCCGTCGATAAACAGATCGTTGAGACGGACGAAGAAGCCAAAGCCGGTCACGCTGGCGATAACCCCGGAGAAGATGTTGCCTACCTGATCCTGCATGAAGTCGCACTTCAGCCAGTCGGAGACTTCGCGCGTCGCTTCATCAGCGCGGCGTTCGGTCATCGAGCAGTGCTCGCCCAGCTGCAGCATCTCTTCCATGCTGTAGTGCCAGCCGCCGGTCTCCGTGCTGTTGCCTTTATGCCCCTGCTCTTTGGCCAGCAGATATTTGATGGCGCGGTGCAGCGACAGATCCGGGTAACGACGGATCGGCGAGGTGAAGTGGGCATAGGACTGCAGCGCGAGGCCAAAGTGGCCGCGGTTTTCCGGATCGTAGACCGCCTGCTTCATCGACCGCAGGAGCATCGTCTGAAGCATCTCCGCATCCGGGCGATCGGCGATGGAGGTCAGCAGTTCGGCGTAATCGCGCGGCTCCGGCTTGTTGCCGCCAGGCAGTTCCAGCCCCAGCTCCGCCAGCACGCTGCGGAACGCGGTAATCGCCTCGGTGCTCGGCTTATCGTGAATACGGAACAGCGCCGGCTCCTGCGCCTTCTCAACGAAGCGCGCGGCGGAGATGTTCGCCAGGATCATGCACTCTTCAATCAGCTTGTGCGCATCGTTCCGCTGGGTCTGTTCGATACGCTCGATACGGCGCTCGGCGTTGAAGATGAATTTAGCTTCTTCACTTTCAAATGAGATACCGCCGCGCTCTTCGCGGGCGCCATCCAGCACCTTGTAGAGGTTATGCAGTTCTTCAATATGCTTCACCAGCGGCGCGTAGTGCTCGCGCAGCTCCTGGTCGCCCTGCAGTATATGCCACACCTTGGTATAGGTCAGGCGAGCATGTGAACTCATCACCGCTTCATAGAATTTATAACCGGTCAGACGGCCTTTTGACGAAATCGTCATCTCGCATACCATGCACAGGCGATCGACTTGCGGGTTCAGCGAGCACAGACCGTTAGACAACACTTCCGGCAGCATCGGTACCACCTGCGACGGGAAGTAGACCGAGGTTCCACGGCTGCGCGCTTCCGCGTCCAGCGGCGTCCCCGGACGCACGTAGTAGCTGACGTCGGCAATGGCTACCCACAGGCGCCAGCCGCCGCCGCGTTTCTTCTCGCAGTACACCGCGTCATCGAAGTCGCGGGCATCTTCACCGTCAATAGTGACCAGCGGCAGGGAGCGCAGATCGACGCGCCCGGCTTTCGCCTCTTCCGGCACCTGCTCTTTCAGGCCGGAAACCTGATTTTCCACCGCCGGCGGCCAAACGTACGGAATTTCATGGGTGCGCAGCGCCATATCGACAGCCATGCCGGTACCCATGTTGTCGCCCAGCACTTCGACGATTTTCCCCACGGCTTTGGTGCGGCGGGTCGGGCGCTGGGTCAGCTCGACCACCACCACGTAGCCCATCCGCGCGCCCATAATCTCTTCCGGCGGGATCAGGATATCGAAGCTCAGGCGACTGTCGTCCGGGACAACGAAACCGACGCCAGCGTCGGTAAAGTAGCGGCCAACAATCTGGCTGGTTTTCGGCACCAGGACGCGGACGATGCGCGCTTCGCGGCGGCCCTTGCGGTCCGCGCCCAGCGGTTGGGCCAGCACCTGATCGCCATGAATACAGGTTTTCATCTGCTCTGACGACAGATACAGATCGTCTTTGCGCCCTTCAACACGCAGGAAACCATAGCCATCACGGTGACCAATAACGGTTCCTTTGAGGAGATCAAGGCGCTCCGGCAGCGCATAGCACTGACGGCGGGTGAAGACCAGCTGACCGTCGCGTTCCATCGCGCGCAGGCGGCGGCGCAGCGCTTCGGTTTGCTCTTCGCCCTCAATATTTAACTCGATGGCCAGCTCATCGCGGCTGGCGGGCTTTTCCCGTTTGGTTAAATGTTCGAGGATAAATTCCCGGCTCGGGATTGGGTTCGCGTACTTCTCAGCTTCGCGTTCCTGGAATGGATCTTGTGACATATCGGTTCCTCCGTTGTCATCTCCGGCAGAGTGGCGTCACTCCACCAGCAATAATTTATAAAGCGGTTGATTCTTCTCAACCAAATCAGCCAGCGTATAGTTATCCAGTTCCTTGAGAAAACTCTGCGCGGCTTCAGCTAGTGCCTGTTTCAGACGACAGGCTGGAGTAATGTGGCAAAACTCGCTGCTGCAGTTGACCAGCGATAAGGGTTCCAGGTCGCGTACCACGTCACCGACGCGGATCTGTCCAGCTGGTTTGCCGAGGCGAATGCCCCCGTTCTTCCCCCGCACGGCAGTCACATAGCCCATGCGACTTAACTGATTGATTATTTTAACCATATGATTACGGGAGACGCCATAGACCTCGGTTACTTCCGAGATACTGGTCATCCGTCCTTCCGGCAGCGACGCCATATAAATCAGCGCCCGTAGTCCGTAATCGGTGAAACTCGTTAACTGCACATAAACCTCAGGGAAAAGAAAACAGGGTATGTCGAGCGACATCATTATTATTGATGATAAACCAGCCAGCGCTCAGGCCGCTAATTTATTTAAAATGGGGCGGGCGAACAGCAAAAACAAGGGCGCCTGAACGGCGCCCCTTGCGAGTGATTATGCGTCGAACGGGTCGCGCAGAATCATGGTCTCGGAACGGTCTGGACCAGTAGAGATGATATCAACCGGTACGCCGGTCAGCTCTTCAATACGCTGGATGTAGTTCAGCGCTGCCTGCGGCAGGCCGCTGCGCTCTTTCACGCCGAAGGTGGTTTCAGACCAGCCCGGCATGGTTTCGTAGATAGGCTCGATACCTTCCCAGTTGTCGGCTGCCAGCGGAGTGGTGGTCACTTCGCGGCCATCCGGCATACGGTAGCCGACGCAGATTTTCACTTCTTTCAGGCCGTCGAGGACGTCCAGTTTAGTCAGGCAGAAGCCGGACAGGGAGTTAATCTGCACCGCGCGACGAACCGCGACGGCGTCCAGCCAGCCGGTACGACGACGACGACCGGTGGTGGCGCCGAATTCGTTACCCTGCTTGCAGAGGAACTCGCCGGTTTCATCAAACAGCTCGGTCGGGAACGGACCCGCGCCTACGCGAGTCGAGTAAGCTTTGATGATACCCAGAACGTAATCCACATAACGCGGGCCCAGGCCGGAGCCGGTCGCCACGCCACCGGCGGTGGTGTTGGAAGAGGTTACGTACGGATAAGTACCATGGTCGATATCCAGCAGCGTGCCCTGCGCGCCTTCGAACATCACGAAGTCGCCGCGTTTACGCGCCTGATCCAGCAGGTCGGAAACGTCCACCACCATGCCGGTCAGGATGTCGGCAATCGCCATTACATCGTCCAGCACTTTCTGGTAGTCAACGGCTTCTGCTTTGTAGAAGTTCACCAGCTGGAAGTTGTGATATTCCATCACTTCTTTCAGTTTATCGGCGAAGGTTGCTTTATCGAACAGATCGCCAACGCGCAGACCGCGACGAGCGACTTTATCTTCGTAAGCCGGGCCGATGCCGCGACCGGTGGTGCCGATAGCCTTCGCGCCGCGCGCTTTTTCACGCGCCACGTCCAGCGCCACGTGATAGTCAAGGATAAGCGGGCAGGCTTCAGAGAGCAGCAGACGCTCGCGAACCGGGATACCACGGTCTTCCAGGCCCTTCATCTCTTTCATCAGCGCAGCCGGAGACAGCACGACGCCGTTACCGATGATGCTGGTGACGTTTTCACGCAGAATGCCTGATGGAATAAGATGGAGAACGGTTTTTTCACCGTTGATTACGAGAGTATGGCCGGCGTTGTGACCACCCTGGTAGCGCACAACATATTTAGCCCGTTCTGTCAGGAGATCGACGATCTTCCCTTTACCTTCGTCACCCCATTGGGTGCCCAGTACGACGACGTTGTTACCCATTTTTCAAAATCACCGTTTGCTTAAAAATGGATTCTACCATCGCTTTTTCAGAGTTACAGCACTTTTTGCATCCAAAATAAGGCAAATCCGACCACTTTTTGATCAGCCAATCGATTTCCTCAACATGTAGTAGATCACAATCCCGGCAACCACAAGTCCGCCGCCAAAGCGCCGCAATAAATTATCCGGGAGCTGGCTCAGGCTGGCGACCATCTTGCGCCAGGCGCGCGGATAAAGTAGCGGGCCAAGCCCTTCGAGTACTAAAACCAGCGCCAGCGCCAGCCAAATGGTGGAGTTCATCGTCAACCCTAATTGAAAAGTATCATCGCCGCCTTCGCAGGCGTCATCGGCCAGCATAGTGAATGCATTCACTCAATTCACATTGTCCCGTATTTCCTCTTCATTATGAACCGGAAAGGTGAAACAAAATTCATAACCAGTTGTATTGCTGTCTATTTTTTAAATTGCAACTATGCCGTCGCGTACTACAACCCGGTACGTCTACATAATCAGGAAGATTATCATGAGAGAATTAACCGCATTTGAAATCGAAAATGTGAGCGGCGCAGGCTGGTTACAGGATGGCCTGGCCTCCTTAGGTAGTAAGGTCGGCGCCGCCGTATGGACGATGGGCACCGATGCCCTGAGCATCAACCTGCCGCTGCTTGGCACCATTAATCTGGCCGATCTGGCGCCGGACCTGGGCAAAACCCTGGGCAAAAGCGTTGGCTCATCTATCGGCGGCACCATCGAGAGTACGCTGGCGAGCCTGCCGGTGATCGGTGGCCTGCTAAACAAGCTGCTCGGCAACTAATTCACGCCGTCGTAGCATAAAAAAAGGCGCCTGTCTCAGGCGCCTTTTTGCATTAACCACTGTAGGTTACTGTCATCTTCGACTTATTTACGCACCGAATCCGGTGAACGCATATAGCGGAAGAAATCGCTATCCGGGCTCAGGACCATGACATCCTGATTGCTCTGGAAGCTCTTCTCATAGGCGCGCAGGCTACGAATAAAGGAATAGAAGCCCGGATCCTGGCTGAACGCGTCGGCAAACAGTTTTGCCGATTCCGCATCGCCTTCACCACGCAGGATACGGCCCTGGCGCTCGGCTTCCGCCAGCGTCTTGGTGACTTCATAGTCCGCGGTCGCGCGCAGTTTTTCTGCCTCTTCCTGGCCCTGTGAACGGTGACGACGGGCAACCGCTTCACGCTCCGCGCGCATACGGTTATAGATCGCTTCCGACACTTCCGCCGGCAGGTTGATCTGCTTGATACGCACGTCGACGACTTCAATACCCAGCGCCGCCATACTGTTCGGGTTGATCACCTGCACTTTGCCGTTGGTTTCCGCTTCCACGCGCTCTGCCGCTTTGGCAATCGCGTCGTCAGCTGCCGGCGTGCTAACCTCGTCTTCCGTACCGGCCGACCCTGAGTTCAGCGCATCACGCACTTCCAGCGTCAGGCGGCCACGGGAGTCGGTGACGATGTCTTTCACATCCAGACGGCCGATTTCAGAACGCAGACGGTCCGAGAATTTACGCTTCAGCAGCACCTCTGCCTGGGAGACGTCGCCGCCGCCGGTGGCCAGGTAGTAACGGCTGAAGTCGCTGATACGCCATTTGATGTAGGAGTCGACGATCAGGTCTTTCTTCTCTTTGGTGACGAAACGGTCAGCCTGGTTGTCCATGGTCTGAATACGCGCATCCAGCATCTTCACCGATTCGATAAACGGGATCTTGAAGTGCAGGCCTGGCGCATACACCAGCGGCTTATTTTCGTCGTCGCGCAGAACTTTACCGAAACGCAGCGTGATACCGCGCTCGCCTTCCTTTACGACAAAGACAGACATGTAGAGCACTACCAGCACGATGACAATGATCGCGATAACAGATTTACGCATCGTTATTCCCCCTGACGCTGGTAGTCGTTACGCTGCGCGTTAGCGCGGCGTTGGTCCATAATGCTACCCCCGGTTGAGCTCGAGGTTGATGAGGTGCTGGCGCTGCTTGAGCTGGATGCTGGCGGCAGACGCAGCAGATCGCTGGCGTCACTGCTATCGCTCTTTGCTGCCGGCGCAGCGGCGCCTTTCAGCATCTGGTCCAGCGGCAGAACCATCAGATTGCCGTTTTTGCTGTCATTGACCAGCACTTTACGGGTGTGGCTCAGCACTTTTTCCATCGTTTCGATGTACAGACGCTCGCGGGTAATCTCCGGCGCGGCTTTGTATTCCGGCAGGATCTTAGCAAAGCGAGCCACTTCACCCTGGGCTTCCAGGACGGTCTGGGTCTTATAGGCGCGTGCCTCTTCGAGGATACGCTGCGCCTGACCATTCGCGCGCGGCTGGACTTCGTTGGTGTAAGCCTCCGCTTCACGAATGTACTGCTGTTCGTTCTCACGCGCGGCAATGGCATCGTCAAACGCGGCTTTCACCTCTTCCGGCGGACGTGCCGTCTGGAAGTTGACGTCCAGCAGAGTGATGCCCATGTTGTACGGGCGAATCGTCTCTTCCAGCTCACGCTGAGTATCGCTACGGATCACGGTACGACCTTCGGTCAGAATGCGATCCATAGTGTATTTACCGATCACCCCGCGCAGCGCGCTGTCGGTGGCCTGACGCAGGCTGTCGTCCGCGCTGGTGACGCTAAACAGATAGCGCTCCGGATCGGTGACGCGGTACTGCACGTTCATCTCAACGCGCACCACGTTTTCGTCAGAGGTCAACATGACGCCGGACGCCGCCAGTTCACGTACCGACTCCACGTTTACTGCCTGCACGTTATCGATAAAGGTCGGCTTCCAGTTCAGGCCCGGCTCAACCAGATGGCTGAACTTACCAAAGCGGGTGACCACGCCGCGTTCGGCTTCTTTAATAGTATAGAAACCGCTGGCCGCCCAGATAATCACGGCCGCCGCGGCAACGATGCCGACAATACGCCCGCCCATCGGTCCGCGAGGTCCCTGCGCGCTATTGCCGCCGCCCAGTCCGCCCTTGCCGCCGCCGAGCCCGCCAAGTTTTTTACTTAACTTGCGGAAGATATCATCCAGATCCGGCGGCCCCTGCTCGCGACCGCCTTTGTTGCCATTTCCCTCAGAGTTGCCGCCAGGTTTGCTGCTCCCCCACGGGTCGCGGTCCTGTCCGTTATTACCGGGCTGATTCCACGCCATGTATATGCTCCATATTTGTTTTTGATATCCCCACAGGGGTCAATATCTTCAGGCAAGCTGCAAGGTCAAACCACATAGTCAACAAGCGTTGGCTCTTGCTTACAGAGGCGCCGCCAGTCAACGATCGGCATGCGCACCTGCAGACTCACGCTGCCGTCATCCTCCATCCACTCTTTTTCTATCGCCTGAAGCTGATAGAAACGGCTTCTCAGTCGCCCTTCTTTCGGCGGTAAGCGCAGCGTATGCTGGGCCACTTCACCGGAAAGGCGCTCCGTTAACGCCTGAAAAAGCAGTGGTACGCCAACCCCGGTCTGAGCGGAAAGCCAGACCCGAATCGGTTTATTTTCATCGTCGCGATCGATGCGCGGTTCAAAATCGTCCAGCATGTCGATTTTGTTCATCACCAGCAGCGCCGGGATCTCATCGGCCTCAATTTCAGCGAGAACCGTATTTACCGCATCAATGTTTTCCTGCACGCGGACATCCGCAGCGTCAATCACATGCAGCAGCAGCGTCGCCTGACGCGTCTCCTGCAACGTCGCTTTAAACGCGGCCACCAGATCGTGCGGCAAGTGGCGAATAAAGCCCACGGTATCGGCCAGCACCGTTTCGCCGACGTCAGGGACGTCAATGCGGCGCAGCGTCGGGTCCAGAGTGGCGAACAGCTGGTTCGCGGCATAGACCTCGGCGGCGGTGATCTGGTTAAAGAGCGTTGATTTTCCTGCGTTGGTGTAGCCCACCAGCGACACGGTTGGAATATCGGCTTTCGCGCGCGACCGCCGCCCCTGCTCACGCTGTTTCTCGACTTTTTCCAGCCGCGACAGGATCTGCATGATGCGGTTACGCAATAAACGACGGTCAGTTTCGAGCTGGGTTTCACCCGGGCCACGCAAACCGATCCCGCCCTTTTGTCTTTCAAGGTGGGTCCAGCCGCGGACAAGGCGGGTCGCCATATGGCGCAGCTGCGCCAGCTCGACCTGCAGTTTCCCTTCATGGGTGCGCGCGCGCTGAGCGAAAATATCTAAAATAAGACCGGTACGATCGATAACCCGGCATTCGCACAGGCGTTCCAGGTTGCGTTCTTGCGCCGGACTCAGGGCATGATCGAAGAGCACGACCGAAGCGCCGGTCGCTTTAACGGCTTCCGCAATTTCGACTGCCTTACCTTCACCAACAAAATACTTCGGGTGCGGTGCTTTACGGCTACCGGTAATCACCTGCATTGCTTCGACACCGGCGGAAGAGGCCAGAGTTTCAAACTCCTGGAGGTCTTCCATATCTTTGTCTTGCGAAAAATAGATGTGTACCAGTACCGCCTGCTCACCGGCGTCATAACGGTCAAACAAGCGTAAACCCCTTATAAAATACCAGCGGGGAACGCAGAAAACCTGGCTCCCCGGCGTGGAAAAACAGCACTAGCCTTATTCGGCGTCGTCGCTGTCTTGTTGTGGCGCAGAAGAGCCCTGCGCGCTACCACCGTGGTGATAGTTACTGGAACCGCCGCCAGCATTGTTGCTGTGGTGAGACACCGGGCGAGACGGGACAACAGTAGAAATTGCGTGCTTATAGACCATCTGGCTGACCGTGTTCTTCAACAGGATCACGAACTGATCGAAAGACTCAATTTGCCCTTGCAGCTTGATACCATTCACCAAATAAATAGAAACCGGAACGCGTTCCCGACGCAAAGCGTTCAGGAACGGATCTTGTAAAGATTGCCCCTTAGCCATTCTCTCTTTTCCTTATATGTATGCTTGTTTTGTACTCAGAACCTTACGATTCTCAAAAAAAATTACGCACGATACCGTTTAATTGTACACGTTCAGTTCTGGCTCGCACCAACAACCTGTAATACTTTGTTGAGCGCTTGTTCAGGTTGTTCACTGTCTAACCAATGCACACCTTCCCAACCGCGCAGCCAGGTGACCTGACGTTTGGCTAACTGTCTCGTGGCGCAAACACCTCGATAAACCATCTCATCATATGGGATCTCGCCATTGAGATATGACCACATCTGGCGGTATCCGACACAACGGATGGAAGGCATATCCGTATGCAAATCTCCGCGGGCAAAAAGCGCCCGTACTTCTGCTTCAAAACCTGAAGCTAACATCTGATGAAAACGCTGTTCTATGCGTTGATGGAGCAGTTCACGGCTCGCCGGGGCGATGGCGAACTGATGCACCTGATATGGCAGAGCGTCTCCTGACGTTTGCGTCAGTTCCGTTAAAGTTTTACCCGAAATGAAAAAAACTTCCAGTGCCCGGGAAAGCCTTTGCGGATCATTTGGATGAATACGCGCAGCCGCTACGGGATCGATCTCCTGTAACTGCTGATGTAACGCGTTCCACCCCTGCTCTGCGGCCTGTTGCTCAATCC
The DNA here is from genome assembly GCF_030128605.1 of Klebsiella sp. K5-45. NCBI lineage: Bacteria > Pseudomonadati > Pseudomonadota > Gammaproteobacteria > Enterobacterales > Enterobacteriaceae > Klebsiella > Klebsiella sp. K5-45. Next base: position 181,323 of record NZ_JAKUZW010000009.1, on the reverse strand, counting down.
GCGCTCTGACCTCTGGGTCAGCGGACGGTAAGGGCGACAATCCTTCCAGCAACGCTTTGAAATACAACATCGTCCCGCCGACTAACAGCGGAATTCGCCCGGCGGCGACAATTTCCGCCATCGCCGCCAGCGCATCGCGGCGAAAATCCGCCGCGGAATAGGCCTCTGCAGGATCCAAAATATCCAGCAGCCGGTGCGGTGCGGCGCTCAGCTCTGCGGCATCCGGTTTGGCGGTGCCAATATCCATTCCCCGATAAATGAGGGCGGAATCAACACTAATCAACTCTACTGGCAAAACTTTACGTAAGGCTATCGCCAGCGCGGTTTTGCCGGAGGCCGTCGGGCCCATTAAAAAAATTGCCTTGGGCAGGCTCGCCTCGGTTACATCATTCATCTTTCAGGGCATTCATCGCCGAATGGAGATCTACAGGTTGTAACAGGCCACCCGGCGGCGTTCTCACCAGCTGCGGGCAAAGACGCTCAACGTCCGCCAGCAGCGCAATCGCCTGCGCCATATTCCATGACGTCTGTTCGCTCGTCAGATTACGCGCCATCCATTGGGCGATATTGCCGACGTCGAATGCGTTTTGCTGCGCCAGGTAGCCTATCAGTTCAGGAATCAAGATTTGTAAATTTTGTTGTCTTAAGGGTAAAGGGACCGCGCGCACCGTCACGTGCAGGGCATCGGTATGCATATCGATCCCCAGCTGCGTCAGCGCCGGATGCGCGGCGGCCAGCGCCTGTTTTTCCCCTTCCGTCACTTTTAACCGCAGGGGGATCAGCAGCGGCTGGGCACAGACGGCCTCTGCTCCCGGGGTCAACTGCGCCTGGCGCAGCCAGCGCTCGGCAACGGTCAACGACAGCAGCGCCAGGCCGCCCTCGCGCTCGAGCAGCGCGCAGTCGCGGCTCACAATCGTCAGCACTCTGCCAAAGCTCTGGCTGTGACCGGCCAGTTCCGCCGTGGCCGGAGTCTGTAACGCGGGCTTTGGCGCCGTTGGCGTGTCGAGCAACTGACGATAAAGCGCCCCTTGCTGCTTCTGGTAACCCGGCTGCGCGTGCGGCCAGCTCGCGCCGCCCGGCCTGCCGCTGGAGGCCGCAGACTCACGCGATGGCGTGATGCTGAAACGGGTTGCCGGTTCACGCGCTTCCGACGGCCGCGCAAACTGGTTGCCGCCCGCCGCGATCCGGTTCTCCGGCATCGCACGGGGCGCCGGCGGGTCGTCTTTTTCCGCCAGCGGCGCGTCAAGCTGCTGCTGCAGCACGCTCAGTACGCCCTGGTAGATAAAGTCATGCACCAGGCGCGACTGATGGAAACGCACCTCATGCTTGGCCGGGTGGACGTTCACATCCACCTGATGGGGATCGATCTCCAGATACAGCACAAACGCCGGCTGCTGATCGGCCCCCAGTTTGTCTTCACAGGCCTGGCGGATAGCGTGGTTGATCAGCCGGTCGCGCATCATCCGCCCGTTAACGTAGCAATACTGAATTTCCGCCAGCGCAGGGGTGGTATGCAGCGGATCGGCGACCCAGCCGCGCAGGGTCAGATCGCCATGCTGCCACTCGATCGCCAGGGCATGTTCAAGAAAGGCGGCGCCACAGATGGTTCCCAACCGCCGCTCCCGCTGGCCATCCTGAGCGACTGCCCGATACTGGCGCATCACCTTGCCGTTATGGCTGAGGTTGATGGTGACGTCGAATCGCGCCAGCGCAATGCGGCGCACCACCTCGTCAATGTGGCCGAACTCGGTCTTTTCGGTGCGCATAAATTTGCGCCGCGCCGGGGTGTTGTAGAACAGATCGAGGACTTCAAGGGTAGTGCCGACCGGGTGCGCCGCCGGCTTCACCGTCACCGCCTGATCGCGGCCTTCGGCATACGCCTGCCAGGCTTCCTGCTGTTCCGCCGTCCGCGAAGTGAGCGTCAGGCGCGCCACCGAACTGATACTGGCCAGCGCTTCGCCGCGAAAACCGAGGCTGATAATGGCTTCGAGATCGTCGAGCGAGGCGATCTTGCTGGTCGCGTGGCGAGCCAGGGCCAGCGCCAGCTCGTCTTTTTTGATGCCGCAGCCGTTATCGCGAATGCGAATAAGCTTCGCGCCGCCGCGTTCGATATCAATATCAATTCGCGTGGCGCCCGCATCAAGGCTGTTTTCAACCAGCTCTTTCACCACCGACGCGGGCCGTTCCACCACTTCGCCGGCGGCAATCTGGTTGGCGAGCTGCGGCGGCAGAACCTGAATCGGCATCCCCTGCTCCTTAGTTAATCAACATCCCGCCTGGCGCTGCGGCGCTGGCGGTCTGCGCCGCCTCGCCGCGAGGCGCAGACTGCAGCGGATGCTGCATAAAGTAGTTGCGCAGACCGTTGTAAATCGCCTCCGCAATCTGCTCCTGGTAATCATCGCTCCCCAGCAGCCGTTCTTCCCCGTTGTTACTGATAAAGCCTGTTTCCACGAGGATCGACGGAATGTCCGGCGAGCGCAGTACGCCGAGGCTGGCATGCTCCGGACGGCGTTTATGCAGATTGCCAATCCGCTGCAGCTGGCTGAGCACGTTGGTCGCGACATCGTAGCCGACGCGTTGGGAGTGACCGAACTGCAGATCCAACACCGCCTGGCTCAGGTAGGGATCGGCCTGGCTGTTCGCCAGCACATCGCCCGCGCCGCCGAGCAGTTCAGACTGTTTCTCATGCTGTTCCAGCCAGCCGGCCATTTCACTGTTGGCGCGACGGTTAGAGAGCACCCATACCGAGGCGCCGGTAGCGTCGCGGTTTGGCGCGGCGTCAGCATGGATTGAGACGAGGAAGTTGGCGTTTTGCTTACGCGCCACATCCGAGCGCCCCATTACCGAAATAAAGTAATCCCCGTCACGGGTCAGCACCGGTTTAAACTGCGGATCGGCGTTCAGCAGCGCCCGCAGCTTGCGCGCGATAGCGATAGTCACGTTCTTCTCTTTGGTGCCATTCGGGCCAATCGCGCCAGGATCCTGACCGCCGTGCCCGGCGTCGATGGCGATAATCACCTTATCCTGCGCCGACACCGTGCGGGCCGCCGGACGGGTCACGGTCTGATTGTTGGTCATCGCCGGCTGAGAGGGGGTCATCACCGTCTGCCGATCGTGGCCCGACGAGCTAAACGGATTGCGTCCCGCCGTCACCGTCCGGGAAGGCATCACCGGCGACGGGTCGGCCCGTTTCACCACCACAGGAGGTGGCGGCGGCGGCGGCGGCGCGTCGGCGTTGATGGTAAAGACCACCGTGTAATTCGCCCCGTTCTGTTGCTTCACCGCCCGGGTTTTCCCATCTTCCGTCAGATCCACCAACAGACGCAGCGTCTGCGAATCCTGCGGCGTACCGGCACGAATGCTCTTCACCAGGTTGCTGCCGCTAAATTTCAGCGGCAGTCCCTGCAATACGCCGGTCTGTTTGATATCCAGCGCCACCAGTCGTTTGCCCTGGGGGGTAAAAGAGTACTCCGGTTCACCGACAAAGCTAAGAGTAATACGGGCCTGCTGGTCTCCGTTGGAGACCTGGATATCGGATAAACTCGCCGCAGTGGCGTGAAGACTCGACAGCATCAGCGCAGCGGCAAGCCAGGTGGTTATGCGATACTTCATCCCGTCATCCTTCAGGCTAAATGGCTAAACGTGCCAGTAAAGACTCACCCCGTGAGGAGATCGCGGTAATGCGCGCCTCACGCCCTTGTGCCTGGTAATCAAGGTGAATTTCAACGTCCGGGTCAGGCAGGACACCTGCGCCTTGCTGCGGCCATTCCACCAGGCAGATGGCATCGTCGGCAAAATAATCGCGGATCCCCATAAATTCCAGCTCCTCAGGATCCGCCAGGCGGTAGAGATCGAAGTGATACACCATCAGCTTGTCGAGGGTATACGGTTCCACCAGGGTATAAGTTGGGCTTTTGACATTGCCGCGGTGACCGAGCGCCTGTAAAAAGCCGCGGCTAAAGGTGGTTTTTCCCGCGCCTAAGTCACCATAAAGGTAAATCACGGTGGCGCCGGTACAGGCCTGCGCAATACGGTCGCCCAGGGCCAGCGTGGCCTGCTCATCGGGTAAAGGAATCACTCGGTTAATCATGGTCTACGTCAATCACATCCGGGTTAACAACACGCTTGAGCGTGGAAAAGAGATCGGTCGCCAGCATGCCGCGGGTGCCCTCGCGGGCGGCCAGTCGGTCGGCGGCATCGCCATGAGCGACGCACCCAGCACAGGCAGCATCATACGGCGTCAGGTGCTGTCCTAACAATGCGGCGATGATGCCAGTGAGCACATCGCCCATGCCGCCGCTGGCCATCCCGGCATTGCCGGCGTCGATAATGCCCATCGCCCCGCTTTCACTGGCCACCACCGTGCCCGCGCCTTTCAGCACGACCACGCCGCCATACCGTTTTACCAGACGCTGCGCAGAAAGTAAGCGATCGCTTTCAATTTCTGCCACGCTGATATTCAGCAGACGGGCCGCTTCGCCGGGGTGCGGCGTCAGCACGCGATTGTGACGTTTATCGGGATTGAATGCCAGCAGGTTCAGCGCATCGGCGTCCCAGACCATCGGTTTGTTAACCCTTTCCACCATGCGCAGGGCGCTGCGTCCCCACTCGTTCTGCCCCAGACCTGGGCCAATCGCCACCACCTCCGCCCATTCCAGCGCGGCTTTCAGGGTCTGCGGCGTCAGCTCATCCACCATTAATTCCGGCCGGGCGGTGATAATAGGCGCCACGTTCTCCGGGTGAGTAAGTACTCGCACCAGCCCTGCGCCGGCGCGTAAAGCCGCTTCACCGCACATGCGAATCGCGCCTGCCGTGCCGCGATCGCCGCCGACGATCGCCAGCTTGCCGTGATCGCCCTTATGGGAGGTGGCCCGGCGCGGCGGCAGCCAGTCGGCAAGGTGGGCGGCGCAAAACCGCGTCAGGGGGGTACTTTGCCCGGCGAGCCAGCGCTCAAGCCCCAGCGCATGATGGTGGAGCTGCCCGACGACATCCCGCGCCTTGCCGGTCAGCAGCCCCGGTTTGAGCGCGATAAACGTCAGCGTATGGTTGGCCTGAATGACAGCCCCCGGCGTCGCGCCGGTCTGCGCGTTCAGGCCGGAAGGGATATCCAGAGCCAGCACCGGCGCAGGATGGTGGTTCGCCTGGTGAATGAGCACCGCGACGGATTCACGCGGCGCACTGCGCAACCCGGTGCCGAGCAGGCCATCAATAATCAGTGAGATATCGTCTGGCCAGGGGACAGTGGCCGCATGGTTCACGCCGCCGGCGTTAAGCCATGCCTCCCGCGCCGCCTGCGCCTCTTCCGGCAGCGGGCTGTCACTCTCTACCGCCAGCAGCGTCACCCTCCGCCCGGCGGCCTGGGCCAGACGCGCGACGACATATCCGTCACCGCCGTTGTTGCCATGCCCGCAGAGGATCAGCCAGTGGGCGCTGTCAGGAAAAGCGCGGCTGGCCAGCTGGAACGCCGCCTCGCCCGCGCGCTGCATCAGTTCAAACAGCGTCAGTCCCAGGCTGTCCGCCGCCTCTCGTTCGGCCAGGCGCAGCGCCTCCGCAGGCCAAATGTTGTATGGTATACTGTCAGGGTTTTTCGTCATTGTATGGTCCATCATGTCACAGCCCCTCGATCTCGTTCAGTTAGCGCAACAAATCAAACAATGGGGCACAGAGCTCGGGTTCCAGCAGGTCGGTATCGCCGATACCGACCTCAGCGCCAGTGAACCCAAACTGCAGGCATGGCTGGATAAACAATACCACGGCGAAATGGAGTGGATGGCCCGTCACGGTATGATGCGCGCCCGCCCCCACGAACTGCTGCCCGGTACGTTACGCGTCATCAGCGTGCGGATGAATTATCTGCCCGCCAACGCCGCCTTTGCCCGCACCCTGAAAGATCCCGCGCTGGGTTACGTCAGCCGTTATGCCCTCGGGCGTGATTATCATAAGCTGCTACGTAATCGCCTGAAAAAACTGGGGGAGAAGATTCAGGAACAGTGTGCTTCGCTCAATTTTAGACCTTTTGTCGATTCCGCGCCTATCCTGGAACGGCCCATTGCAGAAAAAGCGGGCCTTGGCTGGACAGGTAAGCACTCACTTATCTTAAGCCGCGACGCCGGATCATTCTTTTTTCTCGGCGAACTGCTGATTGACCTGCCCCTGCCGGTCGACAGCCCGGTCGCGGAGGAGTGTGGACGCTGTGTCGCCTGCATGACTATCTGCCCCACCGGGGCCATCGTTGAGCCCTATACTGTCGACGCCCGCCGCTGCATCTCCTATCTCACCATCGAACTGGAAGGCGCTATTCCGGAGGAGTTCCGTCCGCTCATCGGCAACCGGATCTATGGCTGCGACGACTGCCAGCTTATCTGCCCGTGGAACCGTTTCTCACAGCTCACCGATGAAGAGGATTTCATCCCGCGCCAGGCGCTGCATGCCCCGCCGCTGGTGGAGCTGTTCGCCTGGAGCGAAGCGTGGTTTCTGAAGGTGACCGAAGGGTCGGCGATTCGTCGCATTGGTCATCTGCGCTGGCTGCGTAATATCGCCGTCGCGCTGGGCAATGCGCCCTGGGATGAAGCCCATCTTCGCGCACTGGAGAGTCGCCTGGGCGAGCACCCGCTTCTCGACGAGCACATTGAGTGGGCGATTGCCCAGCAACTGAAAAAGCGCAGCGTCGACGCCGTCGAAGTACAGCTGCCGAAAAAATTACGTCTGGTCAGGGTGGTAGAGAAAGGCCTGCCGCGCGACGCCTGATTCATTCACAGGCTGTGAATAAAATCTAAAACACATTGAGTTTCAAGGCGCAGACCCAGGTCAAGTGATCGGATTAACATTTCGAAATGAAATTTAATTGTTAAATTTCAATTAGATATAAAGATATTATTTACAAAGCGAAGCATTTACGCCGTCAGAAGCGAAACGACAACCTGTGGATAACTCTGTTTACAGTATTTCTGCAGACCAAACGAAAATCATCCCCGGCGCTGGATTGCACTGTGGATAAATAAGAGATGGAAGAAAATTTGGAGCGGGAAACGAGACTCGAACTCGCGACCCCGACCTTGGCAAGGTCGTGCTCTACCAACTGAGCTATTCCCGCTTAATCATCGTCATTCAAGCTACCGTGTAGCAACCTGAAAACTGCGACTGGTGTGGTGTGTCATTCAAATTTTGGAGCGGGAAACGAGACTCGAACTCGCGACCCCGACCTTGGCAAGGTCGTGCTCTACCAACTGAGCTATTCCCGCTTAATCTTCGGCTTTCGCCCCGCATCTGCGAGATGAAATCCTTTGATCAGGATGGTGCTTTCAAATTTTGGAGCGGGAAACGAGACTCGAACTCGCGACCCCGACCTTGGCAAGGTCGTGCTCTACCAACTGAGCTATTCCCGCGTTACTGCATTTTTTGCCATATTTCGATGGCGTCGTAATTTGCATTTCTGCGTCGTTACGGGAGGCGCATTATACGAGAATTCGATGCCCCTGCAACCCCCTGTTCATCACTTTTTTGCGTTTTTTGTTTAAATGGATATTTTCTCGCCACCTACGCCGCTGAATTGTATAAATAAGCGTCATTTCGGGCAAAATCGCTTTTTCCGCCCGCCTGAATGACGCAAAATCGCTCGCATCATACCGCGGTGGCGCGACGTAAAACGAGGCCACCACGCCGCCAAACAGGGAATTAGCATGAGAAAAGTCCTCACCGTCCTGCTGCTGAGCACGCTGGCCATCGGAACCGCGTCAGCCGAGACGCTCCATTTTGGCACCAGCACGGCCAATCCGCCGTTTGTCACCGCCAACGGCAAAAATCAGCCTGTCGGCTTCGATATCGATCTTGCCCAGGCCCTGTGCCAGCAGATGCAGGCGCAGTGCCAGTTCACGGCGCAGCGTTTCGATACGCTGATCCCGGCTTTACGCTTCAAGAAATTTGACGCGGTGATTGCCGGCATGGAAGTGATCCCGATGCGTGAGAAGCAGGTCGCCTTCAGCCGTCCCTATCGCCAGGCGCTCTCCGGGGTGGTGATCGTCAACAAAGATGTCGCCCATACCTTTGCCGACCTGAAAGCCAAAAAAGTCGGCGTGGTGAAAGGCACACTGCATCAACACTATCTGCGTGATAAACAGAAAGCCGTACAGGCTGTTCCTTACGACGACGTCGCCAGCGCCTTGGCCGCGCTGAAGGCCGGGCAAATAACCGGCGTCATGGGCGACTTCGCCACCCTCGACGCCTGGCAGCAGGAGAACCCTGACTACGCCATCATGGATGAACGTGCCACCGACCCGGCTTATTACGGTAAGCAGTATGCGATTGCGGTGCGCAAAGACGATCCGGAGCTGCTGAATGCGATCAACGATGCCCTGACCGCGGTCATGGCGACGCCTGACTTCCAGCAGATGCAGCAGAAGTGGTTTAAATAACGCAGAAAGGTGTACCGGGCCGCGCACAGGGCCCGGTCGCGGTTTACAGCTTAATGAAGTGTTCGCGGTAGTAAGCCAGCTCGGCGACTGACTCGCGGATATCGTCCATCGCCTGGTGGGTACCCTGCTTTTTAAAGCCGTCGAGAATTTCCGGCTTCCAGCGGCGCGCCAGCTCTTTCAGCGTGCTAACGTCCAGATAGCGATAGTGGAAATAGGCTTCCAGTTGCGGCATGTACTTAAACAGGAAGCGACGATCCTGGCCGATGCTGTTGCCACAGATCGGCGACTTGCCCGCCGGCACCCACTGCTTAAGAAACTCAATGGTCGCCAGTTCGGCGTCGTGCTCGCTGACGGCGCTGGCCTTCACGCGATCCACCAGCCCGCTGCCGGTATGCGTCCGCACATTCCACTCGTCCATCAGCGCCAGCTGGGCATCCGATTGATGCACCGCGATGGTCGGCCCCTCGGCCAGAATGTTCAGGTTGGCATCGGTCACCAGGGTGGCGATTTCGATAATGCGATCGCGCTCCGGATCCAGCCCTGTCATCTCAAGATCGATCCAAATGAGGTTGTTTTCATTTGCACTCATGCTATTTTCCACCCTTCTTGCGTGACTATATTCATCTAAAATAGCGTGTATCATAGAGGTTTTGCCCCATCAGGGCGACCAGGAGCCAGTTCGATTGAGTAAAAATAAACTCTCCAAAGGCCAGCAGCGCCGCGTCAAAGCCAACCACCAGCGCCGTCTGAAAACCACTGCGGAGAAGGCCGACTACGATGACAACCTGTTTGGCGACCCGTCGGAAGGCATTGTCATCAGTCGCTTTGGCATGCATGCCGACGTCGAATCCGCTGACGGCAGCGTGCATCGCTGCAATATCCGCCGGACGATCCGTTCGCTGGTCACCGGCGACCGCGTGGTCTGGCGGCCGGGTAAAGACGCTGCCGACGGCGTAAGCGTCAAAGGGATCGTCGAAGCGGTTCACGATCGCGCCTCCGTCCTGACGCGTCCGGATTTTTACGACGGCGTGAAGCCTATCGCCGCTAATATCGACCAGATCGTGGTGGTTTCCGCGATCCTGCCTGAGCTATCGCTGAATATTATCGATCGCTATCTGGTGGCCTGCGAGGCGCAGGATATCGAGCCGTTAATCGTCCTGAACAAAATCGATCTGCTGGATGACGATGGCCTGCGCTTTGTCAATGAACAAATGGACATCTACCGCCACATTGGTTACCGCGTGCTGCTGGTCTCCAGCCGTACTCAGGACGGCCTCAAGCCGCTGGAAGCGGCCCTGACCGACCGCATCAGCATCTTCGCCGGGCAGTCCGGAGTGGGTAAATCGAGCCTGCTGAACGCCCTGCTGGGGCTGAATGAGGATCAGATCCTCACCAATGATGTCTCGGACGTTTCCGGCTTAGGCCAGCACACCACCACCGCGGCGCGCCTCTACCACTTCCCGCACGGCGGTGATGTGATTGATTCACCGGGAGTACGTGAGTTCGGCCTGTGGCATCTGGAAGCGGAACAAATCACCAACGGCTTTGTCGAATTCCATGATTATTTAGGCCGTTGCAAATATCGCGACTGTAAACACGATACCGATCCTGGCTGTGCGCTTCGCGAAGCGGTAGAGAACGGCAAGATCGCCGAGAGCCGTTTCGAGAACTACCACCGCATCCTGGAAAGCATGGCGCAGGTACAGGTAAAAACGCGTAAAAACTTTTCCTCGTCCGATGACTGACCATTAAGCTGAGCGTCACGTCAGGCGCTGCCGGGCAGCGGTGATGACGCAGCTTACGCGGATGCCATTTAGCGAGTTTTACGTATAGAATCGTCCCCCTTTTTTCAGGTCCCCGCCCGCGGGCGGGGTCAGGAACGACATAACATGGCCTGGAGGCTACTTTGTTAAACGATCTTAAACTTTCACTGCAATACATTCTGCCTAAACTGTGGCTCACCCGCCTCGCAGGCTGGGGTGCGAGCAAACGCGCAGGTTGGCTGACGAAGCTGGTCATCGATCTGTTCGTGAAATACTACAAGGTCGATATGAAAGAGGCGCAGAAGCCGGATACCGCGGCCTATCGCACCTTCAACGATTTCTTTGTGCGCCCGCTGCGCGACGACGTTCGCCCGCTGAATACCGATCCTAACGTACTGGTGATGCCGGCCGACGGCGTGATCAGCCAGCTTGGTGCCATTGAGAACGATAAAATTCTGCAGGCCAAGGGCCACGACTACAGCCTGGAAGCCTTACTGGCCGGCAACTACCAGATGGCCGACCTGTTCCGTAACGGCAGCTTCGCCACCACCTATCTGTCGCCGCGCGACTATCACCGCGTGCACATGCCGTGCAACGGTATCCTGCGCGAAATGATCTACGTTCCTGGCGACCTGTTCTCCGTTAACCATCTGACGGCGCAGAACGTGCCAAACCTGTTCGCCCGTAACGAGCGCGTCATCTGCCTGTTTGATACTGAGTTTGGCCCGATGGCGCAAATTCTGGTGGGCGCGACTATCGTCGGCAGCATCGAGACCGTGTGGTCCGGCACCGTAACCCCGCCGCGCGAAGGCATTATTAAACGCTGGACCTGGCCCGCTGGCGACAGCGAAGGCTCCGTCGCCCTGCTGAAAGGCCAGGAGATGGGCCGCTTCAAACTGGGCTCTACCGTGATCAACCTGTTTGCCCCGGGCCAGGTGAAGCTGGTCGACACGCTGCAAAGCCTGTCCGTGACTAAAATCGGCCAACCGCTGGCGACAACGGTGGAAGCAACCGCCGCCGCTGAACCGGCGCCGTTACCGGAAGAAGAGATCCGCGCCGAACATCGCGCCAGCCCGCTGGTTGACGATAAACAAGACCAAGGTTAATTCTTCAGCAAAAGGGTTATGCCGTGCGCCTGATATACACTTTCCTGTTGGCCTTGAGCCTCAGTTTCGGGGCGTACGCTGCGACAGCCCCGGATGCTAAACAGATAACCCAGGAACTGGAACAGGCGAAGGCGGCAAAGCCCGCCCAGCCTGAAACCGTTGAAGTTCTGCAGTCCGCGCTGAACGCGCTTGAGGAACAAAAATCGTCCCTCGAGCGCGCCCGTCAGTATCAGGACGTTATCGACAATTTCCCCAAACTGTTTCAAAGCCTGCGCGCCCAGCTCAACAATCTGAGCGAAGAGCCGCGCCAGGTGCCAGTCGGCCTGACCGCCGATGCGCTGAACCAGGAGATCCTCCAGGTCAGCAGCCAGCTGCTGGAGTCAAGCCGTCAGGCGCAACAGGAGCAGGATCGCGCGCGTGAAATCGCCGACTCCCTGAACCAGCTGCCGCAGCAGCAAACCGACGCCCGGCGTCAGCTCAATGAGGTTGAGCGCCGCATCGGCACGCAAACCGGCAACAATGCTCTCGCCCAGGCGCAAAATCTTGCCCTGCAGGCGGAATCGGCGCGCCTGAAGGCGCTGGTGGATGAACTCGACCTCGCCCAGCTCTCCGCCAATAACCGCCAGGAGCTGTCGCGCGCCCGTTCTGAACTGGCGCAAAAGCAGAGCGAGCAGCTGGATGCCTATCTGCAGGCGCTGCGTAATCTGCAGAATAGCCAGCGCCAGCGGGAGGCGGAAAAAGCGCTGGAAAGTACCGAACTGCTGGCGGAGAACAGTGAAAACCTGCCGCCGGACATCACCGCCCAGTTTAAAGTCAACCGTGAGCTCTCCCAGGCGCTGAACCAACAGGCGCAGCGTATGGATCTGGTGGCGTCCCAGCAGCGGCAGGCGACGAATCAAACGCTGCAGGTGCGCCAGGCATTAAACACCCTGCGCGAGCAGTCGCAGTGGCTGGGCTCCTCCAATCTGCTGGGCGAAGCCCTGCGCGCCCAGGTGGCGCGGCTGCCGGAGCGCCCTCGCCCGCAGCAGCTGGATACGGAAATGGCGCAGCTGCGCGTGCAGCGTCTGCGCTTTGAGGATTTACTCAGTAAGCAGCCGCAGCTGCGGCAGATCCGCCAGGCCGACGGCGAACCGCTGACCAGCGAGCAGAACAAGATCCTGCAGGCGCAGCTGCGCACGCAGAACGAGCTGTTGAACTCGCTGCTGCGCGGCGGCGATACCCTGATGCTGGAGCTCACTAAGCTGAAGGTCGCCAACGGCCAACTGGAAGACGCGCTGAAGGAGATCAACGAAGCCACCCACCGCTATCTGTTCTGGACTTCGGACGTCAGCCCCATCGGCTTCTCCTGGCCGCTGGAAATCGTCCAGGATCTGCGGCGCCTGATCTCCCTGGATACCATCAGCGAACTGGGTAAAGCCAGCGCGATGATGCTCACCAGCAAAGAGACCCTGCTACCGCTGTTTGCCGCCCTGCTGCTGGTTGGCTTCAGCATCAGCTCGCGGCGCCATTTCACCCGCTTCCTTGAGCGCTCCAGCGCTCGGGTGGGGAAAGTCACCCAGGATCACTTCTGGCTGACGCTGCGTACGGTCTTCTGGTCGATACTGGTGGCTTCGCCGCTGCCGGTGCTATGGATGACGCTCGGCTATGGTCTGCAGTCCGCCTGGCCATTCCCGCTGGCGGTGGCGATTGGCGATGGGGTCACCGCGACGGTGCCTCTGTTGTGGGTGGTGATGATCTGCGCCACCTTCGCCCGGCCAAACGGACTGTTTATCGCCCACTTCGGCTGGCCGCGTAGCCGAGTGGCGAAAGCGATGCGCTACTACCTGATGAGCATCGGGCTGATTGTGCCGCTGATTATGGCGCTGATCATGTTCGATAATCTTAACGACCGCGAGTTCTCCGCTTCGCTGGGCCGCCTGTGCTTCCTGCTGATCTGCGGCGCGCTGGCGGTGGTCACTCTGAGTCTTAAGCACGCCGGTATCCCGCTCTATCTGGATAAAGAGGGGAATGGCGACAATATGGTGAACCGCCTGCTGTGGAACCTGATGCTTGGCGCGCCGCTGGTGGCCATGCTGGCGGCGGCCGTCGGTTATCTCGCCACCGCCCAGGCGCTGCTGGCGCGTCTGGAAACTTCCGTAGCCATCTGGTTCCTGCTGCTGGTGGTCTATCACATTATCCGCCGCTGGATGCTGATCCAGCGCCGCCGGCTGGCCTTCGACCGGGCCCGCCATCGTCGCGCGGAAATTCTCGCCCAGCGCGCCCGCGGCGAAGATGAGCCTGTTCACGTCAGCAGCCCGGAAGGGTCGGTGGAGACGGAGGTCAGCGAGGTCGATCTCGATGCCATCAGTACCCAGTCGCTGCGCCTTGTGCGTTCCCTGCTGATGCTGATCGCGCTGCTGTCGGTCATCGTGCTGTGGTCGGAAATTCACTCGGCGTTTGGCTTCCTTGAGAATATCTCGCTGTGGGACGTTACCTCAACGGTACAAGGAGTGGAAAGCCTCGAGCCCATCACCCTTGGCGCGGTGCTGATTGCCATTCTGGTGCTGATCATCACCACTCAGCTGGTGCGCAACCTGCCGGCGCTGCTGGAGCTGGCGATCCTCCAGCACCTCGATTTAACGCCCGGCACCGGCTACGCCATCACCACCATCACCAAGTATCTGCTGATGCTGGTCGGTGGACTGGTGGGCTTCTCGATGATCGGCATTGAGTGGTCGAAGCTGCAGTGGCTGGTCGCCGCGCTGGGTGTGGGTCTCGGGTTTGGCCTGCAGGAGATCTTCGCTAACTTTATCTCCGGCCTGATTATCCTGTTTGAAAAACCGATCCGCATCGGCGATACGGTCACCATCCGCGACCTGACGGGCAGCGTCACCCGCATCAATACCCGCGCCACCACCATCAGCGACTGGGACCGGAAAGAGATTATCGTGCCGAACAAGGCGTTCATCACCGAGCAGTTTATCAACTGGTCGCTGTCGGACTCGGTCACCCGCGTGGTGTTGACGGTGCCGGCTCCGGTGGACGCCGATACCGAAGAGGTGACCAAGATCCTCATCGCCGCGGCGCATCGCTGTTCGCTGGTCATCGATACCCCGGCGCCGGAGGCGTTTCTCGTCGACCTGCAGCAGGGGATCCAGATTTTCGAGCTGCGTATTTTTGCCGCCGAGATGGGGCACCGCATGCCGCTACGCCATGAGATGCATCAGCTGATCCTGGCGGGCTTCCGCGAGCATGGCATTGATATGCCGTTCCCTCCGTTCCAGATGCGGCTGGAAAGTATCGACGGCAGGCAAAGCAGTAAAACCATGACCTCGGCCGGGAAAACCAGCCGACGTACGGCTGGCAGCCTTTAAGCCATAGCCTGCCCGGCGGCACTGCCGGGCAGGTTCTTTAACTCTCCATCACCAGCGCGCCGGACGCCAGGCGCCGACGGTAGCTTTCGTAAATTCCCCACGCCAGCAGCGAGAAGAAGAGCGGCCCGCCGACCATCCACAGCGTGCTACTCCAGTCCCCACTGTCGATGACCGGCTGAATGATGGTGAAGATATTGGCGAAAGTCACCATCAGCAACACCACGCCGGTCGCCAACAGCGACGCCTGGCCTCATAAAACGAGCGCGGATAGTAGCAAGAGCACCGAAGGAGATTGTGGATATTCGGGCGAAAGCCGGGATAGCATGAGGGAGGGGGAATCAGGGCAGACCTGTCACCTCCCTCGCCCGCAGGCGGCGGGAGGTGACAGCGCCATCAGGCGCGGTCGACCGTAAAGGCGATCACTTCGCCGATGCTTTCAGCGCCCAGCGCCAGCATCACCACGCGATCAACGCCCAGTGCCACGCCGGAGCAGTCCGGCAGCCCCGCCTCCAGCGCCGCCAGCAGGTTGTTATCGATGGGCTGCTGCGGGAGACCGCGCGCGGCACGCTTGCGATTGTCCTGCTCAAAGCGCAGGCGCTGCTCATGGGCGTCGGTCAGCTCGTGGAAACCATTCGCCAGCTCAATTCCTTTGTAATAGACCTCGAAGCGCTCAGCGACCCGATGATCTTCCGGGCTGATCTGCGCTAAAGAGGCCTGAGTCGCCGGGAAATGATAAATGAACGTCGGCCGATCTTTGCCGATGTGCGGCTCCACGCCCATGGTGAACAGCAGTTGCAGCAGCGTGTCGCGATCTTCTTCAGTATCGGCGATATTGCTCAGATCCAGCTTCGCCGCGACTTCGCGCAGCTGCGCTTTATCGGCAGAGAGCGGGTCAATATCCAGATGACGCTGGAACGCCTGCTGATAGGAGAGGCTTTCCGCCGGCTGGCACTCCAGCACCTGCTGCAGCAGATCGTCCACCTCGTTGATCAGACGATACATGTCATAGCACGGACGATACCACTCCAGCATGGTGAATTCCGGATTGTGATGCCGCCCCATCTCTTCATTACGGAAGCTGCGGCAAAGCTGGAAAACCGGGCCGCAGCCCGCCGCCAGCAGGCGCTTCATATGGTATTCCGGACTGGTCATCAGGTACAGATTGAGTCCCTGTGAGTGGCCCGGGCCGACGAAACGGGTTTCAAACGGGAACAAATGGATATCCGTTACCGTCGCCTGACTCATGCAAGGCGTCTCCACCTCCAGCACGCCGCGATCGGTAAAGAACCGGCGGATTTCCGCCATCACCGCCGCGCGTTTCAACAGATTGGGAATGGGTGCGCTCGGCTGCCAGGTTGCCGTCTCGCTCATGGTACTTTCTCCGATTGCAAACAAGGGCACGAAGTCTACTCGCAACCGGCGAGTGAAACAAATTTTGTGCAATCCCCGGCAGATTACATGCCATTAATCTATCGTTAACCTAAATGCATAAATATCACTGATAAATAACCGCACATATCGATAAAAAAATCGAACACGTCAATTTTCCATACTGACCCTACGGCTATACTCCTGTACCTATAAAGGAGCAGTGATACTTTTTCGCCAGCCCGGCGGCGAAATACACTAAAACTGGAGGAATGTCGTGCACACTTTTCAAGCCGATCTCGCCGTAATTGGCGCCGGCGGGGCAGGCCTTCGCGCCGCTATCGCCGCCGCCCAGGCCAACCCCAATGCCAAAATCGCCCTGATTTCTAAAGTCTATCCGATGCGCAGCCATACGGTCGCTGCAGAAGGGGGGTCCGCAGCCGTTGCCCAGGATCACGATAGCTTTGAGTACCATTTTCACGACACCGTCGCCGGAGGCGACTGGCTGTGCGAGCAGGATGTCGTCGACTATTTCGTTCACCACTGCCCGACGGAAATGACCCAACTGGAACAGTGGGGATGCCCGTGGAGCCGCCGCCCTGACGGCAGCGTTAACGTCCGGCGCTTCGGTGGCATGAAGATCGAACGTACCTGGTTTGCCGCCGATAAAACCGGCTTCCACATGCTGCATACCCTCTTCCAGACCTCCCTTCAGTTTCCCCAAATTCAACGCTTTGATGAACATTTCGTCCTTGATCTGCTGGTCGATGACGGCCAGGCCCGCGGCCTGGTGGCGATGAATATGATGGAAGGCACGCTGGTGCAGATCCGCGCCAACGCGGTGGTGCTGGCCACCGGCGGCGCCGGACGCGTCTATCGCTACAACACCAACGGCGGCATCGTTACCGGTGACGGGATGGGTATGGCGCTGGGCCACGGCGTGCCGCTGCGCGATATGGAGTTCGTTCAGTATCACCCGACCGGTCTGCCGGGTTCCGGGATCCTGATGACCGAAGGCTGCCGCGGTGAAGGCGGGATTCTGGTCAACAAAAACGGCTATCGCTATCTGCAGGATTACGGCATGGGCCCGGAAACCCCGCTCGGCGAACCGAAGAACAAATATATGGAGCTGGGCCCGCGCGACAAAGTGTCCCAGGCCTTCTGGCACGAATGGCGGAAAGGGAACACCATTCCCACGCCGCGCGGCGACGTGGTCTACCTCGATCTGCGCCACCTCGGCGAGAAAAAGCTGCTGGAGCGCCTGCCGTTTATCTGTGAGCTGGCGAAAGCCTACGTCGGCGTCGACCCGGTGAAAGAACCGATTCCGGTACGCCCGACCGCGCACTACACCATGGGCGGCATCGAAACCGATCAACAGTGCGAAACCCGCATCAAAGGGCTGTTTGCCGTGGGCGAATGCTCGTCCGTTGGTCTGCACGGCGCCAACCGCCTGGGCTCCAACTCGCTGGCCGAGCTGGTGGTCTTCGGCCGCCTGGCCGGGGAACAGGCCATGCGGCGCGCCGCACAAGCGGGCGAAATGAACGGCTCCGCCCTCGATGCGCAAGCTGCCGATGTGGAGCGTCGTCTGAAAGATCTCGTCAACCAGGAGGGTAACGAAAACTGGGCGAAAATCCGCGACGAAATGGGGCTCTCGATGGAGGAAGGCTGCGGCATCTACCGGACGCCAGAGCTGATGCAGAAAACTATCGACAAGCTGGCTGAGCTGCAGGAGCGCTTTAAGCGCGTGCGCATTACCGACAACTCCAGCGTATTCAACACCGATCTGCTTTACACCATTGAGCTGGGACACGGTTTAAACGTTGCCGAATGTATGGCGCACTCGGCCATCGCCCGTAAAGAATCGCGCGGTGCGCACCAGCGTCTGGATGAAGGCTGTACCGAACGCGACGACGTCAACTTCCTCAAACATACGCTCGCCTTCCGCGAGGCTGATGGCACCACCCGCCTGGAATATGGCGATGTGAAGATCACCACGCTGCCGCCGGCGAAACGTGTTTATGGCGCTGAGGCGGAAGCGGCTGAGAAGAAGGAGACCACCCATGGCTGAGATGAAAAACCTGAAAGTCGAAGTGGTGCGTTACAACCCGGAGGTCGACACGGCACCGCACAGCGCGTTCTATGACGTGCCTTACGATGAGCAGACCTCGCTGCTGGACGCGCTGGGCTACATTAAAGACAACCTGGCGCCCGACCTGAGCTACCGCTGGTCCTGCCGGATGGCGATCTGCGGCTCCTGCGGCATGATGGTCAATAAGGTACCGAAGCTGGCCTGTAAAACCTTCCTGCGGGATTACACCAAAGGCATCAAGGTTGAAGCGCTGGCCAACTTCCCGATCGAGCGCGATCTGGTGGTGGATATGACCCACTTTATCGAAAGTCTGGAGGCCATTAAGCCGTACATCATCGGCAATAACCGCACCCCGGACCAGGGACCAAACAAGCAGACGCCGGCCCAGATGGCCAAATACCATCAGTTCTCCGGCTGTATCAACTGCGGACTGTGCTATGCCGCCTGTCCGCAGTTCGGCCTGAATCCGGAGTTTATCGGCCCGGCGGCGATCACCCTCGCCCACCGCTATAACGAAGACAGCCGCGACCACGGCAAAAAGGAACGCATGGCGCAGCTTAACGGCCAGAAC
Organism: Klebsiella sp. K5-45; assembly: GCF_030128605.1. Taxonomy (NCBI): domain Bacteria; kingdom Pseudomonadati; phylum Pseudomonadota; class Gammaproteobacteria; order Enterobacterales; family Enterobacteriaceae; genus Klebsiella; species Klebsiella sp. K5-45. The sequence continues at coordinate 162,662 of NZ_JAKUZW010000009.1, read as the reverse complement.
GGCGTCTGGACCTGTACTTTCGTGGGCTACTGCTCGGAAGTGTGTCCGAAGCACGTCGACCCGGCGGCCGCGATCCAGCAGGGCAAGGTGGAAAGTTCGAAAGACTTTCTTATCGCCACCCTGAAACCACGCTAAGGAGTGCATTATGACGACGAAACGCAAACCCTACGTGCGGCCGATGACCTCCACCTGGTGGAAAAAGCTGCCGTTTTATCGCTTCTACATGGTGCGGGAAGGCACGGCGGTACCGACGGTCTGGTTTAGCATTGTGCTGATTTACGGGCTGTTTGCCCTCAAGCACGGCGCCGAAAGCTGGGCGGGATATATCGGATTCCTGCAAAATCCAGTGGTGGTGATCCTCAATCTGATCACCCTGGCGGCGGCGCTGCTGCACACCAAAACCTGGTTCGAGCTGGCGCCGAAAGCCGCCAACGTCATCATCAAAGGCGAAAAAATGGGGCCAGAGCCGGTGATTAAAGGTCTCTGGGTGGTGACGGCGGTGGTCACCGTGGTGATCCTGTTTGTCGCCCTGTTCTGGTAAGGAGGCTGAGATGATTAATCCCAATCCGAAACGTTCCGATGAACCCGTTTTCTGGGGGCTGTTTGGCGCTGGCGGCATGTGGGGCGCGATTGTCGCGCCGGTGATGGTGCTGCTGGTGGGCATTTTGCTGCCGCTGGGGCTCGCCCCCGCCGACGCCTTCAGCTATGAACGCGTGCTGGCCTTTGCCCAAAGCTTTATCGGCCGCGCGTTCATCTTTCTGATGATTGTCCTGCCGCTGTGGTGTGGGCTGCATCGTATTCACCACGCCATGCACGACCTGAAAATCCATGTGCCAAACGGCAAATGGGTCTTCTACGGTCTGGCGGCGATCCTCAGCGTCATTACTCTGGTTGGCGTACTGTTTATCTGATCCTGCAAGAGCCCGGCAGCAATTCTGCTACCGGGCTCGCTTCATAGAAAAATCTTGCCGCCTTTGCCCTGCCGGACTCTACACTTAGCTTAAAAGCCAGCAAGGAGCATACCATGCGTATCCTGCCGATAATCACCGCGGTCGCCGTCTCGTTCCTGTCTGTCGCCTGCAGCACCCCTGCCCCGCCGCCAGGCGTCACCGTGGTCACCCCCTTCGACGTTCAGCGCTATCTGGGTACCTGGTACGAAATCGCCCGCTTCGACCATCCTTTTGAAAGCGGGCTTGAAAAGGTCACGATCGCCTGGCAGCCGCGCGATGACGGCGGTCTGGACGTGGTCAATAAAGGCTATAACCCCGACCGCGGCATGTGGCAGAAAACGGACGGGGTGGCGTATTTTACCGGCGAACCCAGCCGCGCCGCGCTGAAGATCTCCTTCTTCGGCCCCTTCTATGGCAGCTATAACGTCATTGCGCTGGATAAGGAGTATCGGTACGCGCTGGTCTGCGGCCCCGACCGCGACTATCTCTGGCTACTGGCGCGAGCCCCCACCATCGCCCCGGAAGTCAGGCAGCAGATGCTGGATATTGCCACCCGGCAGGGTTTTGATATCAGCAAACTGGTCTGGGTCAATCAGCGCTACAACTAGTGCGCGCTGATCTTCAGGCCAATGATGCCGACCACGATGCAGACAAGACTGGCGATACGCATAGCGCTGGCGGATTCACCTAACAGTACGATACCGGTCACAGCGGCGCCCACGGCGCCGATCCCCGTCCAGACGGCGTAAGCGGTACCCACCGGCAGGGTTTTCATCGCCCATGAAAGCAGCGCCATGCTGACGACCATCGCGACGATGGTGATGACGCTGGGAACCAGGCGGCTAAAGCCATGGGTATATTTCAGGCCGACGGCCCACACCACTTCCAGCAGGCCAGCGATAAATAAGACTATCCAGGACATAAGGCTCCTTTGCTGGGGCCGTCCCCGGATGAGAAACGCTTACGGGTCGTCCCGTAAGGTGGATGAAAAGTCGTAGTGAGTATATCCAACAGAATGGGGGAAGTGAAGAACGGTACGGCGCAAAACCGTACCGTCGAAGGCTGTTATTGCTGAGCTTTGGTTGCTGCGCCAGAGATTGCGCTGCCGCCCTCTGAAATATCCTGACCCACACCGCGCGTGGTGTTACAAGCGGTCAGTGCTGAAGAGAGGACCAAAACCGTAAAGAACGCTGCAATCGTTTTTTTCACCATAATGTCATCCTTAGTGTCAGTTTTGTTTTCATGCCCTATAAGCATAGACAAACCGTCCACAGATGAAGGGATCTTTGCGTTTTTTAAGAGAAAAGGAGTATTCGTGGAGGAAGCAGGCGCACCGGAAGGCGATCGCGGCAGGCGAAACGGAAGGAAGTCAGCTTACAGCGCGAGAGATGGCGTGACCCAGGCCCTGAATATCTTCACCGAAACCGCGGGCGGTATTGCAGCCAGACAGCAGTGCGCTGCTCAGAAACAGTAACGCCAGGAGTTTTACGCTGCGCTTCATGTGTCGTGCTCGTCGTGCCAGTACAGAAAGAGCGGCGCAGCACAGAGGCTGCGCCAGTCATCATGACGTGAAATTACTTCACGCGGGATACGTATTCGCCAGAGCGAGTATCCACTTTAATTACTTCGCCAATCTGGACGAACAGCGGCACTTTAACCACAGCGCCAGTAGACAGGGTCGCTGGTTTACCACCGGTACCCGCGGTGTCGCCTTTCAGACCTGGGTCGGTTTCAACGATTTCCAGCTCAACGAAGTTCGGCGGGGTGACCGCGATCGGCTGGCCGTTCCACAGGGTTACGATGCACTCAGCCTGATCCAGCAGCCATTTGGCATTGTCACCGATCGCTTTCGCGTCAGCAGACAGCTGTTCGAAGGTTTCGTTGTTCATGAAGTGCCAGAACTCACCGTCGTTATACAGGTAAGTCAGGTTCATATCGACAACGTCCGCGCCTTCTGCAGAATCAGTAGATTTGAAGGTTTTCTCAACGCGGGTGCCGGTCAGCAGACGGCGCAGCTTAACGCGCGCAAACGCCTGGCCTTTACCTGGTTTAACGAATTCGCTGGCTTCTACCGCATAAGGTTCGCCATCTAACATGATTTTAAGACCAGCACGAAAATCGTTGCTATAGTAAGTCGCCATAAGGCCCTCTGAAATTGTTTAACTGGTAGCTAAGCCACAAAATGGCGCATATTGTAACCCTAAATACCCCATCCAGAGAAGATTGGATAACGCAACTTGCCAATGTTGTGACCAGTCCTGATGAACTGCTGCGTCTTTTAAATGTAGACGCTGATGAAAAACTGCTCGCCGGACGTGAGGCCAGACGCCTGTTCCCGCTGCGCGTCCCGCGCGCGTTTATTGCCAGAATGGAGAAAGGCAACCCTGACGATCCGCTGCTTCGTCAGGTACTTACCGCCGAAGAGGAGTTTATCGTCGCCCCCGGCTACTCCACCGATCCGCTGGAAGAACAGCACAGCGTCGTGCCCGGCCTGTTGCACAAATATCGCAACCGGGCCCTGCTGTTGGTGAAAGGCGGTTGCGCGGTCAATTGCCGTTACTGCTTCCGCCGCCACTTCCCTTATGCCGAAAATCAGGGCACCAGGCGCAACTGGCAGACGGCAATGAACTATATCGCTGAGCATCCGCAGCTTGATGAAATCATCTTCTCCGGCGGCGACCCGTTGATGGCGAAGGACCATGAGCTTGACTGGTTAATGACCCAGCTGGAAGCCATTCCGCACGTTAAGCGTCTGCGTATTCACAGCCGCTTGCCAATCGTTATCCCGGCGCGCATCACCGAGACGCTGGTCAGCCGCTTCCACCGTTCGTCGCTGCAGGTGATCCTGGTTAACCACGTCAATCACGCTAATGAAATTGACGGCGAGTTTCGCGCGGCGATGGCCATGCTGCGTCAGGCGGGCGTCACGCTGCTTAACCAGAGCGTGCTGCTGCGCGGGGTGAACGATAACGCGCAAACCCTGGCCGATCTCAGCAATGCGCTGTTCAATGCCGGGGTAATGCCCTACTACCTGCACGTGCTGGACCGGGTACAAGGGGCGGCACACTTTATGGTCAGCGATGATGAAGCCCGTGAAATCATGCGTGAACTGTTGACCCTCATCTCCGGCTATATGGTGCCGAAGCTGGCGCGAGAGATCGGCGGCGAACCCAGCAAGACGCCGCTGGATTTAGGACTGAAGCAGCGTTAGCCCCCCTCCCTTGTCTGCCAGGTCGTGCTGGCAGACATCTTAATATGAATACACCGCCAGGTTGGGGCTAACATACTCGGCAATCCACTTTACCGTTACCTTCTCGATATAAACCCCAGCGGCGGCGTATTATCGATGTAACACGATCAGTACGATAACATTGATAACTATCATCACGACAATCAGCGCGATTAACCAGGTGGGAACTTTAAAGGTTATATGTAATCGTTCCGATACTTTCTCTGCCACCTTCACGCTATTTTCCCGCCTATCATTCTCCTGGATTGCTAAATTCACTGGTAGTGGAAGACTTAATTTATGGTCAATTTTCCCCGTATCATTGAAAATGACATCAGCAGTTTTACTACTGTGAAAATGCGTTAATCTTTCCCGATTCATATTCTCGCACTCTTCATCCGAGAGCGGGATAACTAAAGTATCCGGGGCGACGCTAAAGCCTTTTTGTCTGACGGTGATAATGATATCCTCAGATAGTCCGGCTTTGAGCAGCGATTTTCTCAACAAAGAGATATTTTGATAAAATGTATTTTGCGAAACTACCACTCCCCGTGTTTCCCATACAGCCGCCAGAAATTCATCCCGAGAAATCACTTTGCCGCAATTCTGCAATAGCAGCAGCAAGCATCTGGCGGTAGGCGCATTGAGGCTGATGCTCTCCCCATCCCCGGCAAGCGGTCGCAGCTCATTCATATTGGCATTAAATATAACCTCCTGATTAATTATACAGCCATTAAATAATGCAATATCATCCATATCCTTGCCCCACGCAACCCTATTATCCATAACAAAAATAAATAATCCCAGCTAAAACATGGCGTGAACATTATCGCTTCAGGCAGAAGCGGGGTCAGTTCACATTGAACTTCAGCTTTGAGGATACCGCATAAAAAATGACAAGCGATAGTTATCTTGTTTAAAAGCCACATTTTCGGATTAAATTTATCTCAACCAAACTCAACATCTCATTAGAAAAGGTCATTATTAAATTCACGTGTGCTTCATCAAGAATTCACAAGCATTTTTTGCACCAGACTTTTAAATTACCCCCGCTTCTCCATGGTTCGCTATGGCAAGTGATATTGTAGCGTCGTTCACAGGAAGGTAGGTTTCAGCACTATATAAGGAATGCTGGCGCTTATTTTCAATATCAATAGGAATGTATACTCCATTCCCATGATAACTGTTATCGATTCTACACAGGACTAAGTATCTATATATGGATTAATTAAATGAAAAAGACAATCGTAGCTGTAATGGTCGCTGCTTCTGCAGTTCTGAGTGCTCAGGTAATGGCAACCAACACCGCTCAGGTAACTGTACTGGGTGAAGTCTCTGATGCAGCTAACTCTTGCGTCGTGACTCCGACGGGTACCCTGAACAACGGTATCGTTCAGCTGATGACCGTGACCACTACCGAAGCGAATGCTGAAGCGGCTGGTGCTCTGTTTAAAACTCAGGACTTCGGTTTTGACGTGAAAGACTGCGCACAGGGTAGCGCCACTCCGGTTACTGCTGTAACCGTCAATGTGACCGGTGCCTCCAGCAACGCTAACATCCTGGACAACACCGCACCTGGCGGCGCTACCGGCATTGGTATCGGTATCCAGCGCGTACGTGATGCTCACCGCGTAGGCTTCGACGGTTCTGACCTCATGACCGAAAGCTACACTGCAGCTGGCGGCACTCAGCTGAAGTACACCACTGGTTATGTGAAAGTGAACTCCGCGACTCCGGTTACCGAAGGTCCGGTTAAAGGTGTTGCGACCTTTACTATCGATTATACCCTCTAATTTTTCCCCGAAGGGCTCCGCTTCACAGCGGGCCCTTTTTCGCATTCAGAGAAAAACCATGTTCAGGAACTTATTAAATATCACCGCATCCTGTGCATTACTCCTCAGTAGTATTGCCCATGCTGGTATTGTGATTGAATCCACACGCTACCTCTATAAAGAAGGTGCGCGTGAAATCACCGCGCAAATCGAAAATAAAGATGACATCCCTTATCTGATTAAATCCTGGGTTGAAGCGCCGGCAGGGAAAACGCCCTCTTTTATGGCTACACCTCCGTTATTCCGCCTTGAGGGTAAGCAGCAGAATACCGTGCGTCTATTTTCTACCGGAAACGTCAATGCCCCGAACGACCGGGAATCCATATACTATTTTAACGTGATGGCCATCCCGCCGGCGGACGATGAGAAAGCCAACGCCAATACTATTCAACTGGCGGTCCGCCACCGCATGCGTCTGGTCTATCGTCCAAAAGCACTTTTCGACCTTTCTCCAAACATTGAAGCCAAAAAACTCGAATGGCGGAAATCAGGCACAAAACTGACGATTAAAAATCCGACACCGTTTTTCTTCTATTTCCATAGTGTTCAGATTGGTAGCAAAGAAGTGAAGCCGGAAGTCAACTCGGTCGCTCCAATGACGACCAAAGAAGTGACATTAAAAGAAAATATCAATGCCTCCAGCGTCAACTGGAAAGTAGTTAATGATTATGGCGGAGCAGGATCGCTCTATTCCTCATCGCTGTAATAAGAATTTTATTTTATCATTATAGGGATGTGTCTATGCCAAATAAGAATAATGGATTATTCAAACTATCCGCGGTCTTCCTCGCAATGCTTCCGGCATTGCTTTCTGGTTTGAATAATAAAGCGCAAGCACGTGACTTTTTCGATCCCTCATTCATTAGCTCATTGAATGGTAGCGATCCATCAACCACTCCCGACTTATCTATTTTCCAGACGCAGAACGCACAGGCGCCAGGGGATTATCGGGTAGATATCATGTTTAATGGTCGCTATCTGGATACCAGGACAATGAAGTTTGTTGCGAATAGCCGTGCCACTGGGAATAATCGAGAGCCCGCCCTGGTGCCCTGTTTGAGCCTGAAAACATTGGCAGAGTATGGCGTACGGGTTAAAGCCTTTCCCGAACTGGTCGAGGATAAAAACGGCTGCGCCAATCTTTCAGTCATCCCGGATACCAAAGCGGATTTCGACTTTACCGTCCAGCGCTTGAATATATCCATTCCGCAGGCGGCACTATCTACCACCGCGCAGGGATATATTCCACCGGATCAGTTTGATGACGGCATCAACGCCCTGCTGGTGAACTATCAGTTCAGCGGCTCAAACGACATGCAGGCCAATGACGAATACTACAGCCTGAACCTGCAGTCTGGCCTCAACGTTGGCCCATGGCGTATCCGTAACCTCAGCACCTGGAATAAAAACAACGGCGATGCGGGTGATTGGGACTCAGCCTATCTCTACATGCAGCGCAGCATTCGTCCCATCAACAGTAATCTGGTGATGGGCGAGAGCTCGTCACTCTCAGGCATCTTTGACAGTGTACCGTTTACCGGTATTCAACTGGCCACCGATACATCAATGTTGCCGGAAAGTATGCGCGGCTATGCGCCGATTATCCGTGGTATCGCCAAAACCAACGCCCGTGTCTTCATTAAACAAAACGGCTACCAGGTATACCAGACCTACGTGGCGCCTGGCGCGTTTGAAATCACCGATATGTACCCGAGCGGCGGTAGCGGCGACCTTTACGTCACCGTGGAAGAGTCCGACGGTTCTAAGCAGGAGTTCGTCGTACCGTTCGCTACGCTGCCGGTGATGGTCCGTGAAGATCAGCTGGAATATGAAATTACGTCTGGTAAATATCGTCCTTACGACGGCGGGGTCGATGAAACGCCCTTTACGCAAGCTACCGCGACCTACGGTGTCTCCAGCAGCCTGACGCTTTATGGCGGGGTGCAGGCCGCATCGCGCTATCAGGCGCTGTCAACAGGCCTCGGCTATAACCTCGGCGAGCTTGGCGCCGCCTCGGCAGACGTCACCCTGGCCTGGTCAAAAATGAAAGACGACGAAAAGACCTCTGGGCAGTCATGGCGTGTCCGTTACGGGAAAAATATTATCGAAACCGGTACAAACGTGACTATCGCTGGCTACCGCTATTCCACCCGCGGATTTAATACCCTCTCTGAAGTGTTAGATAGCTATTCTAATGATGGCAAGTATACTCCTCGCTCGCTGCGCAACCGCACCAATCTGACGCTGAATCAAAGCCTGGGTAAAGGCCTCGGCAGTCTGTCTATCAGTGGATTGATTGAAGATTACTGGGACGATAAGCGCACCAACAAGTCGATCAGCGTGGGGTACAACGGTGGCTTCCGCAATGTAAACTATTACCTCGGGTACAGCTATAACCGCTATACCTGGAGCGGGAATAACTCCGGGAAAGACGCCCAGGACGATCAGCGTATCTCGCTGACCGTCACGCTGCCGCTGAGCAACTGGCTACCGGGCACCTATACCAGTTATCAGTTAACCAACAGTAATCCGGGGTCTACCGATCAGTCCGTTTCCATCGGCGGCGTCGGACTGGATAACGATAGCCTGGAGTGGAGTCTTCAGCAGGGGTACAGCAACCGGGAATATTACAGCGGCGATATGCGCGCGACCTATAACGGCGCCCGCGGCAGCGTCAATGCCGGTTACAGCTACGATCGCGGTAGCGAGCGTATAGACTATGGCGCCAACGGCAGCATTGTCGCTCATGCCGATGGGGTCACGCTTGGTCAGGACATCACCGATGCCGCCGTACTGGTTAAGGCCCCAGGTTTGGATAACGTCAAGCTGGCCAACGATAACACCATCACCACCGACTATCGTGGTTACGCCATCGTACCTTATGTCACGCCTTATCGTCGCACCGATATCACCCTCGATAGTACTTCGCTTGGCGAAGATATGGAGCTTCCGGAAACCACGCAGAGCGTCGTTCCGACACGCGGCGCCATCGTGCGGGCCAATTATGCCGGTAATATCGGCCAGCGCGCATTTGTCCATCTGAAAACGGCCAGCGGCCAGGACGTACCTTATGGTGCGATGGTGTTACTCGCCGGGAGCAGCCAGGCACAGCCAGGCATCGTCAGCGACGCCGGGATGGTCTATATGTCCGGCCTGCAGCAAACCGGAATACTTAACGTGCAATGGGGCAAAAGCGCGGCGCAGCAGTGCAATGCTTCCTTTACTTTACCGGCCAGGGAAGGCAAAGCGGCTGGCATCAGTCAAATCGAAACAATTTGTCGCTAATATTGACCAAGGACAATAAAGAATGAGAAAAACACTGATTTTTCTATCTATATTATTATGTTGTTGTGAAGCAGCTGCCAAATGCGATTATGATGGTTCCGATGGGCAAGCAGTATTTAACTTAAGTCCTAAAATCGCAACGGATCCAACAATACCCGTTGGTACAGTTTTGTATACCAAAAAAGTTGGTACCGGACACTATAAAACCTTTGAATGCAGCAAGATAATGGGTGATCAGTATATCATTACCTCATCCGCACCCGAGGTCTCTGGTGTCACGGGTATAATGGGAAAACCGGTCTATGAAACGGGGATTGATGGTATTGGTTTTCAGTTTTCAGATATTCTGGACAGCAAGCATGGTTCAATTAAACCCGCAGTGGCACAATCTACGATTGTGCCAATTTTAAAGTCGAATGATGACTACAGATTTATGACAGTATGGTTAATAAAAACAAAACCTGTCATTGATACATCCGGCGTCAGTACCAATCCGGTATTTAAATTCTCAGCGGGTAACTTAAGCACCAACCCCAGGGCGTCAGATCGTCTGTTAATGACTGCGTCTCTGAAATTCAAGAGTATTTCTTATAAGGCGACCTCCTGTGATATTTCTGTGTCTGGACCGAGCCAAATCACCTTAAATACAATTGAAAAAAATACATTAATGTCAATCCCTCGGGGTGGCACAACCCCATCACAGAAAACTATCACAATGGACGTTTCATGCCCAGCGGGTTCAATTGGTAATAAACTTTACTATTGGTTTAACCCAGTTAGTGGCACCAGTCCTGCGGGGAATGGCATCATCGATAATCTGCTAACAGGAGGCGGAGCAGCAAGCAACGTTGGCATTATCTTCAAAAAAGACAATAGTCCCGTTATATTTTATGACGCAGAGACCTACAGTATTGCCAGCGCTCAAGCATCGCAAAAAATTAACTTTACCGCCGATTATTACCGAATGAGCGACAACAGCGCTGAAGTCTCGGCCGGGCATGTAAAAGCGATACTTGAGGTAGTAGTTCAGGAAGAATAAAGAGAACCATAATCTCATAAAAGGTGGATAATGATATCCACCTTTTTTATTTTTCCATACATAATCAAAAGCATTATGATATATACGGATGAAAGTAATGCACTACATTTGAGTCACGTCCATAATAATAGCTTAATTTAACTTGCTAAAATTAATATTGCTTTGTGAATCTATAAAATAATTAGATTAGATTAGATTCAGAATGAATCTGAAATTTCATCAACAATTCACATTAAGTTGAGTTGATTCATACTACAGCAACGACTATCTTCTCTGCGGACCAACTTCCGGTCTGGAATGAACATATAATTTTAATTTTAGTTAAAGGACTAATCATGCATCAATTAACTGTATTTGAAATGGAAGAGATTTCTGGCGGCGCGCTGACTGATACTCTTACCGATATTATGACCTGGGCTGCTAAAGAAGTAGGCGCCATCGCTCTGGGCGCCTCTCTGGGGGCGATTTTTGGTACAGGTTACGCTGGACGTTGGGGCGGCGTAAGCGGCGGTATCTTTGGTATCGGCTCGATTGGCCAGGGTGTAGGAATGATTGCCGGGGTTATTCTCGGTGGCGTCTGCTTTGGTATTGCTGCGGGTATCGTTGGCTGGGATATGACGCTGCATTATGCAACAGGTGTAATGGATGCCGTTTATGATGGCACATTAAACTTCTGGAGCAATTAATTTACGCCTCAGCTGTTTGCTCAACGTTTTGTTGACATTCTTTACTAAGTAAATAGGGCCTGAAATATCGGGCCTTTTCATTTCATTATGTAAGTGATAATTATGTTAAGAAAAATCTATCGCAAGGAAGCGATCGAATACAAAAAGCATCACTGGAAAGGAAAGGCGTTGCTGCTAGCAGGGCTTCCGGCATGGCTTATTGCATTACTTTCTTTTGCCTTTTTAGCCATTCTAATAACCACCACAATATTTTGTACCTTTACCCAACGCATTGATGTTCGCGGGGAAGTTATTACTTTACCTCATTCTGTCAATGTTTATGCGCCACAGCAAGGGTTTGTTATTTCCCAATATGCAAAAGTCGGTGACCTTGTCGCCAAAGGACAGTCTTTATATGAAATTGACATCTCCCGAAATACAACAACAGGCAACGTCAGTACGGCGCAAATAGAAGTCATTAATGAAAAGATTGCGAACGCTGAAGATATCATCACCAAACTTTCTCATAATAAAGAAGAAACTCGCTTATCTTTAGATAAACAGCTAAAAACCATCAATGATTCGTTAAAAGAAACTAACCGCATGCTGGTTAATGCGCAGACTGGTTTAAAGAAAATGCATGATAATCTTTCCAGTTACGATAAATATCTTCGTGATGGCCTTATCACCAAAGATCAGTATAACTATCAGCATTCATTATACTTTCAACAACAGAGTACCTATCAGTCTTTGGTCAGTCAGAAAATGCAACTGGAATCCCAGGTAACCCAGTTAAATAGCGATAAAATCACAAAAACGGCAGATTTTGACAACCAAATATCATCTCAGGAAAACCAGATTAATGATTACAAAAACCAGTTGGTTGAATCAAATGCCAATGGTAATGTCATTATTAAAGCAACCACAGAAGGACGCATTGAATCGCTGGCTGTAACAAAAGGACAAATGGTCGACAAAGGCAGCAGTTTAGCGCAAATCAAACCCACTGGTGATATAGAATATTATCTTATTTTATGGTTACCTAATAATAGTATACCTTACGTCAAACCGGGTGATGTCATTAACATCCGCTATGATGCTTTCCCATCCGATAAATTTGGGCAATTCCCGGGGAAAATACTTTCAATATCTTCGGTCCCGACATCCCGACAGGAACTGTCTGAATACACTAATGTTAATAATGGAACGAACCAGCAGGAACTGGCACTCTATAAAACCATTGTCAAAATTGAAAACAAAACCTTTAATTACAATGGTAAAACGCTTTCGCTTTCGAATGGACTGAAGGCTCAAGCCGTTGTATTTCTCGAAGAGCGCCCACTTTATATGTGGATGTTTACCCCTGTGTATAAGATAACTCAAAGCATTACTGGGCCAATCCATGACTAACGAATTGTTCAAAACCATTGTTGCAAAACTAAATTTTTCTCTGGTTAACAAAACGCCTGTTATTCTACAGTCAGAATCATCGGAATGTGGAGTTGCCTGTCTGGCGATGGTCTGTGGTTATTATGGGTTAAATATCGATTTATTTAATTTTCGTCAACGATTCGGTAGCCCCTCACAGGGCTCCTCACTGCTGTCTCTAAGCAAAACAGCCGAGCAGGCTGGTTTAAAAAACCGTGCGCTAGCGCTCGACCTCGATGAAATAAAACAGCTTAAGCTTCCCTGCATCATCCACTGGGGAATGAACCACTATGTAGTCCTTACAAAAGTAAAGAAAAACGGATTTGTGATTCACGATCCCGCGCTGGGTAAACGAATCATTGGCATCAGTGAGATGTCAAATAATTTTACCGGCGTTGCGCTTGAACTCTGGCCTGACCATAACTTCCAACAAGAGGAGGCGAAATCCCGTTTACGACTCCTGGATTTAATGCATAAAATTGTTGGTTTAAAATCGGCGCTGATTAAGATCTTTGCTTTCTCTGTTGTGGTAGAAGCGATTGGCCTCCTGTTGCCTATTGGTACACAGTTAGTAACTGACCATGTCATTATGGCGCACGATGAAAGTTTACTCTCTGTTATTTGTATTGGTTTAATATTTTTTACGCTATTCCGCACGTTTATTAGCATGCTCCGAGCATGGACGTCGTTAACGTTGAATACGTTGACAAACATTCAATGGAAAACAACGCTATTCGATCACTTGGCAAGTTTGCCATTATCTTTTTTCGAGAAAAGACACTTAGGTGATATCCAGTCTCGTTTCTCGTCTCTGGATACCATTCGTTCAATTTTTACCAACAGTATCGTCACTGGCATCATCGATTCGATAATGACGATCGGTTTGTTAGTCATGCTGACATTATATGGCGGCTGGTTAGTCTGGGTCGTCATTGGCTTTACCGTCTGCTATGCGATTATGCGCTTCGCTACCTATAGTTTTTATCGGCGCGTAACGGAAGAGCAGGTCGTTAAAGGGGCGCGTGCTAACTCTCACTTTATGGAATCACTTTATGGCATTTCCACGATCAAAGCATTAAATTTAAAAGAACGTCGCTCGCAGCATTGGCTGAATCTTAACGTTGATGCCAGTAACGCAGGTATTAAGCAAACTCGCTTTGATATGATGTTTGGTGGGATTAATACCTTTATCACCTCTATCGATCAGGTGGTGGTACTGTGGTTGGGTGCCATTATGGTAATTGATAATGAGATGACGCTCGGTATGTTTATGGCATTTAATGCTTATCGAGGCCAGTTTTCTCAACGTGCATCGAATCTCATTGATTTGGTGATGCAGCTTCGTATGCTCTCGCTTCATAATGAACGTCTATCTGAAATCGCCTTTAGCGAACCGGAAAAAGAACTTCCATCCCGACGTGTGTTTACAGCAAACACCGGCGTGAAACTTGAAGTCAGGAACCTGAGTTATCAATACGATCCTTTTTCACAACCCATTTTTACCAATCTGAATATAACGGTTGCCCCAGGCGAGTCTGTCGCGCTAATTGGCCCATCTGGCGTTGGCAAAACCACGCTGTTGAAAGTCATGTGCGGTTTGCTTTCACCTGACTCCGGCGAAATACTGGCGGATAATCTGGAGATTCAAAAAATTGGTTTAAATAACTATCGTCTCGGTATCGCCTGCGTACTTCAGGAGGATCGTCTCTTTTCAGGTTCACTTATCGATAATATCAGTGGTTTTGATGATAACCCCGATTTGGAATTCGTAATGGAATGTGCCAAACATTGCAACATCCATGATGAAATCATGAAGATGGCGATGGGATACGAAACCATTGTCGGCGAACTGGGGCTGGGCATTTCCGGCGGTCAAAAGCAGCGTATCCTGATCGCTCGTGCTTTGTACCGTAAACCGAGTATTCTGTTTATGGATGAGGCAACTAGTCACCTGGATCTCAGAAATGAGTCGGTCATCAATCAGTCGATTTCAGCGTTAAGTATCACCCGAATTATTGTCGCGCACCGGCCATCAACCATTGCATCAGCCGATCGCGTTATTGACCTCTCACAATCGAAGTCGATGGCTACCGCTTAATAAAGGAGAAGATTATGCAAGGAACGTTTATTGGTTTTAATACTGCAGGAATTACTTTTGAAGAGCGTTTCCTGGCGCTGTTACTTAAGGTCAAGAAAGCGAATGATACCTGTGAGATTTTCTATCTTCAGGCACCCGTATTATCCGACCTGCTTCTGATATTGCAAAGTAGAATGGCCTTAATTTTTCAGCGACTTGAAAATAAAGGCGAGGCTTACAAAGATGAGATTATCGCTTATAACGAAACACTCGTAACCCATATCCCCACGGTAGAAATGGCTGAAATACAACAGCCTTCTCCTGAGCGGCGTATAATGTCTATTACGCTTAAACCTGGCGAAACGCAGTCAACGCTGATCCTGGTATTTCAGGATGAGCAAATTAAGACGTTAACTATTGATGACCGACAGGTTGAAGCCCTGATAATCGGTATTCAACAGGCATTAAAAACAGTCGGCGATCAGGAACTTATCCAGTATTTAAGTTCAAATATGGATTTTTTAATGTGCTACAGCGTCGACTTAACTACTCAGCCGAATATTGATTACCAGCAGTATCCCCAGGAAGAATGGAAGCTAAACCTGTTTTCCCATTATCTGGGCGTGCTCTATTGCTGCGAGACGGACGAAGGCAAGAAAATTGTCTCCGGAGCGGTGGTAAAAACCAGTGCGCCACATTTATCTGAAATGGAAAACAGCGTGGTAGTACGCCTTATTGAGAAAAGCCCCAAGCTTAAGGCGATGCACACGGCGCTGGCGCCATGCCAAATCTTCAGTACCATTATTCCTTCCCAGCCAGGAAGAATGCTCAGCCTGGAAGAGTGTCTGCGTCCCCTGCATGCCTTCTATCTGGAGAAGAAAGCGGAGCTTAACGCCTGACCCTCTTCTACCGGTCACGCCTCTCTCTACGCTCGCAGAGAGAGGCATCGCGCATCAGTTCGGGCACTTATATACCTGGCCGTTCATCTCGCTGTCGGTGGGCACAAAGCTCGACAACAGATTTTGCGTCGGGCTGCTGACGCCATAAATCACGTTGCCGCCCATGGCTGCCGCCTGGTTACGCAGGGCGTTAGCCGCACCGCGCATGGAGCCACCCTCATCGCCATTCTGGCCGGAGAGCCAGTTACTCTGTTTACCCGTCGCGGTCCCTAACAGCTGACACTCTGCGCCCGGCTTCTCCTGTACAAAACGCACATTCTGGCCGGCAGAGGTTAATTCATTGCTGGAACTGCAACCTGCTAACAGTAAGGCTGCGCCGGCAATCCCTGCTAAATATTTGACCTGCATGTTATTCCCCATGATCGATGAGCTGGACGCACTGGCCCGGATGTAAACCTGTCATCCTTCAAACTGCGTCGGCATGAGCCGCTTTCATTCCTTACCCGGTCGCGCTTGTCAGTCGCTTCCGATACGAAGGTGCTTGCCGCTCTGATACAGCTTAAATGATTTTATGTATAAGCCTTATACTAAAAAGCGCACCAAAAGAAAAACCCCCAGCCATTGCTGGCCAGGGGTTTCTGCTTTTTTATGCTGTATAGCGCACGATTACATCATGCCGCCCATACCGCCCATGCCGCCCATGCCGCCAGCAGCACCTAAATCAGGCGCGTCGCCTTTCGGCAGGTCGGTCACCATGCACTCGGTGGTGATCATCAGGCCAGCCACGGAAGCCGCGTACTGCAGTGCAGAACGGGTTACTTTGGTTGGGTCCAGGATACCGAAGTCGATCATGTTGCCGTATTCTTCAGTTGCCGCGTTGTAACCGTAGTTACCGTCGCCTGCTTTCACGTTGTTCGCGACAACAGACGGCTCTTCACCGGCGTTGGACACGATCTGACGCAGCGGCGCTTCCATTGCGCGCAGCGCAACTTTGATACCGACGTTCTGATCTTCGTTCTGACCGGTCAGGCCAGCGAGTTTCGCAGCAACGCGAACCAGCGCTACGCCGCCGCCAGCCACCACGCCTTCTTCAACCGCAGCACGGGTTGCGTGCAGGGCGTCGTCGACGCGTGCTTTTTTCTCTTTCATTTCAACTTCGGTAGCTGCACCGACTTTGATTACTGCCACGCCGCCAGCCAGTTTAGCGACACGTTCCTGCAGTTTTTCACGGTCATAGTCGGAGGTTGCTTCTTCGATCTGCTTACGGATCTGAGCAACACGGCCCTGGATTGCGGACTCTTCGCCAACGCCATCGATGATGGTGGTGGTGTCTTTATTGATAACCACGCGTTTCGCCTGGCCCAGGTCTTCCAGAGTTGCTTTTTCCAGCTCCATACCGATCTCTTCAGAGATAACGGTACCTCCGGTCAGAGTAGCGATATCCTGCAGCATGGCTTTACGACGGTCGCCGAAGCCCGGCGCTTTCACCGCAGCCACTTTAACGATGCCGCGCATGGTGTTAACCACCAGGGTCGCCAGCGCTTCGCCTTCAACGTCTTCAGCGATGATAACCAGCGGTTTGCCCGCTTTCGCTACAGCTTCCAGAACCGGCAGCATTTCGCGGATGTTGGAGATTTTTTTGTCAGCCAGCAGGATGAACGGGCTTTCCAGCTCAACGGCGCCGGTGTCCGGCTTGTTGATGAAGTACGGGGACAGGTAGCCACGGTCGAACTGCATACCTTCAACCACGTCCAGTTCGTCTTCCAGGCCAGTACCGTCTTCAACGGTGATCACGCCTTCTTTACCGACTTTGTCCATCGCTTCCGCGATCAGTTTACCTACGGTTTCGTCAGAGTTAGCGGAGATGGTACCTACCTGAGCGATAGCTTTGGAGTCAGAGCACGGAACAGACAGCGCTTTCAGCTCTTCTACTGCAGCCAGTACCGCTTTATCGATACCGCGTTTCAGATCCATCGGGTTCATGCCTGCAGCAACAGCTTTCAGGCCTTCGTTCACAATGGCCTGCGCCAGTACGGTTGCGGTGGTGGTACCGTCGCCTGCCGCGTCGTTCGCTTTAGAGGCAACTTCTTTCACCATCTGCGCGCCCATGTTTTCAAACTTGTCTTCCAGTTCGATTTCACGAGCAACGGAAACGCCATCTTTGGTGATGGTCGGCGCGCCGAAGGATTTGTCCAGAACCACGTTACGGCCTTTCGGGCCCAGGGTCACTTTAACTGCATCTGCCAGTACGTTTACGCCGCGCAGCATTTTTACACGAGCGTCGTTACCGAATTTTACGTCTTTTGCTGCCATTTCTTATATTCCTCAAATTCGTTCAGGGTCGTGCGAATTAAGCTTCAACAATTGCCAGGATGTCGCTTTCGGACATGATCAGTACTTCTTCGTTGTCGATCTTTTCAGTCTTCACGCCGTAGCCATCGTTGAAAATCACGATGTCACCAACTTTAACGTCCAGCGGCTGCACGGTCCCGTTTTCCAGGATGCGGCCTTTACCGACAGCGATGATTTCGCCACGCGTTGACTTAGCTGCTGCAGAACCGGTCAGAACGATGCCGCCCGCAGATTTGGTTTCAACTTCTTTACGTTTGACGATCACACGATCATGTAACGGACGAATACTCATTGATAGCTCTCCTTCGAGAAAGTCATTATCAGTTATGGGTGACGCCGGGCCGAACGCGGTTTACCGGCTAGTGCAGAGAGAGATGGGGATGGCCATTTCCGGCTTCAAGGGCAAAATTAAAAAAAAATTTTTACCTTTGCGCTGGCACGCAAAAAGCGGCGTCACCGGGCAACCGGTCATAAGGAAAAGCGATTGTGATACTCTCTTTCTTTTTACTGGCGCAGGATGGAATCATGAGTGGTTTAAAACAGGAGTTAGGGCTGGGACAGGGAGTCGGGTTGCTTTCCACCTCACTGCTGGGCACTGGCGTTTTCGCCGTCCCGGCGCTTGCGGCGCTGGTCGCTGGCGATAACAGCCTGTGGGCATGGCCGTTGCTCATCCTCCTTGTTTTTCCGATTGCCATCGTCTTTGCCCTGCTGGGCCGCCATTTCCCCAGCGCGGGCGGCGTGGCCCACTTTGTCGATATGGCCTTTGGCCCACGTCTGGCTAGCGTCACCGGCTGGTTATTTTTATCGGTTATCCCGGTCGGGCTCCCCGCCGCACTGCACATCGCCACTGGCTTCGGCCAGGCGCTGTTCGGCTGGCATGATGCGCAGCTGTTGCTGGCGGAGCTAGGTACCCTGGCCATCGTCTGGTGGGTCGGTTCACGCGGCGCCAGCTCCAGCGCCAACCTGCAGACCCTGGTTGCCGTGCTGATTGTCGCGCTGATCGTCGCCGTCTGGTGGCGCGGCGGAATAAGCCCGGCGCAAATCCCCTTCCCCGCCCCGGCGGCGATCGACCGCGGCCAGCTCTTCTCCGCGCTGTCGGTGATGTTCTGGTGCTTTGTCGGGCTGGAAGCCTTTGCCCATCTCGCCTCGGAGTTTAAACATCCCGAGCGCGATTTTCCCCGCGCGCTGATGATAGGCCTGCTGCTTGCCGGCTCGGTCTACTGGGCCTGTACCGTGCTGGTGTTGCACTTCCACGCGTTTGGCGAGGAGATGGCGGCGGCCGCGTCTTTACCGAATATCGTGGTCCGCCTGTTCGGCGTCGAAGCGCTGTGGGTGGCCTGCGTCATCGGCTATCTCGCCTGTTTCGCCAGCCTTAACATCTATATTCAGAGCTTCGCCCGCCTGGTCTGGTCGCAGGCGCAGCATAAGCCGCAGAGCTACCTCGCGAGGCTGTCGCCGCGGCAGATCCCGCGCAACGCCCTCAACGCCGTGCTGGGCTCCTGCGTGGTCAGCACCTTGTGTATCTATTTTCTCGATATCAATCTGGACGCGCTGATCGTCTATGCCAACGGCATTTTCATCATGATCTATCTGCTGTGCATGCTGGCGGGCTGTCGTTTGCTGCGCGGGCGCTATCGGCTGCTGGCGGCGGTGGGCAGCATTCTCTGTCTGCTGCTGCTGGCGATGGTCGGCTGGAAGAGTTTGTACGCGCTGGTGATGCTGGCGGCGCTGTGGTTGTTTTTACCGAGACGCAAGCTGGCGACAGGCAGCGTATAGGCGCAATAAGAAAGCGGCCCGGTCGCGTCTGCTGACCGGGCCGATAAAAGTTAATCGCGGCGATCGTCCTTATGGTCCAGACGGTCGCGCTGTTCGTCCTTGCGCTGGAATTCCCCTTCGAAGGTCTCTCCACCGCCAGTCCCGGCGCTGAAGCCGCCGCCCGGCATCCGGCTGAAGCGCAAATGCGGCATCAGCTTCATCGTCAGGTGCTTCTGCACCGGGGGCAAAAGCAGCAGCAGGCCGAGGAAATCGGTAAAGAACCCCGGGATCAACAGTAGCAGGCCAGCGATAATGAGCGAGACGCTTTTGATCATCTCCGCCGCCGGGCTCTCGCCCGCGGCCATCTTCTGCTGCATCAGCAGAAAATTTTTGAAGCCCTGGTTACGCACCAGCGACATCCCCACCACCGAGCTAAAGATCACCAGGATCAGCGTCATAAAGACGCCCAGCACGTGCGCGACCTGGATAAAGATCGATATCTCAATGTACACGTAAAGAAAAAAGGCAATAAACGGAATCCAACGCACCGGCGTCTCCTTCATCGACAGGCACCGAGTTCGGCCCCCGTAGTTATCAATTTGCTGATCGCATCCCACTAAGATGGGGATGCTGAGCGGCTTTTCAATCAGCGGAAATGCTTATTTTTTCCAGGAATAGGAAAGCGGTGACCCATTTCACAGATTAATAAATCTTCTCACACCCGCGATGTAATAAGTGATCAAGCTTACTGATATTCGCTATCATCAGCATATGATCTTGGGCACCGGGCCGGTTAAGGAAATAATCGTCGGCCAGAAAATATACTGAATACTGGATATTCTGTGTATTTGGTGAATTCATTGGCAGCTTGAAAAGAAGGTTCACATGTTAAACAACATTCGTATCGAAGAAGATCTGTTGGGCACCAGGGAAGTTCCCGCGGACGCTTACTACGGCGTTCATACTCTGCGAGCGATTGAAAACTTCTACATTAGCAACAGCAAAATCAGCGACATACCAGAATTCGTGCGCGGCATGGTAATGGTGAAGAAAGCCGCGGCGCTGGCGAACAAGGAGCTGCAGACCATTCCCAAAAGCGCGGCAAATGCGATTATCGCCGCCTGTGACGAAGTCCTGAATAACGGCAAATGCATGGACCAGTTCCCGGTCGATGTCTTCCAGGGCGGGGCCGGCACTTCCGTAAACATGAACACCAACGAAGTCCTGGCGAACATCGGCCTCGAGCTGATGGGTCACCAGAAAGGTGAATACCAGTATCTGAACCCAAACGATCACGTTAACAAATGTCAGTCCACCAACGATGCCTACCCGACCGGGTTCCGCATCGCGGTGTATGCCTCCATCCTCAAACTAATCGATGCGATTAAGCAACTGGGCGAAGGTTTCCAGGCGAAAGCCGTAGAATTCCAGGACATCCTCAAGATGGGCCGCACTCAGCTGCAGGACGCGGTGCCGATGACCCTCGGCCAGGAGTTCCATGCCTTCAATGTGCTGCTCAATGAAGAGACCAAAAGCATTCTGCGCACCGCGGAGCTGCTGCTGGAGGTGAACCTTGGCGCAACCGCCATCGGCACACGTCTCAACACCCCGGACGGTTATCAACAGCTGGCGGTACAGAAGCTGGCGGAAGTGAGCAACCTCCCGGTCGTTCCGGCGGAAGACTTGATTGAAGCCACCTCGGACTGCGGGGCGTACGTCATGGTCCACAGCTCGCTGAAACGCCTGGCGGTGAAACTGTCCAAGATCTGTAACGACCTGCGCCTGCTCTCTTCCGGACCGCGCGCGGGCCTCAACGAAATCAACCTGCCTGAACTGCAGGCTGGTTCTTCTATTATGCCGGCGAAGGTTAACCCTGTGGTGCCGGAGGTGGTCAACCAGGTCTGCTTTAAAGTGATCGGCAACGACACCACAGTAACCATGGCCTCCGAAGCCGGGCAGCTGCAGCTGAACGTAATGGAGCCAGTGATCGGCCAGGCGATGTTCGAATCTATCCATATTCTGACCAACGCCTGCTACAACCTGTTGGAGAAATGCGTCAACGGCATTACCGCCAACAAAGCGGTGTGCGAAGGTTACGTCTATAACTCCATCGGTATCGTTACTTACCTCAACCCGTTTATCGGCCACCACAATGGCGATATCGTCGGCAAGATCTGCGCCGAAACCGGGAAGAGCGTGCGGGAAGTGGTGCTGGAGCGTGGGCTGCTGACGGCGGCGGAGCTGGATGACATTTTCTCCGCGCAAAACCTGATGCATCCTGCTTATAAAGCGAAGCGTTATACCGATGAAAGCGAACAGTAATCTTTCCGGATAGTCATTCAAAGGCATGTCAGCGATGACATGCCTTTTTGCTTTTTAGTTTTACTAAAATACAACAATCCAATATCAACTTGTTAAAAAACAAGGAAGGCATATATGTTTGGTGCAGAACTGGTTATTGTCCTGCTGGCGATTTATCTCGGCGCCCGGCTCGGCGGCATCGGTATCGGCTTTGCCGGTGGCCTTGGCGTCCTTGTCCTGACGCTTATTTTTCAAATTAAACCGGGTGCGATCCCCTTCGACGTTATTGAAATCATTATGGCGGTGATTGCCGCTATCGCCGCCATGCAGGTCGCAGGCGGGATGGATTACCTCGTCAGCCTCGCCGAACGGATGCTGCGTCGCCACCCGAAATATATTACCTTCCTTGCCCCGCTGGTGACCTGGTTTATGACCGTGCTCGCCGGCACTGGCCATACCGCCTTCTCCACGCTGCCGGTGATCACCGAAGTGGCCAAAGAGCAAGGCATCCGTCCGTCCCGTCCGCTGTCGATTGCGGTGGTGGCCTCCCAGATAGCGATCACCGCTTCGCCTATCTCCGCCGCGGTGGTGTTCTTTGCCGGGATCCTGGAGCCGCTGGGCGTTAGCTACCTGATGCTGTTGGCCATCTGTATTCCGGTCACCCTGCTGGCGGTAATGCTCACCGCTATCGTCTGCAACTTCCTCGGCTGCGAGCTGAAAGACGATCCTGTTTACCAGGAGCGGCTGGCCAAGGGTGAAGTCAGTCTACGCGGCAGCCAGGTATTTGAACTGAAGCCGCACGCCAAACGTTCCGTTCTGCTGTTTCTGATCGGCATCGTGGCGGTGATGTTCTACGCTACGGCCATCAGCGATACCGTCGGCCTGATCAAAAACCCTGTACTCCCGCGTAACGAGGCGATCGTGGTGTTTATGCTGACCATCGCCACCCTGATCAGCATCACCTGCAAAATCGACACCGGCGAAGTGCTCAATGCCAGTACCTTTAAGTCCGGGATGAGCGCTTGCGTCTGCGTGCTCGGCGTCGCCTGGCTGGGGGATACCTTCGTTAAAGCGCATATCAGCGACATCCAGGCCGTGGCCGGCGACTTGCTGCAAAACTACCCGTGGCTGCTGGCGGTGGTGCTGTTCTTCGCCGCCACGCTGCTCTACTCGCAGGCGGCCACCACCAAAGCGCTGATGCCCGCCGCGCTGCTGCTGGGCGTCAGCCCGCTGACGGCGATTGCCTCCTTTGCCGCGGTCTCGGCGCTGTTCGTCCTGCCCACCTACCCGACCCTGCTGGCGGCGGTGGAGATGGACGACACCGGCTCAACCCGCATTGGTAAATATGTCTTTAACCACGCCTTCCTGATCCCCGGCGTTATCGCTATCACCCTGTGCGTGATCCTGGGTTTCATCTTCGGCGGGATTATGCTGTAAATGCCGTCGGCAGCGGGCCCCGCGCGGGCCCGCTGCCCGTTTCCCTCCCATTCCCCGCTCGTGACGCTAATATCCCCGCATCTTGCATGCTATAGTGCCTCTTTTCGCTGATACGAGGTTCATGATGACTACGCCTGATGCTGTTGTTGTGCTCTGTACCGCGCCGGATGAAGCAACCGCCCAGGATCTGGCGGCGAAAGCGCTGGCGGAAAAGCTGGCCGCCTGCGCCACGCTCCTGCCGGGGGCCACCTCGCTCTATTACTGGGAAGGGAAGCTGGAGCAGGAGTATGAAGTTCAGATGCTGCTCAAAACCGATCTTGCCCATCAGCAGGCGCTGCTGGACTGCCTGAAGTCTCACCACCCGTATCAAACCCCTGAACTGCTGGTTCTGCCCGTCACGTATGGAGACAACGATTACCTCTCATGGCTTACCGCATCATTACGCTGATCCTGCTGCTGTGCAGCGCGTCAGCCACCGCCGGGTTATTCGACGCACCGGGGCGCTCGAACTTCGTGCCTGCTGACCAGGCCTTCGCCTTTGACTTTCAGCAGCAACAGCATGACCTCAACCTGAGCTGGCAAATCAAGGATGGTTATTATCTTTATCGTCAACAGTTTACCTTCCGCGCCGCCGGGGCGACTCTCGACGAACCGGCACTGCCGGCGGGCGAGTGGCACGAGGATGAGTTTTACGGCAAAAGCGAGATCTTTCGCCAGCGCCTGACCGTTCCGGTCACGGTGAAGCAGGCGGACAAAGACGCCACTCTCACCGTCACCTGGCAGGGCTGCGCCGATGCCGGATTCTGTTATCCGCCGGAGACCAAAGTGATCCCGCTGAGCGCCGTGCTGGCGGCTTCGGCAGATGGCCAGGCGTCCACCATTGACCCTGCGCCGCCGACGAGCAGTCGTCCGGTGTTCAACCCGCCGCTGCCGGTTGAGCCGCGTCCGTCCCCGGAGATCGCCACTTCACCTGCGCCTGCCTCTGCGCCGCCAGCTGACGCCCCCGCCCGCCTGCCTTTCACCGCCCTGTGGGCGCTGCTGATAGGCATTGGTATCGCCTTCACCCCCTGCGTGCTGCCGATGTACCCGCTGATTTCCGGCATCGTGCTGGGCGGCAAACAGCGGCTTTCCACCGCGCGCGCCCTGCTGCTGGCCTTTATTTATGTCCAGGGGATGGCCTTAACCTACACCGCGCTGGGGCTGGTGGTGGCCGCCGCCGGGCTGCAGTTCCAGGCGGCCCTGCAGCACCCGTATGTGCTGGTGGGTCTGTCGGCGGTGTTTATACTGTTGGCCCTCTCCATGTTCGGCCTGTTTACGCTGCAGCTGCCCTCCTCGCTGCAGACGCGGCTGGCGCTGCTCAGCAATAAACGCCAGGGCGGATCGCCCGGCGGAGTCTTTGCGATGGGCGCTATTGCCGGGCTGATCTGCTCCCCCTGCACCACCGCGCCGCTGAGCGCCATCCTGTTATATATCGCCCAGAGCGGTAATCTGTGGCTGGGCGGCGGCACGTTGTACCTCTACGCGCTGGGCATGGGCCTGCCGTTGATCCTCGTCACCGTGTTTGGCAACCGTCTGCTGCCGAAGAGCGGGCCATGGATGGGCCATGTGAAGACCGCCTTCGGGTTCGTGATCCTGGCTCTGCCCGTTTTCCTGCTGGAGCGCATACTCGGCGACCAGTGGGGATTACGTCTGTGGTCAATGCTCGGTATCGCCTTCTTCAGCTGGGCGTTTATCACCTCGCTGGGCGCCACCCGGCCGTGGATGCGGCTGGTGCAAATCATTCTTCTTGCCGCCGCGCTGGTCAGCGCCCGTCCCCTGCAGGACTGGGCGTTTGGCGCCCCGGCGCTCGAGCAGCAGGCGCACCTGGCCTTCACCCGCGTCAGCTCGGTGGCCGAGCTTGACCGGGCGCTGGCGCAGGCAAAAGGTCAGCCGGTGATGCTCGATCTCTACGCCGACTGGTGCGTGGCCTGCAAAGAGTTTGAAAAATACACCTTTAGCTCACCTGACGTGCAGCAGGCGCTGAAAGGCGTCGTGTTATTACAGGTTGATGTGACGAAGAACAGTCCGCAAGACGCCGCGCTGCTGAAGCGCCTGCAGGTGCTCGGTCTGCCGACGATCCTGTTCTTCAACGCGCAGGGTCAGGAACAGCCCGACCGGCGAGTCACCGGCTTTATGGATGCTGCGGCATTCAGCGCCCATTTGCGCGATTGGCAAGCGTGAGCGACACTTTAGGAGGAAAGATGGAGGAGAACACCGTGCTGCGTGAAGACGTCCTGGCAGAAGCCATTAAAATTCTTGAAATTGAAGGTATCGCCAACACGTCGCTGGAGATGGTCGCTGAGCGCGTGTCCTGTCCGACGAGCGACCTGAAACGCTTCTGGCCCGATCGTGAAGCGCTGCTGTATGACGCGCTTCGCTATCTGAGCCAACAGGTGGATGCCTGGCGCCGTCAGCTGCTGCTGGACGACACCTTAAGCGCAGAGCAAAAGCTGCTAGCACGCTATAGCGCACTCACCACCTGCGTCAGCAATCAGCGTTACCCCGGCTGTTTGTTTATCGCCGCCTGCACCTTCTATCCGGATGCCCAACACCCGATTCACCAGCTGGCGGAACAGCAGAAGCAGGCTTCGCTGGCCTACACCCATGAGCTGCTGACCCAGCTGGAGGTGGATGATCCGGAAATGGTCGCCAAGCAGATGGAGCTGATTGTCGAGGGCTGTCTGAGCCGTCTGCTGATCAAACGTAGCCAGACGGATGTCGATACGGCGCGGCGGCTGGCAGAAGATATTCTGCGCTTCGCCCAGTGCCGTATGGGCGGGGCATTAACCTGATTCTGATATCCTAACCGCCATGTCGCGCCTATAATTTCCCCCTCACTGATTGCTGACAGGGATTGATATGCGCGCGTTCTTCTGGGCTGTCTGGCTGGGGCTGTGTTCTACGCCCCTGCTGGCGGCTCCCCTGCAAGGTTTTTCCTTTGCGCAAAAAGACTGGGAGCTCGCCTGCGATAACACCGGCACCTGCCGGGCGGCGGGTTACGGCGACCGCATGGGCGAGGTTAGCGTGCTGTTGACCCGCAACGCGGGCAGCGAACAGCATCCCACCGCCACGGTCACCTTCGCGCAGATCGAACACGATATCCCCGCCGACTCCACCGCCAGCCTGCTGATCGACGACCGGGACCTCGGCTCGCTGGATGCCGTGGATGACAGCCACTTCCGTCTGGACAGCGATCAGACATCCGCCGTGCTGCAGGCCCTGGCGAACCAGCGTAAAATCGAATTCGCCCTTAACGGCCAGCACATACTGCTTTCCAGCGCTGGCAGCCGCGAAGTGCTGCGTAAAATGGATGCGTTTCAGCGACGAACCGGCACCGCCGATGCGCTGCTGGATAAAGGCGATGCGGGCGACGACGCCATTTTGCCCACCGCCCCCGCCCCGGAAATCATCGCCGCGCCGGTGATCCACAACGCGCAGCCTGTACCGCTAAACATGCTCCAGCGCCAGAAGCTATTGCCCTCCCTGACGCCGCTGCTGAATCAGCGCTGTGAAGACTGGCAGAACCCGGCCATTCCGGCGGCAGAGCGCCAGATTACCCTTACCGCGCTGGATAAAACCCATTCGCTGGCGCAGGCGCTCTGCTGGCGAGCGCCCTATAACGACGGCTATGCCCTGTGGCTGGTCGATAACGCCCAGTTGAGCAAACCGCGGCTGCTCACTACCGAGGCCTCCAGCTACGCCAACGGCACGCTGGTCTTCCTGCATAAAGAGCGGGGCATGGCCGACTGCGTAACCGGCGAGACGCGGGTCTGGGAGGGTAAGACCTTCGTTCCCAGCCTGAAGTACAGCACCGGTATGTGCCGGGAAATCACCCCGGGCGGTACCTGGATGCTGCCGACCTTTGTCAGCCAGGTGATCCCGAAGCAGCAGAAAGAGGCGGATAACCTGGCCCTGCGAACGCTGTATAACGCGGTGCTGAAGGCGCAAAAAAGCGATCCCGAACTGGCGCTGAACCGGGTCGCCGAGCAGTTTCCGTTAACCGGCCATATTACCGACTTCACCCTCACTTACGCCGATGACAGCCTGGTGACGACCAGCAAACCGTCCCCGGATATCAGCGATGACGAGTGGCAGGCGTTTCTGCGCTCCGCAATTAGCGCAGATTCAGAAAACGGCAAAGTCAGCTTTACGCTTATCGACCTCGACGGCGACGGCAAACGCGATCTGATCATCGACAGCTACGTGGGCGGCACCGGGCTCTTCAGCTACACCGGGGTGCTCCGGCGCGGCGAGGATGATTTTGCCGCCGTCAACGATAGCGACAGTGATAACGGCGATGATTTCGATGCCGGGGTGCCCGGCGCCCTCTTTTCGATCAATGGCCGCGGAGCTAACCAATGGAACCACTGGGTCAAAATCAACGGCCAGGTGTATGCCCTGTGGTACAACGGCCAGTTTGGCGAAGATAATCTCTACCTGCTGCGCCCGTTCAGCACCGCCAGCCAGACGCCCGCGGTGACGGTTCGCTATCGCTATACGCTGAACAGCATCCGCTCCCCGGAGAAAGACCAACCGCTGACCCCCAGACTGAGCGACGGCGATAAAGCGGATCTGCTGCGCTCGCTGGAGGTTATGCAGGGCAACCTGCTGAAAGATAAGCCCGCCAGCGACAACGATGCACCGATCTGCCCCATTCCGCCCGGCACCTCCGCCGACGAGGCGGACAACTACTACAGCGGCGTTGCCGTCAACTATATCTATGAGACGGTGGCCTATATTCCGGTGTGGCTGAACGGAAAATGTTATATCGGCACCATTTTCAGCCATCATGGCGCCTATCGTCACGGCGTGGATGCGGAAATCACGCTGAGCTCGCCGCGGGAAGATGAAGAGGTGATTGGTGATTACCTGATTTCCGGGTTGCGTCACGTTATCTCCGTCACCAGCGGCTGGAAAAGCCGTCAAGGCGATAACGGCATGCAGTGATATTGAGTCAAAATGCGCCTTTGAGCGCGGAATTGCCGCAAAGATAAGCAATCGACAAGTAATTTAAGAAATTTGGTTGACGGGGTGGGCGGATTACGGTTTAATGCGCCCCGTTGCCCGGATAGCTCAGTCGGTAGAGCAGGGGATTGAAAATCCCCGTGTCCTTGGTTCGATTCCGAGTCCGGGCACCACTTATTCAGAGAACCCAGCCTATGGCTGGGTTTTTGCTTTTCTGCAGCCGGACTCTCCATCGAACTCCACTCTATGATCCCTGCCAAGCGGCGCTGCGCTTGCGCGGGCCTACGCTGTTTGAGCCTGCGGGAGGACCCGTAGGCCGGATAAGGCATTTATGCCGCCATCCGGCATAACCGCGGGTACGGAGTCTGATGCATATCGCCCGGCGGCGCTGCGCTTGCGCGGGCCTACGCTGTTTGAGCCTGCGGGAGGATCCGTAGGCCGGATAAGGCATTTATGCCGCCATCCGGCACAACCGCGGGTAAGGCGTCTGATGCATATCGCCAGGCGGCGCTGCGCTTGCGTGGGCCTACGCTGTTTGAGCCTGCGGGAGGACCCGTAGGCCGGATAATGCATTTATGCCGCCATCCGGCACAACCGCGGGTACGGCGTCTGATGCATATCGCCAGGCGGCGCTGCGCTTGCGTGGGCCTACGGACAATGAAACGCCTGCGCAAACGCAGGCCGTCAGGCAAACGCAATAAAGAAAGGTATTATTCGGCGGCGGTTTTCCCTTTGCCGGGTAGTCTGAACGCTTCGCCATAAGGCTTAGCAATGCCCATGCGATATTGCGTCTCTTTAGCCGCCTGGTGGAGATCGGCAAACTCCTCTTTCGGCGCCGGCGGACGTTGCGCCTTTTTCAGACACTGATTGCGATGGTGACGGATCCACTCTCGGTCCTCATCGTCCAGACAACGCTGCATCACCTCAATCCATCTGGATGCCGCCCGACGGTAGAGCCCGCAGGCTTCTAACCGCTCCGCAATACTGTCCCTTATTCTCATCCACCTCGCTCCTCTGATGCTTTCACGATATCTCATGGTATTCCGACACGTGAGCCGGAATACCATGGTAAAGTTAATTTATGACAAAACTATTCCTCTGCGGCGCAAGGAATATATTCATTATAATAATCGCTGTGCATAGCAAACCGCCATGGCGGTAATTACTTCCAAAGAGCTCCGGAATTATATGCCGGGCGCCACCCTGGATACCGACCGGTATCGACGGTTGTACCTATCAATATCTATTTAATTTATTACATTTCCATCATTACATACCTTGCGATATCACCCATTTCCTGTACAACCAGCCCTCATGGCGATCGACCGGACTGGTCCAGCAGTTTATTTTTGAAGATAAATAAGCAGGCTTCATTAAAATTATCTAACCCCAGTCGTTCATAAAGTGCGGTCCGCTTGCGGTAAAGGCTTTTTAGCGAAGTATTAAGATTCAACGCCACCTCCTCCATTGTCATCCCCGCCCCAAGAAAACGCAGCATCAGCTGCTCTGTCATACTTAAGCGCAGATTGTCGAACCACTCTTTGGTCAGCCGATTACTCTTCATCTCCAGGAAAAGCCCAAATAAGGTCGCCATATCGGCGGGTGATAATGACATGTTTAAAAACGATTTCAGGCTGAGTAAATGCTCTTCCCGATGGCGCATATCGAGGACAATACAGCATATTCGCTTTCTGGATTGTGCCGCCTCCATCACCAGATAATCGTAATGACAAAGCGGCGAACGGCTATCAACCAGCAGAGAGAGTTCATCAACCTCATTATCTAAAATCGCTTTTCCGCTAGAATCTAACTGAATGATATCAGGGAAGAAATTCTTAACACCTTGAAAAAGATAGTGATCCTGGGTAACTAATATCATTGAATTTGCCACAAGTCGTCCCTTTAACATTTAATCAACAAATTCTCGTCAACCAGACATTATCCTTGCCCCTGTGGATCGCTCCGCATGGCGGTAAAAATAACGAGATCTGTGATTTATCATTAGCGCGGCATCTGAATCTGGCTGTGAAAAACCTCCCAGGGTTCGGACAGAAAATAAACGGATTAATTATAAATAAAAAAATCCCACAGAAAAGATGCTTTTTTTGCTATTAAGAATTTTTGTCAGAAATCATCTTAAATATCTATATAAAATCTTTCCCCTCACAGCAATATAAGCCACCAGGAAAATTTGAAACAAAATTCCAGCCAGCTCATTTTTTATTTATTTCAGTAAGTTAAAGACATTGACTTCAACATGGCGATTCGAATTAAACCATTTTTACAGATTTATCTTAAAACTCAGCTCGTCATTTAACCATATTTATCCGCCGCGGTATCGGGTATAAATTATCCATTCAATTATCCACAGGAGATAGGTTTATTAGTTTGCAATAAGTCATTCACCCGCAGTGCCAGTCAGCTAAATGGGACCATCCTCATCCTTTCACTCACCGTCAAAGGACGGTCGTGTTGTGCAATGGATTCTTGATGAACATATGGCAAATAGAAATGGAAAGATCACCTTATTCAAATACGTTATTGTTTAATCGCAACACGAAACTCTCGCTATCAATCGGCGTGCTTTTGCTCTTCCCGACGCTGGTTCAGGGAGCGGACTCGCTCTATGACCAGCAGATCCTGCAAGCGCGTCAGGGCCAGTACGCCCCCTTTCTCTCATATCTTCAGCAGTACCAGCTACGGCATGCGTTAACCCCTTCTCAGGTAGCCGACTGGCTGCAGGTAGCCCTCTGGGCCGGCCAGGACGATGAGGTCGTGAAAATCTGGCGACGCTATCAGGTCTATATGCCGCTTCCCGCACGGGGCACCGCCGCCGCCGCGCAGGCTTTGCGCAACCAGAAACAGTGGCAAGCCTCGCTCCTCCTCTGGCAGCAGGCTCTCAGCCAGTCCCCTGACAGTGACGACTATCGTATCGGCTATATCAAGACGCTGGCCGATGCCCGCAAGGACGGCGAGGCGCTCAGCGAAGCGCGTCGCCTGGTGGCGGAGCAGGCGAGCGTGGCTCACCTGCAGACCCTCTCTTATGTCTACCTGCGGCTTGGCAAAAGCTGGGACCAGCTGCTGGTGGACACGCAGATCCTCGATCGCGAACCGCAGAACAAAGCCGCGCTGGCCAGCCTGATGGCGACCCTGACCCGCAACCGGATCGACTCACCCGCCTTCGGCCTCGCGAATAGCGTCGAACTGACGCCCGCGGAAAAGCGCAACCTGCAGCTGAACGCCGCCGCCGAGCTGGTGCGCCTTGCCGATACGCCTTCCCGTGAAGAAAATGCGCGTTACGCGCTGGCCCGCACGGCACTGGCGCAATACGACGCGATGATCGCCGCCTGGCGTCCCGATCCGCAGGCCGCCCCGGACATCACCCGGGCGCGCATTGACCGTCTGGGCGCGCTGTACGCCAACGCAGACTACGCGCAGATCATCCGCGAATACCAAAGCCTGCTCGCGCAGCAGCAGGTGGTTCCCGACTGGGCCATCGGCTGGGTCATCTCCTCTTATATCGCCCTTAAGCAGATTGAGCCTGCGTTGACGCTCATTCATCAGTATCCCTCGTGGTTGACGAGCCAACAGAATGAAGAACATGAGCTTTTCTACGCCCTGCTGGACACAGGTCAGTATCCGGCAGCGCAACGGTATGTCGCCCGCCTCACCCGGAATGCGCCCTACATCCGTCATCTCTACGGCTCGCCGACGCCCCAGCCGAACGACGACTGGCTCACCGCGCAGACGCTTAACGTGCACTATCTTTCCGCCACCAACGCCCTGCCGCAGGCCGAAGCCCGCATGCAGCGCCTGGCGGCGACGGCCCCCGGCAACCAGGGGCTGCAGATCGACTATGCCGCCGTGCTGCAGGACAGAGGGCTGCCGCGGGCTGCCGAACGCCAGTTGAAAGCGGCGGAAGCCCTGGAGCCCGCCAGCCTGCAGCTGGAGCGCCAGCAGGCCTGGGTCGCTCTCGATCTGCAGGAGTGGCGGCAGATGGATCTGCTGACCGACGACGTTATCGCCCGCTCGCCACGGGATCTAAATACCCAACGCCTGGCCAAAGCCCGCGAAATCCATCATTTCTCCGAGCTGCGCCTGAGCGTCGGCAAAGGGCTGCATTCCGACAACCCGGTGAGCGGTACCCACGACCTCAGTTTTGAGACGGCGATCTACAGCCCGCCGATAGCCGACAGCTGGCGGTTGTTTGGCGGCCACCGCTTTGCCAAAGGCAATTTTGAAGAGGGGAAAGGCAGCCGTCGCCAGCTGTTCGCCGGTATTGAATGGCGCCCGCGCGACGCCTGGGGAGAACTTGAACTCTCCAGCGTCAATTTTCACGGCGAGAATAAGCCCGGCGTCCGCCTTTCCGCCGCGCACGACGTCAACGATCGCTGGCAGCTGGGCGGCGAACTGGAGCGGATTTCGCAGCAGACGCCGCTGCGCGCGTTACGCAACGGCGTCAGCGCCAACCGCGGCGAAGGCTGGCTGCGATGGTATCAAAACGAGCGCCGGGGGTACCGCGTCAGCGTGGCCGCCAGCCGCTTTACCGACCACAACCGTCGTCAGGAGTACACCCTCTCTGGTAAAGAGCGCCTCTGGCAGACGCCGTGGTTAACGCTGGATCTGCAGCCCGGTCTGGCGGCCAGCGCCAATAGCCGCACTGACACCGCGTATTACAGTCCGGCCCGCGACCTCGCGGCCACCGCAGCGCTGACCGTCGATCACACGCTTTACCAGCGGTATGACACCGTCTGGAGTCAGCAGCTGCTCGCCGGCGGCGGCAGCTACTGGCAAAAAAATCACGCCGCCGGCGCGATAACGACGCTGGGCTACGGCCAGCGTCTGCGCTGGAACAACCTCGTCGATGCCGGGGTGATGCTGAACTGGGACAAACGCCCCTACGACGGTAAACGTGAAAACAACCTCGCCATCACTGTTGATGCAAACATACGGTTTTAAGGATGACCATGCTGAACACGACCCTGCGCAACGGCCTGATGCTTCTCGGCTGGCTGTGCCTTATCTTCAGCGTGCGTGCTGAGGAGGTCCCCTTCCTCGCCCCGCAGCAACGACCCCAGCTGGAGGCCAATAAACCCTGGCCGGCGGATCGCTTTCTGGTGCTGGCCTATCATGACGTCGAAGACGACGCCGCCGACCAGCGTTATCTTTCGGTGCGGACCAGCGCGCTTAATGAGCAGATCGCCTGGCTGCTGCATCATGGCTACCATGCCGTGAGCGTTCAGGACATTCTGGACGCGCATCATGGCCTTAAGTCGCTTCCGCCTAAGGCTTTTCTTCTCAGCTTCGACGATGGCTATAGCAGTTTTTATACCCGCGTCTGGCCGCTGCTTAAAGCCTGGAACGTTCCGGCGCTGTGGGCGCCGGTGGGCAGCTGGGTGGACACCCCCGCCAACCAGCCCGTTAATTTTGGCGGCCTGATGACGCCGCGCGATCGCTTCGCCACCTGGGAGATGGTGCGCGAGCTCAGCCGCTCGCCGCTGGTGGAGATCGGCGCGCACACCTGGGCCTCGCATTACGGCCTGCCGGCCAATCCGCAAGGCAGCCGCGAGCCCGCCGCCGCCAACCGAGGCTGGGATAAAACCACCGGCCGCTATGAAAGCGACGCGCAGTTTACCCGGCGAATGACCGATGACGTGCAGAAAGTAACGGCGAAAATCCACGACGTCGCCGGGAAAGCGCCGCGCGCCTGGGTGTGGCCCTACGGCGCCGCCAGCGGCAGCACTCTGGCCATCGCCAAACAGCAGGGGTATCAGCTGGCGTTTACGCTGAACGACGGCCTGGGCAACGTGAAGGATCTGGACAATATTCCGCGCATGCTGATCGCCGGTAACCCGTCGATCAAGGCCTTTGCCAACGCAGTGACGCAGATTCAGGAAGCCGATCCTGTTCGGGTGATGCATGTCGATCTGGACTATGTCTATGACCCCAATCCCGTCCAGCAGGCAAAGAATATCGATAAGCTGATACAGCGCGTCTATGACATGAAAATCAGCCACGTCTTTCTGCAGGCCTTCTCCGACCCGCAGGGCGACGGCACGGTCAAGTCGCTCTATTTCCCCAACCGCTGGCTGCCGATGCGCGCCGACCTGTTTAACTTCGTCTCCTGGCAGCTGCAGACCCGCGGCGGGGTGAAGGTTTATGCCTGGATGCCGGTGCTGGCCTTCGATCTCTCGTCCGATCTGCCGCGCGTTCAGCGCTGGGATCCGCAAACCGGGAAGGCGTTGCTTGCCCGTCAGCCCTATGTTCGCCTGTCGCCCTGGGATCCGCGGGTTCGCCAGCAGATCACCGACATCTATGAGGATCTGGCCCGACACGCCAGCTTCAGCGGGATTCTGTTCCACGACGACGCCGTGCTGACCGATTTTGAAGACGTGAGCCCGGAGGCGGTCGCCGCCTGGCGGCAGAGTGGCCTGGCGCACGATGCCGGCCCGGTGCCCCATCGTCCGCAGGAGCGTGAAGCATGGATGCGTTTCAAAAGCCAAACCCTGACCCGCTTCACTCTGCAGCTGCGCCAGGCGGTGCAGGCCATCCGCGGCCCGCAGGTAAAAACGGCGCGTAATCTCTTCGCCCTGCCGATCCTGGAGCCGCAGAGCGAAGCCTGGTTTGCGCAAAATCTGGATGACTTCCTTGCCGCCTATGACTGGACGGTGCCCATGGCGATGCCGCTGATGGAGTCCGTGCCGATCGACGCCAGCCAGGCCTGGCTGACGCGGCTGGTGCAGACCGTCGCCCGCCACCCGGGCGCGCTGAAGAAAACCATCTTTGAGCTACAGGCCAGAGACTGGAGCCGACGCCAGCACAACGCCATTCCTGACCAACAGCTGGCGGACTGGATGCGTTTGCTGCGGCTAAACGGCGTCAAAAACTACGGCTACTACCCAGACGATTTCATTAACAATCAGCCTGATATCTCCCGTATCAGACCGCAATTCTCTTCCTGGTGGTACCCTGACCATGACTGATCGCATTATCGCATTGTGCATTTTATGCCTCGTATTCGGGCTACCGTTAGGCGTCGCAGCGGTATTTACCGGCGAGCTTATCCTCGACTTTGTCTTTTTCTGGCCGCTGTTTATGTCGGTGCTATGGATCACCGGGGGTCTGTACTTCTGGTTTCAGCTGGAGCGCCACTGGCCGTGGGGCGAGGATACCCCGCCGCCGACGCTGCCGGGCAATCCGCTGATCTCGATACTGATCCCCTGCTTTAACGAGGAGAAAAACGCCCGGGAGACCATCAGCGCAGCGCTGGCCCAGCGTTACGCCAATCTCGAAGTGATCGCGATTAACGACGGCTCTTCCGACAACACTGCCCAGGTGCTGCAGCAGCTGGCGCAGGAGGAGCCGAGGCTGCGGGTGATACACCTGGCCGCCAATCAGGGAAAAGCGGTGGCGCTCAAAGCGGGCGCCGCCGCCGCCCGCGGCGATTTGCTGGTCTGCATCAATGGCGACGCCCTGCTGGACCGGGATACCGCGGCCTGGCTGGTCGCCCCGCTGATCCACTACCCGCACGTCGGGGCGGTCACCGGCAACCCGCGGATCCGCACCCGATCCACGCTGATCGGCCGCATTCAGGTCGGGGAGTTCTCGTCAATCATTGGGCTTATCAAGCGGACGCAGCGGATCTATGGCCGGGTCTTTACCGTCTCTGGCGTGATCGCCGCCTTCCGGCGCCAGGCGCTGGCGGACGTCGGCTACTGGAGCCCGGATATGATCACTGAAGATATTGATATCAGCTGGAAGCTTCAGCTCCGCCACTGGGACATCTTTTTCGAGCCGCGGGCGCTGTGCTGGATCCTGATGCCAGAGACCCTCAAAGGGTTATGGAAGCAGCGTCTGCGCTGGGCCCAGGGCGGGGCCGAAGTCTTTCTGGTCAACCTGCGCCGTCTGTTTCACTGGCAGCATCATCGGATGTGGCCGCTGTTTCTGGAGTATGCCTGCTCCACGCTGTGGGCCTTTGCCTACGCGGTCACCATCCTGCTGTTTATCCTCAGCCGCCTGATGCCATTGCCGGACAACCTGACCGTGCACAGTCTGTTTCCGCCTGAGTTCACCGGCATGCTGCTCGGCCTGATGTGCCTGCTGCAGTTCGTCGCCAGCCTGTATATCGAACGGCGCTATGAGAAAAAGGTGGCCAAATCCCTGTTCTGGGTGATCTGGTTCCCGATGGTTTACTGGATGATCGGCCTGCTGACCACGCTGGTCGCTTTTCCGAAAGTCATGTTGAAACGTCAACGTTCCCGCGCGCGCTGGGTGAGCCCGGACCGGGGAAAAGGAAGCCTGCGATGAATGAAAACACGCTCATCTTAACCGAACACCGCGTGCTGCCCCGGCTGGTGGACGCCGGTTTAACGCTGCTGGCCTGGCTCGGTTTTCTGTTCTTTCTTTACGCCAATTTGCTGATGCAGTTCATCGCGCCGCCCTCCCCGCGCTGGTCGTCGCTGATGGACTCCCTGAATACGGCGCTGGTGTATTTATTGCTTGCCGCGCTGAACGGCTGGCTGTTGATCCTCTGGTATCACTATAACCGACGCCGCGCCCACACCCGGCGTCACACCGCGGTGCTTACCCTGCGGGATGAGGAGCTGGCCAGCAGCTTTAACGTCGCCCCGCAGATCATCTTCGAGATGAGTCGCTATAATTTGCTGACCGTTTACCACGATCACATTGGCCAGATTATTGATTTAAAAAGCCACGCGCTGCCGCCGCCGAACGAGGAAAGGGATCAGGAATGATAGCAGAGCCGCCCTCGGCGGCCCTGACCGGGTAACGACGCCGCCGATCAGCCGCCGGCTTTTTTAATCGCGGCTTCGAGCGAGGCTTTATCCGCCAGTCCCGGGAAGACGGTGATGCTGGCTTCCGTGGCGCCGGTGGTCGGCATCACGATCACGCCCGGCGTGCCGCTAAGACCAATCTCCTGCGCCAGGTCGTTAATGCTCTGCAGTACCGGTTCGACGTCGCTGGCCTTCTTCGCATCAAAGCCGGCTTTCTTCGCCTGCTGCTGGATATCCGCCGTCGTCAGCTTGCCTTCGTTATGTCCGGTGGCGTAGATCCCGTTATGGTAGGTCAGATAGGCATCCGCCCCTTTCTGCTGATAGATCTGCAGGCCGGTTTTCGCTGCTTCCAGCGAGCTTTCCCAGCGCCCGCCGAAGATAGGCCACTCTTTAAAAGCGAAGCGGGTCTGCGGATGCGCTTTAATCACCTGCTCCATCACCGGCGCCAGCCGGCTGCAGTAGACGCACTGGTAGTCAAAGAACTCAATCACCGTGACTTTGCCGTTGGCCGGGCCGTAAGTCGGGGTATTTTTATCCTGGGTCAGCAAGGCGGCATTCTTCAGCACCGCCTGGGTGGCCGCGCTGGCCTGTTGCTCAGCCTGAATTTGCTGCAGTTTCTGGCTTGCCTGCAGGAGAACTTCCGGGTGGGCGACCAGGTAATCGGCGGCGATTTTGCCGATTTGCGCCTCCTGTTCCGGGGTGAAGGTCGCCGGCGCGTCAGCGGCAGAGGCCATCGCCGGCAGTAAAACAGCGCTCAGCAGGGCGACAGAGAGGTATTTCTTGTGGCCAGACATAGTGGGGATCCTTGCGATAAGTGAACGGCAGGTGTGTCTGTATGACAAAATATCACCCTTTTTCGCCGAAGCCTTGCCCGACGGCGCGTTGATTCGTAACTTTATTTTTCAGGCTCAGGTTCCACGCGCGTCGGCGCGGGCCGGCGCCAGCGGTCAACGCTCACCGGGCGGAGTCCCCTGCGCAGCGGCTTTTCGTGGTATTTATTTCAGGTGGTTTCTCTCAATATCTATGCGTTTCTTCAACAATGGGACATGGCGGTGATTATGCTGCAGATTGTCGCCATCGACTTACTGCTGGGCGGCGATAACGCCGTGGTGATCGCCATAGCCTGTCGCAAACTGCCGCCGCAAAAACGCACCAAAGCGATCGTCATCGGCACCGTAGGCGCTATCCTGGCGCGCATCCTGCTGCTGGCGATCGCCCTGTATCTCCTGTCGCTGCCGTGGCTGAAAATAGTCGGCGCGCTGCTCCTGATGTGGATTGGCATCAGGCTGGTCAGTGATGAGGAGGACGAGAGCGAGGTTGCCAGCTCAGGCAGCCTGTGGCGCACCGCAGTCACCATCACCGTCGCCGATGTGATCATGTCGCTGGATAACGTGCTGGCGGTGGCTGCCGCAGGCAAAGGACACATTGCGCTGGTCGCCCTCGGCGTGGCGATCAGCATCCCGGTTATCGTCGCCGGCAGCAAACTGGTGCTGGCCCTGCTCATCCGCTTTCCCGCGGTGGTGCTGCTGGGCGGGATGCTCATCGGCTGGATTGCCGGCTCAATGCTGGTCAGCGACCCTACCCTCCGCCAGCTGTTTCCCACTGCCGGCGAGGGCATGGCGCGCCTGGCCGGCGCCATCGGCGCGCTGTTGGTGCTGTTCGCAGGCTGGCGCCGTCGTCAGCGGCCGCAGGCGAAAGACTAGCCTTGCCCAAGACGCCGTTGATCCCGACGGCGTCAAGTTTCCGCCACTTTTCTTCCCCTTCAGGGCGCATTTGCCCTACGCTTTATACAGACGCCTGATCCAGGGAATATGTAACCACCGCACTGAGCATAGATGAGATAACAGCATGGAATTGAAGGATTATTATGCCATTCTCGGGGTGCAACCAACCGACGATCTGAAAACCATCAAGACCGCCTACCGCCGCCTGGCGCGCAAGTACCACCCCGACGTCAGTAAAGAAAACGATGCCGAAGCCAAATTTAAGGATCTCGCCGAAGCCTGGGAAGTCCTGAAAGATGAGCAACGGCGCGCGGAATACGATCAGCTCTGGCAGCATCGCAACGATCCCGGGTTCGGTCGCCAGCAGCAGACCCACGAGCAGAGCTACAGCCAGCAGGATTTCGACGACATCTTCTCCTCCATGTTTGGCCAGCAGGCGCATCAGCGTCGCCGTCAGCACGCGTCGCGCGGCCACGACCTGGAGATCGAGGTCGCGGTGTTCCTTGAAGAGACGCTGGCTGAGCAGACCCGCACCATCAGCTATAACCTGCCGGTGTATAACGTGTTCGGCATGATCGAAAGCGAAACGCCGAAGACGCTAAATGTGAAGATCCCCGCCGGGGTAGTCGATGGTCAGCGTATCCGCCTGAAAGGCCAGGGGACGCCGGGCGAAAACGGCGGCCCGAACGGCGATCTGTGGCTGGTGATCCACATCGCCCCGCACCCGCTGTTCGACATCGTGGGACATAACCTGGAGATCGTCCTGCCGCTGGCGCCGTGGGAGGCCGCGCTGGGCGCCAAAGTCACGGTGCCCACCCTGAAAGAGAGCATTCTGCTGACGGTGCCGCCGGGTAGCCAGGCAGGGCAGCGCCTGCGCATCAAGGGCAAAGGGCTGGTGAGCAAAACCCACACCGGCGATTTGTTCGCCGTTATTAAAATTGTGATGCCACCAAAACCAGATGAAAAAGCGCGTGAGATCTGGCAACAGCTGGCGACCGCCGAAGCCAGCTTCGATCCGCGTAAGACATGGGGGAAAGCCTGATGGCTACAGTAACAGTGACGTTTACCATTACCGAATTGTGCCTGCGTACCGGGGTGTCGGAAGAGGAGCTGACGGAGATTGTCGGCTTAGGCATGATTGAACCGCACCAGCCGCAGGCGGACGCCTGGCTGTTCGACGACAGCGCGGTGACGATTGTCCATCGCGCGGTGCGCCTGCGTAACGAGCTGGAGCTGGACTGGCCGGGGATTGCGGTGGCGCTGACGCTGCTGGATGAGAACGCGCGGCTGACCCGCGAAAATCGCCTGCTGCAGCAGCGCCTGGCCCGCTTTTTAACCCACAGCTAAGCGGAATTTCCCGGGTCGCGGCGTTCCGCCTTACCCGGGCTACCTATGGCACTGGGCCACCCATTGCACTGGATTTGTAGGCCCGCGCAAGCGCAGCGCCGCCGGGCATGGCCACAGGCAGGGAACCGTCTTCGTGCCGGGTGGCGGCTACGCCTGACCCGGCCTACAAATGACATCGGGCCCACCCTTTGCACTGGATTTGTAGGCCCGCGCAAGCGCAGCGCCGCCGGGCATGGTCACAGGCAGGGAACCGTCTTCGTGCCGGGTGGCGGCTACGCCTTACCCGCCCTACAAATGACATCGGGCCCACCCATTGCACTGGATCTGTAGGCCCGCGCAAGCGCAGCGCCGCCGGGCATGGCCACAGGCAGGGAACCGTCTTCGCGCCGGGTGGCGGCTACGCCTTACCCGGCCTACAAATGACATCGGGCCCACCCATTGCACTGGATCTGTAGGCCCGCGCAAGCGCAGCGCCGCCGGGCATCGTCACCGAGATGGCACCGTCTTCGTGCCGGGTGGCGGCTACGCCTTACCCGGCCTACAAATGACATCGGGCCCACCCATTGCACTGGATTTGTAGGCCCGCGCAAGCGCAGCGCCGCCGGGCATGGTCACAGGCAGGGAACCGTCTTCGCGCCGGGTGGCGGCTACGCCTTATCCGGCCTACAAACTAAGCACAGCGCAAACCGGGGAATTTCCCGGGTCGCGGCGTTCCGCCTTACCCGGGCTACCGGACTGGGCCCACCATTGCACTGGATTTGTAGGCCCGCGCAAGCGCAGCGCCGCCGGGCATGGTCACCGAGATGGCACCGTCTTCGCGCCGGGTGGCGGCTACGCCTGACCCGGCCTACAAATGACATCGGGCCCACCCTTTGCACTGGATTTGTAGGCCCGCGCAAGCGCAGCGCCGCCGCGAATAGCGCTTAGTCCGGCAGCGAACCGGCGAGGTTGCGCGCCGAAACGCTCTCGCTGACCGGCGCGGGCGGCTCCGGCGCCTTAGCCGGGGCGGCCGCTGGCGCGGCTGTCGGGGCGGAAGAGGCCGGCTGGATCTCAAGGAACGAGGCCAGCATCTTGCGCAGCGTTTCCGGTTTCGTGTCTTCCGCCAGCAGCGCCGCCAGCATCGACGGCAAGCGGCTATCGACTTCCCCTAACGCCAGCCCCGCCAGCAGCGCCGTGCGCGACATATCGCCACGGTCGCCGCGGTGGTGGGCCTCAATTTTTGCGTCCGCGAAGCGCTCGCTGGCGCTGATATCCGGGCGCAGGTAAATCAGCACTTTTCTGCGATCCAGAGTCATAGACGCTCCTTAGCCAATAATTTTCAGACCACGCACCAGGGCGAACTGCGGCTCTTCAGCCACCACGAAACGGTCCTCACGCAGGCCCATACGTTCACGAATGGCATCGGCCACCAGCGGCGCGCCGCCGCCAATCACGATGGCATGCGAGTAGCCTTTAAAGCTATCGATAGCCGTCAGGACGCGGGTGGTCAGACGTTCGATGCTGTTATTGATCACCTTCTTCACCTCAGAAACCGCATCCGGATCGTTAATGTTATCGGTCAGATACTCTTCGTCGTGGCGATTGATAATGATCTGGTCGACGTTATAGCTTGAGGTATCGGTGTTAGCCCGCGCCAGCGCCAGCTTAACGGCGTCGGTCACCAGCGATACGCCCAGCTTCGGATCGCCGTAAATGCGCGAAACCGAGGTCATCTGCCCGGCTACCATCGAGATATCGAGCGTGGTGCCGCCGAGGTCGATAATCAACACCGAATGGGAGGGCTTGAGTTCATCACACAGGCTAATGCCCGCTGGAATCGATTCCGGGCGCACGGTGACTTTGGTGATGTTGAAGACCACGCCTTTATTCAGCTTAACGTCGCGCAGCAAGCTCTTTTTCTTGCGCTCAATGTTGTCGAGGCGATATTGCGCATCCTCGTCATAAAATTCAGTCAGCGGCAGCGTCACGACGATTTCGACGTCCTGCGGCTCAAGACCGCTGGTCAGCAGCGCGTGATGGACAGCGATGGAGTTCAACGGGCTGTACTGCCAGTCAATATTATTGGTCGGGAGCGCATCGGGGGTGATCAGGTCGAATGAGTACTTTTCATCATCCACGGTGTAGTTAAAAGGCTTCCCGGAACCGAAGGTGGCAGACCAGCCGCGTTTAAAACTGTTGGGGCTGATATGGGTGAAAGTTTCGCCATCTTGCTCCCACAGCATTTTGATATTGGTTGAACCATCATCGATAAAAATGCGCATCGCATTGCTCCATCACTGAGACAAATAAGAGAAAAATGTAACACCCAACAAGCGTAGCAAGAGTTAAAAAGCAGCGCAAGAGCACGAAAAAGAGACAATTCTGAGTTTTATTTGAGAACAAATGGAGCCAATAGCAACTCCGTGCGCATAAAAAGAGACCATTTTGAGATAAATTAGAGAAATACGTTTTTCTCTTTTTGCCGTTTTCGACGCTCATTTTTGTCCAAAAAGAGAGCATCCCTCCCCTCTTTCGTCAGCGGTTTTTGAACGCTTTTTACACCTGGTTGGGTACCACAATGGGCCGTTCCGGCTCAGCCACATTTTCCGGTACCCGGCGATATTTATCCAGCAGGTGAATCTGAATGCGACGCAGCATATCGCCGTTGAGCTTGTAATAGCGGAAATAGAGCAACAGCGTCAGGGCAAAAAAGAGCGTCGGCAGCGCAATCATAATCGCCTGCATCCCCAGCAGCGTCTGGGACGACTGGGCCACATTCGGCACGTAACCGATGATACCGAGCACAATGGCGATAAACCAGGCCGCGAACGCCGAGCCCGCTTTCACCACCAGCGTCTGCACCGAATAGGCGATACTTTCGCAGCGGATGTTCATCGTATATTCGCCGTAGTCGACGGTATCGGCCACCATAATAACCTGCAGTACCCAGAACAGCGCGGTACCGATATTCAACAGCACCCCAGCCAGCGAAATAAGCGCGATGTTATAGACCCCGCTCAGCGCCATCAGCAACAGCACGCCGCAGCCCAGCACCGGCATGATCGAGGCTCCCGCCCACAGAATACGTCGCGACAGCCCTTTCACCAGCCGCGGAAACAGCACTAAGGTCAGCAGGTTCGCCGCGCCGGCGTAGGACATGTAATACGGGAACATCTCTGCGCTGCCAATCACGTAGGTAAAGTAGTAAATCGCAAAGCCCGCGATAATATTTGCCGCCGTGTTATAAGCCAGCGCCATGCCCAACAGGCAGGCCAGCTGATCGTTTTTATAGATCAGCGCCACCATCTGGCGCAGTGAGAGATGGCTGGCATCCTCGCTCACGCCGCTATCCGAGGAGTAAACCTCGTGGACGTTGCGCAGAGTGACGAGGGTGGAAACCACGAAGAAGGCGATCAACACCAGGGTGAACATCTGGAAACCGAAACCGCGGTCGGCGCCGCCCACGGCGCTGACAAACGGCAGCGTGACGCCGGCAGTGACGAATCCCGCCAGGCTGGCGAAAAAGCGTGGATACGGCACCAGCTGTTCACGTTCGCGCTTATCGAGGGTAATAGTCGGCACCAGCGACCAGAACGGCACATCCATGATGGTGTAGGTGAACCCCCACAGCAGGTAGGTTAGCCACACCCATGCCAGTAACGCCCCGCCGGAGAAGTGATGGGCGCTGAACAGCATATACAGCACCACCGAGTTGGTTATCGTGCCGATCAGGATCCACGGTTTGAATTTTCCCCATCGCGATCGCGTACAATTCACGATCCACCCCATGATCGGATCGGCTATCGCATCGAGGATCCGCGCCACCAGAAACAGGGTGCCGACCACCCCAACCGACAGTCCAACAATATCGGTGTAGTAATACATCAGGTACATGTAGACGATACCGATAGCGAAATCTTTACCAAAGGCACCAAATCCGTAGCTGAGCTTTGTTGTCATTGAAATACTCATAGGGTACAGGTCGCTGTCGCCAGCGCCTCCTTCAGTGTTTGATAGAGCATGCAGGGCGCCGCCGGGATCGTTGCCCCCGGCGGCATGAGAAGATTAACGATGCAGCCAGGCCGGCAGCCAGTCGCCGTGGCTGGCGATCAGATCGTCCACCAGCGCGTAGATCTCTTCGATCCCCAACACCGCGGCGGTGTGCGGATCCATCATCGTGGCGTAATAGACGTAATCGCGATTTTCGGTGAGGATCGCCTCCGTGAGCAGCGTCTGCACGTTGATGTTGGTCTGCATCAGCGCCGCCAGATGCGCCGGCAGCGCACCCATTTTGGTCGGCTGAATGCCGTTGGCGTCCACCAGGCAAGCCACTTCCACGCAGCAGCCCTGCGGCAGGTTGTCGATAAGGCCGTCATTGCGTACGTTGCCATACACCACGCTTGGCTCGCCGGTCCAGATGGCGTTCATGATGGTGCTGGCATACTCGCGGGATGGCTTCACCTCGATGCGCTCGCCGCGCTGATAGCTCTCCAGCTCCTGATGCCAGTTGGCCAGTTGCTCGACGCAGCGTTTCGGGTATTCATCCAGCGGCACTTTATAGCGGGCGATAAGGTCCTCGCGGCCCGGCTTGATAAACCATGGCGTGTATTCGGCAAAATGCTCCGACGACTCGGTCACAAAGTAGCCGAGCTTTTTGAACATCTCATAGCGGACGATGTTTTCGCAGCGCGGGTTGCCGTGCAGGTTAGGCTTCGGCGCGCGCCCGTCAGCGTAGGCCTGCAGCAGGTCGGGATAAAGGTTGACATAGCTGCCGTCGGCGAGCTTTTTCTCCAGCGAGAGATAGAACGCCATATGGTTAATCCCGGCGCAGCGGTAGCG
Organism: Klebsiella sp. K5-45; assembly: GCF_030128605.1. NCBI lineage: Bacteria > Pseudomonadati > Pseudomonadota > Gammaproteobacteria > Enterobacterales > Enterobacteriaceae > Klebsiella > Klebsiella sp. K5-45. Next base: position 117,728 of record NZ_JAKUZW010000009.1, on the reverse strand, counting down.
TAAATCCGCCGGGTTGAGGTCAAGATCGCGCGCCAGTTCTTCCGCCGTTCCCTGCACCGAGTGGCACAGGCCAACCTGTTTAATATGCGGGTAGCGGGCGTAGATGGCCCAGGTGTTCATCGCCATTGGGTTGACGTAGTTAAGCAGGGTGGCGTCCGGGCAGACCTCGGTCATGTCGTCGCAGATAGCCCATAGATGAGGTATGGTGCGCAGGGCGCGCATAATGCCCCCCGGACCCAGCGTATCGGCGATGGTCTGCTCCAGGCCATGGCGTTTACAGACCTCAAAATCAGTGACGGTACAGGGCTCATAGCCGCCAATCTGGAAGGCGACCACAACGAAATCAGCGCCCTGCAGGGCGGTTTTGCGATCGCGATGGCAGCTGATTTCGCCCTTCGCGCCGACGGAATCCATCAGCTTGCGCACCACGGTATGCGACTCTTCCAGCCGGGTGTCATCGATATCCATCAGCGCGACATGCGCCGATTTCAGCGCCGGGCGCTGGAAAACATCACCGAGAATATTTTTAACGAACACCGTCGAACCGGCGCCGATAAAGGTAATTTTTGGGGCGGTCATTACGCTCTCTCCATCAGGTCATTGAACCCTAGCAGAGTGGCACGCCGTTCAGCGTTGCGCTGCCCTGTTCCAACCGGAGCATTCCCGAAAGCTCAGATCGGCCATTAAGCGCCACAAAATCTGAGTTTTCGGGAACAGATTGCGCAAAAAGGAGAGAAAATGGGCCGATTCTTCCGCTAAGCTGTCGTCAGTTCTGGCGAAAAATGCAGCCACTCTGACAATTCAGGAATACGCTAACGATGGAATACCGCTTCACCTCCCTGCCCCCCGATCCCTTTATGTGCAGCAGCGATGAAAAGCAGAGCCGCAGCCCGCTGGCGCTCTACTCTGAGTATCAGCGTATGGATATCGAGCTGCGCCCGCCGCACGCCATGCCTACCAGCCACTGGCATGGCCAGGTGGAGGTCAACGTGCCGTTCGATGGCGACGTGGAATATTTGATTAATAACGAAGTGGTGCGCATAGAGAAAGGCTATATCACTCTGTTCTGGGCCTGTACGCCGCATCAGTTGACCCGCCCGGGGGATTGCCAGCAGATGGCGATCTTTAACCTGCCGATGCATCTGTTTCTCTCATGGCCGCTGGACCGGGAGCTGATCAACCACGTCACTCACGGGATGGTGATTAAATCCCTCGCCGCCCAGCAGCTGAGCGCCTTCGAGGTGCGCCGCTGGCAGCAGGAGCTGAACCACGACAATGAACAGATTCGCCAGCTGGCGATCGATGAAATCGCCCTGATGCTGAAGCGGCTGAGCCTCGCCGGCTGGCAGCCGATTCTGGTCAACAAAACCTCGCGCACCCATAAGAACAGCGTCTCGCGCCATGCGCAGTTTTATGTCAGCCAGATGCTGGAATTTATCGCCGCCCACTACGACCAGGCGCTGACCGTCAATGCCGTCGCCGAGCACGTTAAGCTCAACCCGAACTATGCGATGGGGGTATTCCAGAGAGTGATGCAGCAAACCATGAAGCAGTACATTACCGCCATGCGTATCAATCACGTGCGGGCGCTGCTGAGCGATACCGACAAGACCATCCTGGATATCGCCCTCACCGCCGGTTTCCGCTCCAGCAGCCGTTTCTACAGCACCTTTACCCGTTACGTGGGGATGCCGCCGCAGCAGTACCGTAAACTTAGCCAACAGCGTCGTCACGGTCTGGCCTTGCCGGAGGCATAAAAAATGCCGCCGGGGTTTCCCCTGGCGGCATGATTAGCAGTGAAAACAGTTAGTCGTTGATACGCGGATGCTGCTGCACCAGACGCGACCGTTTTGCCTGCAGATCGGCGATCTCCTGATCGATATCTTCGATTTTTTGTTCGATGTTATCGTAGTGCTCGCCAAGGATTTCTTTCGCTTCCTGAATATCCGACGCCGCCGGGGTCGCCCCTTTCAGCGGACGGTTAGCCGTCTCTTTCATCGACAGGCCCGTCGCCATACCCACCACCGCGATCACCATCAGGTAGTATGCCGGCATCATCAGGTTCTGGGTGGTCTCCACCAGCCACGCCGCCAGGGTTGGCGTCAGACCGGCAATCAGCACCGAGATGTTAAAGGCGCTGGCCAGAGCGCTGAAGCGGATGTGGGTCGGGAACATCGCCGGCAGCGATGAGGCCATCACGCCGATAAAGCAGTTCAGCACCACCGCCAGCAGCAGCAGACCGGCGAAGATCAGGCTCGTCACGTTGCTGTTGATCATAATGAAGGCCGGGATCGACAGGGCAAACAGCGCCACGCTACCAATCAGGATAAACGGACGGCGGCCGAAGCGGTCGCTGAGCATGCCGATAACCGGCTGCACAAACAGCATCCCGACCATGATGGCGATGATGATCAGCACCCCATGGTCTTCCGAGTAGTGCAGGTTATGCGACAGGTAGCTCGGCATGTAGGTCAGCAGCATGTAATAGGTCACGTTAGTGGAAATCACCAGACCGATACAGGTCAGCAGGCTGCGCCAGTGCTTAGTGACAATCTCTTTAAAGGAGACCTTCGGCCCGTCCTGCAGACCTTCACGGTCGCCCTGCTCCATGGTGTCCACATGCTGCTGGAACGCCGGGGTTTCTTCCAGCGCATGGCGCAGATAGAGCCCGATGATGCCTAACGGCAGCGCCAGGAAGAACGGGATACGCCAACCCCACTCAAGGAAGTTCTGTTCCCCCACTACGCTGGAGATCAGGACCACCACGCCAGCCCCCATCACAAACCCGGCGATGGAGCCAAAGTCCAGCCAGCTGCCCATAAACCCGCGTTTACGGTCAGGGGAGTATTCCGCGACGAAGATCGATGCCCCGGTATATTCACCACCGACCGAGAAGCCCTGCGCCATTTTACACAGCAGCAGCAGGATCGGCGCCCAGATACCTATCGTGGCATACGAAGGAATAAGGCCGATACAGAAAGTACTTATCGACATGATCACGATAGTTATCGCGAGAATTTTCTGCCGACCATATTTATCGCCCAGCATCCCGAAGAACAGGCCGCCTAACGGACGAATTAAAAATGGAACGGAAAAGGTGCCGAGTGCGGCAATCATCTGCACGCTTGGGTTGGCATCGGGGAAGAAGACTTTACCTAAGGCGTAGGCCACAAAGCCGTAGACGCCGAAATCGAACCACTCCATCGCGTTGCCCAGGGAGGCCGCGGTGATCGCCTTTTTCAGTTTACCATCGTCGATGATGGTCACATCCTTAAGGGTGATGGGCTTTATTTTTTTCCTTTTAAGCATATTTTTCCTCTGCTACTCCGCCTTGAGTGCACGCCTCTTCGCCGAATGGCAAAGCCATTCGCATCGTGCGTCAGGAGCGGTGAATTGCTGTGCTCCTCATTTCAAGCGTAGCAGGTTTGCCTGCACTGTCTGCTGACAGAATGTACAACCGAACCTGTTGACGCCTGCTCTGGCTACTGGTGAATAAATAGAGCGGCTCATCGTGATAATTGATGAAATTGACCTGCTCCCCTTTTTTACCCTAACAGTGTTTATATCTGCGATCAACTTCACATAAATTTACCGCCTAATTACAGAGTGTCGAAAAATAAATAAGTTCATTTCCTGCCGATCGCCCGGAAATTATTTCGTCGATTTTGCTCCACCTCGGGCGGTTAATTTCAGCGTTTATTCGCTTCTTCCCGGAATAACACCACGGCTATTTTTTATCAAAAAAACACCCGACAAAAGTGGGTGATTGCGCTATAATCACACCCACTTTCGGCTCTCAGCCGCTGTTTAAAGGACCAACGTCCTGTTTTTCGACGACATCACGAGGAACGTCATGCAACTGCCACACTGCCCAAAATGCGATTCGACTTACACTTATGAAGACAACGGCATGTACATCTGCCCGGAATGCGCCCATGAGTGGAACCCTGCCGAAGCCACGGAAGAAACCGACGTTCTGATCGTTAAAGATGCCAACGGCAATTTACTGGCCGATGGCGACAGCGTCACGGTAGTGAAGGATCTGAAGGTTAAAGGCAGCTCTTCGATGCTGAAAATCGGCACCAAAGTGAAGAATATCCGCCTGGTCGAAGGCGATCACAATATTGACTGCAAAATTGACGGTTTTGGCCCGATGAAGCTGAAATCTGAATTCGTCAAAAAGAACTGATTTATTTCCGGGCAGGCGACGCGATTATTTTCCCCTATCGCCGTCGCCGCTCCCGATATCCTGACGGTCCCTCGCCTCCCTGCGTATCCGGTTATTTATCCGGCCAGCCGCCGCTATTTATGCAGCCCCCTGCAGCGGTATTCCCACCCCATTTTCGCGCTGCCGTCTGGCTCAATCCCGCTGCGGGCGACTACGCTTTACGGGTTACGGTCACTGAGGTATTCACCATGTCCTTAAGTCCCTACCTTGCCTTTGCGGGCAACTGCGCCGAGGCGATCGCTTTCTATCAGCAGACGCTGGGCGCGGAGCTGATGTTTAAAATGACCTTTGGCGAAATGCCGCCTTCGGCGCAGGAAGCCTCTGACGGCTGCCCGTCTGGCCAGAAGATGGCGAATGACGCCATCGCCCACGCCAGCCTGCGCATCGGCAACGGCGAGCTGATGCTAAGCGACAGCGCCTTCGGGCCCGATGTACACTACGCCGGCTTCACCCTCGTCCTCGATCCCAGGGATGTCGCTGAAGGTCAGCGCTGGTTCGAAGCGCTGGCGGTCGGCGGACGCATTGAGATGGCCTGGCAGGAAACCTTCTGGGCCCACGGCTTCGGCAAAGTCGTGGATCGCTTTGGCGTTCCCTGGATGATCAACGTGGTCAAACAAGGCTGACCCCGCCAGGGCGGCCTGGCCGCCCTGTCATCCGTCTGGCATTAACTCTTCATCCTTTAGTCATCATCACTTAACCGAACTGCAACATAAACCGGTCAGGATCGGCTCACAACGCGAGGAAGCTCCTCGCCTATGCTGTGTGAGGCTTGATGACCATGCACCTGTCCAGACATCCGACCAGTTATCCCACGCGCTATCAGGAAATCGCCGCCCGGCTTGAGCAGGAGTTGCGCCACCACTATCGCTGCGGTGACTATCTGCCCGCCGAGCAGCAGCTGGCGACGCGCTTCGACGTTAACCGCCACACCCTGCGCCGGGCGATCGACCAGCTGGTTGAGCGCGGCTGGGTACAACGCCGTCAGGGCGTGGGCGTGCTGGTGCTGATGCGGCCGATCGATTACCCGCTCAACGCCCAGGCGCGTTTCAGCCAAAACCTGCTGGAACAAGGCAGCGATCCCACCAGCGAAAAACTGCTGTCGGTACTGCGCCCCGCCAGCGCGCACGTTGCCGAAGCCTTTGGTATTAGCGAGGGCGAGAACGTCATTCATCTGCGCACCCTGCGCCGGGTCAATGGCGTCGCCCTGTGCCTGATTGACCACTACTTCGCCGACCTGCGCTTCTGGCCGGTTTTACAGACCTTCAGCCACGGCTCGCTGCACGACCTGCTGCGCGATCGGCTTGACGTCGAACTGACCCGGGTGCGCACCAAAATCAGCGCCCGTCGCGCACAGGCGAAAGAGAGCAAACTGCTGGAGATCCCCAATATGGCGCCGCTGCTCTGCGTCCGCACCCTCAACAGCCGCCAGGGCGAGCAGGCCGCCACCGAATACTCCGTCAGCCTCACCCGCGCCGACATGATTGAATTCACCATGGAGCACTGAATGCACTTCGATACCGCCACCCGCCAGCGCTGGATGTCCGTGCTGGCCCACAGTGAACCGCAAGATCTTCTGGCGCGCATGCACTCCCTGCAGCTGGCGCCGGAGTATGAACTGATCCGCACTCCCGAGACTGGCCTGGTGCAGCTTCAGGCCCGGATGGGCGGTATCGGCGACCGTTTCTTCGCCGGCGACGCCACGCTCACCCGCGCCGCGGTACGTCTGGCCGACGGAACGCTCGGCTACAGCTGGATCTTAGGCCGCGACCGCCCGCACGCCGAACGCTGCGCGGCCATCGACGCCCTGCTGCAGTCACCCCGCCATTTTCACAATTTAATGGAAACCCTGATAACCCCGCTGGAAGCGCTACGCAGCGCGCGCATTGAAGCCCGACGCGCCGAAGTCAACGCCAGCCGGGTCGACTTCTTTACCCTGGTTCGCGGAGATAACGCATGACCTTACAACCCGCTTTTTCCCTGGCTGTGCAGGATGCCCAACACAGTTTTCGTCGCCTGCTGAAAGCGATGAGCGAGCCGGGGGTGATTGTCTCCCTGCAGCAGTTACAGCACGGCTGGCAGCCGCTGAACGTCGCTTCCACCAGCCTGCTATTGACCCTTGCCGATCACGAAACGCCGGTCTGGCTCGCCAGCGCTCTGCATAACGATCTGGTGGGACAGAATCTGCGCTTTCATACCGGCGCGCCGCTGGTGGACCAGCCGCAGCAGGCGGTCTTTGCCGTCGCCAATGACGGCATCAGCGCCGAGCAGCTCAACGTCCTCTCCGCTGGCACCGTCACCGCCCCGGAGACCGGCGTCACGCTGATCGTTCAGCTCGCCAGCCTTAGCGGCGGACGCATGCTGCGCCTGACCGGGGCGGGCATTGCCGAAGAGCGAATGATCGCCCCTCAGCTGCCGGACTGCATCATTGACGAACTGACGGAGCGCCCACACCCGTTCCCGCTGGGCATTGATCTGATCCTCACCTGCGGCGAGCGCCTGCTGGCGATCCCGCGCACCACTCACGTGGAGGTTTGCTAAATGTACGTTGCCGTCAAGGGCGGCGAGAAGGCGATCCGCGCCGCTCACGCCTTACAGGAACAGAAACGACGGGGCGATGGACGGCTTCCCGAACTGAGCGTTGACCAGATAGGCGAACAGCTCAATCTGGCGGTGGACCGGGTGATGACCGAGGGCGGCATCGCCGACCGCGAACTGGCGGCGCTGGCGCTCAAACAGGCCAGCGGCGATAACGTCGAAGCGATCTTCCTGCTGCGCGCCTACCGCACCACCCTGCCGCGGCTGGCGGTTAGCGAACCGATCGACACCGCCAAAATGCGTCTCGAACGCCGCATCTCGGCAGTGTACAAAGATATCCCCGGCGGCCAGCTGCTGGGCCCCACTTACGACTACACCCACCGCCTGCTGGATTTTACCCTGCTGGCAAACGGCGAAGCGCCTTCTGTGCAGCAAGCCGAGTGCGACACGCAGCCGACGCCGCACGTCTTTAGCCTGCTCACGCAGCAGGGTCTGGCGAAGGCCGAGGAAGATCGCGGCACACCGCCCGACGATTTCACCCGCACCCCGCCGGTCTACCCCTGCTCACGTTCTTCGCGCCTGCAGCAGCTAATGCGCGGCGATGAAGGCTACCTGCTGGCGCTGGCCTATTCGACTCAGCGCGGCTATGGCCGCAACCATCCGTTTGCCGGCGAGATCCGCAGCGGCTACGTGCAGGTGGAGATTGTCCCGGAAGAGCTGGGCTTTAGCGTCAATATTGGCGAGCTGCTGCTCACCGAATGCGAAATGGTCAACGGCTTCGTCGCCCCGCAGGATGAGCCGCCGCACTTCACCCGCGGCTACGGTCTGACCTTCGGCATGAGCGAGCGCAAAGCGATGGCCATGGCCCTCGTCGACCGCGCCCTGCAGGCGGCGGACTATGACGAAGAGATTGCCGGTCCCGCCCAGGATGAAGAGTTTGTGCTGGCCCACGCCGATAACGTTGAAGCCGCCGGCTTCGTCTCGCATCTGAAGCTGCCGCACTATGTCGATTTCCAGGCCGAACTGGCGCTGCTGAAACGCCTGCAACGGGAGAACGAACGTGGCTAACCCACTGACTGGCTATAACTTTGCTTATCTCGACGAGCAAACCAAGCGCATGATCCGCCGGGCTATTCTCAAAGCGGTAGCCATTCCCGGCTACCAGGTGCCGTTCGGCGGTCGCGAAATGCCGATGCCCTACGGCTGGGGCACTGGCGGCATCCAGTTGACCGCCAGCGTCATCGGCGAGAACGACGTGCTGAAGGTGATTGACCAGGGCGCCGATGACACCACCAACGCGGTGTCGATTCGTCAGTTCTTTAAGCGTGTTACCGGCGTCGCCACCACCGAGCGTACCGAAGACGCCACCCTGATCCAGACCCGCCATCGCATCCCGGAGACGCCGCTGGTGGAGGATCAGATCCTGATCTACCAGGTGCCGATCCCGGAGCCGCTGCGCTTTATCGAGCCGCGTGAAACCGAAACCCGCACCATGCACGCCCTGGAAGAGTACGGCGTGATGCAGGTGAAACTGTATGAAGATATCGCCCGCTTCGGCCATATCGCCACCACCTACGCCTACCCGGTGAAGGTCAATGGCCGCTACGTGATGGATCCCTCGCCGATCCCGAAATTCGATAACCCGAAAATGCATATGATGCCGGCGCTGCAGCTGTTCGGCGCCGGGCGCGAAAAGCGGATCTACGCCGTGCCGCCCTATACCCCGGTGGAGAGTCTCGATTTCGACGACCACCCATTTACCGTCCAGGAGTGGGATGAACCCTGCGCCATCTGCGGCTCGCGCCACAGCTACCTCGACGAAGTGGTGCTGGATGACAGCGGCCAGCGGATGTTTGTCTGCTCCGATACCGACTATTGCCGCCAGCAGAGCGAGGGGCAGAAAAAATGAACCAGCCATTACTTGCTGTGAATAACCTGACCCATCTCTACGCCCCGGATAAAGGTTTTCGCGATGTCTCCTTCGAGCTGTGGCCGGGAGAAGTGCTCGGCATCGTCGGCGAGTCCGGCTCCGGTAAAACCACCCTGCTGAAGGCAATCTCCGCCCGCCTGACGCCGCAGCGGGGCGAGGTGCTGTACCAGCAGCGCTCGCTGTACGCCATGAGCGAAGCCGAACGCCGCCGCCTGCTGAGCACCGAATGGGGGGTGGTGCATCAGCACCCAATGGACGGTCTGCGTCGCCAGGTCTCCGCCGGGGGCAACATCGGCGAACGGCTGATGGCCACCGGCGCCCGCCACTACGGCAACATTCGCGCCACCGCTGAAAAGTGGCTGCAGGAGGTGGAGATCCCGCCCTCGCGCATCGACGACCTGCCCACCACCTTCTCCGGCGGCATGCAGCAGCGTCTGCAGATTGCCCGCAATCTGGTCACCCAGCCGAAGCTGGTGTTTATGGATGAACCCACCGGCGGGCTGGATGTGTCCGTGCAGGCGCGGCTGCTTGATCTGCTGCGTGGCCTGGCGGTGGAGCTGAATCTGGCGGTAGTGATTGTTACCCACGATCTCGGCGTCGCCCGCCTGCTGGCGAACCGACTGCTGGTAATGAAGCAGGGCCAGGTGGTGGAAAGTGGCTTAACCGACCGGGTGCTCGACGATCCGCACCATCCTTATACCCAGCTGCTGGTGTCGTCGGTGTTGCAGAATTAATGCTGTTTTGCCGGGTGGCGGCTGCGCCTTACCCGGCCCACAGGTGCGTTATTCGTAGGCCGGGTAAGCGAAGCGCCACCCGGCAACCCAACCTCGTGAGAGCTAACATGATCCGCGTTGAAAACGTCCATAAAACCTTTGTTCTGCACCAGCAGCACGGCGTGCGTCTGCCGGTGCTGGCCGACGCCTCGCTGACCGTTAACGCCGGGGAGTGCGTGGTGCTCCACGGTCACTCCGGCAGCGGCAAATCGACCCTGCTGCGTTCGCTGTACGCCAACTATCTGCCGGACAGCGGCCATATTCATATCCGCCACGGCGACGAATGGGTGGACCTGGTCACCGCCACGCCGCGCAAGGTGCTGGAAGTGCGCAAAACCACCATCGGCTGGGTCAGCCAGTTTCTACGGGTGATCCCGCGTATTTCGGCGCTGGAGGTGGTGATGCAGCCGCTGCTCGATCTCGGGACGCCGCGTGAATCGAGCGCCGCCAAAGCCGCCCAGCTGCTGACCCGCCTCAACGTTCCGCAACGTCTGTGGCACCTTGCGCCGTCGACCTTTTCCGGCGGCGAACAGCAACGGGTCAATATCGCCCGCGGTTTTGCGGTCGACTATCCGATCCTGCTCCTCGATGAACCCACCGCCTCACTGGATGGCAAAAACAGTGCTGCCGTGGTCGACCTGATCCACGATGCCAAAGCGCGCGGCGCGGCCATCGTCGGGATTTTCCATGACGAAGGGGTACGCCGTCAGGTCGCCGACCGGCTGCACCCCATGGGAATAACAGCATGATTATCAATAACGTAAAACTGGTTCTCGACGATGACGTGGTCCACGGTTCGCTGGAAGTCCAGGACGGTCGCATTCTCGCCTTCGCTGAAAGCCAGAGCCGGCTGCCGCAGGCGCTGGATGGGGAAGGCGGCTGGCTGCTGCCGGGCCTTATCGAGCTGCATACCGATAACCTCGACAAGTTCTTTACCCCGCGGCCGAAGGTAGACTGGCCGGCCCACTCGGCGATGAGCAGCCACGACGCAATGATGGTCGCCAGCGGCATCACCACCGTGCTGGACGCCGTGGCGATTGGCGACGTGCGCGATGGCGGCGATCGTCTTGAGAATCTGGAGAAGATGGTCAATGCGGTGGAAGAGACGCAAAAGCGCGGTCTTAACCGCGCAGAGCACCGTCTGCACCTGCGCTGCGAGCTGCCGCATCACACCACGCTGCCGCTGTTTGAAAAGCTGATCGACCGCGAGTCGGTGAGCATGGTCTCTCTGATGGACCACTCGCCCGGCCAGCGTCAGTACGCCGATCGCAGCAAGTACCGCGATTACTATCAGGGAAAATATCATCTGACGCATGACGAAATGGACCGTTTTGAAGCCGAGCAGATGGCTCTGGCCGCCACCTGGTCGCAGCCCAATCGCCAGACCATCGCCGCCATGTGCCGCGCCCGCCGTATCGCCCTCGCCAGCCACGACGACGCCACCGAGGCGCATGTGGCTGAATCCCACCAGCTGGGTAGCGTCATCGCCGAGTTTCCCACCACCCTGGCCGCGGCGCAGGCTTCACGTCAGCACGGGATGCACGTCCTGATGGGGGCGCCGAATATCGTGCGCGGCGGTTCCCACTCCGGCAACGTCGCCGCCCACCTGCTGGCGAACCACGGTTTGCTCGACATTCTCTCTTCCGACTACTATCCCGCCAGCCTGCTGGATGCCGCATTCCGCATCGCCGACGCCGAGGATAACGCCTTCACCCTGGCGCAGGCGATCCGTCTGGTCAGCAAACATCCGGCGCAGGCGCTGGGCCTTGACGATCGCGGCGTCATCGCCGAGGGGAAACGCGCCGACCTGGTGCTGGCGCACCGTCGCGGCGAGCATGTCCACATCGACCATGTCTGGCGCCAGGGAAGGAGGGTCTTTTAATGCCGGGAAAACTGATCTGGCTGGTGGGCCCCTCCGGCTCCGGGAAAGACAGCCTGCTGGCGGCGCTGCGCCAGCGCGAGCACCCGCAGCTGCTGGTGGCGCATCGTTACATTACCCGGCCCTTTAACGCCGGTAACGAAAACCATATCGCCCTCAGCGAACATGAATTTTTTACCCGCGCCGAGCAGCATCTCTTTGCCCTCAGCTGGCACGCCAACCATACTTACTATGGCATTGGCGTGGAGATCGACCTGTGGCTGCACGCCGGCTTCGACGTGGTGGCCAATGGCTCCCGCGCCCATCTGGCGCTGGCGCGGGAACGCTACGGCGAGGTGCTGGTGCCGATCTGTCTCGCCGTCTCGCCGCCGGTGCTGCGCCAGCGGCTGGAGCAGCGCGGCCGGGAAAATGCGGTGGATATCGCCCAGCGTCTGGACCGCGCCGCGCGCTATAAGCCGGACGATTGCCTGACGCTGAATAACGACGGCAGTCTCCGACAATCGGTCGATGAATTTTTCCGCCTGCTGCGCAGCCACGCGGTGCGCGAAGCGGATCCGCTGGTATAAACCAAAGGTGACACGATGAGCCTGACCCTCCGCTTAACCGGCACCGGCGGCGCTCAGCTGGTGCCGGCCTTTGGCTGCGATTGCGCGGCCTGCCGCCGCGCCCGCCGCGAGGAAAGCCATCGCCGACGCCCCTGTAGCGGGGTGGTGACGTTCAACAGCGCAGTGACGCTGCTGGACGCCGGCAGACCGGATCTGATGGAACATCATCCCGCCGGCAGCTTTCAGCAGGTGCTGCTAACCCACTATCACCTGGATCATGTGCAGGGGCTGTTTCCGCTGCGCTGGGGCGTGGGCGCGCCGATCCCGGTCTACGGCCCGCCGGACGACGCCGGCTGCGACGATCTGCTCAAGCACCCCGGCCTGCTCGACTTCAGCCATACCGTCACGCCGTTTGTGGTGTTTGAGCTGCAGGGCCTGCGGGTAACGCCCCTGCCGCTCAACCATTCGAAGCTCACCTTCGGTTATCTGCTGGAGTCGGCCCACAGTCGGGTAGCCTGGCTCTCGGATACCGCCGGGCTGCCGGACAAGACGCTGAAGTTTTTACTCAGCAACCGCCCGCAGGCGATGATCATCGACTGCAGCCATGAGCCGCGGGCGCAGACCCCGCGTAACCATAACGATTTCAATACCGTTCGCGCCCTTAACCAGGCGATAGGCTGTCCGCGGGTGATCCTCACCCATATCAGCCATCAGTTTGACGTCTGGATGATGGATAACCCGCTACCGGAAGGTTTCGAAGCGGGTTATGACGGGATGGAAATCGTGCTGGATTAGGCGTCGGTCTGCTGCGGGGCGATCAATAGTCATCGTCCAGACGACGCTGATCGCTTTCTAACTGGCGGCGATCGCGATCGAGCTGGCGCTGGCGTTCATCCAGCTGACGGCGGCGATCGTCCAGCTGGCGTTGCCGATCGTCATGCTGACGCTGGCTGTCACGGCTCTGCTGGCGACTTCCCTGATAGCGCCCGTCATCATACCGGCCATCGTCATCGTATCTGTCGTCGTCATCAGAGCGACTGCTACCCGGGTTATAGGCGTCGTTAATGGCTTGCTGAATATTGCCGATCGCGTCATCGATAATATCGGCGCGGGCGGCCAGGCTGGTCAGCGACAGAGTGCAAAAGAGCAGTGCGATTGCGTAACGTTTCATCGGGGCCAATCTCATCAGAGTCCTGCCGCTACCTTAATCATCGGCATGCCGCCCGGGTAGCGGAGGAATCTCAAATCCTCGCGTACGCTGCACTCAGCGCCTGCGCCAGTTGAGCGCGGGTAAAGGGCTTACGCAGCCACTCCACCTCCGGCAGGGCCGGGTTCTGCGCCGGGCGCAAATCCTGACCGCTGATCAGCAGCACCGGCAGCGCCGGAAAGCGGCGGCGCGCGGTATGGATCACATCGGCGCCGCTCAGCCCGCCGGGCAGCATCAGATCGCTAATCAACAGGGCAATATCCGGCGAGGCCTCCAGCAGCTGCAGCGCCTCTTCCCCGCTGGCGGTTTCCAGCGTCAGCCAGCCCAGCTGATGCAGCTGTTCGCACAGCGTCTGGCGAACATCCTCTTCATCTTCCAGCACCAGCGCCAGCCGTTCTCCCGCCGGGATTGGTTCGTCTTCCACCGGCACCGCCGCCTTCTCTACCTCGGTCATCGCCCGCGGCAGCTGCAGCCGCACCGTCGTCCCCTGCCCCGGCGCGCTCTCCAGCGCCACCCGGCCGCCCGACTGGCGCACAAAGCCATACACCATCGACAGCCCCAGGCCGCTGCCGCTGCCGGTGGCTTTAGTGGTAAAGAAGGGTTCAAACACCCGGGCTTTCACCGCCTGCGACATGCCGCAGCCGTGATCGATCACCTCCAGAGCCACCATATCCTGCCGCTGGCCGCTGCTGCGGGTGACCCGCTGATTCCAGGTACGAATTTTAATGACGCCCGCGCGCCCGGCCATGGCGTCGCGGGCGTTCATCACCAGGTTAATCAGGGCGTTTTCCAGCTGGCCGACGTCTATCCATGCCGGCCACGCCGGCGACTGCGCCTCAATCTCCAGGCTCAAGGTCGCCGGCAGGGAGTGACGCATTAGCTCGCTGAGGTTCTCCAGCAACGGCGCCATCGCCACCGCCTGGGGATACAGCGCCTGCTTACGCGAAAAGGCCAGCAGCCGCTGGGTCAGAAGCGCCCCGCGTTCCGCCGCCTTCAGCGCCCTGGTGAGGCGTGGCGCATCCTGCGCATTCGGCTCCACCAGCTCAAGGCTGCCGATGATCACCGCGAGCAGGTTGTTAAAATCATGCGCCAGGCCTCCGGTCAGTTGGCCGACGGCCTTCATCTTCTGGCTGTGCAACAGCGCCTCCTCCAGCTCCTGACGCTTAATCCTATCGATCTCCATCTGGGTGGTCTTCTCTTTCAGCAGCCGGGTGGTGTGCTCCAGCGACGCCGTATTGCGCGCGAAAACGTTAAAGGCGCGCGCCAGTTCGCCCAGCTCGTCGCGCCGCTGCAGGGCCGGCACCGAGACGTTCGGCTCTCCCTGAGCCAGCCGCGACATCGCCCGCGAGATAGCGGTCAGGTTAGAGCCCAGGTTACGGTAGATGTACCACCCGGCGCAGCCGGTGATCGCCAGCGCCAGCAGCGCGGAAAGCAGAATAAACATGCTGATGGAGCGCAGCTCCCGATGGCTCTGCGCCGCCCGCTGTTCGGAGGCTTCCGCCACCCGGGTCACGTACTGATTGATGTCGTCGTTAAGCAGCGCGACCAGCGCTTTGATGTGGTACATGTACCAGCTGATCGTCAGGTCGCTCTCCTCCAGCTGGGCCGACAGCGGGGCCAGCTTCGCCAGCTCCCGGGTGACGTCGGGGAGAACAAACGCCAGCGCGGGATCGGCGCTTTGAGCCGGCAGGTCGCCGCGCAGCTGGTCGAGCTGCAGAACGATCGACCGCGGCGTGACGGTATGGATCGCGGCGGCGATCAGCCGGTCCATCTCGGCTAGCCGACGAGGATCGATCGCCCGGTCCCCGCCGCGATCGTTAAGATCGGCGAGATGGCGCAGGTTGCTCTGATTCTGGTAAAGCGAACTCAGCAGCGCATTGCGCTGCAGATGACGACGCTGGCCGCGCTCCAGCATCTCCGCCACGCTCCGCTGCAGCGCGTTGCTGCGGCGAATAATACTGGCCACCAGCGCCTCCTCCTGCTGCGCCAGCGGAGCCGCTGCCAGCTGAGCCAGCGAGTGCTTCAGCGCCTGCTGCGTCGCCAGCAGCCGTTCCGCTTCGCTTTTGTACTCCAGCGCGCCCACCACCTGCGACAGGCGCACCGCGGCCGTGGCGACATTCGCCGTGTCCCGCGCCAGATCCATACTGCCGCGCATATCGTTGAGGGTCTGGCGCTGCACCTGCTCCTGCAGCTGGCTGGCGTGGTGAAAGCCGAACACCGCCACGCCGCTCACCAGCAGGGTGACGACCACCATCAGCAGATTAAAGGAGAGCAGGCGGCCACGGGCGCTGGTGAAAAACGGGTGTCGGCGAGCGGTCATAGCAACTCCGGTGAAGGAACGGTCGGCATATAGGCGTGACGGTGCAGAAAATGACGCCGCGTAACTGTGATCGCGGTTAACTATTTATCACTATGACAAATATGAATGGATTCTGACATCCTGCATTTATTTTCCGGTGGTGGACTGCTGCTATTGTTCTCGCAGACAGGAGCGCCGTGATGACCGCCACCCCGGTACTGGAAATGCGCCATATCGCCAAAGCTTTTGGCAAATTCTACGCGCTAAAGGGCGTCGACCTGACGGTCTGGCCCGGCGAGATCCACGCCCTGATGGGGGAGAACGGCGCCGGAAAAAGCACGCTGATGAAGATCCTCGCCGGCGCCTATACCGCCACCAGCGGCGAGATCCTGATCGACGGAAAACCGCAAACGATCCGCGGCCCCAAGGACGCGCTGGCCGCCGGGATCACGTTGATCTACCAGGAGATGCAGCTGGCGCCGAACCTGACCGTCGCGGAAAACATTTTCCTCGGCAGCGAGCTGGCACGTGGTGGCCTGGTGCAGCGCAAAGCCATGCTCAGCCAGGCACAGGCGGTGATCGACCGTCTCGGCGCCCAGTTCAGGGCCAGCGACCGGGTGATGACCCTGACCATCGCCGAGCAGCAGCAAGTGGAGATCGCCCGCGCCCTGCACCGTCAAAGCCGCATTCTGGTGATGGATGAACCCACCGCCGCCCTCTCCTCGCGGGAAACCCAGCGCCTGTTCGACCTCATCCTGCGCCTGCGCGATGAGGGGATGGCGATTATCTATATCAGCCACCGCATGGCGGAAGTGTATGAGCTCTCCGACAGGGTCAGCGTCCTGCGCGACGGGCAGTATGTCGGCAGCCTGGTGCGCGACAAGCTCAACGCACCGGAGCTGGTGCGCATGATGGTCGGCCGTCCGCTCAGCGATCTGTTCAATAAAGAGCGCGATATTCCCCGCGGCCAGCCGCGCCTGCGGGTCGAGGATCTGACCGATGGCGGTAAGGTTAAGCCCAGCAGCCTGGTGGTGCATGCCGGCGAAATCGTCGGCCTCGCCGGGCTGGTCGGCGCCGGACGCTCCGAACTGGCGCAGCTGATCTTTGGCGTGCGCAAAGCCACCGGCGGGGTGATCGAGATCGACGGCGAGCCGGTGGTGATCCACTCGCCGCGCGAAGCCATCGACCATGGCATCGGCTTTCTGACCGAAAACCGCAAAGAGCAGGGCCTGTTTCTCGAACTGGCGGCCCAGGAAAACATCACCATGGCGACGCTGGAGCGCGACGCGACCTGGGGAATGCTCAACCGCCGGAAGGCGCAAACCATCTCCGATGATGCCATCCAGCTGCTGAACATCCGCGTACCGCACGCCCAGGTGCGCGCCGGCGGGCTGTCCGGCGGCAACCAGCAGAAATTATTGATTTCACGCTGGGTGGCGATTGGCCCGCGCATTCTGATCCTTGATGAACCCACCCGCGGCGTCGACGTCGGCGCGAAAAGCGAGATTTACCGCATCATGAACGACATGGCGCGCCAGGGCGTCGCCATTCTGATGATCTCCAGCGAACTGCCCGAAGTGGTGGGCATGAGCGACCGGGTCTATGTGATGCGCGAAGGGACTATCGCCGGCGAGCTGCAGTCCGGCGATATCAGCCAGGAACAGATCATGACGCTGGCCACCGGCGTGAACGATTCTCACCTTAAGGCAGGGCAACTATGAGCATACCGAAAGAGACCTCCGCGCCGGTCGCGAAATCCGCTTCGGCGAAAAAAATGCTGATGGGCGACCTGATGCAGACCGTCGGCATTCTGCCGATCCTCATCCTGATCGTCGCCGTCTTCGGCTTTATCGCCCCCAACTTCTTCACGGAAAGCAATCTGCTGAATATCACCCGCCAGGCCTCGATCAACATTGTGCTGGCGGCGGGAATGACCTTCATCATCCTCACCGGCGGCATTGACCTTTCCGTCGGCTCCATTCTCGGCACCACCGCGGTGGCGGCAATGGTGGTCTCGCTGATCCCGGAGCTGGCGTTGCTGTCGATTCCGGCGGCGCTGATGCTCGGCCTGCTGCTCGGCCTGCTCAACGGCGCGCTGGTGGCCTTCGCCGGGCTACCGCCGTTTATTGTCACTCTCGGCACCTATACGGCGCTGCGCGGCGCCGCCTATCTGCTGGCCGACGGCACCACGGTGATCAACTCCGATATCAGCTTCGAGTGGATCGGCAATGACTACCTCGGCCCGGTGCCGTGGCTGGTGGTCATCGCCCTGGCGGTTATCGCGGTGTGCTGGTTTATCCTGCGCCGAACCACCCTTGGGGTGCATATCTACGCGGTGGGCGGCAACATGCAGGCGGCGCGGCTGACCGGCATTAAAGTCTGGCTGGTGCTGTTGTTTGTCTATGGCATGAGCGGCCTGCTCTCCGGCCTTGGCGGAGTGATGAGCGCCTCCCGGCTGTACAGCGCCAACGGTAACCTCGGGGTCGGCTACGAGCTGGACGCCATCGCCGCGGTCATTCTTGGCGGCACCAGCTTCGTCGGCGGGATCGGCACCATCACCGGTACGCTGGTGGGGGCGCTGATTATCGCCACCCTCAATAACGGTATGACCCTGATGGGGGTCTCCTACTTCTGGCAACTGGTGATCAAAGGGGCGGTGATCATCATTGCGGTGCTGATCGACAAATACCGTACCCGACATCATCAAAGTGCATAACAACACCATCTTACCTGCGAGGAAAAGCGAATGCGTTTAAAACCGATAGTCACCGCGCTGTGTGCTGGCGCGCTGCTGGCCGCCTCCCCTTTTGCGTCGGCCAAAGAGCTGAAAGCGATTGGCGTGACGGTGGGCGACCTTGCCAACCCGTTCTTTGTGCAGATCACCAAGGGCGCGGAGCTGGAAGCCCGCAAGCTGGCGGGGGATAACGTCAAAGTGACGCTGGTCTCCAGCGGCTACGATCTGGGCCAGCAGGTGGCGCAGATCGATAACTTTATCGCCGCCAAAGTCGATATGATTATCCTCAACGCCGCCGATTCGAAAGGCATTGGCCCGGCGGTGAAACGGGCCAAAGAGGCCGGGATCGTGGTGGTGGCGGTTGACGTTGCCGCCGAAGGGGCCGACGCCACCATCACCTCCGATAACACCCAGGCGGGCGAGCTGGCCTGTAAATACATTAGCGATCGTCTGAACAACAAAGGCAACGTGGTGATCATCAACGGGCCGCCGGTCTCCGCCGTACAAAACCGCGTCGAAGGCTGCGAAACGGAGTTCAAAAAACACCCGGATATAAAAATTCTGTCCTCCAACCAGAACGCCAAAGGCAGCCGGGAAGGCGGACTGGAGGTGATGACCTCCCTGCTGGCGGCCAATCCGAAGATTGACGGCGTGTTCGCGATCAACGATCCGACAGCGATTGGCGCCGATCTGGCAGCGAAACAGGCGCAGCGCAGCGAGTTCTTCATCGTCGGCGTCGACGGCAGCCCGGACGGCGAAGAGGCACTGAAGCGTAAGAACTCCTTGTTTGTCGCAACGCCGGCGCAGGATCCCCAGGTGATGGCGGCGAAGGCGGTGGAAATTGGCTACAACATCCTGCAGGGCAAACCGGCCCCAACCGCGCCGGTGCTGATCCCGGTGACCATGATCGACAAAAACAACGTCAGCTCTTACAAAGGCTGGACCGTGAAATAAGCGCAACCGGGCGCACGATCGTTCCGCCGATTGTGCGCTACGCTTAACAAGTATGACGGCGCGGAGTAGCGATCATGGAACGTAAAGGCATTATTGCCGCAGGCAACATGCTGGTCGATCATGTCCACCAGATCAGACAGTGGCCGGAGCGCGGCTGGCTGGTGGAGATTATGCATAGCGAACGCGCCACAGGCGGCGCGCCGCTGAACGTCCTGCTGACCCTGGCCAAAATGCACGCCGGCCTGCCGCTGCAGGCGGTCGGCCTGATTGGCGAGGATAACGATGGCGACTACATTACCGCCATGCTCGATCAGTACCATATCAATCGCCAGCTCGTGCAGCGCACCAGCTCTGCCCCCACCTCGATGACTCAGGTGATGACCGACGCTGACGGTCAGCGTACCTTTTTTCACTCCCCCGGCGCCAACCGCCTGCTTGACCTTCCGGCCTTTGAACCGCTGGATGCGCCGCTGAAAATTTTCCATCTCGGCTATCTGCTGCTGCTTGAGAGTCTCGATCGCCCCGACGAAGTGTACGGCACCCGCAGCGCGCGACTGCTGGCGCAGATGCGCGAGCGAGGCTATGAGGTTTCCCTCGATCTGGTGTCGCGCAAGGGCGACCCGCGCTACCGCCCGCTGGTCCTGCCGGCGCTGGCGCATCTTGACTACCTGACCATCAATGAACTGGAAGCCAGCGAGTTTAGCGGGCTGGAGATTCGGCTACCCAACGGCGAGCCGCACGTCGCCAATATCGCCAGCGCCGCCAGCGCATTGCTTGACGCCGGCGTGCGCCAACGGGTGGTGATCCACTGCCCGGAGGGGGCATGGGGCGTCTCACGTACCGAAGCCGGGCGCTGGGTGCCGTCATGGCGGCTGCCGCCGGAGGAGATTGTCGGCAGCGTCGGCGCCGGGGATGCCTTCTGCGCCGGCCTGCTGTACGGCAGCCACGAACGCTGGCCGTTAACCGACAGTCTGCAGCTGGCCCACGCCTGCGCCCGCGCCAGCCTGCAGGCTGCCAATGCGATCGACGGCGCCAAAACGCTCACTGAGCTACAGACGTTTATTCAGTTGCAAAATAATTAGAAGGGTTGACTCCCCCAGCAATGGCCAGGCCGGTTAGACAGCTTCCCGCCCTATGCCGCCTTCTCGCTGTGGGTCACGTCGGCGGAAAAGACATAGCCCAGGCCGCGCAGCGTTTTAATCAGCGTCGGCTGATGCGGGTTCAGCTCGATTTTGCGCCGCAGGCGCATGATCAGCACATCGATGGTGCGGTCGAACACCTCGGTGCTTTCGGTATGGGTCAGCGCCAGCAACTGTTCGCGGTTCAGTACCCGGCGGGCGTTCTGCGCCAGCGCCAGCAGCAAACCGTATTCTCCCTGGGTCAGCGGGATCGCCTGCTGCTGCGGGTTATACAGCTCACAGCGGGTGGTATCCAGCCGCCAGCCGTTGAACGTCAGGCCGGCGGCGACGCCCGGCGCCTCGCTGGCCAGCGCCCCGCTGCGCCGCAGCACCGCCTTCACCCGGGCGACCACCACCCGCGAACTGAACGGTTTGGCGATGTAATCATCGGCGCCCATCTCCAGGCCCACCACCACATCGGACTCACTGCCCAGGCCGGAGAGCATCACCACCGGCAGCTCCGGCCGGGTGCGCTGCAGCTGCTGAAGCACCTGCAGGCCATTGGTATCCGGCAGGATCATATCCAGCAAAACCAGCGCGATGTCCGCCCGCTGCGCCACCGTCGCCAGCGCGTCGCCGCCGGTCTGGCAGACCAGCACCTCAAACGCGTGCGCGCCGAGCACATCTCTGAGCAGCTCGCCCATCGCTATGTCGTCATCGACCACTAAAATGACCGGTTTCATCTTTGCCTCTGCCCGCGGGGAGTTAGTGTCAGTCTGATCGATTCTGCAAGGCTGCGCCGACAAATTCCTCTCCCGGTGACATTTTTTCAAGCGCCGTCACATCTCCAGTGTATCGACACGTCAAATCTGTCGACAGGCTGTTTTTCGTCAGCATTTCGCCCAAAAAAGCCGCGTATCATCAAGGAATACCCACAATGAAAATATGGCATAGAAGATGCATAGTGACGGCGCGATAGCGCAAACGCGCCCATTGAATAACTGGAGCAAGACCGATGAAAAAAGTCGTCACGGTTTGCCCGTATTGCGCATCAGGTTGCAAAATCAATCTGGTGGTCGATAACGGCAAAATCGTTCGGGCTGAAGCGGCGCAGGGGAAAACCAACCAGGGAACCCTGTGCCTGAAAGGCTATTATGGCTGGGACTTTATTAACGATACCCAGATCCTGACGCCGCGCCTGAAAACCCCCATGATCCGTCGTCAACGCGGCGGCAAGCTGGAAGCTGTCTCCTGGGATGAGGCGCTGGATTACGTCGCCACTCGCCTCAGCGCCATTAAAGCCAAATATGGCCCGGATGCGATCCAAACCACCGGCTCCTCCCGCGGCACCGGTAATGAAACCAACTATGTGATGCAAAAATTCGCGCGCGCCGTTATTGGTACCAATAACGTCGACTGCTGCGCTCGCGTCTGACACGGCCCTTCGGTTGCAGGTCTGCACCAGTCGGTCGGTAACGGCGCCATGAGTAATGCCATCACAGAGATTGATAACACCGATCTGGTGTTTATCTTCGGCTACAACCCGGCGGATTCCCACCCTATCGTGGCGAATCACGTCATTAACGCTAAACGCAACGGGGCGAAAATTATCGTCTGCGACCCGCGCAAAATTGAAACCGCGCGCATCGCCGATATGCACATTGCGCTGAAGAACGGCTCGAACATCGCGCTGCTCAACGCCATTGGCCACGTGATTATTGAAGAGGATCTGTACGATAAATCCTTCGTCGCCAGCCGTTCCGAAGGCTTCGAGGAGTATCGCAAAATCGTTGAAGGCTACACGGCGGAGTCGGTGGAGGAGATCACCGGGGTCAGCGCCCAGGAGATCCGCGCCTGCGCCCGGATGTACGCCAGCGCCAAATCCGCCGCCATTCTGTGGGGCATGGGCGTTACCCAGTTCTACCAGGGCGTGGAGACCGTGCGTTCCCTGACCAGCCTGGCGATCCTCACCGGCAACCTCGGCAAACCGAGCGTCGGCGTCAACCCGGTGCGTGGCCAGAACAACGTCCAGGGCGCCTGCGATATGGGTGCGCTGCCGGATACCTATCCAGGCTACCAGTACGTTAAGTTCCCGGAAAACCGCGAGAAGTTCGCCAAAGCCTGGGGCGTCGACAGCCTGCCGGCGCATACCGGCTATCGCATCAGCGAGCTGCCGCACCGCGCGGCGCACGGTGAAGTGCGGGCGGCGTACATTATGGGTGAAGATCCGCTGCAGACCGATGCTGAACTGTCAGCGGTGCGCAAAGCGTTCGACGATCTGGAACTGGTGATCGTCCAGGACATTTTCATGACCAAAACCGCCTCCGCGGCCGACGTCATCCTGCCGTCCACGTCGTGGGGCGAGCACGAAGGCGTGTACACCGCAGCGGACCGCGGCTTCCAGCGCTTCTTTAAAGCCGTGGAGCCGAAGTGGGATCTGAAAACCGACTGGCAGATCATCAGCGAAATCGCTACCCGGATGGGTTATCCGATGCACTACAACAACACCCAGGAGATCTGGGACGAGTTGCGGCATTTGTGCCCGGACTTCTACGGCGCCACCTACGAGAAAATGGGTGAGCTCGGCTATGTGATGTGGCCGTGCCGCGATGAGTCCGACGCCGATCAGGGGACGTCGTATCTGTTTAAAGAGAAGTTCGATACCCCGAACGGGCTGGCGCAGTTCTTCACCTGCGACTGGGTCGCGCCGATCGATAAGCTCACCGACGAGTACCCGATGGTGCTTTCGACGGTGCGCGAAGTCGGCCACTACTCGTGCCGTTCAATGACCGGTAACTGCGCGGCGCTGGCGGCGCTGGCGGATGAGCCTGGCTATGCGCAAATCAACACCGCCGACGCCGAACGGTTAGGCATTGAGGATGAAGCGCTGGTGTGGGTGAATTCGCGCAAGGGTCGGATCATCACCCGCGCGCAGGTCAGCGACCGGCCGAATAAAGGCGCGGTGTATATGACCTACCAGTGGTGGATTGGCGCCTGTAACGAGCTGGTGTCGGAGAACCTGAGCCCAATAACCAAAACGCCGGAGTACAAGTACTGCGCGGTCAACGTTGAGCGGATTGCCGATCAGCGCGCGGCGGAACAGTACGTGATCGACGAGTACAACAAGCTGAAATCCCGCCTGCGCGAAAGCGCGATGGGTTAAGGTTCGACGGCCATACCCGATATCCGGGAACCCTCCCCGGTGGCGCTTACGCTTACCGGGGCTACCAACCGAATACCGAACCGTAGCCCGGATAAGGCGCTACGCGCCGCTATCCGGGTATTCACCCCGCTAATTCCCGCCATTTTCTTCTTTTTCGCCTGCCTTTATACTGCGCGCTATGTTCCTTGCTGATAATAAATACAAATGAAATACCTCTTTTTATTTTTACTGGTTTTCACCAGCGGCGCAGCGGTGGCCACCGAACCCGGCAGTCAGTATCAACAGCAGGCGGAAGCCGGCGATCGTCGCGCGCAATATTACCTTGCGGATACCTGGGTCAGCTCCGGCGATTATCAGAAAGCCGAATTCTGGGCCCAGAAAGCAGCGGCGCAAGGCGATGGTGACGCGCTGGCCCTGCTGGCGCAGCTCAAAATTCGCAATCCGCAGCAGGCGGACTATCCGCAGGCCCGCCAGCTGGCGGAAAAAGCCGTTAAGGCCGGCAGTAAATCCGGGGAAATCGTCCTCGCGCGGGTGCTGGTGAACCGTCAGGCCGGTCCCACCGACGTGGCGCACGCCATCACGCTCCTGCAGGATGCCGCCCAGGACAGCGAAAGCGATGCGGCGGTAGACGCCCAGATGCTGCTCGGGCTGATCTACGCCAGCGGTGTGCACGGCCCGGAAGATGATGTGAAAGCGAGCGAATACTTCAAAGGCAGCTCAGCGCTCTCGCGGACCGGCTATGCCGAATACTGGGCCGGGATGATGTTCCAGCAGGGGGAGAAAGGCTTTATCGAACCGAATAAGCAGAAGGCGCTGCACTGGCTGAACGTTAGCTGTCTTGAGGGATTTGATACCGGCTGCGAAGAGTTTGACAGGATCAGTAAAGGATAAGAAAAAGCCCGGCACTCGCGCCGGGCTTTGTGTTTTATTGGGCGGTTTTATCAAACTTGCCCAGCACTTCGCGTTCATACGCCAGCGCTTTTTTACGGTCGAACTTATGCTCCCACTTGGCGATAACCAGCACCGCCAGCGCATTGCCCACCACGTTCAGCGCGGTACGCGCCATGTCGAGGATACGGTCAACGCCGGCGATAAAGGCGAGACCTTCCAGCGGGATCCCGACGCTGCCCAGGGTGGCCAGCAGCACGACAAAGGAGACGCCCGGCACGCCAGCGATCCCCTTCGAGGTCACCATCAGGGTCAGCACCAGGGTGATCTCCTGCCAGATGGAGAGGTCGATGCCGTAGAGCTGGGCGATAAAGATCGCCGCAATGCTCTGATACAGCGTTGAGCCATCGAGGTTAAAGGAGTAGCCGGTCGGCACCACGAAGCTGGTGATCGACGCCGGCGCGCCATAGGCTTCCATTTTCTCGATAATTCGCGGCAGCACACTCTCGGAGCTGGCGGTGGAGTAAGCCAGAATCAGCTCATCTTTTAGGATGCGGATCAGGATCCAGATGCTCAGGCCGCACAGGCGGGCGACAATCCCCAGCACCACCAGCGCGAAAAACAGGATCGCGAAGTAAACCAGCAGCACCAGCTTGGCCAACGGCCACAGCGAGGCGAACCCGAAGGTGGCGACGGTCACTGAAATCAGGGCGAACACCCCGATCGGCGCATAGCGCATCACCATATGGGTGACTTTGAACATGGTTTCGGAGATGGAGCGGAAGACCGTCACCAGCGGTTCACGGTGCGTCGCCGGCAGCGAGGAGAGCCCCAGACCAAACAGCACCGAGAAGAAAATAATCGGCAGCATATCGCCTTTCGCCATCGACGCCACGATGTTGGTTGGCACCAGCGACAGGATGGTGCCCATCAGGCCATGCGCATGGCTCTGCACCTCAGCGGTGGTATTCTGGTATTTCGAAATATCAACCGCCGCCAGCTGCGACATATCAATGCCCGTTCCCGGCTGAAAGACGTTGGCCAGGGTGATACCCAGCACGATCGCCACCGTGGTGATCACTTCGAAATAGATAATCGTTTTGGCGCCGATCCGGCCTAACTGTTTGGCATCGCCCACGCCGGCAATCCCGACCACCAGGGTCGAAATAACAATCGGGACCACGATCATTTTAATCAGATGGATAAAGATATCGCCCGCCGGTGTCAGCAAATTGCTAATCAACCAATCGCGACTTTCGGCGTGGTAATGCAGATAACTGCCCAGAAGGATACCCAGCACCAGGGCTAGCAAAATTTGCCAGGCCAGACTGACTTTTTTTGTTTTCTTCACTACTGACTTCCTCAATGAAAGGCACCATTCCTTTTCGTCATGGTACCCACTGCAGGGGGTATGAATTGTGTTGCGTTGCTTTGTGGGGTTATTTAACGCGCAATATCAGTATCATTTGCACGGCATGCTGCGCAAGCCTTTAAGAACAGGGCTTTCCTCTGCTTTTCTGCATAAAGCAGCAAATTTCCCCCAGTTACCTTGCATAAGTATTTGTAATAAAAAATATTTCACATCATCCATTTCTATAAATTCATTTGCGTAATTATTTCACTTCAAAGTTTCATTTGACGAAATTTCACTCAGTTGAATCATTGCGTGATCTGCCCCCCAATTAACAAACAAAGCTGTCAAAACCCCTACTCTTAACGTTTGTTTGACATATATTTAACAAGTTCAAAGGAGAAAAAAAGCCATGAGCCAAATACACAAACACCCTATTCCCGCTAACATTGCGGAACGTTGCCTGATTAACCCGGATCAGTACAAGGCGCAGTATCAACAATCCATAACCGACCCTGATACATTCTGGGGCGAGCAGGGGAAAATCCTTGACTGGATGCGCCCCTACACCCGCGTGAAGAATACCTCCTTCGCGCCAGGTAACATTTCCATCAAATGGTATGAAGACGGCACCCTGAACCTCGCCGCCAACTGCCTCGACCGCCACCTCGCCGAGCGCGGCGATCAAACCGCCATCATCTGGGAAGGCGACGACGCCAGCCAGAGCAAGCACATCACCTACCGTGAACTGCATGCGGACGTGTGCCGCTTCGCCAATGTGCTGCTCGGCCTCGGGATTAAAAAAGGCGACGTGGTCGCCATCTATATGCCGATGGTGCCGGAAGCCGCGGTGGCGATGCTGGCCTGCGCCCGCATCGGCGCCATCCACTCGGTGATTTTCGGTGGCTTCTCGCCGGAGGCAGTGGCCGGACGCATTATCGACTCCAGCTCGCGCCTGGTGATCACCGCGGATGAAGGGCTGCGCGCCGGTCGCGCCATCCCGCTGAAGAAAAACGTCGATGACGCGCTGAAAAACCCGAACGTAAACAGCATTGAACACGTCGTGGTCCTGAAACGTACCGGCGGTAAAATCGACTGGCAGGAAGGCCGCGATCTGTGGTGGAGCGATCTGATGGCGAACGCCAGCGCCGAACACCGCCCCGTCGAGATGAACGCCGAAGATCCGCTGTTCATCCTCTATACCTCTGGCTCCACCGGTAAACCGAAAGGGGTGTTGCACACCACCGGCGGCTATCTGGTCTACGCGGCCACCACCTTTAAATACGTTTTCGATTACCACCCGGGCGATATTTACTGGTGCACCGCCGATGTCGGCTGGGTCACCGGCCACAGCTATCTGCTGTACGGCCCGCTGGCCTGCGGCGCCACCACTCTGATGTTCGAAGGGGTGCCGAACTGGCCAACCCCGGCGCGTATGTGCCAGGTCGTCGATAAGCATAAGGTCAGCATTCTGTATACCGCTCCGACGGCGATCCGTGCCCTGATGGCGGAAGGCGACAAGGCTATCGAAGGCACAGACCGCTCCTCGCTGCGCATTCTCGGCTCGGTCGGCGAACCCATTAACCCGGAAGCCTGGGAGTGGTACTGGAAGAAGATCGGTAACGAGAAGTGCCCGGTGATGGACACCTGGTGGCAGACCGAAACCGGCGGCTTTATGATCACCCCGCTGCCGGGGGCGATTGAGCTGAAGGCTGGCTCCGCTACCCGCCCGTTCTTCGGCGTTCAGCCGGTGCTGGTGGATAACGAAGGGCTGCCGCTGGATGGCGCCACCGAGGGCAATCTTGCCATCGCCGACTCCTGGCCCGGCCAGGCGCGTACCCTGTTCGGGGATCATGAGCGCTTTGAGCAAACCTACTTCTCCACCTTCAAAAATATGTACTTTAGCGGCGACGGCGCGCGCCGAGATGAAGATGGCTATTACTGGATCACCGGCCGCGTGGATGACGTACTGAACGTCTCCGGCCACCGTCTGGGTACTGCCGAGATCGAATCGGCGCTGGTGTCGCACCCGAAAATCGCCGAAGCGGCAGTGGTCGGTATTCCGCACAACATCAAGGGCCAGGCTATCTACGCCTACGTGACGCTCAATCACGGTGAAGAACCGACGCCGGAGCTGTATGCGGAAGTACGTAACTGGGTGCGTAAAGAGATTGGCCCGCTGGCGACGCCGGATGTTCTGCACTGGACCGATTCGTTGCCAAAAACCCGCTCGGGCAAAATCATGCGCCGCATTCTGCGCAAGATCGCCGCGGGCGACACCAGCAACCTCGGCGATACCTCGACTCTCGCCGATCCTGGCGTAGTGGAAAAACTGCTCGAAGAGAAGCAGGCCATTACCATGCCTTCTTAAGTAAGGACCGATTCCCTACACCCTCTCCCCCACCGGGGAGAGGATAAAAATAAGTCCCTCCCCCAGGATTTCACTCGCAGGAACGCCGTCAGCGAACCGTATCCCGGCCTTTAACGCCGGAGGGGTTGCTGTCGCCAGCGTCCGCTGCGTGGATGACGAAAGGGAGACCTCTGGAGACGCTAAGATGAATGAACAACTTTGTCAGCGGATAGAAAATAGTGCGCATTTCAGGGAGCTGGTAGCATCACGGCAACGGTTTGCCGCCATTCTGTCAGTGATTATGTTAGTGATCTATGTGGGCTTTATTCTGCTTATCGCCTTCGCGCCAGGCTGGCTCGGCACGCCGCTGCACGCCGGGACCAGCGTCACCCGCGGGATCCCGCTGGGCATCGGGGTGATCGTCATTTCGTTTGTTCTCACCGGTATTTATGTCTGGCGGGCCAACGGTGAATTTGACCGTTTGACTAAGAGCGTTCTCAACGAGGTAAAAGCATGATCAAGAGAGTCCTGACGGCGCTCGCCGCTACGCTGCTGCCCCTCGGCGTTCAGGCCGCAGACGCCATTACCGGCGCGGTACAGCGCCAGCCGACCAACTGGCAGGCGATTGTCATGTTCCTGATTTTCGTCGCCCTGACCCTGTACATCACTTACTGGGCGTCAAAACGGGTGCGTTCGCGCAGCGATTACTACACCGCCGGCGGCAATATCACCGGTTTCCAGAACGGGCTGGCGATTGCCGGCGACTTTATGTCGGCAGCGTCGTTCCTTGGTATCTCCGCGCTGGTGTATACCTCCGGTTACGACGGTCTGATCTACTCGCTGGGCTTCCTTGTCGGCTGGCCGATTATCCTGTTTCTGATTGCCGAACGTCTGCGCAACCTTGGCCGCTACACCTTTGCCGACGTGGCGTCCTATCGTCTCAAACAGGGACCGATCCGCACCCTCTCCGCCTGCGGCTCGCTGGTGGTGGTGGCCCTCTATCTGATCGCCCAAATGGTTGGCGCCGGCAAGCTGATCCAGCTGCTGTTCGGCCTTAACTATCACGTTGCGGTGGTGCTGGTGGGCGTCCTGATGGTGCTCTATGTCCTGTTCGGCGGCATGCTGGCGACCACCTGGGTGCAGATTATCAAAGCGGTTCTGCTGCTGTTCGGCGCCAGCTTTATGGCCTTTATGGTGATGAAGCACGTCGGCTTCAGCTTCAATAATCTGTTTACCGAAGCGATGGCCGTCCACCCGAAAGGCGCGGCGATTATGAGCCCAGGCGGGCTGGTGAAAGATCCGATATCCGCGCTCTCCCTTGGCCTCGGTCTGATGTTTGGTACCGCCGGCCTGCCGCATATCCTGATGCGTTTCTTTACCGTGAGCGACGCCAAAGAAGCGCGTAAAAGCGTGTTCTACGCCACCGGTTTTATGGGCTACTTCTATATTCTGACCTTTATCATCGGCTTCGGCGCCATCATGCTGGTCGGCGCGAACCCAGTGTTCAAAGACGCGGCCGGGCAGCTTATCGGCGGCAATAATATGGCGGCGGTGCATCTGGCGGATGCGGTGGGCGGCAACCTGTTCCTCGGCTTTATCTCCGCGGTCGCCTTCGCCACTATTCTGGCGGTGGTCGCTGGCTTGACGCTGGCGGGTGCCTCGGCGGTGTCGCACGACCTGTACGCCAACGTCTTCCGTAAAGGGGCGACCGAGCGTCAGGAGCTGAAGGTCTCCAAAATTACGGTGCTGATCCTCGGCGTGGTGGCCATTCTGCTGGGCATCCTGTTCGAAAATCAGAATATCGCTTTCATGGTCGGCCTGGCGTTCTCTATTGCCGCCAGCTGTAACTTCCCGATTATCCTGCTGTCGATGTACTGGTCGAAGCTGACCACCCGCGGGGCGATGATCGGCGGCTGGCTGGGTCTGCTGACGGCGGTGATTCTGATGATCCTCGGCCCGACCATTTGGGTGCAGATCCTCGGTCATGAGAAAGCGCTGTTCCCGTATGAATACCCAGCGCTGTTCTCCATCGCGATCGCCTTTATCGGCATCTGGCTCTTCTCCGCGACCGATAACTCACCGGAAGGGATGCGCGAGCGCGAGCAGTTCCGCGCCCAGTTTATCCGTTCGCAGACAGGGATTGGCATCGAGAAAGGTCAGGCGCATTAATTGTCCTCTCCCTTCCCCGGCATCGTTCGGGGAAGGGATTCTCCCCCTCAGTTATAAGTAAAGGTGATCACCCCGGTGGCGTTGGCTGTCCCCGCGGTCACCGCGCTCCCCGTCCTGTAATAGTTAGTGGATAAGGCGAGCGTCTGCATGGCCGCTGCGCCTCCGGGGCTGTCGGGGTTGGTGAAATAGCTGTAGCTGGCATCCGCGCCGCTGTTGGTCACCGTCGCGCGGCTCGAAGTATAGAGGCTGATATCGGTATTTAACGGCAGTGCTTTGCCATTCAAATTTAACTGCACTCCCACGCCAGTGGCGGCATTCTGTTCCGCCGTGAGGGCCATCACCGTATTGTCAGGGTTATCCCCGCTTGCAGAAGCAGCCGCCACACGCATCGAAACGTTAGTTCCCGGCTCGCAGGAGAGGCTCAGAGACTGCCGCGCGCTACCCACCTTCGTCGCGGTATTAAACTCACTGGCATTGATGCTGCCCATGGAAAAACTGAGATTATTGCTACCGACAATACACCCCATCGGGATTAGCTGGATGCTGGTGGTGCCGCTGATGTGCAGTTGTGAAATAGCGATGGTCCCCTTTTTATCCTTGGCCGATACCGTGGCCACCGGGTCGCTGAACGATAATTGACTCTTGCTGGCGATGGCGCCGCCGGTGGCCACCAGCTGCAGCTGATACGCTGGGGTATAATGAGTCGACGCGAAAGAGTCGAAAAGACCTGTCGGCTTTCCGAGGTAATAATTCACATCACCAATATAATGCACCTGCGAGTCGGGGCTGAAATCATCGGTGTCATCGCCATATTCACCGCTGATATTGAGCCACACCTTGACGCGGATACCGATCCCCTGCACCGAGGTGGCATAGATATTATCCCCTATCAGTGCCCCGGCATTGTTCGAGGACCAGGCAAAAACCGCGTAGGTGCTCCCCTCACAGTTAAGCAATTCCGTTTGCGAGCGCGTAATCTTCCCCGAGTCATACAGTACCGTCCCTGCGGTATAGCTCCCGGCATTGACCAGGATCTTTTCCGGCAGGTTGGTCATCGAGACATCGCCATAGTTGGTTCCCGTGCAGGCCGCCCAGCTATAGACGGGACACAGTGCCAATATGAGCAATAAGATCAGTTTTTTCATACCCATCCCTGTCGAAACGTTATTTGTAGGCCACATCGAACGTGGCGGTAAACCCGACCATCCCGGACCTTACCTGGCCATAAGGCGAAAACATACGTGCCACCATATTAAAGGTATGGATATCCGCATCGTCCCCAAAGGTATAGAGATACTGGTCGCCGGGGCCAAGGGGCTGCTGGTCGGCCATGCTCTGCAGCTGCAAACCGACGCCGCTGGCACCGTTGCTGCCAGTCTGGAAGTTTTTATAGATTGAAGCGTGGGTGCTATCGAAGCTGGTGCCGCTAAACGCGATGGTCACCGCCGACGCATCGGCGGAACAGCTGGAAAAGACCAGCTTAACCGGCACGCTGGCGCCGCTCGCCCCGGCATGTCCGGAGAACGTCTGCGAGGAGACGGTGCCTAAATCGATACTGTTCGACGGCTCCACGGCCACCTCACAGGAAGGCGCTTCGATGGTGCCCGTGACGTTAAAATTGACCGTGCTGCTGCCCTCATAAGCCAGCGCCGGAAGGGAGAGCAGCAAAATGGCCACCAGGAGGCCCCTTGTGCTGCCGTCTCGCATATTCATATCAGCCCCTCTTCCATGTTGAAAACCTGCATCCATTACCGACATTCGGCCTGATAGAACAGAATATCGTCGCCAAGGGCCATGCCGGAGAAGTCATAATGAACGGTGCACTGCTCACTGCTTTTCTCCCCCCAGCGCGCTAACAGCTGGCCTTTTTTCTGCAGCCCCGTTAGATACACCTGCCCCTCATCGCCAACGATATTGCTGCGCGACGCGCTACCGTGATCATTATCGAGGGTCACCAGCGCGCCGAAAGGCACCACGCCATTGCGGGTACGCAGGGTGAGCATCGCCTTATAGCCAATTCGCGTGTCGTACTTCACTTTGACGATCGCATTGCGCGTCGGAACCACCGTTCTGGCGACGTTATCCACTTCAGCGCCAGGTATTTCCTGTTCATCCAGCGCCAGGCTGTTACGATGGTACGGACGGACGTAAGGCACCACCGCATATCCGGCGGCATCCGTCGTCACGTTTGTCTGACCGCGCACTGTCACATCGCTGACGCCAGGCGTTTCGACCAGCGCAGAACTCTCGCCCAGAAAGCGTGATAGCGTGAGTCCGCCCGCATGGGCGACCATGCCCCCGCGCAGCGAATAGTTGTAGTGATTGCTGTAGCGGTCGTAGCCATAGCCGCCAGCTACATCCCCTTTCGAGCCCTGGTAGTTGACGCTGAGGTTGCCGGAGGTGCTTTTATCCTGCGTGTTGTACCCTTCCAGTACGCTCCAGTTCAGGGAACGATCCTCAAACGCCGAGCCGTTGAGCCCCACGCTGTGCGTGGTATCGTTATGTCGACCATGGTTCATGGTGTAATTTGCCGAGAGCGTCTCGCCAAGCGGAATACTTAACGTCAGGGAGATGACGGTATCGCTGGCCGGCCGGTTATTGTCGCTGTCATCGATGCTTTGCACATTGCGGTTATAGGAATAGTTAATAAAGTAGGAGGCCTTGCCAATCGACCCGCTATAGCCCACGCCCACCGATTCCATACGCGAACTGTCCCAGTAGGTCTCATTGACCAACGAAAGCGAGAGCGAACCATAGCCAAACAGCGTCTGCGACAACGATGCGTCAAACCGGCCTTTCGTTCTGCCGCTCTGCGTACAGCAGTCGCGCTGTGTGGAAGAGTTATCGACAAAGTCCTGAAACGAATAATATCCCGAGGTGGAGTAGCGATAACCGGCCACGGAAAAGCTGGTGCCCGTCTGCAGAAAGCTTTTACTGAAGCGGACGCGATACGATTGCCCTTGCTCTTTACTGGTTGACGAGGCCGTATCGCTGGTTTTCACGTCGGCCCACGACTGAGAGCCATCAAACGACAGCGCACCGATAGTACCGAGGTTAAAGCCAGCGCCTAACAACAGGTTGGTGTATTTATCTTCCGCCTGCTGGAAACCAGTATAAAAAGTGATGTTGCTGGTGGCGCCATAGGCCAGGGAAGACTGAATAAAGTTATATTCTTTATCGTCGGAGCTACCCGATCGCGTCCTGCCGCTGCTCAGCGCATAGTCCAGCTGGCCCTCACGTTGCAGGATCGCCAGCGACGCGAAAGGCACCACAAAGTTTTGCTCGCTGCCGTCAGACTCTTTAATGTTGACGTACAGGTCGCCGGCGCTGCCGGTGGCGTACAGATCGTTAATTTCAAAGGCGCCGGGAGCGACGGTGGTTTTATAAATGCTGTAACCATTCTGATAAACCGAGACCTCCGCGGTGGTGCGCGCGATCCCTCGAATCGTCGGCGCAAAGCCATGCAGGCTATCCGGCAGCATCTCTTTGTCCGAACTGAGTTGCAGACCGGTAAAACTCAAACTGTCGAAAATGCCGGAAGAGGTATACGTATTACCGACCACCAGCTGGCTGCGTAGGATGTGAATATCGCGGGCAAGATAGGAGTAAACCGACTCCCAGCGGCTGTTGTTATCGCTGTGGCTATAGGTGCTGTAGTTGCGCAGGCGCCATGGTCCCAGATTCAGCCCTGGCTGCAGGCTGACGAACTGACTGTCGATAGTGGCGCCGTTATGCCGCGGCGCATTACGCTGCCCGGTGACGCTATAGTTGAGAAGACCGGCATTGATCCCCTGTTGCCACTGGCTCTCGGGAATATAGTCTCTGGGGCGATTCAGCATGGCGGCCTGCGGCACGGTAAAATCAATCCGCTGCTGGGCAAGAGATACCGAGAACGTCATCCCGGGGATCGCCGACAGCCGGGCGCAGGTTTCCCCTGCCTCGAACAACTGCGGATAGGCGGTGGTATTAATCAACCATGAATTCAGATACTCCGCGGACAGGCAGGGAGAAGCAGTCGCGCCTGCGTCATGGCTAATTTCCTGAAAAGTCAGCGAGTCTGAACTGACGTACTTATCGTTGATGTAAACATCCAGGTGATAGGTGCCCGGCGGTATGCCATCTTGCGAAAAATAGGATAGATCAACCGAAGCCGCAGGACTCTCGGCGACTTCGAGTAAATTTGGGTTGAAATATTCGCCGGCCTCCGCGCGAGAGGGCAGAGTACTTAGGCACAGAATAATAGCGACGCAGATACTTTTAGTTGAAAATAGCAGCTCAACGCTACTGAATGATAGCGGTATATTTCTTCCCTGACATACCATAATCATTAATCACGCTCCATGTGATCTCTTTTTTTCCTGTCGCCGACAGGCTACTCTTCACGGGTATTTTTAAAGTGGAAAACGGGGCAGCAAACCATGCGCCAGAAATATTTTTACCGTTAAGGCTAACCTGTGAGAAATTCATATACAGCGGTGAGTTATTTTTTACCGTCACCGACGTCCCCTCTTTCCCCCACTGTAATTTTTCAGCGTACGCTTCCGGTGTATTACCTTTTAACGCAGCGGGTCGATAAATCAATTTTATTTTCGAATTAATCGCAAACTGTACGACATTCTTATCAGGTACATACTCTGTTGCCGGGATCCCTTTAATATTGAACCAAAACATCGACTCGCGATCGTCGGGTAATTTCTTTCCTGATCGAACTACGCGGACAAATCCTTTCTCCCCGGCTTTGAGACGAAACAGCGGCGGCGTAATAATAAATGCGTCTTTGGCGGGTGAGGCTGCATCAACCACCGAGAGCCAGGACTGAACGATATTGCTGTTCTGATCTTTATTTTCAACCGTTATTACAGCGTTATTTTTCGTACCATCAAAAACCAGACGCGTACCGCCAACGACCACGCTGGCCTGCGCGAAGGAAGAAGACAGCAATAAACCGATCGCAAAAAAAGGATATCTCATATGTTTAATTTAAGGGGAATAGCAGGCGATTCCCCTTTCTCCATTCAACAAGAAGCCGAATTAATGATAGGTCACGTTATAAGTCACGGTTGTCTGAACGGTACCTTTCGTCGGATCGGCATCACCCGATTTCACCATTTTAACGGTGAACGGAATGGTTGCTGCACCCGAAGAGATATCAACATCAGAACCCTCTTCGTTATTCTTCATCACATTGCCCGCTTCGTCGAAAAGGGCCACAGCGACGCCGGTTGCCGGCTCATCAGTTGCCTGGTTTTTAAAATAATCGCTGTTCGCGGTATCGGAAACACCGCCAAAAGTGACGCGGGCGATACTGTTGCCACCTTCTTCCGCGGTCGGGCAATCAGCTAAGCTAAAGGAGAAGTTCTTGGCAGCGCCGAAGGTATACGCTTTCAGATCCGCCACTGAGGTGGTGCCCATATCAATAGCCGTTACACCGCCATCAATGGTCGCCGTACAGGTGGTATCGGAAACAATACCATTAAAGGTAATGGTGTTATCAGCCTGCGCAACGGTAGACAGCGCGCTGCAGGCAGAGAAAATCAGGGCACCCGCCAGAAATTTTTTACTCATCTTCATATTTATTCCCATATCCATTATAAACGACAATCAGTCCGTCAATTGCTTTATGCAGCGATATTAGAGAATGAAATTCAAGCAGCGCGGCGTCATGCATGTATTTACATGACATATGGTTTATGACAATTAATATTATTCATAAATAAACGACCAGCATTTGAATCCATTCAATAATACAAGCTCGCGTAAAAATAATAACTAGCATGAGGTAAGAACTCAATTATTAATGTAAAAATTGATTTTTTGCGACATAACATCGCAACGCATGAGTGGCCATACTCAAAACCATAAAAATCAAATAGTTATAAAGTTATAAAATTCGCAAAGATAATTGGATATTTATATAATATTTACCCCATAATTAAATACGGGCATGCAGAGAAACATTTAGTTACAAAGTCAGTGCTGATATAAGAATTGGCTTAATCTTTTATGATGAACCGTTAAATACATCAATAACAAAAACAGGGAATAGCCGATAGCTATTCCTCTCCTCAATATTTATTAACATTCACTCTGGCGATAATGTTAAAACAGCAGCCAGCGGACGACCGGCGCAGCCAGCACCACCACTACGCCTGACAGCATCATCACCAGGCTGGCCACCACGCCCTCCTGCTGGCCCAGCTCATACGAGCGCGCCGTTCCCGCACCATGGGAAGCCGCGCCGAACCCGGCTCCTTTCGCCATCCCCTCCCGGATAGCAAGACGTAAGAACAGCATATCTCCCACCGCCATGCCAAACACGCCGGTGATCACCACAAACAGCGCCACCAGATCGGGTTGACCGCCGAGCGGTTTCGCCGCCGCCAGCGCAAAGGGCGTGGTCACCGAGCGCACCGCCAGGCTACGCTGAATTTCATCAGACAACATAAACCCGCGCGCCAGCCATACGGAACTGGTGACAGCCACCACTACCGCCGTCACCACCCCGGCGCTGAGCGACATCCAGTGGCGTTTAATCACCGCGACATTTTCATACACCGGAACGGCAAAGGCGATGGTCGCCGGGCCCAGCAGCCACAGCAGCCAGTGGGTCTCTCCCATATAGCTCTGATAAGAGATATGGCCTACCACCAGAATCAGCACCAGCAGGATCGGCGTGAACACCAGCGGCATCAGAGGGAGTTTATGAAAACGTCGATACAGTTTTTTGTTGGCGTAATAGAGGACCAGCGTCGCCACCAGGCACAGGATACTCAGCACGGCATCGCTCATTTTTTTAACCTGCCCACTTCGTAACGATAGACCTTGTCAACGACCCAGGCGGTGGCGCCGAGCACCATCAGCGTGCTTAAGGCAATCACCAGAAATATCCGCCAACCATCGACCATCAACAGCTGGGCGTAGTTCACCACCGCGACCACCGCCGGGACGAAAAACAGCAGCATCTCCGCCAGCAGCCAGCGGGCGCCGGCGCGCACCCAGCTTACCGGTATCACCCGGCAGACGATCAGCAGCAGGAGCATCACCATGCCGACCAGGTTAGCCGGCAGCGGTACCTGCCACCTGTTCACCAGATATTGTGCGAAGATGAATAACCCGACGTAGAGAAGTACCTGTACCGGGATCTGAAGTCGTTGCGCCACGGCGGGGGCAACGCGAGCTGGCGCGAAGGCCATGTGCGATAGTCCTGAAAAAAAGAAGTCAGGCGAGCAGTATAGAGAGCCGCCGAAGCGGACAGAAATGAATTAAAATCATCGCAGGTATAGTCTCAGGGAATAATTATGGATATCCGAACGCTGCGCTATTTTGTTGAAGTGGTTCGTCAGCAGAGTTTTACTCGCGCGGCGGAAAAGCTGTTCGTCACGCAGCCCACCATCAGCAAGATGCTCAAAAATCTCGAAGATGAACTGAACTGCACGCTGTTGATCCGCGATGGCCGCAAACTGCTGCTCACCGATACCGGACGCGTGGTTTTTGAACGCGGCCAGGCGATCCTCGGCGAGTTCAGCCAGCTGGAGTCAGAGCTGAGCGATATCAATCACCTGCATAAGGGGGTGCTGCGTCTTGGCATTCCGCCGATGGTCGGGATGCTGATGGCGGAGCCGATCAGCCGTTTCCGCCAGCGCTATCCGGGCGTCGAGCTGAAAATCGCCGAGTTTGGCGGCCTGACGGTTCAGCAGGCGGTCAGCAATGGCGAACTTGATATGGCGATGACCGCCCTGCCGATCGAAGAAGGAAGCAGCCTCACCACCTTACCGTTGTTCAACCACCCGCTGTGCGTCCTGGCGCCCAGGACCGCGACGTGGGAAGGCAAGACCTCGCTCTCGCCGGCGGAGCTGGCGGCGCATCCGCTGGTTATTTACAACGAAGATTTCGCCCTCAGCCAGCAGCTGATGCGCCTCTTTGCCGAGCATGATGTGAAGCCGCGGATCGCCGTGCGCAGCGGTCAGTGGGATTTTCTCGCCGCCATGGTGCAGGCCGGCATTGGCGTGGCGATCCTGCCGGAGCCGATTTGCCAGCGTCTCGACCCGCAGAATTTTTGCTGGATCCCATTGCAAAGCGAGCTGCGCTGGGAGCTGGGGATGATTTGGCGGGAAGGGGTGTATATGTCGCGCAGCGCTGAGGCCTGGCTGGCGTGCAGTAAAGCGTTCTGGCTGGAATAAATCCCTGGTGACAACGCGTTTCGGAGAGGAATGGGTAGCCCGGGTCAGACGCTTGCGCCGCTGCCCGGGTTTCCCCGGTCGCGCTAACGCTTACCGGGGCTACACATTTACTGCGGTCTCGCCGGTAGCCCGAATGAATGTCGCGCTATCCGGATGACAGGTTATTGATCTTCGATTAACAGTGCTTCCAGCAGGTCGAGGTCGTGTAGCAGCTTCTGCAGCGTCTCGTTGCTGATCTGCCGGGTGGCGCGCAGATGGTACAGCTCGCCACGTTCAGAGCGCAGCGCCGCCAGGCGGAAGCGGCGTTCCAGACTCTCTTCGAGCATGGAGGTCTCCACGTCGTTACGCCCATCGGCGCGGCGGCGCAGGTTACCGATCACCCGCGAACTGACTTCGGTCAGCAGCTGGTTATCGATATTCTCTTTGGTATCCGCCGCCAGCCGTTCTTCCATCTTCTGGATAGCCACAATCGCCACGTCCGCCGTCGCCGCGCGCGCCAGACGCTCCTCTTTCCGCTGCTGCACATTATCGCTCGATTCAATGTGACGCAGCAGGATCGGCAGCGCAATCACCCCAACGAACAACGAGAACAGGATCACCCCGGCGGCGAGGAAAATCAGCTCATAGCGCGCCGGAAAGACATTCCCGTCCGGCAGCAACAGCGGAATAGAGAGCACACCGGCGAGGGTAATCGCCCCGCGCACCCCGGCAACGGAGGAGATCAGCAGCTCGCGAGTAGTCCAGGAGCCAAACTCCATCGGTTTCTTCTTCAGGAAGCGCTGGCTAAGCTTACGCATCGACCACAGCCAGCCAAAACGCACCAGCATCAGCGCGGCATAGATCAGGATGATGTCGGTAAACAGCATCCAGGTCTCGACATTGGGGTCGGCTTCCGCCGCCACCAGCGAGCTGGAGAGGATATCCGGCAGCTGCAGGCCCAACAGCAGAAACACCATGCCGTTAAAGACAAACTCCAGCATCGCCCAGGTGCTGTTGGCGCGCAGGCGCATCGCCAGCGGCGCGGTACGCATCACGCCGGAACGGGTGATGGTCATCCCTGCCGCCACCGCCGCCAGAATGCCGGAGACGCCGATATGTTCGGCAATCAGATAGGAGGCAAACGGCAGCAGGAACAGCAGGACGATCTGCGTGGCGGGCTCGTCACCGCCCCAGCGGCTGAGGAAGCGCATCGAGCGGCCATACGACCAGCTCACCACAAACCCGGCCAGCACGCCGCCAATCGCCACTTTCAGAAACTCGACGGTGGCGCCGCCGACGGTAAAGACCATGGTGCCCATCGCCACCGCGACGGCAAACTTGAGCGAGACCAGGCCGGAGGCGTCGTTCATCAGCGCCTCACCCTGCAAAATGCCCATGATTTTTTTCGGTATCCGCCCTTCCCCGACGATACCCGAAAGCGCCACGGCATCGGTCGGCGACAGCACGGCCGCCAGCGCGAACGCCGGGATAAGCGGAATGCCCGGCACAATCCAGTAGATCAGAAAGCCGATGCCGACCACCGTCACGACCACCAGCGCCAGCGCCAGGCCAAGGATCTCGCGCCCGTGCTCAATGAATTCGCGGGTCGGCG
Organism: Klebsiella sp. K5-45; assembly: GCF_030128605.1. Taxonomy (NCBI): domain Bacteria; kingdom Pseudomonadati; phylum Pseudomonadota; class Gammaproteobacteria; order Enterobacterales; family Enterobacteriaceae; genus Klebsiella; species Klebsiella sp. K5-45. The sequence goes on along the minus strand of NZ_JAKUZW010000009.1, from coordinate 77,834 downwards.
TTTTCCAGCCGTCGGCGAACAGCAGCGGCGGGATAAACAGGACCAGAAACAGCTCTGGATCAAATTCAACGTGCAAACCAAAGGTCGGCCACGCCAGAAGCGCGCCAATGGCGATTTGCATCAGTGGGAGTGGAACCTGAAAGGGCAGTACGCGCGTCACTACCCCGGAGAGTGAGACCACAAGAGTCATGATGAGGATGGTAAAGAATATTTCCATGTGTTCCCTGTTTGCTGCGTTTTCTTTTATACCTGTGAGGCGTCTTGCCTGTGAATCATACGCTACCCAGATTAACGCAAATGGAAACAGGATGTGGCTTAAAAATAAAACGGGCGGCCTGAGCCGCCCGAGAGGAGCACAAAGGGTTTAAATCGCCCACCCGCCGGCGTAGAAGACCACCAGCGCCACCGCGATAATCACCGTGCCGAGGTTCAGCTTACGCCACTCGCCGGAGACCAGGCGGCCGATCACCAGGGTCGCGAAACCGATCATAATGCCGGTCACGATGTTACAGGTCAGCACGATAAACACCGCGGTGATCAGGCCGGCCATCGCGTCGACGAAGTCGTTGAAATCGATTTTCGCCACGTTGCTCAGCATCAGCAGGCCGACGTACATCAGCGCCGGCGCGGTCGCGTAGGCCGGCACCAGATAAGAGAGCGGAGAGAGGAACAGGATCAGCAGGAACAGGACCCCTACCGTCACCGCGGTCAGGCCGGTTTTACCGCCGGCTGCCGTACCCGCCGCCGATTCGATATACACCGCCGCCGGCGCCGCCCCGACTAAGCCAGAGAAGACGCTGCTCAGGGAGTCGGTGGTCAGCGCTTTACCGCCGTTGATGATCTGTCCGTCTTTGTCCAGCAGGTTCGCCTGACCGGCCACCGCGCGGATGGTGCCGGTGGCGTCAAAAACCGCCGTCATCACCAGGGCCAGCACGCTGGGCAGCACAACCGGATTCAGCGCGCCGACGATATCCAGACTGCCAATCAGCGAGTTGCCCTGGTCATCGCTCAGGGATGGCATGGCGAAAATCCCGGAGAAATGGACGTTCGGATCGAAAATCAGGCCGACAATCGACACGCCGATAATGGTCAGCAGAATACCGCCCGGTACCTTCATTTTTTCCAGACCGATGATCACCGCGAGGCCAATCAGCGACATCACCACCGGGAAGCTGTCAAAGTTCCCCAACGCCACCGGCAGACCGTCCAGCGGGTTTTTGATCACCAGGCCAACGCCATTGGCGGCAATCAGCAGCAGGAACAGACCGATCCCGATCCCGGTACCGTGGGCCACGCCCTGCGGCAGGTTGCGCAAGATCCAGCTGCGGATGCCGGTTGCCGAGATCACCGTAAACAGGACGCCCATCAGGAATACCGCGCCGAGCGCCACCGGAATACTGATGTGCTGCCCCAGCACCAGGCTGAAGGCGGTGAAGGCGGTCAACGAGATAGCGCAGCCGATGGCCATCGGCAGGTTTGCCCATAATCCCATCGCCAGCGAGCCAACGCCCGCCACCAGACAGGTAGAAACAAACACCGCGGCCGGCGGGAAGCCCGCTTTTCCGAGCATGCCCGGCACCACGATGACGGAGTACACCATTGCCAGAAAGGTAGTAAGACCTGCAACAATCTCCTGACGCACGGTGCTACCGCGCGCCGAAATTTTAAACCAGGCGTCTAATGAACCGCCGGTACGCGCTGAAGGCGTAGACATAGAAAACTTCCCCTGAAAATTTTTATTGTTCGTTGATATGCGTGGTGGACCTTCCACTGCCAGTTAAACGCGATCTCCTTGTACCGAATCGCAGCGCCAGGGGGGCTGCAAAAAAGCAAACGTTTAACTCCACGCATACACTACGGTGTGTCAACCTTGTCTCCTCCCCCTGGATAGCAGATAAAAGAGGGAGCAAAACAGAAAGGCAAACGATTATCCGGCCTTTAGATAACCCTTTTCAACCGATGTTTATCGTATTTCGCTAAATTTCGCTTATGACGAACAGAAAATAACCAGCTGATGCGCAAACGTTATCGTCCATGCGCAATCCGCTAACAATTTTTTAGTCAGTTGCTTTCATTTAGCCGCGTCATCGGATCCGCTGATACCTCAGGCGCCGGGTAAGGTGAAGGGGCCGCCGCGCTCGATGGCCCGCTGCCAGGCCGGGCGCTGTTCCACCCGCTGTCGCCAGGCCTCGATATGGCGAAGATCATGCATGCCGCCGCGGGCCAGCAGCGCCATCACCGGGAAGCTCATCTGGATATCGGCCATGCTCAGCTGCTCGCCGGCAAACCATGGCCGCGTGGCCAGATGGTCGTCAATGAACCGCGCATGGGTGGCCAGTTGGGGATCGAGCCACGCTTTCTGGATACCTTTGCCCAGCAGCGAGCCCAGCGAGCGGACGCCAAAGGGCACCGGAGGTCTGCCGAGGCTGGCGAACACCAGCTTCATTAACAGCAGCGGCATCAGCGAACCTTCGGCATAGTGCAGCCAGAAGCGGTACTGCAGTTTGTCATCTGTGCCCTGCGGCTTCAGCAGCCCATCGCTGTCCCAACTCTCCTGCAAATACTCAAGGATCGCGCCGGACTCCGCCAGCACATAGCCGTTGTCTTCCAGCACGGGCGATTTACCCAGCGGGTGGATTTTCTTCAATGCCGCTGGCGCCAGCATCGACTTTTCCCGCTGATAGCGGACTATCTGATAAGGCAGCTGTAGCTCCTCCAGCGCCCACAGTACGCGTTGCGATCGTGACTGATTAAGATGGTGTACCGTCAGCATGGGCCTCTCCCGTCGTTTGTTCAAATTAACTATAGGAACAGGCGCTGATTGCCGGGAAAATTTCGGCAAAATAGTGAGGAAAAAACGGCGGCAGATGCCATAGTTAAAGTGTCGACGCAAACCGGAACCTCCATCAACAGATTGCGCAATACTGAGGGACGTCGACGTCGGGGGAAACCCTCTCGTGAACCAACGAGATAATGCGAAAGACCAAGACCGGAAAACAACTAAAGCGCCCAGTTGTGGCGCTTTAGTTTTATCACTCCTCTTCCAGCAGCCGAGCGCCGGTCCCCTCTTCCCCCAGCTTATCGCCCGGGTTGCGTAGCGGGCAATCGCGCCGCGATAAACAGCCGCAGCCGATGCAGCCGTCGAGCTGGTCGCGCAGCGCCGTCAGGGTGTGGATACGCCGGTCAAGCTCCTCGCGCCACTGTGATGACAGCATTTTCCACTCTTTTGCGCTGAGATTGTGCCCTTCCGGCAGCACGCCAAACGCGTCGCCGATGGTGGCCAGCGGGATGCCGATACGTTGCGCAATTTTGATAATCGCCACCGCGCGCAGGACATCGCGCCGGTAGCGCCGCTGATTGCCGGCATTCCGCTGGCTATGGATCAGCCCTTTACTCTCATAAAAATGGAGGGCCGAGACCGCCACGCCGGTTCGTTTTGCCACTTCCCCGGGCGTCAGCAGCATTTTGATGCGGGGTGATTTCTTTTCCATAAAGCGCTTTACCTCAAGTTAACTTGAGGAATTATACTCGCCCGCAGACAAAACGACGAATCGAGAATTGAGAGAGGCCGCTTTATGTCCCATCAGGATATTATTCAAACACTGATTGAATGGATTGATGAACATATCGATCAACCACTTAACATTGATGTAGTCGCCAAAAAGTCAGGATACTCGAAGTGGTACCTGCAGCGGATGTTCCGCACCGTGATGCATCAGACGCTGGGGGATTATATTCGTCAGCGCCGTCTGCTGCTGGCGGCGGAGGCGTTGCGAACCACCCAGCGGCCGATCTTTGATATCGCCATGGATCTGGGCTACGTCTCGCAGCAAACCTTCTCGCGGGTCTTCCGCCGGGAGTTCGACCGCACCCCCAGCGACTACCGCCATCAGATCTCCGCGTGACGCGACGGCTGAGGCACGTTCACGGGCGCGGGCGCATTGGCTAACCACTGCATAAACTCCCGCGCCGGCATCGCTTTCGCAAACAGCCAGCCCTGGCAATACTGCACGCCGCGCTTGTAGAGCCAGCTTACCTGCTCCGGCGTCTCCACGCCTTCCGCGATAGTCTTTAGACGTAACCCGCGCGCCATCTCGATGATGTGTTCGGCAATCAGGTGGCTGGTGTTGTTGGTGGTCAGCGTATCAACGAAGGTTTTATCGATTTTAAGGATATCGACGTTCAGGGCGTGCAGATTATGCAGATTCGAATAGCCGGTACCGAAATCATCGATGGCAATTTCATAGCCCGCTTCGCGGAACGCCTGAATCACCGGCGTGGTCTTCGGTACGTCGATAAACCCCCGCTCGGTTACTTCGATTTTGATCTGCCCGATACAGACCGCATAGCTGCGCGCTTTCTCACTGATCTGTGAAATCAGCCGCGCCGAGTGGAAGTCCGACGCAGAGAGATTGATCGCCACGTACAGCTGCGGATGGCTGGCAAGAAACTCTCCCATTTCGTAAAACAGCTCATCCACCACGTAGTCCGTCACCTGGGCAATCATGCCTTCATTTTCCGCCAGCGGTATAAACTCCGCCGGGTTCATCACCGGACCGTCAAACCCTGGCCAGCGCAGCAGCGCTTCCGCCCCGACGCAGCGGTTATTTTTAATATCGATAATCGGCTGGTAGTGCAGGCGCAGCTGGCGGCAGCTCAGAGCCCGCTGCAGCATATTGCGCGGCGAGTGATACTGACGGCGGGTGCGCGACCACACCAGCACCAGTAAAATACTGCAGATGATCCCCAGCGGCAGCGTCAGGCTGGCCTGGTCACAAAAGTTGTGATAATAGCTGGCCCGCGAGGTGGACATAATGACGGCGATCGGCCGGATAGCGGAGCGGGCTATCGTATACACCCGGCCATTCTGATTAAAAAAGGTATCGCCTTCGCGAATTAACGCATGGAGCTCCGCGGGCTCGACATTGTTACTCACCGAGAAAAAGAGGTTGGTTTTGGTATCGAACACGCCATAGGCTAAATCGCGATCGCTGGCGATTACCGAGCTGTACGAGAAGGGATTGACCACCACCACATAGGGCCCCTTCTGCATATAATTCATGGCAAAGCCCGGATAAAACGGCGTGTCCCGGTAATAGTAAATCGCGACATCCGGCTTTTTGGTGTAATTGGCCGCCGGCATCCGCCAGCCGGTTTGCTGATGAACGGACGTTGAACAGATAAAGCGCTGGCCGTTAGCGTAGATCAGATCTTCCACATACAGCAGGCCACGAACGATATGCAATAAATAACGCTGATGGTCCGCTGAGCATAGCTCCCCGCGATACTGGCTGGCTTTCGCCCGGGCCTGATCCGCTTCGCGGATGACCATTTCCGTTTTTTGCAGCGCCAACTGCGAAAATGAGTGTAATTGATCAATGGTTTCGGCTTTCGCCCGCAGCTGGGCAAACCACAATGCCAGTACCACTGGCAATAAAATAACCAAACCCGTTCCGATGAGCCTTAGCGCCTTATGCGGCGCACTGTCACCCATTTACGCTTACATCCATGCGATATGCCTTAATTAAGGTAGACCAAACACGTTAGCAATCGCGACTGCGATAGACATCAGCAGATTTTCTGCCAGCCCTCACGGGCGTCAGCTTTACCCCTGATGGTGAAGAATAATACTTATTTATCAGGTATTCGGAAGATATTCCGCCAAGATTAAGAATAGACGCGTATCTGACTCGGTTTCTCCGTGTAATAAACAAGAACAGGTAATAAAACCCGCAGAATAATAATCATTAGCAAGGCAATGAAAATAAGATCAGCGGGGGTTGCTCACTAATATCCACACAAATAACATTGCTATTAAACGCAGCGAAAGCTCATTTTTTGACTGGTGAAGAAAGCGCCAAGTGTGATATAGTTCACACAAGTTGATGAAACAGAAATGGCGTTTCATCACTCTCTAGTACGCCAGTTGAGACCAGAGCGCTATGCCATCGTCAGTCGCGCCAGGTCGTCCATGGCTCCCCGACTTTCTTTGAGGATAGGTTAATGGCTTCCATTACTACCAGTGTCGTGTTGTTGCGCTGGCCCCTGGTGAGCGCAGTACTCATGTTTCTCGCCAGCTCACTGAATATTCAGCTTCGCAAAAGCGATTACGCCGGTCTGGCGGTGATCTGCAGCTGCCTCGGCCTTGCCGCCGCCTGCTGGTTCGCCACCGGTTTGCTCGGCATCACCCTGCTCGATATTGCCAAAATCTGGGGCAATATCAAAGATGTGATGATTGAAGTCATGAGTCAGACGCCGCCAGAATGGCCAATGATGATGACCTGAGGTTAAAAAGCTTCCCGACGGGAAGCTTTTTCGTTTTCTGCAGCTCTTATTTCCCCAATTTCGCCATCATCTCCGGACGCATAAATTTATGGATCACCACCATAAAGAGCAGCGATGGCACCAGCAAAATCAGCGCGGTAATCGACGAGACCTGATAGTTACCCGACATGCTGGCGTTATAGAGCAGCAGCGGCAGCGTAGTGATATCCGGCGCCCCGACGAAGAAGGTGCCGGTAAACTCATCCAACGACTCCAGAAAAACAAAGATGCAGGCGGCAACGATCCCTGGCGCCGCCTGCGGCAGCACGATGTGCCAGAAGGTATACACCGGTCCGGCGCCCAGGTTACGCGATGCCCGCGCCAGCAGCGGGTCGATGGCTGAAAACGCGGCCACACAGATCCACACCGAGTACATCAGACCATGGACGCTATGCACCAGCACCACCCCCGCGATAGTTCCGTTCAAGCCCCACTGGTAAAACAGACGAGCAATATTCATGTATACCGTCAGGTTGGGAAAGGCCTGCGGGAGGAGAAACAGCAGCATAAACAGCACCCGCAGCGGCATTTTCCGCCGGGAAAGCGCATAGCCGGCGGGAACGGAAATCAGCAAACAGACCCCCACCGACAGCAGGGCGATCAGTATGCTGGTTAACAGCGAGCTGGAGACATCGCTGTACGGATTGAAAACCTGATACCAGTACTTCAGGCCCCACTGGCTGGGCAGCGAATGGGGAAAATACCAGCTTTCCGCTACGGTCCAGATCAACAGGTTCAGAAGCGGGCCAAACATCGCCAGCAGCATAAACAGCAGCAGCAGGGTCTGCAGCACCGGGCTGGCGTTCACTTTACGGCGTCCTCTTACCCACCATGACGGAGAGGAAGCAAGGTTCAGCGCTTTCATCATTCACCGCCTTTTTGCTGCAGGCTATGGCGCAGGTAAAACCACGACAGCGCGCCGCAGATCGCCAGCGACACCACGCCAAGCGCATTCGCCACCGCGTAATCACCATAGGAATTGACGCGAAACGCCATATCCACGGTCAGCATCGTCGGCGTCCCCACGCCGATCATCAGCGGTACCGACAGCACCGACATCATGGTTACCGTCGACAGCACCAGCGCCACGCCGATGGTCGGCAGGACCTGCGGCAGCATAATATCGAACAGCAACCGCGGCCGGGAGGCGCCAAGGTTACGTGCAGCGAGGATCTGCGACGGCTCCAGCGCCGCCATCGCTCCGCAGATCAACAGCGTAGCAAAGGCCAGCTGCTTCCAGACAAAGGTAATGACAATTCCCTTCCATCCCAACCAGGAGAGGGTCTCCAGCGGCCTGACCAGATCGGCCGCCACCAGCGCATTGTTCATCAGGCCATTTTTGGCGAGAAAAGTGCGCATCATCTGAGCGACTACGATAAAAGGAATAAATAGCGGCAGGCGATACAAAAAACCCAGCAGGCGAACAACGGGCCGGCAAGGCGACAGCGCAATCACTGCCGACAGGGTAATGGCGATCAGCGCTAACAACGCCACCGAGATCAGCACGATAAGCAGCGAAAAGAGCACATCGTTGGCGTAAAGCGCGTAGACCTTGCGAAAATGATCGAGGGTGAACGGCTGTCCCGGCGCGGTAAACGCCGAGACCAGCGAAAACCCCAGCGGATACAAAAACAGGATCGCGACCATCAGCGCGGCCGGGGCAACCAGCAGCAAATATTTTAATGAACTGGACATAAAGAACCTGGCGTTGGCACAAGCAAGCGCCCGGGTCGGCGACCCGGGCTGGAAAAAGGGTTAATTGGCCACCTGGCTTTCGTAACCCTCTTTGATATCGTCAAAGTAGGGGGCGATCGGGAAGCTTTTGCCATACTTCGCCAACGCTTCTGGCGAGATTTCGGCAAACAGCTTTTGCCAGGTCGCTGCATCCAGCTTCGGCTTCACCTGCCCGGCGTCGATGCCCGGATACCAGTTGAACTGCTTAACGATCCCCTGCGCCTGCACTTCCGGGCTGGTGGCCAGCGCGATAAAGTCGCGCGCCAGCTGCGGATTCGCCGCTTTCGCCGGAATGACGTAATACATCGGCTGACCCGGCATGCCCGGGGCCAGTAAAGCGAGCTTAATCGATGGCGGCAGCTTGCCCTGATCTTTCCAGCTATAGAACATGTCGACCCATACCGGGCCCATGGCAATCTCTCCCCGACTTAGCATGTCGAGCGTTCCAGCGTTGCCCGGAGTGAAAGTGACATTTTTATTGAACGCCTTCAGTTTCTCATAGGCTTGCTGCCAGCCCTTTTCAACGCTTTTATCATAAGGCGCGGAGGAGAGGCGCTCGGCGTCGGTCCCGTAGGCGTAGATCCAGCCCACCACAAAGCTAACGCCGGACATGCCGTTCTTGATGCCGTTATAGCCAAAAGCCTGAGGATGTTTCTGCGTCCAGGCCACCAGCTCGTCATACGACGCCGGTGGCGTATTGACGAGATCGCTGTTCCACGCGATAGCGGTCTGGCTTAAGAACATCGGCATGACGTATCCGTCGACGTTAACGCCCAGCGCCTGGGTGACGCTCGGCGAGCTCACCATGCCGCCGGTCTGAATATCCTGACGATATTTTTGCAGCAATCCCTTTTCCACCTGCTCCCCGCCCGCCTTCTGATGCACCACGGCGACGTCGATATCCCATTGCTGCGCGCCGCTCTCCTGCTGGGCGCTCAGCTTCTCGCTAATTTTATTCGACCCGGCGTCGCCTGGGCCGGTACCGATCACCCGCACCTTGACGCCGGGATGAGCGGCTTCAAATTTTGGCCCCAGCCAGGTTTTCACGTAATCCACCATATTCTGATCGCCCGCGGTGGCGACGTTAAGAAAGGTGTCGGCCTGGGCGCTAACGCTCAGGCAGAGGGTCGTTAAGATCGCTGCTTTCGTCTTAGTAAACATGGATTGTCCCCAGAATGAACACGCTGATATCACTGTGATAGTGGTAAAGGAAAAATATGGAGGGCCGGCATGGGCACATGGAGCCTGACGCGGCTTTTCGTCGGCCAGCACTGAGCGGAGTCGGCCTGCAGCAGGCGGTCATGGCAGCGCACGCTGTGGCGATACAGATTGCCCAGAAACGCGCTCTGCTCCACCATCCCCTCCAGGGCGAGCCCCTCCTGCGGCGCGGGCTGCGTTAATTCAGCGAGCGTGGCATCGGCGCTGCGAAAATAAATGACTTTTTCACCCTGCTGAGCAGCCGATAAACCGGATATTGCGGCAGCGGATATTTCATCAGAGGTTATTTTATTATCGGCGCCCATAAAATCAGCGACGAAGGGTGTCGCGGGTCGCTGATATATTTGTTCCGGCGTGCCGGTTTGCTCAATTCGCCCCTGGTTTAATACCGCAATTCGGTCCGCCATCACTAATGCCTCCTGCTGATCGTGGGTGACAATTAATGACGTAAAGCCGAGTTTCTTTTGCAGAGATTTAATTTCATGGCGCACATTGAGCCGCACTTTGGCATCCAGATTAGATAACGGCTCATCCAGCACCAGCACCTGAGGCTCTATCGCCAGCGCCCTCGCCAGTGCCACCCGCTGCCGCTGGCCGCCCGAGAGTTCGGTCACCTTCACGTCAGCCAGCCCGTCGAGATTGACGATCCGTAGCAGCTCCGCCACTCGCCGTGTGATATCCGCCCCGCGCCATTTGCGCAGCTTCAGGCCATAGCCAATATTGCGCGCCACCGTCAGGTGCGGCCACAGGGCGTAGCTTTGAAACACCATGGTGATATTGCGCTGCTCCGGCGCCTGATGGGTGATCGATCGGCTGGCGATGGCGATCTCCCCGCTTTCCACCGGAATAAAACCGCAGAGGGCATTCAGCAGGGTGGTTTTTCCACATCCCGAAGGGCCGAGCAGGGCGATCATCTCCCCCTGCTCGACCGCCAGATCGATATTATGTAAAACCACTTTATCGCCATAACTAATTTTAAGGCCAGAGATCTTTAAATAACTCATATTCGCTACCTGAAAGCGCTGTTGCGGGCATTTTTTATTGGTATGAACACGTGTTCATTTAGCTGTAAAAAAAATGCAACGTTGACTCGACATGATGTGAGCCTACTTTGTCGGGTATTTATGACAATTTAATTAAGCGGCAAAAATTTTTGGCGAGGGTAAATGAAAATAGATGTGCTTGGCTGCGGGAGCGCCTTTTCCTGCACGCAAAATACTTCCGCGTTGCGGGTAATCGACGCGGACAACAAACAGTGGTTAATCGACTGCGGCCCCACCGTTCCCCGCGCGCTCTGGCAGCGCGGCGGCGGGGTCAACGATATCGACGCGATCTACTTCACCCACGTTCATCCGGACCACTGCACCGGTCTGACGGCGCTGCTGAATTACTGGAAAAGCGGCTCCCGCCAGAAGCCGTTGATTATCTACTGCCAGCCGGCGCAGCAGCCGGTGCTCAAGCAGCTGGCCGCGCTGGCGAACTGGCCGCAGGCGGAGCTTGGCTTCACCCTCGACTGGCAAGCGTGTCGCGACGCCTGGACGTGGCAGGACTGGCAGATCCGTACTGCCCCCACCCAGCATGAGCTGAGTAATCGCGCCATCCGTATCACCATTGCCGGGCAGACACTGTTTTACAGCGGCGATGGCCGGCCGACCGCCGACTCGATGGCCCTGATGGCCGGCGCCGGGCTGGCGTTTCAGGAGTGTGCCTCGGTGGCGGCTCTGGACGATGACGCCTCTCATGGCGATTTCCCCTCTTGCCTGATGCTGTTCAGAACGCTGCAGCTCCCGGCGCTGGGGCTCTATCACTGCGAGGACGCTTCCCTGCCGGCGCTGAAGCAGGCCTGCCAGCCGTGGCCGGGTTTATTCGTTTCCCGGGATGGGCTCGCCTTAACGTTGCCGCGTCCCACGTTTAACGACGAGGCGCATATCCTATGAGCCCTGCACCCCGTAAACCCAGCGTCACTGCCCAGGACGTTGCCCGGCGAGCGGGCGTCTCCCGGGCGGTGGTGTCCCGGGCGTTGAGCAGCAACGGCAGCATCTCTCCCGATGCCCGGGCGCGGGTGTTGCGCGCCGCCGAAGAGCTGGGGTATCAGGTTAATTTCCTCGCCCAGGGGCTGAACCGCCAGCGCAGCCACTTAATCGGCGTGATCGTCTCGCGCATCAGCGATCCTTTTCGCAGCGCCCTGCTTGATGCCCTGCTCAACGAGATCCAACGCCAGGGCTTTCAGGCGCTGGTGAGCGAGATCCATAGCGAGCAGGATCTGGCGCACACCCTGCGCCGTTTCGCTCAGTTTCGCGTCTCCGGAGTTATCGTTACCTCCGGCCAGCCGCCGGAAGCGCTGGTGAACGAGTGCGTTCACCAGCATATTCCGGTGGTGGGCATTAACCGTCAACCGACGATCCCCGGGGTGGATTATGTCTGCTCTGATAACGCCGCTGGCGCCGAGCTGGCCGCCGACCAGCTGTTGCGCAGCGGCTGTCGGCGCTTCGGCTGGCTCAATACTCACCCTTCCACCTGGGCCGGACGCATGCGCGGGGAAGCGTTCAGCCGGGCGCTACAGACGCGCGGAGTGAACATCGAACGCGACCTGGCGCACCTCGCCTGTCCGGAAGAGGGCTACGTCGGCGGTGAGCAGGCCGCGGCGCTCGCTGGCGAGGTGCCTGAGGGGATCTTTTGCGCCAATGCCCAGCTTGCCTGTGGCTTTCTCGATGGAATGCGCCAGCGCGGCAAACAGGCGCCTGAGGATTACCAGCTGATTGGTTTTGATAACACGCCGCCGACCGCGCAATATAGCTACCAGCTCACCACCCTACATCAGGATGTGGCGGCGATTTCCCGCCAGGCGCTTACCCGGCTGCAGGAGCGCGCCGCCGACCCTTTACAACCTTCACGCACCACCTGGGTGGAGGTGACGTTAATTCACCGGCGCACGTCGCCCTTTGTTATCTGAGAGCAGGACTATGACGGAAGCACAACGAGAATCATTATGCGACTTGATTCGCCAGGCTGGCGCCCACGCCCAGGCGCTGCGCGATGCGGGATTACAGGTCGATAAAAAATCGCGCCAGGACTTTGTGTCGCAGGCGGATCTCGCGGTAGAACAACAGATTAAAGGCTGGCTGCAGGCCCATTTTCCCCAGGAGGGTTTCCTCGGCGAGGAGAGCGGTTTTGCTGGCGATGAACAGACCGTCTGGGTGCTCGACCCTGTCGATGGCACCACCAACTTTATCCTCGGTATGGATTACTGGTGTATCTCGCTGGCGCGAGTATGCCAGGGCGAGCTGACGCTTGGCATTATCTACGCTCCCGATCGCGATGAGTTTTTCTTCGCTGGCCGCGGCGAAGGCGCGTATCTCAACGACCAGCGTCTGACGCTACGCGAACCGGATCCGGATGCGGTGGTGGTGGGTATGGGCCGTTCCAGCCGCGCCCCGGCCAGCGACTACGCCCAGGCCATCGCGACCCTGCTCGACGCCGGCCTGGAATATCGCCGCTTCGGCGCGGGGGCCCTGATGCTGGCGCATGTCGCCGCCGGCCAGCTCCATGCCTATTATGAAGCGCATATGAACAGCTGGGACGCGCTGGCAGGCATGCTGTTGATTGAGGAGGCGGGTGGAAAGTGCAATGCGTTTCTCGCCAATGAGGGTCTGCGGAGAGGCAACCTCGTGCTGGCGGGCTGCGCAAGCGTCCAGCCGCGGCTGGCGGCCCTGCTGGCGAAATAACGCCACGCCGCCGGCGGCTGGCCGGCGGCGTGGACTGACTACCGCCAGGGTTCGCTGCGGGGAATATTATTCGGACAGCGCTTAATTGCGCAAAAGGACTGGTAAAAACAGGAGTCAGACCGCTCGCCGCCGGCATGGTATGGGCAAGATGGCCGCTCACGTAATTTTTCCCATTGCGCCTCATCGTACACCGTAATATTGTAGATTTTTAATGAATGATACTGGTCATTAATTAAAACTCTCGAGGAATAGAGCTTCATCGACTCGCCGGGCAGCAGGATCACATCGGCCTCGTACCACATGATAAATTTTAAGAAACGCAGACTGGATATTGCCGAGAAGGCGATGCCGGATTGCGGGCAGATCAGAGTATTAAGAATAGTCCATTTCATATTCCTTCCTTATACAGATGCTACAAATTGTTACCGTATATAGTGATAGCATTCATTATTATAAACCGCAAGCGTCCCTGACAATTATGTGACTTAAGACAATTCCTAACAACACAACCCATTATTAGTAACGTTTCATTTTCCTCTCGAAATTTATGATTAGGCCCGATAAAAAACAGCCAAATTAACCTTAAAAAAGAAAATATAATAAAAAATAAGATAATATAAACTTAATTGACAATACGTCTTAGTCCCTCTGGATGAGGCCTCAGTCATTGGTATTAGATGATGCAGCACTGAGCATTACCCGCGGTTGGCAAGAAAAGAGGACCGTAGCAGGCAGCTATTTATTGCGCGGTTACCTCGTCGTACGTCACCAGGTCCGCGAGGCCCTCAGACCGCGCTCGGGTAAATGTCGCGGGAGTCCCGCCAGATCGCATTCCTTAGCGCTAATATCGACATAGCGATTGAGCATATTCTGCTCAATCGCTATGTCGGAAGACAGTCCACAGAATATTGCCACGCCGGTTTAACAAGCCCCGCTGAGGCCCTACCAGGTTTTGCCGATATTAAACTGAAACTGTTCTGCTTTATCACCATCGTACTTTTTAAACGGCTCTGCCCAGGAGAAGACCAGTGGACCAAGGGGAGACATCCACTGCACGGCAATCCCCGCGGAGAGACGAATATGACTCGGATCGCCGTAGTCAGGGATACCTGCCGCCAGCGTCTGCGTGGTGTTGTGCCAGGAGGTGCTCCAGACCGTCCCCGCGTCAACAAACAGCGAGGTTCGCAGACTATCGGCGTATTTGTCATTCACAAAGGGGGTTGGAATGATAAATTCGCTGTTCAGCACCGCCATGGCATTCCCGCCGACCGCATCAGACGAGGCGTCCAGCGGGCAGGCGCTATAGCTGCTTTCGCTACCATTGCAGCGGTAATAGGCCGCTTTAGGCCCAATGGTGTTAGAAGAGAAGCCGCGCACCGACGACGAACCGCCAGCGTAAAAGTTATCGTAGAACGGCACACTTTTGCCGTCTAACCCGCCAGCATAGCCTGCGCGCAGGCGTTCCATCCAGACCCAGCGCTTGTTTTCGCTCAGCGGCAGATACTGGGCGGTGTCAAAAGAGAGTTTGTAGTAGCTATTATCCGAACCAGGGAGCGTCACTTTACCGCTCAGGCTGCTCTTGTTTCCCGCACGCGGGAAGAAGCCGCGATCGAGATCGTTGTAGCCCCATCCAAGACTCAAAAAATAATCGTTGGCGCTATATTTTGCGCCACTGTCGCCATCTTTCGTCACCACGCTGGGCTCGATTCCCCGAGAGCTGAGGTAGCGCCAGGTCGTCAGCTCCGGATCCATATTGGTCAGGCGATTATGGACATAATCCAGCCCCAGGTTCAGGGAGTTATTTTCGCTAATGGGAAACCCTAGCGTACTGCCTAAGCCATAGCTCTGCTGGTTATAGCTCCCGGCATCCGCATCGGAAGCATCATAGCTGTTATAAAAAATCTTTCCGCCCAGGCTGATGCCATCAACGGTAAACCACGGGTTCGTCGCCCCCAGTTCAAGATAAGACTGATAGCTGTTGCGCGTCCCATTGAAGCTCACGCTATTGCCCGTACCCAGCCAGTTATCCTGCGTCACGCCAAGCTGATAGCTCACGCCGCTATCCGTACCAAATCCCAGGCCCACGTTGAATGAGCCGGTGTTGCGCTCCTTCGCCTTGTAGACCACATCGACCTGATCCGCCGTTCCATTGACCGGAACGATCTGCTGTTCAACGTTCTCAAAAAAACCCGTTCGATCAAGACGTACTTTCCCTTGCTCGACTTTTTCGTTGTTGAGCCACGCCCCTTCCATTTGGCGCATTTCACGACGTAACACCGCGTCCCGGGAGGTGTCGTTACCGGAAAAGCGGATCTGGCGTACCGAGTAGCGGCGGCCGGCGTTGACCTGAATATGCAGCGTCACACGATGATGCGCGTCATCGATTTCCGGCGTGGTCGTCACCTGCGGCCAGGCATAACCATACTTACCAAAACGCTTTTTGATCTCATTTTCAACCGTGGTGACTTGCGCCCCGCTATACCATGCCCCCGCCAGCGGCTGGGCAAGGGCCTCGATCTCCGGTCCATGCTGCGCCAGGTCGCCTGTCACCTGAGTTCGGTCGACCCGATAACGTTCGCCTTCATTGAGGGTGATGGTGATATACAGGGATTTTTTATCTGGCGTCATACTGACCTGCGTGGACTGGATCGCAAAGCGCGCATAGCCGCGATCGAGATAAAAACTGCGCAGCGTTTCCAGATCGGCTTCCAGCTTCTGTTTCTGATATTTTTTATCCGCTACCACATTCCACCACGGCACATTATCGCGTAGCTGAAGCTGGTCCAGGAGCGTCTCTTCCCGAAACGCCTGATTACCGATAATGTTTATTTGTGCGATTTTCGCCGATACGCCTTCCTGAAAGACGAACGTTAAGTCAACGCGATTACGCGGTAACGGTGTCACCACAGCGTGAACCTGCGCGCTGTATTTCCCCGCGCTGTAATAGAAATCCTGCAACCCCTTTTCTATTTCGCTAAGCGAATTTCTGTCCAGTGCACTACCTGCAGAAATACCGGACGCGGTGAGATTTTCCTTTAGCGCATCATCCTTCACTGCCTTATTCCCGGAAAAACTGACGCTGGCAATAGTGGGCCGTTCCTTAACCTGCACCACCAGCGTTTTCCCATCGCGCAGGATCTGCACATTTTCGAAATTGCCGCTCGCATACAGCGCGCGCACTGCCTCGCTGACATCTTCTGGCGTCACCGCATCTCCCGCGTGCAATGGCATACTTAATAGCGCCGCCCCGACGGTCACGCGCTGCAGCCCTTCAAAACGGATATCATCAACTTGAAATGAGGTTGCGGCGTACAACGTTAAAGGGGTAATCAATAATCCGCTGATGATATGAGTCTTTTTTAACATGAATGTGTCGTCTACGAGATAATGAGCAATAGCAGTTATCTGCTGGCGTTGGGCTTATTTGTTCAGGATGCGTATCTAAGATATGCGACAGAAATAACCTGAGCGAGGCGCAGAATTACATGCAATTATGGCGACAAAATGGAGAAAAAAAGGATGTTAAATCATGTTTAAAAATATATTTAATGATGGAACTTTTCCTGAACTCCATGGTTCTAATGGCCAACACCAGAGCTATATTTAGATTTACCTGAACGGTCTTTATTGAAAAAGCCCCCTTTCTTGCTAATGGAAAGGGGGAAGGATCTCGTTAGGAATGTTGTTCTCTGGAATCACCAGGAACAGGCACAATCATATTCTTAAAGCCAGCAGATATAATGAAGAGAAATTGAATAAATTATGCAATCGACATCACAACATTCTATCTTGTATTCACCACCAGACGCCGATGGCGAATATCTCCATATTTTCCTCAAAATAGCAGAATACAGTAGGGACGCCTTATCAAGGCATCAAGGAAAGTCTATCGTTATCTACAATAGCCAAGCAGTGGCGCCTCGCCAGGGAAGGTGAGGCATAGGCTTCACCATCCTGCCGCCTCCCATCATCAATCACAGGGAATCGCGTATGACACGCTTACTTAAAACGATGTTACCTATCATTCTCTGCACCCTCGTTGGGTTATCGTTCGCTTCACCCACGCAGGCGGCCTCCAGTCTGCCGATTGTTCTCCCCGCGCTAACATGCGATGCGCTAAGCGCTACCGACTTCAGCGCCGCCGTTGGCGCAAAGGTCACTATCAACCACACTGAAATGCAGACCTCCGCGCAGGGAAGCTGGTGCAAGGTGAGCGCCACTATCGCCCCCCAGATTGGCGTGCAGATTGCCCTGCCGACCCAGCGCTGGAGTCAACGTTTCTTGCAGGTCGGCTGCGGCGGACTGTGCGGGAGTATTAACCTGAGTCTGTCGAATGCCAGCGGCTGCCTGCCGGCAATGAACGGCGAGTTTGTGGTGGCAGCAACCGATATGGGGCACCATGGCAGTATGATGGATGCGTCATGGGCCGAAGATCCGCAAAAGCGCATCGATTTTGCCTGGCGCGCCAACCACCTGACCGCAGTGCTGGCCAAAGCGGTGATGCAGACGCTTTACCGCCAGCCGCCAAAGTACGCGTACTTTATGGGCTGCTCAGACGGCGGTCGCGAAGCATTGATGGAAGCGCAGCGCTTTCCGCAGGATTTTGACGGTATCAGCGCTGGTGCGCCAGCGGCCTTTTTCCAGTTTCAGAACTCCTTCTTCCACGGCTGGAATGTGGCCGCCAATCAGCGTCCGGACGGTACCGCTATCTTGTTGAAAGATCGCTTACCTTTGATTCACCAGGCCATACTGGCTCACTGCCCGACGCTTTCCGGCGTGCAGGACGGCATCCTGCAAAACCCCTATGCCTGTCAGTTCTCTGAGACTTGGCTTCCCCGCTGTCCTGCCAACGCTCAGGACCGTTCCGCCTGCCTGACACAGGAAGAGATTGAGGTAGTGAAAAAGCTCTACCGCGGCGCTTACGACAGCCACGGCGCCCAGTTCGTCGCTGGCGGTCTTCCGCTGGGCTCCGAGCTACGCTGGCCGGTGCCGGAGACGCCGACCGGCCACTCAATGTCGGAAATGATGGTACTACCGGCTCTGCAATCCGTGCTCCTGCCGGGAGGAAAACAGAAGATCCAATCGATGCGGGATTTCCCACTTAATCAGCAGAATTTTGACGCCGTCGCTCAACTGGCACCGCTCTATAATGCGGCAAATACCAATCTTCATGCCTATCAGCAGCGCGGCGGCAAGCTTATCCTCTGGCACGGTCTGGCCGATGACTCCGTCAGCCCAGCCTTTTCTATCGCCTATTACCGCGGCGTAGAAGCAGAGATGGGCCATGCCGCAACGGATTCCTTCCTGCGGTTATTCCTGCTGCCTGGGGTAGCACATTGCGGTAATGGCGAAGGTTACGATCAAATTGATCTCCTTACCCCGCTGATGCGCTGGACCGAGGAAGGCATCGCGCCGCAGGAGATTATGGCCGGCAAACGGGCGCCAGCCGCCGCCAGGCTGCCGCCGATGACAGAAAAACCAGATGCGCAAACGCAGTTTCACGGCGTGCAGAAAGTCAGTCAGCCTTACGCTGACGCCGCTCCAGCTGTTATCGCGACTCGTCCGGTGTATCCCTTCCCGGCCATTGCCCGTTATAACGGGCGCGGCGACGTGAATGACGGCGAAAATTATCATGCAGAGCAAACAACCGCCTTTGGTCATCTGCAGCTGGCAAAACCCGCCAGCGACTATATTGGCCCTGATAATCAAAAAAATTATCAGGTTCGCCACGGCACACTCACTGTTCAATAAACCCCAGGGCTCCTCATTGGGGAGCCCTGCGTTATGGGATTGGCCGCAATTATGCGTAGCAAAACGCTCCAGCAATCGGTATTAAGCGACCTGCTCTTGTGGATCGATAATAATCTGGATAAGAAACTGACCGTCGACGATCTGAGCGATATCTCTGGTTATTCCCCCTGGCATTTGTTTCGGCTCTTCCGTCATTATTTTGATCGTTCGCCAATGGAATATATCCGCCAGCAGCGCATGTCGCTGTGTTGCCGTTTATTACTGACAACGCCTGGTTACCGAATCGTCGATATTTGTATGATGGTCGGTTATGACGATCTCAGTGCGTTTAATCGTACCTTCAAAAAATATCATGCGCTCACGCCCACTCAGTATCGCTATCAGATCACGCGGCAAAAATAAGGAGGTCCCCCTCCTCCGCATCGCTGCGGTTGGGAATGGAAGGGGGACAGGGGATATTACAGAAGGGAAATAGCAGGATGCTATTATCGAACCCGGTCGGGATCAACGACCTTGCGCGACGGAAATCAGTATAAAAGGATATGTTGAGCTAATAATGTAGAGGGCGTGAAGATTTTGTCACGATTTATAACCGCCTCCTCCGCTCTCATCTGAAATAAAAAAACCGGGTCGCATTGCACCCGGTTTACTCCTCATCAGGATCATCAGAAATGAGTATTAACGCTCATAAAGAAGGTCCGCCCCGATTCGTTATAGGTCTCGGCACCCGCGCCATACAGATAAGCTCCCGTCGTCGCGTTGCCGGTCGTTTGCGCATTCCCTGCCCGGTAGTGGCGAATATCAAACAGGTTATCTATCCCGCTGGTGAAGCTCAGATTTTTGTTCACATCCCAGGTCGCACTGAGGCCGACAATGCTGTATGGGCTGACTTCGTTTAGTTCGCTGCCGCTGACCGCCTCGCCCTTATAATTGAAGCGTTTTGGTTTCTGTCGGCCATACCAGGTAAAGGTGCTCTGCAGAGAGAGATCTTCACGGACCTGCCAGCTCAAAGTCGAGTTCAGGGTAAACTGCGGGATCACTGACAGTCGGTCGCCTGTCGTCTTATTCTTGCTCTGCAGCATCCATGTCAGGTTATTGCTCCAGTTAACCGTCTCCCCCATCGGAAGATTCAACGTTCCTTCCAGGCCTTCCACTAACGCCTTTGGTACGTTTTCCCACTGATAGATATTGGTGGTGCCGTTGCTGGCAGTGCCCACCGCCGCGTACCCTGACTCAATCTTGTTGTGATAGTCGTTACGGAACCAGGTGATTCCCGCCTGATAGCCCTCATGCTTATACTCAAGACCAATCTCTTTATTAACGCTGGTCTCCGCTTTCAGGTCGCTATTCCCCATCAGATAGCAGGCGGAACTACTGGCGTAACAGCCTTGACCGTTGCTGTAGAGAATATAGTTCGGGTTCAACTGGTAGAGGTTAGGCGCCTTGTAAGCGCGGGCAATGCCCAGCTTCAGCGTCCAGTCGTCCGTCAGCTCCTGGGACAGGTTCAGTGAGGGGCTCCAGTTATTGCCGACGATGCTGTGGTGGTCGAAGCGCAGAGCGGATGTCAGCATGGTACTGTCCGTTAGCGCCATATTATCTTCGGTAAACAGCGAGAAGATCTCGGCGCTGGAGTACGGGCTACGACCGGTAGCCGATACGCCATCGATAGTTCCGTAAGAGAGCGCCTGGGTTGTCGATACGCCATCTTTCATCCGCTGCTGATTCCATTCTGTCCCCAGCGTCAGATTCTGATCGACCCCCAGCGTAAACGGAATATTCACTTCGCTATGTAGCAGAACATCGGCCAGATCGATATCTGAAAACTCGCTACTGGAGAAGATCCCTTCCGTCCCCCCCGCCAGCCCTTCATTCATTCGCGAGTTGCGGGTGTGTTCGTACTGGGCATAGCTGTTGCTGGTCACGCCATTATCCCAGCCGCCGGTCCATGTCACGCCATAAGTTTGCCGGTAGAGACGGTTAGTCTCTTTCCCGTACATACTCTTCACCAGCGTACTGGTATTGGTGTTTTGTGTGTCGCCGGCATAGAGGTTGCCCTGTCGGCTGTAGCCGGCCTCAAACTCCAGGGCCTGCATCGGGGCGAACTCCCAGCGCAGCTTACTGTGAATATCTTTGTTCACCACCCCTTCACGTCCGGCAGGATAAGAGCCCGCGTAGGAGCCTGTACGCTCGGCTTCATGCCCGGCGTTAATGTCCTGAGCATCGGCCTGGGTTTTACTCAGATTACCCCAGAGATTGAAGCTGACACTGTCTGACAGCGGACCATTGAGGCTAAAGTTGGTACGTTTCGTCGACCCTTCTTTACGATGCTGCGGAGCATTCATATAGGTATTCCACGACCCATGCCATTCAGGCGTGGTCGGTTTGGTCACGATGTTGACGACCCCGCCCATCGCGCCATTACCATAGCGCGCCGCCGCCGGGCCGCGGATCACATCGATATGATCGATCATCTCTGCCGGCACCCAGTTGGTATCGCCACGGGAATCACGATCGCCGCGCCAGCCATACCGCACCGAGTTACGGCTGGTGACCGGTTTTCCATCGACCAGCACCAGAGTGTTCTCTGGTCCCATCCCACGGATATCAATTTGCCGGTTGTTGCCTCGCTGACCGCTGGTGGAGTTACCGGTCAGATTGACTCCGGGTTGCGTGCGAATTAACTCCGACACATCGCGGGCGGGGGGATGTTTGCGAATCTCGTCCGCAGTAATGGTCGACACGCCCGGCGCCTGCAGGTTCTGCCTGGCGGCAGTCACCACCATCGTTTCCTCGTGATGTTCAGCAGTGGGGGTGCTCTCGTCAGACGTCGATGGTTCGATAACGCTCTCTGTCGCCTGCAGCGGCACGCTACAGGCAAACAGAGGAATGGCGATCCCCAGCGGGAAGAGAGACGTGTATTTCATAGAATATGCCCTGTTTTCTGTTGCTGTCGGGCATAACGCCTTCCCCCAATTGAAAAAACAATGGGATAAAATACTTGCCTCAGCGCCTCACCAGATTTTGGCGCAGGCCAGCGCCTTCCCGGCATTAATGGGAATAAGAAGACAGCGTGAGGCATAATAAAATTAAGTGCCCTGTTTCATCATTAGAGAAAAAGCGCTGCGCGCTATTCTTTGATAGCGTAATCCAGACAGCGTGTCATTAGAGTAATGTGCCGTGTTACGGTAATAAAAATGAGATTCATTATCAAGATGATAATAATCAATATCAGAGAAAAATAAAATAACATTTACCAATCAGCTGGTTACCAAAAAACAAACGGAAGAGAATAAAGTAAAAATAAAATCATCACTTTCTATTCATCATTAAAAAAACATATTTTTATCATATTATCTCCATAGTTAAATTAAAGACAAAAGCACATTAATAGTAAGTAATACTATTTGCGAAAGACTCTTTGTCGGTATCGTTACACCTTTTCCCCCATGTCATACCCAGCTAACGGCGGCCGTTCTGCTAAAATAAACACATCCCCCTGCGGAGTGCTCCTCCATGAACGCCAATTCGCTATCACGCCTGTTTATCGCCTGGCTTACCTGCCTCGCGACGCTGTTATTCGCCCCTTTTCTGCCGGCGGCGGAGGCGGAAATCGCGCCGCCGGTGGCAACCGAAGACAACACGCTGTCGATCCATATCGACGACATGCTGCAGCCGTGGAAAGGCGATCTGCCTGGCATGCTCGATCGGCGCACCATCCGGGTATTAACCACCTACAGCAAGACCTTCTTTTTTATTGATAAAGGCACCCAGCGCGGGGCAACGCACGACATTTTTATCGCGCTGGAAAACGATCTGAATAAACAGCTGGCGAAAGATAAAAAGCTAAAACAGCGCCACCTGAAGCTGCATATCGTTTTTGTGCCGGTCAGTCGGGATAATCTCTTTACCGCGCTTAATGAAGGTAAAGGGGATATCGCCGCCGCCAACCTGACTATCACGCCCTCGCGGGAAGCCCAGGTCGATTTCGCCCAACCGCTCTACAGCAACGTGAAAGAATTACTGATCTCCGGCCCGGCATCGCCGAAGGTCGACAGTCTGGAGCAGCTCTCCGGTCAAACGGTCTTTGTTCGCCGCTCCTCCAGCTATTACGAAAGTCTGCAAGCGCTGAACGCCCGATTTGCCAGCGAGTCACGACCGCCGGTTACCCTGGAAGCGGCGCCGGAAGCGCTGGAGGATGAAGATCTGCTGGAAATGCTCAACGCCGGGCTGGTGCCGTTGATCGTCGTCGATCAGCATAAAGCGGTTTTCTGGAAACAGGTATTTCCGAAAATCCAGGTCCATGACAACGTGGTGCTGCGCGACGGCGGCAACATTGCGTGGGCGGTACGCCAGGACAGCCCGCAGCTGCTGGCGCTGCTGAACAACTTCGTGAAAAAGAATCGTCAGGGCACCACGCTGGGTAATACCCTGCTGCTGCGTTACCTGAAAAATGACCAATATGTTAAAAATGCCGCAGCGAGTAAGGAACGGCGCAAGTTCCTCGCCATGGTGGACGTCTTCCGTAAATATGGCGATCGCTATGATGTCGACTGGCTGCTGATGGCAGCCCAGGGATACCAGGAGTCGCGGCTGAACCAGTCGGTTCGAAGCCACGTTGGCGCCGTCGGAGTGATGCAGGTGATGCCCCGCACCGGAAAAGAGCTGAAGGTGGGCGATATTAAACAGCTGGATCCCAATATTCATGCTGGCGTGAAATATATGCGCTGGATGATAGATCGTTACTATGCTGATGAGCCCATGACCCGGCTGGATAAAGCGCTATTTGCCTTTGCCTCCTACAACGCCGGTCCGGCGCGTATCGCCCGCCTGCGCACCATGACCAAACAGCGCGGGTTTGATCCAAACGTCTGGTTCGGTAACGTCGAAAATCTGGCGGCAGAAAAAATCGGCGCGGAAACGGTGACCTACGTCAGCAATATCTATAAGTATTACATCGCCTATCGGCTGATCGTCGATGACATGGCCCGCAAACAGAAAGCGACGGCGGCGCCGCGGCAGGAGCCGGTGGCGCCGCCAGCCAAACCGCAGCCCAGCGTGGCGATGCCCGCGACCGCTCAGGTGCCCGCGGCCTGAAGCGCTTGCGGCCAGCGGTCAAAACCACTTCTGAGGCGGTGGTGAAATAATCATAAAAAAAGCCCCGGCGAAACCGGGGCTTTCTGTGTTAACTACGTGGATATTGCGTTTAAGGCAGGCCTTAGAACGGGATATCGTCGTCGAAGTCCATCGGCGGTTCGTTGGAAGGCGCTGCCGGAGCCTGCTGCTGCGGACGGGACTGCGCGCCGCCGCTGAACTGGTTGCCGCCCTGCGGCTGCTGAGGCTGACCCCAACCGCCCTGCTGCTGTCCGCCGCCTGCCGGTGCGCCGCCGCCCTGACGGCCGCCCAGCATCTGCATGGTGCCGCCAACGTTTACCACCACTTCAGTGGTGTATTTGTCCTGACCGGATTGATCGGTCCACTTGCGGGTACGCAGTTGGCCTTCAATGTACACCTGAGAGCCTTTACGCAGATACTCACCAGCGACTTCAGCCAGTTTGCCGAACAGCACAACGCGGTGCCATTCAGTCTGCTCTTTCATTTCGCCGGTCTGCTTGTCACGCCAGGATTCGGAAGTTGCCAGCGTGAAGTTGGCGACTGCGCCGCCACTTGGCATGTAGCGTACTTCCGGGTCCTGCCCCAGATTACCGACGAGAATCACCTTGTTTACGCCTCTGCTGGCCATGTTCGTGTCTCCTGAATACGTTTCTTAATAGTGTAAACGCGCGAGTGTACCATTTCCACGTAGCATTTTAATAGCTGCGAGGCTGATTCCAGAGATAGTACCCGGCTACGACATTGTTGCACACTCGACCTGAATTTGCATTCCGATACTGTATATTCATTCAGGTTAAATTGTGTCATAATTAGCCGTTTCTGCCGTTTGTCCTTCAAGCAAACCAGGCAATCCGTGTATCTACCTACCGGGAAAGGTGAATGGATAAGATCGAAGTTCGGGGCGCCCGCACCCATAATCTCAAAAACATCAACCTCGTTATCCCGCGCGACAAACTCATTGTCGTCACCGGGCTTTCCGGGTCTGGCAAATCTTCACTGGCTTTCGACACCCTGTATGCCGAAGGCCAGCGTCGCTACGTCGAATCGCTCTCCGCCTATGCGCGACAGTTCCTGTCGCTGATGGAGAAGCCGGACGTCGACCATATCGAAGGGCTGTCGCCGGCGATTTCCATCGAACAGAAATCAACCTCTCACAACCCCCGCTCGACGGTGGGTACTATTACCGAAATTCACGACTACCTGCGTCTGCTGTACGCCCGCGTCGGCGAGCCGCGCTGTCCGGACCACGACGTGCCGCTGGCGGCGCAGACCGTCAGCCAGATGGTCGATAACGTCCTCGCCCAGCCGGAAGGCCTGCGTCTGATGCTGCTGGCGCCCATTATTAAAGAGCGTAAAGGCGAGCACACCAAAACCCTGGAAAACCTCGCCAGCCAGGGCTATATCCGCGCACGGATCGACGGCGAAGTCTGCGATCTCTCGGATCCGCCGAAGCTGGAGCTGCAGAAGAAACACACCATCGAGGTGGTCATCGACCGCTTCAAGGTCCGCGACGATCTGGCGCAACGTCTGGCCGAGTCGTTTGAAACCGCGCTGGAGCTCTCCGGCGGTACCGCCATCGTGGCCAATATGGATGATGAGAAAGCGGAAGAGCTGCTGTTTTCCGCCAACTTCGCCTGCCCGATCTGCGGCTACAGCATGCGCGAGCTGGAGCCGCGCCTGTTCTCCTTCAACAACCCGGCGGGTGCCTGCCCGACCTGCGACGGTCTCGGCGTGCAGCAATATTTCGACCCCGATCGCGTGGTGCAAAATCCGGAGCTGTCGCTGGCGGGCGGCGCCATCCGCGGCTGGGATCGGCGTAACTTCTACTACTTCCAGATGCTGAAGTCGCTGGCGGAGCACTATAAGTTTGACGTTGAAGCGCCGTGGGGCACCCTCAGCGCCAGCGTGCAGAAAGTGGTCCTGTACGGTTCCGGTAAAGAGAATATTGAATTCAAATACATGAACGACCGCGGCGACACCTCGGTGCGCCGCCATCCGTTCGAAGGCGTGCTGCATAACATGGAGCGCCGCTACAAAGAGACGGAATCCAGCGCGGTGCGCGAAGAGCTGGCGAAGTTCATCAGCAATCGCCCGTGCGCCAGCTGCGACGGTACGCGTCTGCGCCGTGAGGCGCGCCACGTGTTTGTGGAAAACACCCCGCTGCCGACCATTTCCGATATGAGCATCGGCCACGCGATGGACTTCTTTAACAATCTGAAGCTCTCCGGCCAGCGGGCAAAAATCGCCGAAAAAGTGCTGAAAGAGATTGGCGATCGCCTGAAGTTCCTCGTCAACGTCGGCCTCAACTACCTGACGCTCTCCCGCTCGGCGGAAACGCTCTCCGGCGGCGAGGCCCAGCGTATCCGTCTGGCGAGCCAGATTGGCGCCGGACTGGTTGGCGTGATGTACGTCCTGGATGAGCCCTCCATCGGCCTGCACCAGCGCGATAACGAGCGCCTGCTCGGGACCCTGATCCACCTGCGTAATTTAGGCAACACGGTGATCGTGGTTGAGCATGACGAAGACGCCATTCGCGCCGCCGACCATGTGATCGATATCGGCCCCGGGGCCGGAGTCCACGGCGGCCAGGTGGTGGCGGAAGGGCCGCTGGAGGCCATTATGGCGGTACCGGAATCCCTGACCGGCCAGTTCATGAGCGGCAAGCGCAAAATTGAAGTGCCGAAGCAGCGCGTGCCCGCCGATCCGGAGAAAGTCCTCAAGCTAACCGGCGCGCGCGGCAACAACCTGAAAGACGTGACGCTGACCCTGCCGGTGGGCCTGTTTACCTGCATCACCGGCGTCTCCGGCTCGGGTAAATCCACGCTGATCAACGACACCCTGTTCCCCATTGCCCAGCGTCAGCTTAACGGCGCGACCATCGCCGAACCGGCGCCGTATCGCGATATTCAGGGGCTGGAGCACTTCGATAAAGTCATCGATATCGACCAGAGCCCGATCGGCCGCACGCCGCGCTCCAACCCCGCGACCTATACCGGGGTGTTTACGCCGGTGCGCGAGCTGTTCGCCGGGGTGCCGGAATCACGTTCCCGCGGCTATACGCCGGGCCGTTTCAGTTTTAACGTCCGCGGCGGTCGCTGCGAAGCCTGCCAGGGCGACGGGGTGATCAAGGTCGAAATGCACTTCCTGCCGGATATCTACGTACCGTGCGACCAGTGCAAAGGTAAGCGCTATAACCGCGAAACGCTGGAGATTAAGTACAAAGGCAAAACCATCCACGAAGTGCTGGATATGACTATCGAAGAAGCGCGCGAGTTCTTTGATGCCGTACCGGCGCTGGCGCGTAAACTGCAAACCCTGATGGACGTGGGTCTGACCTATATCCGTCTCGGCCAGTCGGCGACGACCCTGTCCGGCGGCGAGGCGCAGCGCGTCAAGCTGGCGCGCGAGCTGTCCAAGCGCGGTACCGGCCAGACGCTGTATATCCTCGATGAGCCGACCACCGGTCTGCACTTCGCCGATATCCAGCAGCTGCTGGAAGTGCTGCACCAGCTGCGCGATCAGGGCAATACCATCGTGGTGATTGAGCACAATCTCGACGTGATAAAAACGGCCGACTGGATTGTCGATCTCGGCCCGGAAGGCGGCAGCGGCGGCGGCGAAATTCTGGTTTCCGGTACCCCGGAAACCGTCGCCGAGTGCGAAGCCTCGCACACCGCGCGCTTCCTGAAGCCGATGCTAAAATAATTAGCGAGAAAGCTGCTGCCGGACCGGCTCCGGCAGCATTTTCACCGCCTGCTGATAAGACGCATCGACCAGGTAGTAGATTTGCGAATCCGGCAGCGAGCCATCCAGAAAGACGGTGCTCCAGTGCGCTTTATTGAGATGCTGGCTGGGCCGGACGTCGCGATGCTGCTGCCGTAGCAGCTCCGCCAGCTCCGGGCTCGCCTTCAGCGCAACCGCCGGCCGCTGGTCTTCGACCTCCTTCACCATGGCAAACAGCACGTCCGAGACCTTAATCTGCGTGGCTTTCCAGTCGCTGTGGACGCTCTGCTCTGCTCCCGGCTTCGCCATGCAGTACTGCAATAACTCCGAAATTGTCATCTTTTATTCCCCCATGAGCGTCGCAACGATGTGCCGCGAACCGCCGTGTATCCGATGCTCCCCCAGCCAGATGCCCTGCCAGGTCCCCAGCCTGACGCGTCCGTCCTCAACCGGCAGCATCAGCGACACGCCAAGCATCGATGATTTGATGTGCGACGGCATATCGTCAGGGCCTTCATAATCATGTTCGTACGGCGCATTGTCCGGCACGGCGTTAAGAAAATACTGCTCCATGTCATACCGGACGGTGGGATCGCAGTTTTCGTTGAGCGTCAGGGAAGCGGAAGTATGCTGGAGCAGGAGGTGTAGCAGGCCGACCTTCACCCCGGACAGCCCGCGGATCTGGCCGAGGATTTCGTCGGTGACCAGATGAAAACCACGGGATTTAGGCCCAAGCGTCAGGGTTTGCTGATACCACATCATCGACTCCTTTTTGCGAATGAATCCCTCTAAGTGTGCAGCAATACGTGAAAAGGTAAAACCTTCCACCCCGGATTTTGCATAAAAAAACGGCAGCGTCACCGCTGCCGTTTATCACGTTCTGACGCCTGTCAGTATTCGGAATTGACGATCACTTCTTCGCCCAGCGCGCCGGCCATCGGCAGCGGCTTATAGGAGGAGTTGGCGGCACGCAGCACGCGGATCCCGCGGGCGCCCGCCTCGCGGGCGGCGGTAATATCGTTATCCGAGTCGCCATAGAAAACCTTTATCTGCTTCGTCTGCAGCCACTGGGTCTTGGTATTCTGACCCGGCTTATCGCCAGCGAAAATCACCGGGTTCATATTGGCGGCGGGGATAAGAAAATCATCCTGCAGGGTTTTAGAAACGGTTTCTGTTTTGGTCTGGCTGCGGCCGGTGAGGAACCAGATGCTGTCGCCACGCTTCACATGCATGGCAATCAGCTGGCGCGCCACCTCTTTTGGCATGCTGAATTCGTCCCAGCCGTTGTTCATTTTTTCCCAGAACTGCGGGTTTTTCAGGTAATCCTCACTGCCGGGAGAGAAGGTTTTTTGCCCGCGCCAGAAACCAGGACTGGAGAAGAGAACGGTGTCATCGATATCAAAGCCGACGGCCATCGGCGGACGCCCCAGCAGGCTGTTCTCAATTTGCGCCACCGAAACCCAGTGGATCGGCGCCTGCTCGGCCAACTGGGCCACGTTGGTGCCGACCCACAGCGGCTGTGGCGTGGAGGCGCGCGCGACTACGGCGCTGTTCAGCGTGAACAGGAGAGAAGCCGCCGCAAGGGCGAGAGTAAGTTTGCGCATATTTATCCCTAAATCTATCAATCATTATTGTTTTCAATAATGTGCATGCTTAGTAACGCCCCGACCTTACCCGCAGGCGACAGGGATGAAAAGCCTTTTTCGCGTAGATGTCATAGAAAAAGAGGATGATCACAATCAGAGGGGGTTGCCCCTGCCCGTTGACCGGCAGAGACAACCTGCTGGAGAGCGGCTTACATTACCGCGGCAAAGGCTTTCGCGACCTGCTGAACATTACGTGAGTTTAACCCCGCCACGCACATGCGTCCGCTGGCAATCAGGTAGACGCCAAACTCGTCGCGCAGGCGATCCACCTGCGCCGCACTGAAGCCGGTGTAGCTGAACATCCCGCGCTGCTTGAGCAGGTAATCCACATCGCTGCCCGGGGCAACCTGCTGCAGCGCGTCGACCAGCGCCTGACGCATAGTCAGGATATGCGCGCGCATGGCGTCCACTTCCGCCTGCCAGGTGGATTTCAGCCCGGCATCGTTCAGCACCGTCGCCACCACCTGCGCGCCAAAGCTCGGCGGGCTGGAGTAGTTGCGGCGCACGGTGGCCTTCAGTTGGCCAAGCACGCGGCCTGCGGTTTCACTGTCTTCACAGACCACCGACAGGCCGCCGACGCGCTCCCCGTACAGGGAGAAAATTTTGGAGAACGAGTTGCTGACCAGCATCGGCATCCCGGCGCTGGCGATGGCGCGAATGGCGTAGGCATCCTCTTCCAGCCCTGCGCCAAAGCCCTGGTAGGCGATGTCGAGGAACGGGATCAGCTGACGCGCTTTCAGGATCTCCACCACACGATCCCACTGTTCCGGCGTCAGGTCGGCGCCGGTCGGGTTGTGGCAGCAGGGGTGCAGCAGCACAATGTCGCGCGCCGGCAGCGTTTGCAGCGTCGCCAGCAGCGCTTCAAAGCGCACGCCGTTGGTGGCTTTATCAAACCAGGGGTAAGTACTTACTTCGAAGCCAGCCCCTTCAAATATGGCAATGTGGTTTTCCCAGGTCGGGTCGCTGACCCAGACATGAGACTCAGGAAAGTAGCGTTTGAGGAAGTCGGCCCCGACCTTCAGCGCGCCCGAACCGCCGACCGTCTGAATGGAGGCGATGCGGTTTTGCTTAAGCGCGCTATGCTCCGCGCCAAACAGCAGCGGCGCAATTGCCTGGCGGTAGCCGCTCAGCCCTTCCATCGGCAGATACAGCGAGGCGCCGTGCGGCTCGGCGTTCAGGCGCGCTTCCGCTTCCGCCACCGCCTGCAGCTGCGGGATAATGCCGTCATCGTTGTAATACAGCCCGATACTCAGGTTGACTTTGTCGCTTCGCGGGTCTTCTTTGAAGCGTTCCATCAGAGAAAGAATAGGGTCGCCGGCGTAGGCGTCAACTTTTTGAAACACGCGATGTATCTCCAGGTTTACATGGGGCAGGTTCTTACACAATAAACCGGATATGACGGCAGGTCGAGAGGATGTTGAGGGGAAAGTGACCGCGCAGCGGTATAAACCGCTTTTTTGTCCGCGGCTATACCGATAGCGTACCGGATAAGCGTCTGAGCTATCCGGTACGAACAAGGCTTAGTCGAGGTATTTCATGGCGACGCGGGAGGTCAGTCGCGTAATAAGTTCGTAAGCACTCACTTTCGTGATCTCGGCGATGCGCTCTACCGGGAGTCCCTCTCCCCACAGCACCACCGCGTCGCCGGCTTTATCCTGGGCCTGCGGGCCGAGGTCAACGCAGATCATATCCATCGCCACCCGGCCGACAATCGGCACTTCGCGGCCATTGACCAGCACCGGGGTGCCCGACGGCGCGGCGCGCGGATAACCGTCGCCATAGCCCATCGCGACCACGCCGAGACGCGTGTCGCGTTCGCTGATCCAGGTGCCGCCGTAGCCGACGGACTCCCCTGCTTTATGTTCGCGCACAGCAATCAGGCTGGACGTCAGGGTCATCACCGGCTGACAGCCAAAATCTTTCCCGGTGGAGCGATCGTCCAGCGGCGACACGCCATACAGGATAATGCCCGGACGCACCCAGTCATAATGCGACTGCGGCCACAGCAGGATACCGCCCGAGGCGGCGATCGAGCGCAATCCCGGCTTGCCTTCGGTAAAGGTGGTGAAGATATCCAGCTGGCGTTCGGTTGCGCCGCAGGTCGGCTCATCGGCGCGGGCGAAGTGGCTCACCACGTTAACCGGCTGGCGGACGTTTTTGCACTGGCTCAGACGCTGATAAAACGCCTCGGCTTCCTCCGGACGCACCCCTAAGCGATGCATGCCGGTATCCAGCTTCATCCACACGGTCACCGGCTCGGGGAGATCGGCTTGCTCCAGGGCCGCCAGCTGTTCGGGGCTATGCACCGCGGTATGCAGACGCTGAGCGGCGATCACCGCCAGGTCTTCCGCCGCAAAAAAGCCTTCCAGCAGGAGGATCGGCTGCGCGATCCCCCCCGCTCGCAGGCGCAGCGCCTCTTCCAGGCGGGCGACGCCAAAAGCGTCGGCGTCGGTCAGCGTTCGCGCGGTCTCAAGAAGACCGTGTCCGTAGGCGTTCGCTTTCACCACCGCAACCAGTTTGCTGGCAGGCGCCAGTTCACGCAGACGTTGCAGGTTGTGTCGCAGAGCGCGGCGGTTGATAACTACAGTTGCCGCTTGCATTTGAATTCCTTAATAAAAGAAGGAGGAAGGGTTACTCATCATCATACTGAGGACCGGCATAATTATCGAAACGCGACCACTGACCGTTGAAGGTCAGTCGCACGGTGCCGATCGGGCCGTTACGTTGTTTACCAATGATAATTTCCGCGATGCCCTTAAGATCGCTGTTCTCGTGATAGACCTCATCACGGTAAATGAACATGATTAAGTCGGCATCCTGTTCGATAGAGCCGGACTCACGCAGGTCGGAGTTGACCGGACGTTTATCGGCACGTTGTTCCAGTGAGCGGTTCAGCTGCGACAGCGCCACCACCGGCACCTGTAGCTCTTTGGCCAGCGCCTTCAGCGAGCGGGAGATTTCGGCGATCTCCAGGGTACGGTTGTCAGAGAGCGACGGCACGCGCATCAGCTGCAGGTAGTCGATCATAATCAGCCCGATGCCGCCATGCTCGCGGGCGATACGCCGCGCGCGGGAACGCACTTCCGTCGGCGTCAGGCCGGAGGAGTCATCGATATAGATGTTACGTTTTTCCAGCAGAATGCCCATTGTGCCGGAGATCCGCGCCCAGTCTTCATCGTCCAGCTGACCGGTACGAATGCGGGTCTGATCGACGCGCGACAGCGAGGCCAGAGAACGCATCATGATCTGCTCGGAGGGCATCTCGAGACTGAAGATGAGTACCGGTTTGTCCTGCAGCATCGCTGCGTTTTCCACGAGGTTCATCGCGAAGGTCGTTTTACCCATCGACGGACGGGCGGCGACGATAATCAGATCCGACGGCTGCAGGCCGGCGGTCTTTTTGTTGAGGTCGTCGTAGCCGGTGTTGACCCCGGTAACGCCGTCATGCGGCTGCTGGAACAGCTGTTCGATACGGGCGACGGTGGCGTCGAGGACATCGGCGATGTTTTTCGGCCCTTCGTCTTTATTGGCCCGGCTTTCAGCGATTTTAAAGACGCGGGACTCGGCGAGATCGAGCAGATCTTCGCTGGTTCGCCCCTGCGGGTCGAAGCCGGCCTCGGCGATCTCATTGGCCACCGAGATCATCTCGCGCACGACCGCGCGTTCGCGCACGATGTCGGCATAGGCGCTGATGTTCGCCGCGCTGGGGGTATTTTTGGACAGTTCCGCCAGATAGGCAAAGCCGCCCACGCTGTCCAGCTGTCCCTGACGCTCCAGCGACTCCGCAAGGGTGATCAGGTCAATCGGGCTGCCCGACTCCTGCAGGCGCGCCATCTCGGTAAAGATATGACGATGCGGACGGGTATAAAAGTCGTCGGCAACGACGCGTTCGGCGACGTCGTCCCAGCGCTCGTTATCCAGCATTAAACCGCCCAACACCGACTGCTCCGCTTCAATCGAGTGCGGCGGGACTTTCAGCCCGGCGAGCTGCGGATCGCGTTCGCGGGTTTCTGTCTGTGGTTTGTTGAAGGGTTTATTTCCTGCCATAGCCTAACATTTCACCGATACGGAAAAGAGCGTGACAGTATAGCGAGAAAGCCATTGCCGCTAAAGAACCCATTAAGCGTGGCTGGCCTGAGGCGGGTAAGAAAATCCGTCGCTGCCGCCGCAGGCTGTTAAGCTTACTGGATAATCTCAGAACAACACAGGAGCGAACATGGCAACACGCATCGAATTTTCAAAACACGGGGGGCCGGAGGTGCTTCAGGCGGTTGAGTTTACCCCTCGCGATCCTGCGGAGCATGAAATTCAGGTCGAAAACAAAGCTATCGGCATCAATTATATCGACACCTATGTTCGCAGCGGCCTCTATCCGCCGCCGTCGCTGCCGAGCGGTCTGGGCACCGAGGCGGCCGGCATCGTCAGTAAAGTCGGCCATGGGGTGACGCACATTAAGGCAGGCGATCGGGTGGTGTACGCCCAGTCGGCGCTCGGCGCCTACAGCACGGTGCACAATGTGCTGGCCGATAAAGCGGCGGTCTTGCCGGACGCCATCTCTTTCGAACAGGCCGCCGCGTCGTTCCTCAAAGGATTAACGGTCTGGTATCTGTTGCGTAAAACTTACGAAATTAAGCCTGATGAGATGTTCCTGTTTCATGCCGCCGCCGGCGGCGTGGGGCTGATTGCCTGTCAGTGGGCGAAAGCGCTGGGGGCGAAACTTATCGGCACCGTCGGCAGCGCGCAGAAGGCGCAGCGCGCCAAAGCGGCGGGCGCCTGGCAGGTGATTAACTATCGCGAAGAACCTATCGCGGAGCGGCTCAAAGCGCTCACCGACGGTAAGAAAGTCGCCGTAGTCTATGACTCGGTAGGGAAAGATACCTGGGAAGCCTCTCTGGACTGTCTGCAGCGCCGCGGCCTGATGGTCAGTTTTGGCAACTCCTCCGGCCCGGTGACCGGCGTTAATCTGGGGATCCTGAATCAGAAAGGTTCTCTGTACGTCACCCGCCCATCGCTGCAGGGCTATATCACCAACCGGGAAGAGCTGGCTGAAGCCTGCAGTGAGCTGTTTTCGCTGATCGCCAGTGGAGTAATCAAAGTGGACGTGCCGGAGAGTCAGACCTATCCGCTGATCGAAGCGCGACGAGCGCATGAAGTTCTGGAGAGCCGGGTGACACAGGGGTCGAGTCTGCTGCTGCCGTAAGCGGTCAAAAGGACAAAAGGACAAAAGGACAAAAGGACAAAAGTTTAGGGCTTCCACCTGGGAAGCCCTTACTTTTTTTTAGTTCGGCTGTATGTAGGGTACAGCGCGATGAATTCGTTAACGCGCTAATAGTGACAGATTTGCATAGCGATGCCTACGCGGTTCTGTGCAAAATTGTTCAGGTTGTGACACACCCCTCAATACCTTAGTAACGCCAACGGTTATTGTCGCGAAAAGCGTTTCCGTCCGGGGTTTTCAGCGCCCCAATAACCCACACCACCACCACCGCCAACAGCAGCCACGGCAGCAATTTGATCATTAAAGCAAACAAACCGCCGACGAACATCAGCGCCGTAGCCACCACGATGGCGGCGATAATCCCCAACAGCGATACGCCGGTGACCAGCAGCATGACAAAAAATCCGATGACAAATAACAGTTCCAGCATGGCTCTCTCCCCACAGTCATTAATATGTCGCTCTGCAGGTATTACAAAAAACATGCCAACAATAACAAACTGAATTTAAAAGAAAACGCCCCGCAATAGTGTGCGAGGCGTGGTCAATTTCACCAGGTTTTGGTGAGAAACTAACGCTTATCGGCCACCAGCTTTAGGGCCTGCTCCAGCACCGCAATGTCGGCGCCGGGTTTATGCGCATTTTCGCTCAGGTAGCGACGCCACTGGCGGGCGCCTGGGATACCCTGAAACAGTCCCAGCATATGACGGGTGATATGGCCCAGATAGGTGCCCTTGCTGAGCTCGCGCTCAATATACGGGTACATGGCCCGCACGACGGCCACCGGATCGGCATCCGCGCCGGCGACGCCGAAAATCTCCCGGTCGACCGAAGCCAGAATACCCGGATTCTGATAGGCCTCACGCCCGACCATCACCCCATCCATATGCTCAAGCTGCATTCTGGCTTCATCCAGCGATTTGATACCGCCGTTAATCGCCATCGTCAGGTGGGGGAAGTCACGCTTCAGCTGCCAGACGCGGGGGTAATCCAGCGGCGGGATCTCGCGGTTCTCTTTCGGGCTCAGACCGGAGAGCCAGGCTTTGCGGGCGTGAATAATAAACATCTCACATTCGCCCTTGCCGGAGACCGTCTCAATGAAATCACAGAGGAATTCATAGCTATCCTGGTCGTCGATGCCGATACGGGTCTTCACCGTGACCGGGATCGACACCACATCGCGCATCGCTTTGATACAGTCGGCCACCAGCGGCGCGTTACCCATCAGGCAGGCGCCAAACATCCCGTTCTGCACGCGATCGGAGGGGCAGCCGACGTTGAGATTGATCTCGTCATAGCCGCGCGCCTCGGCCAGCTTCGCGCACTGCGCCAGGGCCTGCGGGTCGCTGCCGCCGAGCTGCAGTGCGACCGGGTGCTCTTCTTCGCTATACGCCAGGTAGTCGCCTTTGCCATGAATAATCGCCCCGGTGGTCACCATTTCGGTATACAGCAGCGTATGCCGCGACAGCAGCCGCAGGAAGTAGCGGCAATGTCGGTCAGTCCAGTCGAGCATCGGCGCGATGGAGAAGCGATGAGCAGGGAAAACAGGTGACGTTGATTCAGGCATCATGGCGAATAAATAAGCATCCGGGTAAAAAGGGGCGCTACTATAGCATAAAGATAAACCACAGGCGCGTAGTGCGCCGCGCTTCGCCCCTTCCCGGTGTCGATTACTTTATCCGCGGTTTGCCGTCATGTGGGCCAAAGAACTGCGGCGGATGGTCAACCCAGCGATCCTGGCGCGTCGCGGCATAGCCAGGATTGAGCGGGTAGTAAATTCGGTTGTACTTTTTGTTGGCCTCACCCACCACCAACAGACGAACCTCCTGCTCGGTGTTATTGAGAAAAGTGTGGCAGATGCCGGTACCAGCGGGAAAACCCACGCTGTCCCCCGGCTCCAGTTTCCAGAGATAGCCGTTTATCCACACTTCCGGATAGCCCTCCAGCACATAGATGAACTCTTCCTCATCGCTCTCCGCGTGCGGGTAAGAGGTGCGCCGCCCGGGCGGCAGTCTCTCGTGGTGGATCCCCAACCGATTGAGGCGTAAACCGCGCCCCAGCGGCGCGCCAATGGAAAAACGCTCCGGGCTGTCGGGATAAGTGGCATCGTCGGGCCCTTCCAGTTCGCGCCAGTGGCGAATGCAATCAGGTCGTTTCATCGTTTTCTCCCGAAAATGAGACACTTCAGATATAGCATACCTGGGTCAGGCGTGTTGCGATTAAATCGGGCATGACGGTTTTAGCGGCCGGCTAAGGCGCAGCCTCCACGAGCGTCAGCGGCCAGCACCCGGAACTGGCGCAGGCACCGACAACCTGAAGTATGACCCGCATCACCCGTCGGGTCTCGGCGTTTTCCGCGGAACGTGATAAAGTAACAGATTCAATTTCACGCAACCTGAGGATGCTCATGGATAAGACCCCTTCGCAAGAGATGTTAGCGCATGCTGAAAAGCTGTGTGCGCAACGCGGCGTACGCCTGACCCCACAGCGTCTGGAAGTGTTGCGCCTGATGAGCCTGCAGCAAGGGGCAATCAGCGCCTACGACCTGCTGGATCTGCTGCGCGAGAAAGAGCCGCAGGCGAAGCCGCCGACGGTCTACCGCGCGCTGGAGTTCTTACTCGAGCAGGGTTTTGTCCACAAGGTGGAATCGACCAACAGCTATGTGCTGTGTCATCTCTTTGACCAGCCGACCCACAGCTCGGCCATGTTTATCTGCGACCGCTGCGGCGTGGTGAAGGAAGAAGCGGCTGAAGGGGTGGAAGATATCATGCATACGCTGGCGGCCAGAATGGGCTTCGCCCTGCGCCACAACGTGATTGAAGCCCACGGCCTCTGCGCGAGCTGCGTGGAAGTAGAAGCCTGCAGCACGCCGGGACACTGCCACCACGATCATACTATTCAGCTCAAAAAGAAAGCCCGCTGAGCGGCAGCCGCAGCGGGAAAAAGGGTTAACGGCGCGTCCCTGCGCCATTCAGACAGGCACTAACACAAATGCTTCTTTCTTCGGATCAAGGAACGCTACCAGCGATAGTCGTTCTTATGCTCCCAGTCTGAGACTTCTTTCTCAGCCTGATCTTTCGCATAGCCGTAACGCTCCTGAATTTTGCCGACCAGCTGGTCGCGCTTCCCTTCGATTACGGTCATATCATCATCGGTAAGTTTGCCCCACTGTTCCTTGGCTTTACCTTTCAACTGTTTCCAGTTACCGCCGATTTCGTCTTTATTCATGATAACGTCCTCATCATTCGGTGGGTTTACAGCCCGTTTTGTGCCGGACATGGTATTAACTATAGATGAGAATGCTGGCGCCGATTCGTTATTCGGAATTTTTAACCACCATACCGATGGATAAGGCTGAGGAGATTTCCCCGGCTTGCGCTACGCTGAGCCGGGCTACTGAGTTGCCCCGGTAAGCGGTGCGCAACCGCGGGAATTCATGGATAGCCGTTATGAACGTCAATAACTAGCTAAACCAGGTGCCGCGTCGCCAGTGGCGGCGCCAGATCAGCGCCAGCGACAGGCCGCGCAGGGCGAGAAACACGGCCAGCGCCAGCCACAGGCCGTGATTGCCGAGCACCGGGACCGTAAGCAGCGTCACGGCGAAGCCGGCCGCGGCGACCGCCATGCTGTTCCGCATCTCCGCGCCGCGCGTCGCGCCGATAAACATGCCGTCCAGCAGATAGCACCAGACCCCGACCACCGGCAGGATCGTCTGCCAGATCAGATAGCGATCGGCCAGTTGCTGCAGGGAAGGCAGCGAGGTTAACAGCGCGATGATGTGCCCCCCCGCCAGGCTGTAAACCAGGGCAAACGCCAGCGCCACCATACCGGACTGCCGGCAGGCCGCCCGCCACACCTCCAGCAGCTGGCTGCCGTCGCGCGCGCCGTAGGCCTGGCCGGAGTGGGCCTCCACGGCATAGGCAAAGCCATCCAGCGCGTAGGCGGTAAAAGTCAGCATGGTCATCAGTACGGCGTTGACCGCCACGATATCGCTGCCCAGCCGGGCGCCGAAGACGGTCAGCGCGCCAAAGCACAGCTGCAGCAGCAGGGAGCGCAGCATGATGTCGCGATTCAACGCCAGCAGACGGCGCATGTCTCCGCGCCAGGCGTTTTTCAGCATCGCCAGCGACACGCCGCGCAGCGTTAGCACCCGCTTCGCCATCATCAGACCGATAATCAGGGTCGCGTACTCCGCGGTGACCGTGGCCAGCGCCGCCCCCTGGACGTTCATCCGCAGGCCCATCACCAGCCACAGGTCGAGCACAATATTCAACAGATTACCGACCACCAGCAAAATCACCGGCGCCCGGGCGTACTGGACCCCCAGCAGCCAGCCGAGCAGCACCAGGTTGGCCAGCGAGGCGGGCGCGCTGAGCCAGCGGATTTCGAGAAACCGTCTCGCCTGCTCGAGAACCGCCTCGCTGCCACCGACGATATGCAGGGCGAGGTTAATCAGCGGCAGGCGAAACAGGATAATTAACACCCCGGCGCCCAGCGCCAGGACCAGCGGCTGCACCAGCGCCCGCGCCAGTCGCAGCGGATCTTTGGCCCCCCAGGCCTGAGCGGTCAGCCCGGTGGTGCTCATGCGCAGAAACAGCAGCAGCATAAACAGGAAACTGGTGGCCGTTGCTCCGACCGCGACGCCGCCGAGGTATACCGGGCTGTCAAGGTGGCCGATCACTGCGGTATCCACCAGCCCCAGCAGCGGGACGGTGATATTGGAGAAAATCATGGGGAGTGCAAGGCGCCACAGCGCTTTATCGGCAGCGTTGAGCAGCATGTTCGGAGACCTGATAGAGGACAAACGTCGCAGCGTCATGCATCAGATGACGCTGCGCAGGGGCAGGCGTTACAGCCATTCTCCATTACGGATCACGCCAACGGCCAGACCCTCAATGGTAAAACTCTGCTGACGCAGATCGACAACGATAGGGGTAAACTCGCTGTTTTCCGGCAGCAGTTCGACGACGTTGCCCTGCTTTTTCAGGCGCTTGACCGTCACTTCATCGTCAATGCGCGCTACCACCACCTGGCCATTGCGCACATCCTGGGTTTTGTGGACCGCCAGCAGATCGCCATCCAGAATACCGATGTCTTTCATCGACATCCCGCTGACGCGCAGCAGAAAATCGGCGTTGGGCTTGAACATCGACGGGTCGACCTGATAGTGGC
Source organism: Klebsiella sp. K5-45 (assembly GCF_030128605.1). Taxonomy (NCBI): domain Bacteria; kingdom Pseudomonadati; phylum Pseudomonadota; class Gammaproteobacteria; order Enterobacterales; family Enterobacteriaceae; genus Klebsiella; species Klebsiella sp. K5-45. The sequence continues at coordinate 38,212 of NZ_JAKUZW010000009.1, read as the reverse complement.
CTTCAATATGCTGCTGCGCCAGCAGCGGCTCACCGGCGGCGACGCGGCCGATCAGCGGCAGGCCGTGCTCTTCTTCCGTCAGCAGGCGGATACCGCGCGAGGCGCCGGAGACGATCTCGATTGCGCCTTTACGCGCCAGCGCTTTCAGGTGTTCTTCCGCCGCGTTTGGGGAACGGAACCCCAAGCGCTGAGCAATCTCCGCACGCGTCGGCGGCATGCCCGTCTGGCTGATATGATCCCGAATGAGATCAAACACCTCTTGCTGCCTGGTCGTTAACGCTTTCATTCCGCCCCCTGGGTGTATATACAGTTATGCTGTGAGTATATACAGCTAACGGTGATTTTGGAACCACATGGCACACAAAAATCGGCAGATTGTTTATATTTTGCGAGGGTTAGCGAAGAACGTTAGTGATAATGGCTCCACAGCAGCGTTCCCCAAGTGATCAGCGCGATGATAATCGCCAGCAGGACAGCCGCCGACCCCATGTCTTTGGCGCGCCCTGAAAGCTCATGATAATCCGAGCCAATACGGTCCACGACCGCCTCAATCGCGCTGTTGAGAATTTCGACTATCATCACTAGCAGGACCGAGCCAATCAGCAATACGCGGGTGATGGCGTCGACGTCCAGCCAGCAGGCTATTGCGACGGCCACAATGGCGGCGACGCCTTCCTGACGAAACGCGGCCTCGTTGATCCACGCCGCGCGAAATCCTTTCCAGGAGTAACCTGCCGCCTTAATGATTCGGGTTAACCCGGTGGTATTATTGGCCATCACAAAACCTTTTTTATGTAAATGACGTCGATGAGTGTACGCGTTTGCCGCGCGGTAACGGAAATTTTGCCCGCTTTCTGTTATTCTTGCCGCGCATTTGCATGATTAACCAGAGGCTTCACATCGTTTATGTCCGGCTGGCAACGAATTTACTATAAATTACTGAATTTACCATTACGGGTGCTGGTAAAAAGCAAGTCTATTCCGGCAGAGCCTGCTCAGGAATTAGGACTCGATACCTCGCGTCCGGTCATGTACGTCCTGCCCTATAACTCCAAGGCGGACCTGCTGACGCTGCGCGCCCAATGCCTGGCGCATGATTTACCTGACCCGCTAGAACCGCTGGAAATCGACGGCGCCCTGCTGCCGCGCTACGTATTCATCCACGGCGGGCCGCGCGTATTCACCTATTACACGCCAAAAGAAGAGTCCATCAAGCTGTTCCACGACTACCTCGATCTGCACCGCAACCATCCGGATCTCGATGTGCAAATGGTACCGGTGTCGGTGATGTTCGGCCGCTCGCCGGGTCGAGAGAAAGGGGAAGTCAATCCGCCGCTGCGGATGCTTAACGGCATTCAGAAATTTTTCGCCGTCTCCTGGCTCGGCCGCGACAGCTTCGTGCGCTTCTCGCCTTCCGTATCGCTGCGTCGCATGGCCGATGAGCACGGTACTGATAAGATCATCGCCCAGAAACTGGCTCGCGTCGCGCGGATGCATTTTGCCCGCCAGCGCCTGGCCGCCGTCGGCCCGCGTCTGCCGGCCCGCCAGGATCTGTTTAACAAGCTGCTGGCGTCGAAGGCCATTGCCCGTGCGGTGGAAGACGAAGCGCGCAGCAAGAAAATTTCCCACGAGAAGGCCCAGCAGAACGCGATTGCACTGATGGAAGAGATTGCCGCGAACTTCTCTTACGAGATGATCCGCCTGACCGACCGCATTCTCGGCTTCACCTGGAACCGCCTGTATCAGGGCATCAACGTGCATAACGCCGAGCGCGTACGCCAGCTGGCGCACGACGGCCATGAGATTGTCTATGTCCCCTGCCACCGCAGCCACATGGACTATCTGCTGCTCTCTTACGTCCTGTATCACCAGGGGCTGGTGCCACCGCACATCGCGGCGGGTATCAACCTTAACTTCTGGCCGGCCGGGCCAATCTTCCGCCGCCTCGGCGCGTTCTTTATTCGCCGCACCTTTAAGGGCAACAAGCTCTACTCCACGGTGTTCCGCGAGTACCTTGGTGAACTGTTCAGCCGCGGCTATTCCGTGGAGTATTTCGTCGAAGGCGGCCGCTCCCGTACCGGCCGTCTGCTCGATCCGAAGACCGGTACGCTGTCGATGACCATCCAGGCGATGCTGCGCGGCGGCACCCGGCCGATCACTCTGGTGCCGATCTATATCGGCTACGAGCACGTGATGGAGGTGGGGACCTATGCCAAAGAGCTGCGCGGCGCCACCAAAGAGAAAGAGAGTCTGCCGCAGATGCTGCGCGGCTTAAGCAAGCTGCGCAACCTTGGCCAGGGCTACGTTAACTTCGGCGAACCGCTGCCGCTGATGACCTACCTGAACCACCATGTGCCGGAGTGGCGGGAAGCAATTGACCCAATCGAAGCGGTCCGCCCCTCCTGGCTGACGCCGACGGTGAATAACATCGCCGCTGACCTGATGGTACGCATCAACAACGCCGGCGCGGCCAACGCCATGAACCTGTGCTGTACGGCGCTGCTGGCCTCCCGCCAGCGTTCGCTGACCCGTGAGCAGCTCACCCAGCAGTTAGAGTGCTACCTCGCGCTGCTGCGCAATGTGCCCTATTCTCCGGATGCGACCGCGCCGTCCGCTTCGGCCAGCGAGCTTATCGACCATGCGCTGCAGATGAACAAGTTCGAAGTGGAGAAGGACACCATTGGCGACATCATCATTCTGCCGCGCGAGCAGGCGGTGCTGATGACCTACTATCGCAACAACATCGCCCATATGCTGGTGATGCCGTCGCTGTTAGCCGCCCTGGTGACTCAGCATCGTCATCTCAGCCGCGCCGAAGTGCTGCGCCATGTGGAAACGCTCTACCCGTTCCTCAAAGCCGAGCTGTTCCTGCGCTGGGAGAAAGCGGAGCTGGCCGGAGTAATGGATGCGCTGATTGCCGAGATGCTGCGTCAGGAGCTGATCGTCATCGATGGCGATGTGATGAGCCTTAACCCGTCGCACTCTCGCTCCCTGCAGTTGTTGGCCGCAGGCGCTCGCGAGACGCTGCAGCGTTACGCCATCACCTTCTGGCTGCTGAGCGCTAACCCGTCGATCAACCGCAGCTCGCTGGAGAAAGAGAGCCGTACCGTGGCGCAGCGCCTGTCGGTGCTGCATGGCATCAACGCGCCGGAGTTCTTCGACAAAGCAGTGTTCAGTACCCTGGTGTTGACCCTGCGCGATGAAGGCTATATCAGCGATACGGGCGATGCCGAGCCGGAAGAGACCCTGAAGGTCTACCGGATGCTGGCGGATTTGATTACGTCGGATGTACGTCTGACGATCGAAAGCGTCACGCAGGACGACGCGTAACGCGGCGTTTGCCGTCCTCACCGCCCCCCGGAAAACCGGGGGGATGGGGACAGGGGTTTTACAGGTAGCTCATCGCCAGGCCGAGGAACAGCACCAGCCCGACGTAGTTATTGTTCATAAACGCTTTAAAGCAGTTGTCGCGGTCGCGATTGAAGATAAGCTTCTGCTGCCAGCCAAACAGACCCGCCGCCACGAACAGCGACCAGTAGTATTCCCAGCCCAGCCCATTCAGCCAGCCCACCGCGCCCATCAGCGCCAGCACGGCCACCTGCAGGATACCGATAATCAGACGATCGTTTTCGCCGAACAGGATCGCCGTCGATTTAATGCCGATCTTGACGTCGTCATCGCGATCCACCATCGCATACTGGGTATCGTAGGCCACCGCCCACAGAATGTTGGCGAGGAACATCAGCCAGCAGCTCAGCGGCAGCGATTCACTGACGGCCGAGAAGGCCATCGGGATCGACCAGCCAAAGGCCGCCCCCAGCACCACCTGCGGCAGATGGGTGTAGCGCTTCATAAACGGATAGACCCACGCCAGCGCCAGCGCCGCCACCGACAGCAAAATCGTCATGGTGTTGAGGGTAAGCACCAGCAGGAAGGAGAGCAGCACCAGAACGATAAACAGCGTTCGCGCCTCTTTCTCGGTGACGTCGCCGCTCGGCAGCGGACGGCGGGCGGTACGCTTTACGTGACCATCAAATTTTCGATCGGCATAGTCATTCACCACGCAGCCGGCGGCGCGCATCAGCCAGACGCCGGCGACAAAGACCGCCAGGATCCACAGCGGCGGGACGCCCGGCGAGGCCACCCATAGCGCCCACAGCGTCGGCCACAGCAGCAGCAAGGCGCCGATCGGTTTGTCAGTGCGCATCAGGCGATGAAACGCCAACAGCTTATTCTGCGACAGACTCCACTCCATTTTTTCTTCCTCTTAGTACAACGGCGACGCAGGCAAAAACAGCTCGGTCAGCAGCAGGGGTTTGCCGCTCAGCCGCAGGCGGGAACGACGTCCCCACAGCGCTGCATCGCGACCAATTTCAATAAAATCGCGGGTTAACGTCGACGACGTGAACAGGTATCGCCCCAGCGGGGTCTGCCCGAGCTGCTGTAGCGCCAGCTCCGGCCCACACAACGTCGACTCCGGCACCACCGTGCGCCCGGCCAGCCAGGGCTCACCGTCGGCATTGAGTATAATCTCTCGCAGCCAGTAGCGCGGCTCGTCGGGCAACAGCGCCGCTTCGTCAGCCAGCGCCTCACGCCCGATATACCCTTCGTTAACCAGGGTGACGGTGACCTGCTTTCCTTGTTGCTCAAAACGCTGGGTCATTGAGTCCTCCAGCAGCAGCCAGTCACTCAGAGGCGGCGCCAGGGGCGGCATAACGGCAAAATAGCGCAGCGCACGCAGTCGCGTAAGCGCAGGATGGGACATGCCTGATTCTCCGGTACATAACGTGCAAGCATTGTATCGCAGAATAGGCGGTTGGTGGCGGGCAAACGTCAATATACGATCATTCACGCAACAGCCATGCAACAGACCGCCGCGCGTGCAAAAAAAGGTGCATCCTAGAGGATGCACCTAAAGGCTGTGCCTAAACATCAGCATTGTGGGGAGACGATTACCCCTTGCCTTTTACACTGCTGATAAAGGTGGAACGAGCGGATTTCGAGCCGAGGCGCTCAGCTTCGTTCATCAATTTCAGGGCTTTATCGATGTCACCTTGTTTCACCGCCTGCTTAATACCGTTGTTGAAGTAGGTTTCGGTATCGCTGAGCATCGGTTCGCTTTTAGCGGCCGGCGCAGCAGCAGCTGCGGCGGCTGGCGCGGCTACCGGCGCCGCGGTGTTACCGACGGTGACCGGGCCCGGGCCGGAGGAGCCGAACAGCGGCCCCACCAGCACGCTGGAGGTGCTGTTGGTTTTCACTTTCAGCTTCAGCACGCCATCGGTGGTATGTTTGGCGATCGGATCCGGAATGTCCGGCGCCGCATTGCCTGCGCCTTTGGCATAGGCTTTCGCCGGATCCAGCAGGGTGGTGGTCTGCTGGAGATCTTTCTCAGTGGTAAACACCAGTACATAGAGCTTCTGCTGGCCCAGCGCCGGAGTCAGGCGCATCACGCCGCCCAGGCGATCGGCAGTCATCACGCCCGGCTGCTGATAGGTGAAGTAGTTGCTGGGGAAGAACGCCGCTGGCGTCATGTTCTGGTCGAGAATCAGCACGTTCGGCGCAAAAATCTGCTTATGTTTGTTCAGCTCGCTGTCGAGGGTCAGGGTCAGCTCACCGATATTGGCCGGCACGCTCCAGGCGGCGACCGGTCCGACGATCCCCGGTACATCCAGGCGTTGACCGCCGGTGGTTAAATCTACGCTCTGCGTCTTCGATTGATCGGCAGGCGTCCAGATCAGCTGCTGCAGCGCACTGGCTGGAATAGACGGCGCGGCGCTGGTGTTCTGCGGTACAAAGTTAACATCGGCAAGGCTCATCCCCGGCACGCATGCCAACATCCCTGCGGATAAACACAGAGCGACGAGAGTTTTCTTCATTTTCATTCTTCTCACCTTGGATAGCATCGGTTTAGCGGTAGCCAGGCAATAGCGCGCTAACCCTGAATAGTCAGGAGGGGCCGATGCCCCTCCCAGGTTACACCCGTCCTGCGGACGGTATTACCACCACACTTCCATCTGGGCACCGAAGGTAACTTCGCTGTCGTCACCGCGGCTGGAGGTGAAAGCGCCGCTTCCGCTGCTGTCTTTCGTCTGCAGACCAGAGGTGTTGCTGTAGCCCCAGTTTTCATCCCACTTCGCGTAGGTTGCGAAGATACGGATAGCCGGACGAGACCAGACGCTATTCCCTGCCTGCCATTGCTGAGCCAGAGTAATTTTGTACTGGTTGTTGTTTTCGCTGGTACGCTGGGATTTCACGTTGTCGTAACCGATTTCCAGCTGGGTGCTCATGATCGGCGTCCATTTGTACATCGGACGAACACCCACGGTGTACCAGGTGGAGCCGTTTTTGCTGTCCAGATCCACGTCCTGGTACATCGCAACGTACATCAGGCCCCAGTCATCGTTGAAGTCCATCGCGCCGTGATCCAGAACGCGGATCATGCTGCCGTTGTTATCGATGCTGGTCCCTTGAGAGTGGCCGCTGTTCCAGGAGGTCATTGCGTCAGTGGCGTACTGAACGACAAACTTGTTGAAGCCGCCCCAGATGGACTGAGTATGTTCACCGGTCCACATCCAGCCGTCTTTCGACGCGCCGTCTTCCAGACGGTAGTCATCCTGCGGGTTAGCACGGCCGTAATCGACGCCTAACTCCAGCACGCCGCCCGGGTTGGTTTCCAGGCCCGCCAGACGGATGTCAAAGACGTCGTTGGCAGTTTTTTTCGCAGCATATTTTTTGGTGTCATCGCTGGAGAAAGTATAAGAGCCGCCGCTTTCTGAGTTACGAGTAGCGGCCAGAGAGAGCTTACCGAAGCCAAGGTCAACGTTTTCCAGACCTGCACCCGGGCCGGAGATATCCCAGTAGTAGAAGTCGATCATGTGAACGTCATGACGCTGATAGAAGCGTTTACCCGCCCACAGCGTGGAGCCCGGCAGCCAGTCGATCAGGTTTTTACCCTGGATGTTGGCTTCACGGAACGCCGGAGAGGTGCTTTCCCAGTCATCTTCCTGATTCACGGAATAGGCAACGTTAGTATCGAAATAAAAACTCTTATCCCCTTCCTTCCACAGCTCCTGGCCCAGCTTCAGTTCCGCATAGGTTTCACATTCGTTACCAAGACGGTATTTACTTTGAGCGCCGGTCGCTTTGAAGCACTGTTGCTCGCCGCCGCTGCCGGTCCAGCCAATGCCGGAACGCGCGTAGCCATGGAAATCGACAGCCAGCGCCTGAGCAGACATAACGCCTGCCGCGACGGCGACCGCCAGTGGAAGTTTGCGCAGAGTAATCATCATTCTATCTCCTGAGATCATTGCTTTTCTTTGCACGCTTCGCCGGTGTACCGCCAGCCGGGTTCGCGCCTTTTTTTAATGGGAAGCCTTACACGCCCGGCTCTTTATGCAGCCGACGACAAGCGGTGCCATCCTCACGGAATAAATGGCAACGTTCTGGCGGCAAACCGATGGCGAATGTGGCTCCCTCTTCTACCAACACCACGTCGTTCTGGCGGTAAACCAGGTTCTGACGGATGGCGGGGATCTGGATATGAATTTGCGTTTCGTGACCTAACTGCTCGACGACCTGAACCTCACCTTCGAGGGTCACATCGGCGATATCGCTGGGCAGTAAATGCTCCGGGCGGATACCTAAGGACATGTTGGCGCCCGCCTGAACGTTGGCGCTGTCCACCGGCAGCCAGATTTGCTGACGGTTCGGCAGTTCAACCTGCACCTGATCGATAGCCGTCGCGGTGACTTTAACCGGCAGGAAGTTCATCTTCGGTGAACCGATAAAGCCGGCGACGAAGCGGTCAGCCGGATAGTGATAGAGTTCCAGCGGTTTCCCGACCTGCGCCACCCGGCCAGCGTCGAGGACCACGATCTTGTCCGCGAGGGTCATCGCTTCCACCTGATCGTGGGTGACATAGATCATGGTGCGGCCCAGTCGCTTATGCAGACGGGAGATTTCGATACGCATCTGGACGCGCAGGGCAGCATCGAGGTTGGAAAGCGGCTCATCCAGCAGGAAGACGCTCGGCTCAGCCACCAGGGTACGACCAATCGCCACGCGCTGACGCTGACCGCCGGAGAGGGCTTTCGGTTTACGCTCCAGCAGATGGGCCAGCTGCAGCACTTCCGCAACCTGGGTCACCCGCTGGTTAATCAGATCTTTTTTCGCGCCGGCCAGCTTCAGGCCAAACGACATATTTTCCGCAACGGAAAGGTGGGGATAGAGCGCATAAGACTGGAATACCATCCCAACGCCGCGTTCTGCCGGTGGGATCTCGTTCATGCGGGTGTCCCCGATAAACAGGTCCCCGCTGGTAATAGTTTCTAACCCGGCAATCATACGCAGCAGGGTAGATTTGCCGCAGCCCGATGGCCCGACAAACACGACGAATTCCCCTTCGTGGATATCGAGATTGATATCTTTCGATACCACCACGTCACCCCAGGCTTTCGTTACATTTCGCAGCTGTACGCTCGCCATGCCCTTCTCCCTTCGTTACAACCTGTCACTAACAGTCACATTCAAGATGGGTCGACTATGCGGCATTCATTAGCCGGGCAAATCCTCCACCCCCCGGCTTTTTTATGGGGGAGGAGATGGGAGGATGAGAGATTGGCTCTCGCCGCGGGGGATGGCGGGCGGCGCGTGATTTCGTGATGGAGGCGACAAAATTGGGCGCTTTTTTCTGTGCTCCAGGACGCAATACGGCCGTTTTTGCAATGGAGATCACACAACCAGCGGGTGGGGCGTAGACCTGGGGAGGATGGAAAGGGGTTGTTAAAAAAGGAAACTCATCATCGTTAAGCCACCGAAGTGTATCCACGAGTACAACACCAAAAAGGACGGGTATATGAAAATCAAAACTGGCGCTCGCATCCTCGCGCTGTCGGCACTGACCACGATGATGTTTTCCGCCTCTGCCCTCGCGAAAATTGAAGAAGGTAAGCTGGTTATCTGGATTAACGGCGACAAAGGCTACAACGGCCTCGCTGAAGTGGGTAAAAAGTTTGAAAAAGACACCGGCATTAAAGTTTCCGTAGAACACCCGGATAAGCTGGAAGAGAAATTCCCGCAGGTTGCGGCGACCGGCGACGGCCCGGACATCATCTTCTGGGCGCATGACCGTTTCGGCGGCTACGCGCAGTCCGGCCTGCTGGCGGAAATCACCCCGGACAAAGCGTTCCAGGACAAACTCTATCCGTTCACCTGGGATGCCGTTCGCTATAACGGCAAACTGATCGCCTACCCGATCGCGGTGGAAGCGCTGTCCCTGATTTACAACAAAGACCTGGTACCGAACCCGCCGAAGACCTGGGAAGAGATCCCGGCGCTGGATAAAGAACTGAAAGCGAAAGGTAAGAGCGCGCTGATGTTCAACCTGCAGGAACCGTACTTCACCTGGCCGCTGATCGCTGCCGACGGCGGATACGCGTTCAAGTTTGAAAACGGCAAGTACGATGTGAAAGACGTCGGCGTGGACAGCGCAGGCGCGAAAGCGGGCCTGACCTTCCTGGTTGACCTGATCAAGAACAAGCACATGAATGCCGATACCGATTACTCCATCGCGGAAGCGGCCTTCAACAAAGGTGAAACCGCGATGACCATCAACGGTCCGTGGGCGTGGTCTAACATCGATAAGAGCAAGGTTAACTACGGCGTGACCCTGCTGCCGACCTTTAAAGGCAAACCATCGAAACCGTTCGTTGGCGTGCTGAGCGCGGGGATCAACGCCGCCAGCCCGAATAAAGAGCTGGCGAAAGAGTTCCTCGAAAACTACCTGATGACCGATCAGGGTCTGGAATCGGTTAACAACGACAAACCGCTGGGTGCCGTGGCGCTGAAATCCTTCCAGGAAAAACTGGAAAAAGATCCGCGCATCGCCGCCACCATGGCGAACGCCCAGAAAGGCGAAATCATGCCTAACATCCCACAGATGTCTGCCTTCTGGTATGCCGTTCGTACCGCGGTTATCAACGCCGCCAGCGGTCGTCAGACTGTCGATGCTGCGCTGAAGGATGCCCAGAGCCGTATCACCAAGTAAGAAAACGGCGGGTGGCGCTTGCGCTTACCCGCCCTACCACTACGGCTCGGACCGTAGGTCAGGTAAGCGAAGCGCCACCTGACAAATAAGCTTTCACCGCTGTAGAGGATGATCCCCATGGATGCCGTTAAAAAGAAACACTGGTGGCAAAGTCCGCAACTCACATGGTCTGTGATTGGCTTACTGTGCCTGCTGGTGGGTTACCTTGTTGTTTTGATGTACGCCCAGGGGGAGTACCTGTTCGCCATCATGACGCTGATTTTAAGCTCAGTTGGCCTGTATATTTTCGCTAACCGCAAGGCTTATGCCTGGCGCTATGTCTATCCCGGCCTCGCCGGCATGGGTCTGTTTGTCCTGTTTCCGCTGATCTGTACTATCGCTATCGCGTTCACCAACTACAGCAGCACCAACCAGCTGACCTTTGAGCGCGCGCAGCAGGTGCTGATGGATCGCTCCTTCCAGGCCGGCAAAGCCTATAACTTCACGCTGATCCCGGCAGGCGACGAGTGGAAGCTGGCCCTGACCGACGGTGAGAGCGGTAAAAACTACCTTTCCGACGCCTTTAAATTCGGCGGCGAGCAGAAGCTGGCGTTAAAAGAAACCGACGCCCTGCCGGAAGGCGAGCGCGCCAACCTGCGCGTCATTACCCAGAACCGCACCGCGCTGAACCAGCTGACCGCCGTGCTGCCTGACGACAGCAAAGTGATCATGAGCTCGCTGCGCCAGTTCTCCGGCACCCAACCGCTGTATACGCTTGGCGAAAACGGCGTGCTGACCAACAATCAAACCCACGTCAAATACCGCCCGAACAACGACGTTGGTTTCTACCAGGCCATCAACGCCGACGGTAGCTGGGGCACAGAAAAGCTGAGCCCGGGCTACACCGTGACTATCGGCTGGGACAACTTTACCCGCGTCTTCCACGATGAAGGCATCCAGAAACCGTTCTTCGCGATCTTCGTCTGGACGGTGGTGTTCTCGGTACTGACCGTGGTGCTGACCGTCGCGGTGGGGATGATCCTTGCCTGCCTGGTGCAGTGGGAAGCACTGAAAGGCAAAGCGATTTACCGCGTCCTGCTGATTCTGCCGTATGCCGTACCGTCATTTATTTCGATTCTGATTTTCAAAGGTCTGTTCAACCAGAGCTTTGGTGAAATCAACATGATGCTCAGCACGCTGTTCGGCATTAAGCCGGCGTGGTTTAGCGACCCGACCACCGCGCGCACCATGATCATCATCGTCAACACCTGGCTGGGCTACCCGTACATGATGATCCTGTGCATGGGGCTGCTGAAGGCGATTCCGGACGATCTGTACGAAGCGTCGGCAATGGATGGCGCCGGCCCGTTCCAGAACTTCTTTAAAATTACCTTCCCGCTGCTGATTAAGCCGCTGACGCCGCTGATGATCGCCAGCTTCGCCTTTAACTTTAACAACTTCGTCCTGATTCAACTGTTGACCAACGGTGGTCCGGACCGTCTCGGCACCACCACCCCGGCCGGTTATACCGACCTGCTGGTGAGCTACACCTACCGTATCGCCTTTGAAGGCGGCGGCGGTCAGGACTTCGGCCTGGCGGCGGCTATCGCAACGCTTATCTTCCTGCTGGTTGGCGCGTTAGCGATTGTGAACCTGAAAGCCACACGCATGAAGTTTGATTAATTGGAATAACCAGGCGTTATTGGCGCGGGCAGTTTGGACTCGGCCAGCGCGGAAGAACCGGAGCGTACACGTAGTACGTGAGGATTCTGAGCACTGCCCGAGTTCAAAATGGCAAGCAAAATAGCCTGGTGCGAAGTCAAGGGGAGTAAAATTACAATGGCTATGGTCCAACCCAAATCGCAGAAGCTACGTTTATTTACCACGCATCTCCTGCTACTGATTTTTATCGCGGCGATTATGTTTCCGCTGCTGATGGTTATCGCCATCTCGCTGCGCGAGGGTAACTTCGCCACCGGCAGCCTGATCCCGGATACCATCTCCTGGGAGCACTGGCGTCTGGCGTTAGGCTTCAGCGTCGAACACGCGGATGGCCGCGTCACGCCGCCGCCGTTCCCGGTCCTGCTGTGGCTGTGGAACTCGATTAAGGTCGCCGGGATTACCGCGATCGGTATCGTCGCCCTCTCCACCACCTGCGCCTACGCTTTTGCCCGTATGCGCTTCCCGGGGAAAGCGACCCTGCTGAAAGGGATGTTGATTTTCCAGATGTTCCCGGCGGTGCTGTCGCTGGTGGCGCTGTACGCGTTGTTTGACCGCCTGGGCCAGTACATCCCGTTCGTCGGCCTCAACACCCACGGCGGCGTGATCTTTGCCTACATGGGCGGTATCGCCCTGCACGTCTGGACCATCAAAGGCTACTTCGAAACCATCGATGGCTCGCTGGAAGAAGCGGCGGCGCTGGATGGCGCGACCCCATGGCAGGCGTTCCGCCTCGTACTGCTGCCGCTGTCGGTGCCGATTCTGGCGGTGGTCTTTATTCTGTCGTTCATCGCGGCTATCACCGAAGTGCCGGTCGCCTCGCTGCTGCTGCGCGATGTGAACAGCTATACCCTGGCGGTAGGTATGCAACAGTATCTCAACCCGCAGAACTATCTGTGGGGCGACTTTGCCGCCGCGGCGGTACTCTCCGCCATCCCGATTACGGTCGTGTTCCTGCTGGCGCAGCGCTGGCTGGTGAACGGCCTGACGGCGGGCGGGGTGAAAGGTTAAGTTTTTTGTAACACCGGCCCCAAATTTCAGAGGAGGGCCGACGGTCTAGCCGCAATACACGACCCCAACCGGGTATTGTCGCCGTCGCCCTCAGCTGAAAAAGTAAGGCCAATGCCACTGCTATCCTCAACTGGACCCTACATAAATTCTATTTGTGACTGTTGGTCAGCGGCCCTGGAGGCCGCTTTTTTTTATTCGCGTTTCAGGCGATTAGAGCTACACAGCCAGAGCGTAATCACCAGGATCAGGATCGCGGCGGAATAAATAAGTACCGCCATCGGCGACTCATGGTCGATGATAATCAGGCGCACAATCGCGGTGATGCCGATATAGACAAAATAGCGCAGCGGGAAGTGGAACCCCGACTGAAAATACTTGACGATCAGCGCGATAAACTCGAAGTAGAGGAAGTAGACCACCAGACCTTCCACCAGCCGGTACTTACTGGTCGGCTCCGGGGTAAAGAGGACATCGGCCAGATGCAGCGTCTCTTTACCGAGAAAGACGATCAGGATAATCCCCAGGCAAAGCAGCCCAAGATTCAAAACCGTTTGCATCGCAGTGGCGATAAAATTCACCAGTGGGCGATAAACCAACGACATATTCACACCTCATAATCAGTCCTTGTTGCGTCCGGTATAGCGCAAAAGTGTGATCCAGATCTACAGTTACCCCTCACCGCGTGGGCTTTAAATTTTTGCGCCCTCAGGGCAGGATTTCGGCAAAAGAGAAAAATGCTCTCCTTAACGGCGTGTGATCGACATAACTGATTCCCATGATTTGCATAAAAATTTGCTTATACAACCATTGTTAATCAATAGCTTAATTTACATACAAGACTGCATGTTTAGATATAGCTAAAAATAAAACTTTTCTCCAGACCTTAATAAATAAAGGGTTATTTGAGAAAGTTTTTTTCTGCCGATTCCCTTAGCATATTTCCTCATCATCTTACGTCCAGGAATCATAATAATGTCTGACCAAACATCCTCTCTTTTTATTCGCTGGCTACAGCGAGAAGTCGCACCAGCATTAGGTTGCACTGAACCCGTTGCTATTTCATTTACCACCGCTTACGCCGCGAAACATTTAGCGATACCCTGCGAAAAAATTAGCGGTTTTATTTCTGCCAACCTGTATAAAAACGCCACGGGCGTCACGATTCCCGGCACGACAGTGAATGGCGTCGCGCTGGCCGCCGCCATCGGCGCCTTTGGCGGCGATGCCGATAAGGGATTACAGACCCTGGCAGGCATTACTTCACAGCATGTGGAACAGGCACAAGCGCTGGTGGACGCCGGCCACGTTAATATTGACGTCCAGGACACGCCTGACTTTATTCATCTCGATCTCACCCTCAGCGCCGGTGACCAGACCTGTCGCGTCGTGGTAAAAGGCACGCATACCAATGTGGTCGAGTTATATATTAATGGCGAACAGCAGCCATTACACGCCGGGGAAAATAGCGCCACAGCACAGGCCGAACTGCCAACTTTCTCTCTCCAGGAAGCGTATGACTTTATTATCTCCACCCCGGTTGAGAATATTACGTTTATTCTGGAAGCCGCCCGCCTCAATAGCGCACTGGCTGCAGAAGGAAAATCGAAAAAGTATGGGTTGAATATTAACGGAACATTCTCTGAAGCCGTTAAAAATGGTTTGTTAAGCAATGACTTAATGAGTGAGGTCATTATCAACACCGTCGCGGCTTCCGATGCGCGTATGGGCGGCGCCCCGGTGGTGGCTATGTCGAACTTCGGCTCTGGCAACCAGGGGATCGCGGCGACCATGCCGGTGGTAACCGTCGCCGAGCATCTGAATGCCGATGAAGAGACGCTCGCTCGCGCGCTGGCGCTCTCGCATCTGACGGCCATTTCCATCCATTCGCGCTATACCCGCCTGTCCGCACTGTGCGCGGCCTCCACCGCCGCCATGGGCGCCGCCGCCGGTATGGCATGGCTGTTTACCCGCAATATCGAAACCATCAACACCGCCATCATCAATATGATTAGCGATGTTACCGGCATGATTTGTGATGGCGCCTCCAACAGCTGCGCGATGAAGGTGTCCTCGGTGGTCTCCAGCGCCTTTAAATCTGTATTGATGGCGATGCAAAACCGCTGCGCCAGCGCCAACGACGGCATTGTCTGCGCCGACGTCGAACAGTCGATTAATAACCTGTGCCGCCTCGTGATTAAGCCTATGGCGCAAACTGATAAAGAGATCATTCGCATTATGGTCAGCAAATAAGACCAGCCCTTTTGTACCCTACGCAATAATGATTTATTGCCTGCACCAACAGGTATTTTACGATGAATAAAAAAGTCATATTACGCGGCGCCAGCGCCATTATGCCCCTGTGCATCGGGGACTTTCCTTTCTCGTTCATTGTTGGCGCGTTAAGCGTCAGCGCCGGAATGAGCGTCTGGCAAAGTACCGCGTGGTCGGCGATTGTGATTGCCGGCTCGGCGCAGATGCTGGCACTGAATATGTTAAAAACCGGCGCCACGCTCGGCGTGATTATTTTCACCACATTAATTATTAATCTTCGCCACGTGCTGTATAGCGCCTCTATTTCCGGTACCGTGCGCGAAGCCTCATTCTTTAAAAAATGCTTTATGTCCTATGCGCTCACCGACGAGGTGTATGCCACCACCGTTAAAGAGATGGAAGGAAATAAAAAGGAAAAATATCTGTTTTATGGCTCGGCGATGATCACCTTCTGGGCGATTTGGGTGCTGGCCGATTTTCTTGGCGCGCTGGTCGGCGCCTCGTTTCCCCACATTGAAAAATACGGTCTCGATTTCGCCATGGTCGCCGCCTTTATCGCCATCGTGGTGCCGCAAATTAAAAGCCAGGCCTGCACCGTCGCCGCGGTAGTGGCCGCCGTTTCCGGCGTGCTGTTAGTGGTCCTGCCCTACTCGCTGGGTATCGTCGTCGCCTCCGTGCTCGGCGTCCTCGCCGGCCTGTGCGTCGACCTGGCGGAAGAGCGCAAGCAGAGGGCAACAACCGAATCCGATATGCCGTTAGTGGAGGCGCTGGAAAATGAGTAATAGCTACTTTATCGCCCTGACGCTGGGCATGGCCGCGGTCACTTTTCTTATTCGTTTCTCGTTTATCGGCCTGGCCGGCAAGATCCAGATGTCTGAGCGGGTGACCAAAACATTGCGCTTCGTGCCGGTCACCGTCCTGCCGGCCATCATCACCATTCAGATCCTGAGCGTGAATTCCAGCATGGAGTTCGACTTAAAAAACCCGAAGGTGATCGCCGCTATTATCTGTACGCTCGCCAGCTTCCGTTTGGGTCTGGTGTGGGTGGTGGTCAGCGGCGTCGGCTCACTGGTGCTGTTGAATTATTTTCTGTAACTGTTTGAAGGGTAACCCCATGATTATTACTACCGCTGACGCGCCCGCCGCGATTGGTCCGTACGTTCAGGGCGTCAATCTCGGCGCGATGACCATCACCTCCGGCCAGCTGCCCATTAATCCGCAGGACGGCACCATGCCCGACGACATTGCCGAACAGGCGCGCCAGTCGCTGGAGAACGTGAAAGCCATCGTCGAAGCCGCCGGCCTCAGCGTTGGTCAGATCGTCAAAACCACGGTGTTTGTGAAAGACCTGGCGGATTTTGCCGCCATCAATGCCGCCTACGAGGCCTTCTTTACCGAACATCAGGCGGCCTTTCCGGCGCGCTCCTGCGTGGAAGTGGCCAGGTTACCGAAAGACGCTGGCGTCGAAATCGAAGCGATCGCTTTCGCCCGTTAACCCCCCGGCTGGAGGAAGAACCTCCAGCCCCTTCCCCACCGATTTTTGTCGTTCCACGTTGTTCATATTACAGGCACTATAGCCACTGAATGACCCGAGGAACGCAGCATGTTGACTATCCGAAAGGCATTACCCGACGACGCGCCACAACTGAGCGCGATGGGTTATGCCAGTTACCAGCACCACTTCGCCCATCTCTGGCGCAATGCCGATGAATTGGCGTTATTTCTTAAGCAAGAATATGCCGAAGATGCGCTACGTCGGAGTCTGACCGATGCCAACCATCATTGGCTCATCGCCGAAGCCGCTTCCCCCGTTGGTTTCGCTAAATATAGCTATCAGCAGCGAATGGCTGAAGATGGCACGATGGGTACGCTGCTGCATAAGCTCTACCTGATGCCGGGGGAGACTGGCCACCGCTACGGCGAGCAGATTTTTCACGCCATCGAGACGCGAGCAAAAACGGCCGGCGAACGCTGGCTGTGGCTGGAAGTACTCGCCGCGAATCCCGCCGCGCGCCGTTTTTACGAACGCCAGGGGATGCAGCACATCAGAGACACGACTTTCCATTCCGCCAGCCAGCAAAGCACCTTGCATATTCTGGCCAAACCGCTGTGAGAGGAACTATGCCTGAGCTTCGTGATACCGGCGTACGTAACGTCGTCTGTGGGAAAAATGTCGTTATTTACCAGCCCGCCAACCTGTACGACTGCACGCTGGGTGATAACGTCTTCGTTGGACCGTTCGTTGAGATCCAGGGGAATACCCGCATCGGCGCGGAGAGTAAAATCCAGTCGCATACCTTTATCTGCGAGTACGTCACCATTGGCCGGCGCTGTTTTATCGGTCACGGGGTGATGTTCGCCAACGACCTGTTTCGCGACGGCAAACCAAACGCCGACCGCGCCAGCTGGGGGCGGATTGAGATTGGCGATGACGTGTCGATCGGTAGCGGCGCCACGATTCTGGCCGTCAGCATCTGCGACGGCGTGGTGATTGGCGCGGGCAGCGTGGTGACGAAGTCCATCACCGAGAAAGGCGTGTGGGCGGGAAACCCAGCCCGCCTGCTGCGGAGGCTGTAAAAAAATGCCGACCATAAGGTCGGCATTTCGTCTTAACGGCGCAAGCGTTATGCGCGCCAGGCTTTATAACGGTTAATCAGACCGTTAGTGGAGCTGTCGTGGCTGCTGACTTCGCTGCCGTCTTTCAGCTCCGGCAGGATGCGGTTAGCCAGCTGTTTGCCCAGCTCAACGCCCCACTGGTCGAAAGTAAAGATGTTAAGGATCGCGCCCTGGGTGAAGATTTTGTGCTCGTACAGAGCAATCAGCGCCCCGAGGCTGAACGGGGTGATCTCACGCAGCAGGATGGAGTTAGTCGGGCGGTTGCCTTCGAACACTTTGAACGGCACCACGTGCTCCAGGGTCGCCGGATCTTTACCCTGATCGCGATATTCCTGCTCCACCACTTCACGGGATTTACCGAAGGCCAGGGCCTCGGTCTGGGCGAAGAAGTTGGACAGCAGCTTCGGATGATGATCGGAGAGCGGGTTGTGGGTGATAGCCGGGGCGATGAAATCGCACGGTACCATTTTGGTGCCCTGATGGATCAGCTGGTAGAACGCGTGCTGACCGTTGGTGCCCGGCTCGCCCCAGATAATCGGGCCAGTCTGGTAGTCCACGGCGTGGCCGTTACGGTCGACATACTTACCATTGGACTCCATGTTGCCCTGCTGGAAGTAGGCGGCAAAACGGTGCATGTACTGGTCGTACGGCAGAATCGCTTCGGTTTCTGCACCGAAGAAGTTGTTGTACCAGATACCGATCAGCGCCAGCAGCACCGGCAGGTTTTTCTCCGCCGGGGTGGTGGAGAAGTGTTTATCCATCGCATGCGCGCCGGACAGCAGCTCAACGAAGTTGTCGAAGCCCACGGAGAGAATGATGGACAGGCCAATCGCCGACCACAGGGAGTAACGGCCGCCAACCCAGTCCCAGAATTCGAACATGTTGGCGGTGTCGATGCCGAACTCGCCAACCGCTTTCGCGTTGGTGGAGAGCGCCGCGAAGTGTTTAGCCACGTGCTTGTCGTCGCCCGCGGTCGCCAGGAACCAGTCGCGCGCGCTGTGGGCGTTGGTCATGGTCTCCTGGGTGGTGAAGGTTTTGGACGCGACCAGGAACAGGGTGGTTTCCGGATTGACGCTCTTCAGCACTTCGGCAATGTGGGTGCCATCGACGTTGGAGACAAAGTGCATGTTGAGGTGGTTTTTATACGGACGCAGCGCTTCGGTGACCATGAACGGACCGAGGTCGGAGCCGCCGATACCAATGTTGACCACGTCGGTGATCGGTTTGCCGGTGTAGCCTTTCCAGCTACCGGAGATAATCGCTTCAGAGAAGGTTTTCATCTTCTCCAGCACAGCGTTCACTTCCGGCATCACATCTTTGCCATCAACCACAATCGGCGTGTTGCTGCGGTTGCGCAGCGCGACGTGGAGTACCGCGCGATCTTCGGTGCGGTTGATCTTTTCACCGGAGAACATCGACTTGATGGCGCCCGCCAGGTCGGTCTCTTTCGCCAGATCCTGCAGTTTAGCCAGCGTCTCTTCGGTGATGCGGTTTTTGGAGAAGTCCACCAGCATCAGATCGTCAAACGTCGCGGAAAACTTAGAAAAACGGTCGCTATCTTTGGCGAACAGCTCGCTGATAGTGACATCTTTCATTTCGTCGAAGTGTTTCTGTAATGCCTGCCAGGCAGAGGTCTGCGTTGGGTTGATGTTTTTCATTAGCAATACTCTTCTGATTTGAGATTGTGACTTCGGTCGATTGTAGCGCCGGTGACGGAAAATTGTGATGATTTTTGTGACTTGTCCCTGACGCCGGTCAGGAATCGGGTCAAAACGGAGTAAAAAGCCCCATTAGTATAGCTATCATAAGGCTTTTTTCTGTTAGCCGCAGGGGCATGAAAAATCCGCATAACCGCAGCGTTGACATAGCTGGCGTTAAGCCTTTATATATCCGCAGTGCTTACGTATTGTAAGTATCTATTGCTCGCGCATTTCACGCTACAGCGAAAGGGTATTCGCGGGGGATATAATGTCCTTATTCCCCCGGCCAGGTGAAAGACGTCGGTAATTGCCAGAAGAGGTGCGTTGCCCAGGTAACCGTATTGGAGGAACCAGTCCGGCGAAAATACGTGAGGGGGAGCAACGCCGAGGTGAAAGAGCGTCTGGTTACGCTCCTCACCGGCCACAGGGGCTGAATCCCCTGGGTTGTCACCAGAAACGTTCGCAGTCGGGCGTTTCATACCCGAACACTTCAGCGCCCAGAGCGGTGAGTCGGGTCTACAAGGTGGAGCACTTCTGGGTGACATCGTAGTTGTTTATCATTCTGCGCCACCCTGTTTATCGCTCTTCCCTTGTGCCATGGCTGAATAATTTGGCCTGGCTTATTAAGACATTTTGTTGCGATCCGGCGGCATCCAGCCCCTGCCAGGATCGGTGTTCAGGAATCGTTTTAATAAGTCAGGCCCCCTGACACGAGGTTGTTATGACAGATTTAGTCGTCGCCAAATTTGGCGGCACCAGCGTTGCTGATTTTGACGCGATGAACCGCAGCATTGATGTGGCGCTGCTTGATGCCAATACCCGTATTGTTGTGCTCTCCGCCTCTGCCGGCGTGACCAACATTCTGGTGGCCTTAGCGGAAGGGCTGGAACCCACCGAACGTTTTTCCCAGTTGGACGCTCTGCGCCAGATCCAGTTCAATATTCTGGAGCGTTTGCGCTATCCCAACGTGATCCGCGAAGAGATTGAGCGCCTGCTGGAAAATATCACCACGCTGGCGGAAGCCGCCGCGCTCGCCTCCTCTAGCGCGCTGACTGACGAACTGGTCAGCCATGGCGAACTGATGTCCACCCTGCTGTTTGTGGAGATTCTGCGTGAACGCGGAATTCAGGCGCAGTGGTTTGACGCCCGTAAAGTGCTGCGCACTAACGATCGCTTTGGCCGCGCCGAACCGGATATCGCCGCTGTCGCCGAACTGACCCAGCAGCAGCTGACGCCGCGTCTCGCGGAAGGCCTGGTGGTGACGCAGGGCTTTATCGGCAGCGAAGCGAAGGGCCGCACCACCACCCTCGGCCGCGGCGGCAGCGATTATACCGCCGCTCTGCTCGGCGAAGCGCTGAATGCCACCCGCGTCGATATCTGGACCGATGTGCCCGGGATCTATACGACCGACCCGCGCGTCGCGCCAGCGGCGAAACGCATCGACGTCATCGCCTTTGAAGAGGCGGCGGAAATGGCCACCTTTGGCGCCAAAGTGCTGCACCCGGCGACCCTGCTGCCTGCCGTGCGCAGCGATATCCCGGTATTTGTCGGCTCCAGTAAAGAACCGAAAGCGGGCGGTACGCTGGTGTGTAAAACCACCGAGAACCCGCCGCTGTTCCGCGCGCTGGCGCTGCGCCGCCGCCAGACGCTGCTGACGCTGCACAGCCTGAATATGCTGCACTCCCGCGGCTTCCTCGCCGAAGTGTTCGGTATTCTGGCGCGCCATAACATCTCCGTCGATTTGATCACCACCTCCGAAGTGAGCGTGGCCCTGACCATGGACACCACTGGCTCAACCTCTGCGGGCGATACCCTGCTGACCCAGGCGCTGCTGACCGAGCTCTCCTCGCTGTGTCGCGTGGAAGTGGAAGAAGACCTGGCGCTGGTTGCCCTGATCGGCAACGAGCTGTCGAAAGCCTGCGGCGTCGGCAAAGAGGTGTTTGGCGTCCTTGATCCGTTTAACATCCGCATGATCTGCTATGGCGCATCCAGCCACAACCTCTGCTTCCTGGTCCCTGGGGCCGATGCGGAGAAGGTGGTGCAGACGTTGCATCATAATTTGTTTGAATAAAATTCCTTAGCACGATAAACAATACCTATAGCTGGGCTCGAACCCGGCTTTTTTATAACAACATCAACACAACCAGCTGACCAGCTCGCCGCCCTACCGGTTCGGCGCGGCCGGTTTGCGTATCGCAAGGAACACAACATGCTCGCAACTCTGACGCGGCTGTTCCCGTTATGGGCGCTGCTGCTCTCCGTTCTGGCCTATTACACCCCCACCACTTTCACCCCGATCGGCCCGTGGGTTACCACCCTGCTGATGCTGATTATGTTCGGTATGGGGGTACATCTAAAGCTGGCGGATTTCAAACGCGTCCTGTCGCGTCCGGCGCCGGTCGCTGCAGGGATATTTCTGCACTATCTGGTGATGCCGCTCGCCGCCTGGCTGCTGGCGCTGCTGTTTCATATGCCGCCGGAGCTCTCCGCCGGGATGGTGCTGGTGGGCAGCGTCGCCAGCGGGACGGCCTCCAACGTGATGATCTTTCTGGCCAAAGGGGACGTGGCGCTGTCGGTGACTATCTCCTCGGTCTCCACCCTGGTCGGCGTCATCGCGACGCCGCTGCTGACCCGTCTGTACGTCGACGCGCACATTCAGGTCGACGTCATGGGGATGTTGCTGAGCATTCTGCAGATTGTGGTCATTCCCATCGCCCTGGGGCTGATTGTCCATCATCTGCTGCCGAAGGTGGTGAAAGCGGTGGAACCGTTCCTCCCCGCTTTCTCGATGGTGTGCATTCTGGCGATCATCAGCGCGGTGGTGGCGGGTTCCGCGGCCCATATCGCGTCCGTTGGCCTGGTGGTGATTATCGCGGTGATCCTGCATAACACCATTGGCCTGCTCGGCGGCTACTGGGGCGGACGTCTGTTTGGTTTTGATGAATCCACCTGCCGTACGCTGGCGATCGAGGTAGGGATGCAGAACTCCGGCCTGGCGGCCGCGCTGGGTAAAATTTACTTCGGCCCGCTGGCGGCGCTGCCGGGAGCCCTGTTCTCCGTCTGGCATAACCTGTCCGGTTCGCTGCTGGCCGGATACTGGTCAGGGAAGCCCATCGCCAAAAAAGCCAGCAAGCGCTGAGCGTGACACGTCCGGGCGCAGGCCCGGGCGTGTGCGTGCTTTAGTTGCCATACAGGCTATCAGTAAAATATTCATTACCGTACACTGGGTGCTCTGGTCTGACTGAGGGCACCATCATGGCACTCCCCCGAATTACACAAAAAGAGATGACCGAGCGCGAACAGCGCGAATTGAAAACGCTGCTTGACCGCGCGCGCATTGCGCACGGCCGCCCGCTGAGCAATGCGGAAACGAACAGCGTGAAAAAGGAATATATCGATAAGCTGATGGCGCAGCGCGAAGCGGAAGCGAAGAAAGCCCGCCAGGTGAAAAAACAGCAGGCTTATAAGACGGATAAGGAAGCAACCTTTTCCTGGTCGGCGAATACGCCGACCCGCGGCAGGCGTTAGCGCCCTTTCTTTTTACGTCCCGGCTGGGTGAAACGTTTGCCGTTGCCAGCCGGGCGGCCTTTATCGTTGCTATTTTCCACCTTCACCACCGGGCGCTTGATCCCGGGGGTCGCCGCTTTGGCCTTCGGCTTCGCTTTCGGCTTCGCTTCGGAAGAGGAGTTTTCAATCAGCTTGAACAGGTCGATCAGCTCGTCATCGGTCAGATCGCGCCACTCACCCAACGGGATCCCCGTCAGGCTGACGTTCATAATCCGCGTACGCTCAAGCTTCGTCACTTCATAGCCAAAGTGCTCGCACATGCGACGGATCTGGCGGTTTAACCCCTGCACAAGGGTGATGCGGAAAACGAACGGCGCTTCTTTCTTTACCTTACATTTTTTGGTCATGGTCCCGAGAATCGGTACCCCCGCGCCCATGCCGCGAATGAACTCATCGGTCACCGGCTTATCGACCGTAACCAGATACTCTTTTTCATGGTCGTTGCCGGCACGCAGGATCTTATTCACCAGGTCGCCATGATTGGTGAGGAAAATCAGCCCCTGGGAGTCTTTATCCAGACGGCCGATAGGGAAGATACGCTTGCTGTGGTTGACGAAATCGACAATGTTGTCGCGCTCGCCGTCTTCTGTGGTGCTCACAATGCCGACCGGCTTATTTAGCGCAATCAGCACCAGATCATCCGCTTCGCGCGGCTCAATCAACCGTCCGTTAACTTTGACCAGGTCGCCAGGCTTCACCTGATCGCCAATCGTGGCGCGCTTGCCATTGATAAAGACGTTGCCTTGTTCAATAAAGCGGTCCGCTTCGCGACGCGAGCAGATGCCGCTTTCACTGATGTATTTGTTTAATCGGGTTGATGAGTCGGGCAGCATAGATTCTCCTGTAAAAGCGAAATATACCCTACCTTGTGGGCGAGAAAAAACCTGGATTGTGTGATTCATTATCCAGAAGCTTCGTCGGGCTTGTGAACAGCATTCCGCTTACCTACATCATGCGCCATATCAGCGCGCCGGTATGGGGGCGATGCTAGAATTTCTGCTTCAATAATATTTTTAAAACAGGAAGAAAAGATGGAACTACTGTTACTCAGTAACTCCACGCTGCCGGGGAAAGCCTGGCTGGAACACGCCCTGCCGCTGATTGCCGGTCAGGTCAAAGGCCGCCGTAAGGCCGTATTCATCCCCTTCGCTGGCGTGACGCAATCCTGGGATGATTACACGGCCAAAGTGGCTGCGGTTATGGCGCCCATGGCGGTCAGCGTAACCGGTATCCACAGCGTCGACGACCCTATCGCCGCCATTGAAAGCACCGAGATGGTGATCGTCGGCGGCGGGAACACCTTCCAGCTGTTGAAAGAGTGCCGCAGTCGCGGTCTGTTGGCGCCGATTGTCGATGTCGTCAAACGCGGGGCGCTGTATATCGGCTGGAGCGCAGGTTCAAACCTCGCCTGCCCGACCATTCGCACCACCAACGATATGCCGATTGTCGATCCGCAGGGATTTGATGCGCTGGGGCTGTTCCCGCTACAGATTAACCCGCACTTCACCAACGCGTTGCCGACCGGGCATCAGGGCGAAACCCGCGAACAGCGTATCCGCGAACTGCTGGTCGTGGCGCCGGAATTAACGGTGATTGGTTTGCCGGAAGGAAACTGGATCCAGGTCACCGATGGTCACGCGACGCTCGGTGGCCCGAACCCGACGCTGTTGTTCAAAGCGGGGGAAGAAGCGATAACCCTGCCTGCGGGCCACCGCTTCTGAGGCTGGGTGGCTAACGTTTCCCGGATAGCGGCGCATTGCGCCTTATCCGGGCTGCCTCAACGGGACGTCCAAACGCAAAACCCCGGTTAGCACAGCGTCGCCGGGGAATGGCTCAGTAGTCATCCCGTTCGTCGTCTTCATCCGGTTGCTCCATCACGCTGTAAGCCACCGAGCAGAACAGGCTGTTCAGGCGCTTCATATCCCCCAGCAGCGCCAGATGCAACGTACTGGTTTCGATACTCTGCACGTTCTGCTGATGCAGACGGTCAACGTGCGCATGCGAGTAGCGGCGGTTAAGAATGCGGAACCGGTGTTTGCTGCGCCGCAGGCGACGAGCGCTCGGCACATCGCTGGAGAAGAAGACCGACATCGCCAGCTGCAGATTGCTGAGCAGCAGATCGTACAGGGCGTCCAGCTCCTTTAACCCTTCCACCGAGAAGGCGCGACGCGCCGCCAGCGATTTATCGGCGATCTC
The DNA here is from genome assembly GCF_030128605.1 of Klebsiella sp. K5-45. Taxonomy (NCBI): domain Bacteria; kingdom Pseudomonadati; phylum Pseudomonadota; class Gammaproteobacteria; order Enterobacterales; family Enterobacteriaceae; genus Klebsiella; species Klebsiella sp. K5-45. Next base: position 13,108 of record NZ_JAKUZW010000009.1, on the reverse strand, counting down.
GCTGCCCATCCGCTCGACGATATCGGAGGCCTGCTCGAGGTTTAACGACATCTCAATAATTTCCGCCCAGCGCCGGGACTCTTCTTCCGCCAGCTCATCCTTTGGCATTCGCGCCAGATAGAGCTTAATGGCGGTGTAGAGGACGTTGATATCGTCCGCCATGCGGCGCAGTTCTTTCTCCTGACGCGGTTCGCCATGCATCACCTTATGCAGGCTCTCCAGCATTTGCTCCATCGCGTCGCCAATGCGCAGCGTCTCGCGCGCGGCGTTGGCTAGCGCCAGCGCCGGGGTGTCCAGCGCCGACGGGTCAAGATGCTTGGGTTTGAGATGGTTATCCAGCTCGGGTTCATCGCGGATCATGCGCTGGCACAGCTTCGCCATCGGTCCGGCAAAGGGCACCATCGCGATGCAGCGCAGCAGGTTATAAAAGACGTGAAAGTAGATAACCAGCTCGGACTCGGCCAACGGCAGCTTGTGCATCGCCGCGGCCAGCGGATGGACGAACGGCAGAATGATCAGGCTCCCCACCAGCTTAAACAGCAGGCTGCCCAGCGCCACCCGGCGCGCCGCCGCGTTCGCCGCGCTGTTGTTGAGCATCGCCAACAGCCCCGATCCCAGGTTGGCGCCAATCACCAGGCACAGCGCCACCGGGAAAGAGATCGCTCCCGCCGCGGTCAGCGTCGCGGTCAGCAGCACCGCCGCCAGGCTGGAGTAGCTAATGATCGCGAATACAGCGCCAATCAAGGCATCCAGCATGATATCCCCGGTCAGCGAGGCAAAAATCACCTGCACGCCGTTGGCCTGGGTAATGGGGTGGACGGCCTGCACAATCAGCTCCAGGGCCAACAGGATCAGCCCAAGGCCGATCCCTACTCGCCCCAGCTGCCCGGCGCGGGTCTGCTTGCGGCCGAGGAAGAAAATCACCCCGATAAAAATCAACAACGGCGACAGCCACGACAGGTCGAAGGTCAGTACCCTCGCCATCAGCGCCGTCCCAACGTCGGCGCCCAGCACCATCACCAGCGCCGGCGTGAGGCCCACTAAATCCTGGGCGACAAACGAGGTCACCAGCATGGTGGTGGCATTGCTGCTTTGTACCAGCGCAGTCACGCCAAGACCCGCGCAGAAGGCGAGCGGCTTTTTTTCTACGCTGCTACTGAGAACGGTACGTAGGCGAGCGCCATAGACGCGCATCACCCCGGTACGCACGATATGCGTGCCCCACACCAGCAGAGCGACCGCGGACAACAGGTGTAGCAGAGTTAACACGGAATCAGCTTCTCCTTATCGTTATAGGTGTTCCGACGTTCTGGAACCTATCTCAGTATAAGGGGTTAACCTCAATAAAGAGACAAGGCGCTCACAGAGCGCCTTGTTAGTTGTAAGGAAAAATGACGACTAGTCCGCATCATAGCCCAGATTAGGGGCTAACCAGCGCTCGACTTCCGCCGGGGTCATCCCTTTACGCCGCGCGTAGTCTTCGACCTGGTCGCGCTGGATCTGCGCCACGGCGAAGTACTTGCTGTCCGGATGGCTGAAATACCAGCCGGAAACCGATGCCCCCGGCCACATGGCGAACGATTCGGTAAGCTTCATGCCGGTATGGGCTTCGACGTCCAGCAACTGCCAGATGGTGCCTTTTTCAGTGTGCTCCGGACAGGCCGGATACCCCGGCGCCGGACGGATCCCCTGGTAATTCTCGCGAATAAGTTCCTCATTGCTGAGGTTCTCATTGGCCGCATATCCCCAGTAGACCTTGCGCACTTTCTCGTGCAGATACTCGGCGAAGGCTTCCGCCAGACGATCGGCGATGGCCTTGATCATGATCTTGTTATAGTCGTCATGCTGCGCTTCATAGGCCTCCGCCAGCGCGTCCTCTTCCAGGCCGCCGGTGACGGCGAAGGCGCCGATGTAGTCCGCTTTGCCGCTCAGCTTCGGCGCCACAAAGTCGGCGAGGCAGTAGTTGGCGAAGCCGACCTTCTCCGTCTGCTGGCGCAGGTGATGGCTCACCGTCAGCACGTGGGTGCGGGTTTCATCGCGATAGATTTCAATATCGTCGCCAACGCGGTTGGCCGGGAACAGGCCCACCACGCCGCGCGGGTTGAGGGTTTTCTCTGCGCTCAGTTTATCCAGCAGCTCGTTAGCGTCTTTGAACAGGCGCTGCGCCTCTTCCCCTACCACTTCATCTTCCAGAATGCGCGGATATTTACCCGCCAGCGACCAGGTCATAAAGAACGGCGTCCAGTCGATGTAATTGCGTAGCGTCTCGATACTGGCTTCCACCTCCTGAATCCCCAGGCGATGGGCCACCGGCGGCGTATAGCTCTCCCAGTCAAAGGCCAGATCGTTTTCCCGTGCGGCCGCCAGGGTCACCGGCGGGGTGCGCGGTTTTTTACGTCCATGCTGGATACGCACGGTTTCATACTCTTTGCGCGTGCGGGCGACAAACTCATCGCGCTGCGTATCCGAGAGCAGCGCAGCCACCACCCCGACGGTGCGCGAGGCGTTCTGTACGTAAACGGTCGGGCCGCTGTAGTTCTGCTCGATTTTCACCGCCGTATGCGCTTTCGAGGTGGTCGCGCCACCAATAAGCAGCGGGATGGTAAAGCCCTGACGCTCCATCTCTTTCGCCACGTTAACCATCTCGTCGAGCGACGGGGTAATCAGCCCGGAAAGGCCGATGAGATCCGCGTTTACCTCTTTGGCGGTTTTGAGAATTTTATCCGCCGGGACCATCACGCCAAGATCGATGATTTCGTAGTTATTACACTGCAGCACCACGCCGACGATGTTTTTGCCGATGTCATGAACGTCGCCTTTTACCGTGGCAATCACCATTTTGCCGTTACTGGAGCCCTGTTCTTTACTGGCTTCGATAAACGGCTCAAGGTAGGCCACCGCCTGTTTCATGACGCGAGCGGATTTCACCACCTGCGGCAGGAACATTTTGCCTTCGCCGAACAGATCGCCGACCACGTTCATGCCGTCCATCAGCGGCCCTTCGATCACCTCAATCGGGCGGGCAGCCTGCTGACGCGCTTCTTCGGTGTCCTGTTCGATAAATTCGGTAATGCCCTTCACCAGCGAATATTCGAGGCGTTTTTTCACCTCCCAGCTGCGCCACTCCGCCTGCTGGGCATTGGCGCCGTCGTCAACTTTACTGCCGCGATATTTTTCCGCCAGTTCGAGCAATCTTTCGGTGCTGTCATCGCGGCGGTTGAGGATCACGTCCTCCACCGCGTCGCGCAGCTCGCCCGGCAGGTCATCATAGATGGCCAGCTGACCGGCATTGACGATCCCCATATCCATGCCGTTGCGGATCGCATAGTAGAGGAATACGGCGTGGATCGCCTCACGAACCGGGTCATTGCCGCGGAAAGAGAAGGAGACGTTGGAGACCCCGCCGGAGATCAGCGCATGCGGCAGCTCGCGTTTGATGTCTTCGCAGGCGCCGATAAAGTCCTGGGCATAGTTATTGTGTTCTTCGATACCGGTCGCCACCGCAAAGATATTCGGGTCAAAGATAATATCTTCTGGCGGGAAGCCGACCTCTTCGGTGAGGATTTTGTAGGCGCGACGGCAAATCTCAATTTTACGTTCGCGGGTATCAGCCTGGCCCACTTCGTCAAAGGCCATCACCACTACCGCAGCGCCGTAGCGGCGAACCAGTTTCGCATGGTGGATAAAGGGTTCGACGCCCTCTTTCATCGAAATCGAGTTAACGATGCCTTTGCCCTGAATGCATTTCAGGCCTTTCTCAATAACTTCCCACTTGGAGGAGTCGATCATGATCGGCACGCGGGCAATGTCCGGCTCGCCGGCAATCAGGTTGAGGAAGCGCACCATCGCCGCTTCTGCGTCGAGCATCCCCTCGTCCATGTTGATATCGATAATCTGCGCGCCGCTTTCCACCTGCTGACGCGCGACGTCCAGCGCTTCGCTGTACTTCTCTTCTTTGATTAAGCGTTTAAATTTCGCCGAGCCGGTAACGTTGGTACGTTCGCCGACGTTAACGAACAGGCTGTCATCGCCGATATTGAGAGGCTCCAGGCCGGCGAGGCGGCAGGCCACCGCGATTTCCGGCAGCTGGCGCGGCGGCAGGCCCGCTACCGCCCGGCTCATGGCGGCGATATGCTCCGGGGTCGTACCGCAGCAGCCGCCGACGATATTAAGGAAACCGGCTTCCGCCCATTCGCGGATCTGCGCCGCCATGGTATCGGCATCCAGATCGTATTCGCCGAAGGCGTTGGGCAGGCCGGCGTTCGGGTGCGCGGTGACGTAGCATTCAGCGATGCGCGAGAGCTCCTGGACGTACTGGCGCAGTTCGTCCGGCCCGAGGGCGCAGTTCAGACCAAACGATAAGGCTTCGGCGTGGCGCAGCGAGTTATAGAAAGCTTCGGTGGTCTGCCCGGAAAGCGTGCGGCCGGAGGCATCGGTAATGGTGCCGGAGATCATCAGCGGCAGGTCAACGCCCAGCGCCTCCATCTCCTCTTTTACCGCATAGATGGCCGCTTTGGCATTCAGGGTATCAAATACCGTTTCAATCAGGATCAGATCCACGCCACCTTCCACCAGCGCCCGGGTGGATTCGCGATAGGCGGCCACCAGCTGGTCAAAGGTAATATTACGGAACGCCGGATCGTTCACATCAGGCGAAATGGAGGCGGTGCGGTTAGTTGGGCCAAGCACGCCCGCGACGTAGCGCGGTTTTTCCGGCGTGCGGGCCGTCCAGGCGTCGGCGCTGGCGCGGGCCAGCTTCGCCGCCGCAAAGTTGATCTCTGCCGACAGGGATTCCATCTGGTAATCCGCCATCGCGATGGTTGTCGAGTTAAAGGTGTTGGTCTCAATGATATCCGCGCCGGCCTCGAAGTAGGCGTCGTGGATCTCGCGGATCACCTCGGGCTTGCTGAGCACCAGCAGGTCGTTGTTGCCTTTCAGGTCGCACGGCCAGTCAGCAAAGCGCTCACCGCGAAAGTCCTGCTCACTCAGACGATAGCCCTGGATCATGGTGCCCATGCCCCCATCCAGAACCAGAATACGTTCTTTTAACTGCTGATGCAGTTGCTCAACTTTGCTGCTCACACTTGCTCCCGACAACGCTCAACTCAGGCCAAATAGCCAACAAACCATACTGGCATAAACCACCGGAGCGGAAAAGACAACAACGGGCAATATGAGACATGTTCAGCTTCACTCCTCCGATGAGTCCGGTTGTGATTGCATTATCGCCAAATAAAACGAAAATTATTTCCACGATACAGAAAAAGGAGTCCGCGATGGCCACTACCCCCGTTCCCGCGAAACGCGGCAGAAAACCCGCGGCTGCCACCGCCCAGCAGGCTGGCGGTCAGGTTCAGTCGCTGACCCGCGGCCTGAAATTGCTCGAATGGATTGCCGAATCCCACAGCAGCGTCGCGCTGACCGAGCTGGCGCAGCAGGCGGGTCTGCCCAACTCAACCACTCACCGCCTGCTGACCACCATGCAGCAGCTGGGTTTCGTCCGCCAGGTCGGCGAGCTGGGCCACTGGGCCGTCGGCGCGCATGCCTTCGTGGTCGGCAGCAGCTTTCTGCAAAGCCGCAATCTGCTGGCGATTGTCCACCCGATCCTGCGCCAACTGATGGAAGATTCCGGTGAAACGGTGAATCTGGCAGTGCTTGACCAGAGCGACCACCAGGCGATCATTATCGACCAGGTGCAGTGCACCCAGCTGATGCGGATGTCGGCGCCGATCGGCGGAAAACTGCCGATGCACGCCTCCGGCGCCGGGAAGGCGTTTCTCTCGCAGCTGAGCGAAGAGCAGGTTACCAGCCTCCTGCACCGTAAAGGGCTACATGCCTATACGCATGCCACGCTGGTCTCGCCGCTGCATCTGAAGGAAGATTTAGCGCAGACCCGCAAGCGGGGCTACTCGTTCGATGACGAGGAGCACGCGCTCGGCCTCCGCTGCGTCGCCGCCTGCATTTATGATGAACACCGCGAACCGTTCGCGGCAATCTCCATCTCCGGCCCCATCTCACGCATGACCGATGACCGGGTGACCGAGCTGGGCGCGCTGGTGATCAAAGCGGCGAAGGAAGTGACGCTGGCATACGGCGGGGTTAAATAAAAAAATGCCCCACCGGGGCATTTTAAGTAGGCCTGATAAGCGTAGCGCCATCAGGCAGATCGGCGCACCTTGCCGGATGGCGGCGTAAACGCCTTATCCGGCCTACTGTCGGCGCCATAGCGCACGCTAAAACGCTGCTTGCGCCGGTAGGCGTAGACATCTTCCACATGGCCGTTTTTAATCCGCGTCTGCAGTTCGCGCCAGTAGTCGGCGCGCAGCAGGTCGGCATGCATCTCCTCAAACAGCGGCCCAATGCGCGGGTCGGCACACAGCCAGTGGCGGAACTCCTCCGGGAACACATCCCCCGGCGAGACGCTGTACCACGGCTCGCTGGCCAGTTCATCCTCGGGATAGCGCGGCGGTGGGATCTGGCGAAAATTCACTTCCGTCATATAGCAGATTTCGTCATAGTCGTAGAACACCACCCGGCCGTGGCGGGTGACGCCGAAGTTTTTAAACAGCATATCACCGGGAAAGATGTTGGCGGCGGCCAGCTGGCGGATAGCATTCCCATACTCTTCTACCGCATCGCGTAGCGCCTGGCCGTTAACCTGCTCCAGCCACAGGTTGAGCGGCACCATTCGCCGTTCAATATACAGATGACTGATGACAATCCGGTCGCCGAGGTCGGTCAGTTTGTTCCCCGCCTCCGCCTGCAGCAGCGCCAGCAGCGCCGGCGCGATTTGTCGTTTCTCCAGCACGAAATTTTCAAACTCCTGCGTGTCCGCCATCCGCCCGACGCGGTCATGCTCCTTTACCAGCTGATAGCAGGCGCGCACGTGGGCGGCGGTCATCTCTTTCTGCGGCGCGAAGCGGTCTTTGATCACCTTAAACACCCGGTCAAACCCCGGCAGGGTAAACACCAGCATCACCATCCCGCGAATGCCCGGCGCCTCAATAAACTGCTCATCGCAGCGAGCAATGTAGTGCAGATATTCACGATAGCTTTCGGTTTTAGCGTGCTTCTGGCAGCCAATCGCCATATACAGCTCGGCCGTGGTTTTCCCCGGCAGGATCTCGCGCAGCCATTCCACCAGGGCGCCGGGCAGTGGCGCATAAACCATAAAATAGGAACGCGCGAAGCCAAACACGATGCTCGCTTCGGCATGGGTGGTCAGGCAGGTATCGACAAACAGCTCGCCCTCGTCGCTGCGATGGATCGGCAGCAAAAAGGGCAGCGTGGTCATCGGCATCACCAGTTTGCCCACCAGCCAGGCGGCTTTATTACGATAGAACAGCTCATTGGCGACCTGCAGATGACAGGTGGCGAGCAGTTCCTCCCCCAGCGCCTCCTGCAGACTGGCAATGATATAGCCGATATCCCGCGCTTTATTTTGCCACGGCAGCCGCAGCGGCAGATCGGACAGCACGTTACCCAGCAGGTGCGGCCAGCCGCGATCGGCAAAAAAATCTTTCGCCAGCGGTCGCGGAAGGGTGCGAAAAGGACGCTCGGGCTGCGAGCTGAAAATAAAGAGCCGCTCGGGGGTCAGCGAGCGGTGGTCAAACAGGCGGCAGTAGACCGAATTGAAAAAGCTCTCGGCAATTTCAAAACGAGGGTAATCCGGCAGCAAACGGGTGTAGTGGGCTTTCACCCGCAGCAAAAAGTCGGCATCCGTGCTCTTTCCTTCCGTGATGCAGCGCAGCTGCTCCACCACCAGACCCACATGGTGGTCATAGAGGTGGATCCGCTGTTTCATCGCCTGCTGCACCGAATGCCAGTCGGCCTGTTCAAAGCGCTGCTGCGCGCCGGAAGTCACTTCGAGAAAACGCCCATACTGAGCGTCAAATCCCTGCAATATCGTTTGGGCAATCAGTAATTCCAGACCACGCGTCATCGAACTCCCCCATCCGGCACCACGTCAGGCCGAATGGCGCGCTCGCTTATCCGGCCTGGATCCCTTCACTGGCCCGGTTAGCGTCGTGCCACCGGGCATGGCTCAAAACTGATCTTCTTCGGTCGAGCCGGTCAGCGCCGTCACCGACGAGGCGCCGCCCTGGATAATGGTGGTGACCTTGTCGAAGTAGCCGGTACCCACCTCCTGCTGATGCGAGACGAAGGTATAGCCTTCCGGCCCGGCGGCGAATTCCGGCTGCTGCACTTTTTCAACATAATGGCGCATCCCCTCACCCTGTGCGTAAGCATGGGCGAGGTCGAACATGTTGAACCACATGCTGTGGATCCCGGCGAGGGTAATAAACTGGTACTTGTATCCCATGTCCGACAGCTGCTGCTGGAAGCTGGCGATGGTTTTATCATCGAGATTTTTCTTCCAGTTAAACGACGGCGAGCAGTTATAGGCCAGCAGTTTGCCCGGGAAACGCGCATGAATGGCTTCAGCAAAGCGACGCGCCTGCTCAAGATCCGGTTTCGACGTTTCACACCACACCAGGTCCGCATACGGCGCATAGGCCAGCCCGCGGCTGATCGCCTGCTCGATCCCGGCATGGGTGCGGAAGAACCCTTCGCTGGTGCGATCCCCGGTAATAAACTCACGATCGTACGGATCGCAGTCTGAGGTAATTAAATCGGCAGCGTCAGCATCGGTACGGGCGATCACCAGCGTCGGGACCCCCATCACGTCAGCCGCCAGACGCGCCGCCACCAGTTTCTGTATCGCTTCCTGGGTCGGGACCAGCACTTTACCGCCCATATGACCGCACTTCTTCACCGACGCCAGCTGATCTTCGAAGTGAACAGCCGCTGCACCGGCTTCAATCATCGATTTCATCAGCTCGAAGGCATTAAGGACGCCGCCAAAACCGGCTTCCGCATCCGCCACGATCGGCAGGAAATAGTCGATAAAGCGCGGATCGTTCGGCTCGATGCCGGCTGACCACTGGATCTGATCGGCGCGGCGGAAGGTATTGTTGATCCGATCCACCACCGCCGGTACCGAGTTGGCCGGGTACAGCGATTGATCCGGGTACATGCTGGACGCCAGGTTAGCATCCGCCGCCACCTGCCAGCCGGAGAGATAAATGGCTTCGATGCCGGCCTTCGCCTGCTGCAAGGCCTGGCCGCCGGTCAGCGCGCCAAGGCTGTTGATGTATCCTTTCTTCGCTTCACCGTGCAGCAGACGCCACATTTTCGCCGCGCCAAGCTGCGCCAGCGTGCATTCCGGGTTCACCGAGCCGCGTAATTTCACCACCTCTTCCGCGCTGTACGGGCGGGTAATCCCTTCCCAGCGCGGGTTCGTCCACTCTTTGTTTAATTCTTCGATTTGTTGGGTACGGGTTTTCATGTGCAGATGCTCCATATAATTTCCTGGCTCTCCAGGCGCATTGGTGAAGGACTAAATGGCGAACCACACCATCTGGCGATTAGGCCAGCAGGCGGTAGCCCGGTAATGTCAGAAAATCAATCAGTTCGTCAGAGGTGGTGATCTGCTCCATCAGCCGCGCCGCATCGTCAAAGCGGCCATGGCTGAAGCGGTGCTCTCCCAGCTCTTCCTGAATCACCATCAGCTCTTCCGCCAGCCACTGGCGGAACAGCGCTTTTGTGACCGGCGTGCCGTCGTTCAGGGTTTTCTGATGATGGATCCACTGCCAGATAGAGGTGCGCGAGATCTCAGCTGTCGCGGCGTCTTCCATCAGGCCATAAATCGGTACGCAGCCGTTGCCGGAGATCCAGGCTTCGATGTACTGCACCGCCACGCGAATGTTGGCGCGCATCCCGGCTTCGGTGCGCTCGCCCTCGCAGGGGGCCAGCAGCTGTTCGGCGGTAATGGGCGCGTCCTCGCTACGGGTCACCGAGAGCTGATTCGGCTTGTCGCCGAGCACGCGGTTAAACACCGCCATGGCGGTATCCGCCAGCCCAGGATGGGCGATCCAGGTGCCATCGTGACCGTTGTTCGCCTCCAGCTCTTTGTCGGCGGTGACTTTATTCAGCACCTGACGGTTACGCTCGACATCTTTGCTCGGGATAAAGGCCGCCATCCCGCCCATCGCAAACGCCCCGCGTTTGTGGCAGGTCTTAATCAACAGCCGTGAGTAGGCGCTAAGGAAGGGTTTATCCATCGTCACCACCTGGCGGTCCGGCAGTACGCGGTCCGGATGGTTTTTCAGCGTCTTGATATAGCTGAAGATATAGTCCCAGCGGCCGCAGTTCAGGCCGACAATATGGTCGCGAAGCGCATGCAGGATCTCATCCATCTGGAACACCGCCGGCAGTGTTTCAATCAGCAGCGTGGCCTTGATGGTGCCGCGCGGCAAATCAAAGCGATCTTCAGTAAAGCTGAAGACATCGTTCCACCATGCCGCCTCTTGCCAGGCCTGGGTTTTTGGCAGATAGAAGTAGGGACCACTTCCTTTCGCCAGCAGCGCCTGGTAGTTATGAAAGAAATAGAGCGCAAAATCGAAAAGACTGCCGGGGATGGCCTCATTACGCCAGGTCACATGCTTTTCCGGCAGATGCAGACCGCGCACACGGCATACCAGCACAGCGGGATTGGGCTGCAGTTGATAGATTTTGCCAGCCTCATTGGTGTAGCTGATGGTCCCGTTCACGGCATCGCGTAGGTTGATTTGACCATCAATGACTTTACGCCAGTCAGGCGCCAGCGAATCCTCAAAGTCCGCCATAAAGACTTTTACGTTAGCGTTCAACGCGTTAATGACCATCTTGCGCTCGACGGGGCCGGTAATTTCAACGCGGCGATCCTGTAAATCCGCCGGGATACCACGAATGGTCCAGTCGCTATTTCTAATGGAAGCAGTTTCCGAAATAAAATCCGGCAGCTGTCCATCGTCAATAGCCTGCTGCTGCTGCAGACGCGCGGCCAGCAGTTTATTGCGCGCCGGCGTAAAGCGGCTCACCAGTTCCGTCAGAAATTCTACCGCCTCAGGCGTTAAGATCTGCTTCTCCTGCTCGCCATAGGGCTGACTAAAGGCCAGTTCATCGGTGATTGTCGCCTGCTGCGTCATTGTGCTGCTCCTCTTGGTTGATCCGCTGGAAGCGAGCGAAAGATCGTTGTGCAGTTTTCGCTCAGCACAATTAAGACTACTCAATTAATTTTCAAAATCAAAAACAATTTCCATTTTAATTTTAAAATGGCATTAACATATTGATAACAATGAAATTAAAGTTATCATCAGCTGTGAGGTGAATTTCGGAAATAAAAAAGGCACCCGAAAGTGCCAGAGGCAAAGTGCTGAAACGCTTTAGGATCGTTTCGTGCGGAGTATTACTCCAGTGTTGGATTCATATGCCGCAGATCGTATGGTGTAATCTGGTAGACGTAATAGTTCAGCCAGTTAGCGAACAGCAGATTACCGTGGCTGCGCCAGGTAGCGCGCGGTTTGTTCTGCGGGTCGTTTTGCGGAAAATAGTTGTGGGGAACCTCAGGGTTCAAACCGGCTTCCACATCGCGGAAATATTCACTTGCCAGGGTATTGGCATCGTACTCGGGGTGGCCGGTGACAAAGGCGATACGCTTATCTTTACTGGCGAACAGATACGCATCGCCCTCTTCTGTCTCTGCGAGGATCTCGAGATCGGTATAGTCACGGATAAGCCCTGCCGGAAAGTCAGCATAGCGTGAGTGTGGGGCGAGGAAAGAGTCGTCGAAACCGCGGGTCAGTAAGGCGTGTGGGTGTAGAATATGGTGTTCATAGACGCCAGAAATCTTTTCGGCGCGGGTTTGCTTGGGAATGCCGTACAGAATATTCAGCGCGGCCTGCACCGCCCAACAGACGAACAGCGTCGAAGTGACGTGATCCTTGGCCCACTCCAGCACCTGTTTGATCTGCGGCCAGTAAGCGACATCATTAAATTCAACCAGGCCTAAAGGAGCGCCGGTGACGATCAGGCCGTCAAAGTTCTGATCGCAAATCTCATCGAAATTGCAGTAAAAGTTATTCAGATGCTCCGCCGGCGTATTACGTGACTCACGTGCATCGATACGTAATAACTGGATGTCCACCTGCAGCGGAGAGTTCGACAGCAGACGCAGGAACTGATTCTCCGTCTCGATTTTCTTCGGCATCAGGTTGAGGATTAACACCTTCAGGGGGCGGATTTCCTGAGTTGTTGCACGCGTTGTCGTCATTACAAAGACGTTTTCATTGCGCAAGAAATTGACGGCTGGTAGCTCGTCCTGCACCCGAATTGGCATAACTCTATTACCTCATAGCATACGTATAAACGTTTAGACATCCAGATAGCTGAAGATAACCAGGAATCGGGTGAATGTCGAGTCTGCATGTTCACGGTGAGAAAATTTCACGGCGCGCATTGAGTGAGAATATAAGAATGAAGAAAAGGAGAAAATATGGTTATTAGCATCCGCCGTTCCCGGCCTGATGAAGGGGATAAACTGATTGCGATCTGGTGTCGGTCGGTCGACGCCACCCACGACTTTCTGTCAAAAGCGTATCGAAAGGAGCTGGAGGAGATGGTACGCGCATTTTTACCGGAGGCTCCGCTGTGGGTGGCGGTTAACACGGAGGACCAGCCGATCGCCTTTATGCTACTGACCGGAGATCATATGGATGCGCTGTTCGTCGATCCAGATGTCCGCGGCTGCGGCGTGGGGAGATTGCTGATTGAGCATGCGCTGTCGTTAACGCCGAAGCTGACGACAAACGTAAATGAGCAGAATGAACAAGCGGTCGGGTTTTATCAGAGAATGGGTTTTAGGGTGACAGGGCGGTCTGAAACGGACGATTTGGGGCAACCGTATCCGTTATTGAATTTGATACATGAGCAGCAGGCTGAAGCAGACTAAGATTGACGTCGCAACTGCTAACCCTTGGACAGGAGCCTCCCGCGGAGGCGGTGCTGCGCACCTTGTCCGGGCTACGGATCGTGTAGCCCAGGTAAGCGCAGCGCCACCGGGGAGGCATGCCGGCACCCTCGCCGGATGACACAAACGCAAAAAAGCTCAGCCTTCCGACTGAGCTTTCTGCTTTATTTGATGCCTGGCAGTTCCCTACTCTCACATGGGGAGACCCCACACTACCATCGGCGCTACGGCGTTTCACTTCTGAGTTCGGCATGGGGT
>NZ_JAKUZW010000008.1:0-341193 GCF_030128605.1 Klebsiella sp. K5-45 | reverse complement strand
CTTTATTGTAGGTGGGCCAGTTGGAGATTTTGAACTTTTGCTTTGCCACGGAACGGTCTGCGTTGTCGGGAAGATGCGTGATCTGATCCTTCAACTCAGCAAAAGTTCGATTTATTCAACAAAGCCCATCAGAAGTGCATACAGGCCGTTACACTGGCTCAGAGTTTGAATACAAGATTATCGACCGTGCTCGTGAGTATGCATCATTTGGTGCATGGATCGTTCCACAAGGCTCTTCTGGTTTTGTGTACAGTGGTGCACAGTACTATGACAATAGTAAGCCATCTACTAAGTACCTACGTTTCATTAATGACACAGGTTTAGAATTGCATCCGGGTGTGGGTATCGATACTAGCATTTACAAAGATGAATGGAACGGTACTAAGGTTATATGTGAATCTGTTACTGTAGAATATTAAAAACGTGAGCATAAGCAAGTGGAACGCAAGATATTGTGTCTATAATTACTTATTGCACCACATGGTGTATTTCACACAGCAGGTAACTTGTATGGGTAAGAACCAACATGTAGTAACGCATCCTGATGGATGGGCTGTAAAAGGTGAAGGTAATGAACGAGCAACTTCTGTACATTCAACACAAGCTGAAGCTATCGAAGCTGCTCGTGAGATAGCTCGCCATCAACAAAGTGAATTGTTAATTCATGGGCGTGATGGTCAGATACGTGACAGAGATTCTTACGGGAATGATCCGTTCCCGCCAAAGGGTTGATTTACAAAAAGAGGCCATTCGGCCTCTTTTTTTACGTCGGTTTGAATGTTCCCATTGATAAACATATGCGTCCTTTCGTTTTTTAGCACAGGTTGAGAGCCGTTCATATGAATAGTGGGGGCCCCCGGAAGACATAAGCTGAACATCGCTCTCCTGGTATCCAGCAACCCTTATGCCAGGTTGCGGGTGGGGTAGCGTGAATGTGCCCTGCAATTACACCTTCTAAATTTAAGCGTAGATGCATTTAGAAATCTTGCATGACGCAGAAAATCAATTTCAATGACATATCAATAACTCATCCTGAAAAAGACGCTTTTTGCTTCGCCGGGACGTGAAGCTGTCATCGGGCTGTCACCAGATGGTAAGAGAAGGGTGGGAAAGTGAACGATTTGTGTCATATCGGGTAAAGAATTTGAGGCATGAGACCTACGACGGTAAACTGCACGGGCTGATTATTTGACAACGGGAATATGGATTGTGACTAAAATCAAACTTCTGGCACTCGGCGTGCTGATTGCGACCTCCGCCAGCGCGGCGCATGCCGATGGGAAGTTCACGCTTGGCGCTGGCGTCGGCATCGTTGAGCATCCGTACAAGCAGTATGATGCGGATGTTTATCCGGTGCCGGTCATTAGTTATGAGAGCGATAACTTCTGGTTCCACGGTCTGGGTGGGGGTTACTACCTGTGGAATGACACCAATGATAAGCTGTCGATAACGGCTTACTGGTCGCCGATGTACTTCAAGCCGGGCGACAGCGATAGCGAACAAATGCGTCGCCTGGATAAACGTAAATCAACCGTGATGGCCGGTCTTTCTTATGTCCACAACACGCCCTATGGTTTCCTGCGCACGACGATTGCCGGCGATACGCTGGATAACAGCAACGGCATCAACTGGGATCTCGCCTGGCTGTACCGCTACACCAACGGGAACCTGACGCTGACGCCGGGCATCGGCGTGGAGTGGAACAGCGACAATCAGAACGAATACTATTATGGTGTCTCGCAGCATGAGTCCCGTCGCAGCGGCATGCGCAGCTACGATCCGGACAGCAGCTGGAACCCGTATCTGGAGCTGTCGGCCAACTATCGCTTCCTCGGCGACTGGAGCGTATACGGTATTGCGCGCTACACCCGTCTGTCGGATGAAATTACCGATAGCCCGATGGTGGACAAATCCTGGAGCGGTCTGATCTCAACCGGGATCACTTACACCTTCTGATTGTGCATTATTACAGTGCGCTTTATGCATCAAAACAGGGCTTCGTGCCCTGTTTTGTTTTATGGTGGTGCAGGGCGCTAAGGAGGAGACGATGGTGAAAAAAACAGTATGCTTTGGCGAGCAGGCGGCAGTTCCGGCCATCGGGCTGGGGACCTGGTATATGGGCGAGAACGCGGCGCAGCGTCAGCAGGAGGTGGCTGCACTGCGCGCGGGCATCGACCATGGCCTGACGGTAATCGATACCGCTGAGATGTATGCCGACGGCGGGGCGGAGGAGGTGGTGGGCCAGGCGGTCCGCGGCCTGCGCGACCGGGTGGTGCTGGTCTCCAAAGTCTATCCCTGGCACGCCGGCGGCGCGGCGATGCGCCGCGCCTGTGAAAACAGTCTACGCCGGCTGCAGACCGACTATCTGGATATGTATCTCCTGCACTGGCGGGGCGATATCCCGCTAGAGGAGACGGTCGAGGCGATGGAAAGGCTGGTGGCCGAGGGTAAAATCCGCCGCTGGGGCGTCTCCAATCTGGACACCGACGATATGCAGGCGCTGTGGCGCACGGCGGGTGGCGAACGCTGCGCCACCAATCAGGTGCTCTATCATCTCGCGTCGCGGGGCATTGAATACGATCTCCTGCCCTGGTGCCAGCAGCACACCCTGCCGGTGATGGCCTATTGTCCGCTGGCGCAGGCGGGGCGCTTACGTGATGGACTTTTTCAGCATACCGATATCATCAAAATGGCTAACGAGCGGGGCGTGACGGTGGCGCAGCTGCTGCTGGCCTGGGTGATTCGTCATCCGGGAATGCTGGCGATCCCGAAAGCGGCCAGTATTGAACATGTGGTGCAGAATGCCGCCGCGCTTGATCTCGTTCTCAGCCCGCAAGAGCTTGCGCAGCTGGACCGCCTCTATCCACCGCCGCCGCGGAAAACCCGGTTGGATATGGTTTAACCCACAGCGCATCCTGGTGGAGAAGAGAAAAAGCCCCGTGATAAACGGGGCTTTTTGCGCTTAGCGTTTTTTCACGCTGATGGTTTGCGCCAGGCGAGACGGGGTCTCTTCACTGGCTTTCTGCGGCTGGGTCACGCAGCAGGTTTCGACGCACACGAAGGTTTTGTAGCCATCGTCCGGCATGTCGCCCATGCTGACGGACAGCGCCGGGCCCGGGTTCCAGGCCACCACGTTGTGCTGATGATGATGCACCACGTCGATAGTGCGACTGAGCGCGTCGTCGTGGATCACGCTGCAGCCTTCGGCGTCGAGATAGACGCGGTCGGTACGATCCGGGAAGGTCTGCACGCCGTTGCTCAGAACGCCTTCTTCGGCATTTTTCACTTTATCGATATAGCGCTCGCCAAGACCGCTCACTTTCACCGCCGCGATATCGCCGACGTTGAAGTAGCTGTGCAGGGCAGAGGTGGTCTCAAATTCGCCGTGGGCTTCCAGCTCGATTTCGCAGGTCTTGCCCAGCTTGAAGCGGGCATAGAGGGTGAACTCATGCGGCCACAGCTTCATGGTTTCGGCGCTGTTCTGCAGCGCAAAGGTCAACATCACGCCGCCGTCGTCTTCATCATGGCCTTCCAGGGTCCACGGCAGGTTGCGGGCAAAGCCGTGCGACGGCAGGCCCTGCTGCGCCGATGGGCCAAACCAGGGCCAGCAAATCGGCACGCCGCCGCGCAGGGCGACGCCCTGTTTAAACGGGGTGTTGTTGCTCAGCCACAGGACTTCTTCTTCACCGGCGGGTTTCC
The DNA here is from genome assembly GCF_030128605.1 of Klebsiella sp. K5-45. Classification (NCBI taxonomy): domain Bacteria; kingdom Pseudomonadati; phylum Pseudomonadota; class Gammaproteobacteria; order Enterobacterales; family Enterobacteriaceae; genus Klebsiella; species Klebsiella sp. K5-45. The sequence continues at coordinate 337,494 of NZ_JAKUZW010000008.1, read as the reverse complement.
AGGAGAGCAGATGCGCCCCCTGCAGCGCCACAGAGGCTTTCACCTGCGGATGGTCGATGACAATCAGCTCCAGGTCGTCCAGCTGGCGACGGGAGATAACGGGCGAAATGGTTTCATTCACCGGGAGAGCAAAAATTTTATTTATCATTGTGCAATCCTATCTCTGCAGACAAAAAAAAGAGCGACCGAAGTCGCTCTTACAGATTACTTTTTCATCTCAACTTATTTGGAGATGTGGGCAATCAGATCCAGAACTTTGTTGGAGTAGCCAGTTTCGTTGTCGTACCAGGAAACCAGTTTAACGAAGTTGTCGTTCAGTGCGATACCCGCTTTAGCATCGAACACGGAAGTGCAAACTTCGCCGTTGAAGTCGGTAGAAACAACGTCGTCTTCGGTGTAACCCAGAACGCCTTTCATTGCGCCTTCAGAAGCGGCTTTGATAGCTTTCTTGATTTCTTCGTAGGACGCTGCTTTTTCCAGACGAACGGTCAGGTCAACAACGGATACGTTCGGAGTCGGAACGCGGAACGCCATACCGGTCAGTTTGCCGTTCAGTTCTGGCAGTACTTTACCTACTGCTTTAGCAGCGCCGGTAGAGGACGGGATGATGTTCTGAGCTGCGCCGCGGCCGCCGCGCCAGTCTTTGTGAGACGGGCCATCAACGGTTTTCTGGGTAGCGGTGGTAGCGTGGACGGTGGTCATCAGGCCTTCAACGATACCGAAGTTGTCGTTGATGACTTTAGCCAGCGGCGCCAGGCAGTTGGTGGTGCAGGATGCGTTGGAAACGATGTCCTGGCCAGCGTAAGTGTCGAAGTTAGCGCCGCGAACGAACATCGGGGTGTTGTCTTTGGACGGGCCAGTCAGAACGACTTTTTTCGCGCCAGCGGTGATGTGTTTACGAGCGGTTTCGTCGGTCAGGAAGATACCGGTTGCTTCAGCAACAACGTCAACACCAACTTCGTCCCACTTCAGGTTAGCCGGGTCACGTTCAGCGGTAACACGGATTTTTTTACCGTTAACGACCAGATGACCGTCTTTCACTTCAACGGTGCCGTCGAAACGACCGTGAGTGGAGTCATACTTCAGCATGTAAGCCATGTACTCTGCGTCTAACAGGTCGTTGATTGCAACGATCTCGATGTCAGAACGTTTCTGAGCAGCACGGAAAACAATGCGACCGATACGGCCAAAACCGTTGATACCTACTTTGATAGTCATATATTCCACCAGCTATTTGTTAGTGAATAAAAGGTTGCCTGTAAAATTACAAAAACCTTACGCAGCGTCAAGCGGAATCGTGTCAATCATTGCGACAAATCAATCCTGAGCAGACCTTTGCGCGATTGATTTGCCTCACTCTCCCTTTGAGCCCAATTCCATATGGGGGCTGCGCGCGGAATTTTAAAGGGCATTTAAGATAAAAACGTGATTTAAGTCACAATTATCTGGCTGCCTGTGGGCACCGGATAAGTTTAGAACAAAAGTGTACGCTTCATTGTTAATGTTTTGTTAGAATTGGGGCGAAAGTTGTCCATTGCAAAGCGAGATGTAAGCCCATGGCAAATAAACCCTCCCCGGAAGAGCTGAAAAACGGCTTGAGCGAAATGCAGTTTTACGTGACCCAACATCATGGCACCGAACCGCCTTTCACCGGACGGCTGCTGCACAACAAGAAAAATGGCGTGTATCACTGCCTGGTGTGCGATGCGCCGCTGTTCAACTCCCAGACCAAGTACGACTCCGGCTGCGGCTGGCCGAGCTTCTACGAGCCGGTAAGCGAAGAGGCCATTCGCTATCTGGACGACAGCTCCCACGGCATGCAGCGCATAGAGATCCGCTGCGGAAATTGTGATGCCCACCTCGGTCACGTGTTTCCGGATGGCCCGCAGCCGACCGGCGAGCGCTATTGTGTGAATTCGGCGTCGCTCAGCTTCACCGATGAGCAGAACGGCGAGCAGATCAAGGGTTGAAGAAACGATTCAGCAAATTATTCCAGGTGGAGGTGAGCGGAAGATGGATATTGAGCAAATTATCGACAGCATGACCCCGGAAGTGTATCAGCGTCTGGCGACGGCGGTGGAGCTGGGAAAATGGCCGGATGGCGTGGCGCTGACGCCGGAGCAGAAGGAAAATAGCCTGCAGCTGGTGATGCTGTGGCAGGCCCGGTATAACACCGACGCCCAGCATATGACCATCGATACTCGCGGGCAGATGGTGATGAAGAGCAAACAGCAGCTGAAGGAAGATTTCGGTATCGTGCCGAAGCCGATCGCCACCGTGAAGCTGCAATAAACCGCCGGCCGGCGGGGAGTCGTTCCGGCGTCAGGTGATCCGGCGCCGGAAGGGTCAGCGTCTACGACCGCGCCCGGCGGTCAGCCGCTTCGCTTACTTTTTGTTCATCATCGCTTTCAGGTCGGCAAACGGATTGTAGGTGGCCTCGCCGACGCTCTTTTGCGCATCTTCGCCGGCCACCACCGTGGAGCCATACTGATCGGCTTCGGTGTACTTGGAGTGTTCGTGATCGTGACAGTAGAGGCACAACATCTCCCAGTTACTGCCATCTTCCGGGTTATTGGAGTGGTCGTGATCGATATGGTGCACCGTCAGCTCGCGCAGATTGGAGTAGACAAACTCCCGCGAGCAGCGTCCGCATACCCAGGGAAAGAGCTTGAGCGCCTTTTCGCGGTAACCCACTTCCAGACGTGCGTAATTTTTGGGGATATAGGCCATGGCCCCCTGCCTCCTGTCAAACGGTTAAGCTGCGCCAGCCCCTGGCGCAGCGGATAACAGGCATCATAACCTATCCCGGGCGGCGCGATATACCTGCATTGCAGGCGATGCTGCCTGCGTCACGCCGCCCGGCGGCGACGATGCGGCGAAACAGCCGCGATTAGTGTTTGATCCCCAGGGATTCCGCCAGCTGGCGGGCCAGCTGGTTCTGGTCATCGGCGCCATACTCCCAGAACATCGCCCCGGCGAGGCCCTTCGCCTTGATGTAGTCCGCCTTGATGGCTACCGAGCGCGGGTTCTCATAGGAAAGGGCGAACAGCGGCTTGCCCTCCGCGGACTGCACCGACAGCCACGGAACTTTCGCCTCATCGTCCCAGTGCTCGGTAAAGCGTTTCTGCGGATCGTTGAGCAATTTGCCCACGATATCATTGTATTTCACGTAGGTGTCTTTGCTCAGGTCATAGCCCAGCGAGGCAAACAGCGCGATCTGCTGTGGACCAAAATAGGGCTGGGTGACCGGGTTCTTTTGCGCATCCGCTTTACTCCAGTCGATCCCCGGCTCGACCGCCCGTTTTGGTACCCGGCCATAAAAACCAATCCCGAGGTTCATCTGGCTGGGTTTAAGCCCGGCGGCCAGGTAATTGTTGACCACAAAATCGGCGCTGTATTTATCCGCCGCGGCGACCGTCGGCCAGTGGCTGGAGTCATACAGGTTCGAGTTGAAGTACTGCGTGCCGTAGGCCATGTCGTAGGTCATCAGGTTGATGTAGTTCAGCACCGGGGCCACCGCTTTGACATCCACCCAGCTTTTCGGGCTCTCGGCGTTGGCGCCCACGGCAATAGTAACCAGTTTCTTCGTACCAAACGCTGCGCGCAGCTCTTTTAACAGCGCGGTGAAGTTATCGCGATCGGCCGGTTGACTGGCAACCAGCCCCCACGCGCCGTTGACCGGAAACTCCCAGTCGAGGTCAATCCCATCCAGACCATATTTTTCAACAATTTCCTGCGCAGACTGAATAAACACCTTACGGGTTTCTTTGCTTGCCGCCGCGCCGGAGAAACCGCGCGCCCCCCAGCCGCCGACCGACAGCAGGACCTTGAGGTCCGGGTTCTGTTTACGCAGGGCAGGGAGCTTTTGCAGATCCGCCTGCACCTTTGGCGACAGCCAGATCTCGTGCAGATGGTCAGGATCCTTCAGGGCCGCATTGGTCTCGTCTTTTTCATCGTTATAGATAAGGCCAAACGAGTAGTTGAGATGGGTGATCTGCCGGACGTCCAGCTTGTCGATATCCCCGCCCGGCCCGGCAGTGACGTCGCCGCCGCCGTTGAAATAGCCGACGGACATCAGCGGTTGGGCAGAGAGCGCGGAAGCGCAAAGCAGGGGCAAGGCTGCCAGCAAGGGCAAACGTTTCATAGTGGTTCCTCTTTGACATAAAAAAATAACCGCGCCACGGAAATGGCGTGGCGAAAAAACAGCCTTGCCAGACTACCAGCAATAACTTGTTGAAACTGCGAGAGAGTTCAATTTATGGACGATAACGAAGCGGCAGAAGAAGACCCGGCGCGGAAGCGCCGGGTGAAGGATCAGGCGTGGGTTTCCCGCCAGTCATCAAGGGTATAGAGCGTGGCGCCTGCGGCGGCCATCTCCATAAACGCCTGGCTGCTGTCCTGCGGCTGAAGGTTCACCCCGCGGCAGCCGTCGGTAATGACGTTGACCGCGTAGCCGAGCGCCAGAGCATCCAACACGGTAAACTTCACGCAATAATCAGTGGCGAGGCCGAGAACGGTCAGCTCCACGATCCCCTGACCACGCAGCCAGCCGTCCAGTTCGGTTTTCTGCCGGTGACCGTTGTCAAAAAAAGCGCTGTAGCTGTCGATGACCCGGTTTTGCCCTTTGTGGAACACGGCGGCGATCGCCTGCTGCTTGAGCAGGGGATGCAGCGCCGCGCCTTCGCTGTGCTGAACGCAGTGATCCGGCCAGAAAGTTTGCGCCAGGCCGTCCAGGTCGCCCACAGTGTAGGGCTCCACCTGGTGCTGGCTGGCGAAGCTGCCGTGATCCGCCGGATGCCAGTCCTGACTGGCGACGATGGGCTCGCCGCGCGCCAGGCTCCAGTCGATAAGCGCGTTGGCCACCTCGACGGTGCTGTCGCCTTCGGGAACCGCCAGCGCGCCGCCGGCGCAGAAGTCGTTCTGCAAATCAACCAGTAACAGCGCTCGATGTGCCATACGTCCTCCTTAAGCTTCGTCAGGGGTCAGTTCGCCACGCAGATTCTGCTGCATCGCCGCGCGAATGGCGTCAACGTCCAGCTGCTGGCTCAGCAGATAGTGTAGCTTGGTCAGCGTCGCTTCCACCGTCATATCGAAACCACTGATGACTCCCGCCTGGGCGAGGGCATTGCCGGTGGCATAGCCGCCCATGTTCACTTTGCCGGACATACACTGCGTCAGATTGACCACCACAATGCCGCGCTGGCTGGCTTCCGCCAGCACCTGAATAAACTCGCCATTCTGCGGGGCATTGCCGACGCCGTAGGAGCGGAGGATCAGCGCTTTCACCGGCTGGCGCAGGAAATTACGCACCACGTCGGCGGAGATGCCGGGGTAAATCGTCACCACGCCAATCGGCTGCGGGGTAATGGGGTGGACAATCAGTTCCCCACGGCCCTGCGGCGCCGGCGGGGTACCGAGACGGCGAATATGGATCCCGGCCTCCAGCAGCGGCGCGAGGTTGGGCGAGGCGAAGGCGTCAAAGCCGTCGGCATGGGCTTTAGTGGTACGGTTGCCGCGGAACAGTCGATTGTTGAAGAACAGCGCCACTTCGTTAATCGGATAGTTGGCGGCGACGTACAGGGCATTGAGCAGGTTGATCTGGCCGTCGGAACGCAGCTCGGCCAGCGGGATTTGTGACCCTGTCACAATCACCGGTTTGCCGAGATTTTCCAGCATGAACGACAGCGCTGAGGCGGTAAACGCCATGGTGTCGGTACCGTGGAGGATCACAAAGCCATCATACTCCGCGTAATGGCTGCGGATATCGTCGGCGATGTGCTGCCAGTCCTCAGGGGTCATATCGGATGAATCCATCAGCGGATGGTATTCATGGATCGTGAAGTCCGGCATCTCCGGACGATGGAACTCCGGCATCAGCGCCAGCTGACGCTGCAGATGGCCGGAAACGGGTACATAGCCGTGTTCGGAGCGCTGCATACCGATGGTCCCACCGGTGTAGGCAACGTAAATCGATTTTTTTTGCATAGCATCGCTTAGGTTGGTCGTAGACAGGCGCAGTATAAAGAGACGGAGGAAAAAATACAGTGTTGGCCGCTCGCTTTGTGGCGGCGCTGGCAGGTGCGGAAAAAAGGCTGCCCCGTGAGACGGGGCAGCCGCTGCATATTAACGGATGTTGGCGCAGGTCAGGCAGAAGGCATATCGGTTCTGCGGGTCGTTGAACGCCGCCAGCTTGTCGCTTTCCGCTTTCACCGTCTCGGCCGCCGCGGCCACCGGCGCAGGCAGCCAGGCCTGAATGGCGGCCGGCAGTGAAGCGCGTACCGAGCCGGTCAGGCTGTCCAGCACCATCGAGAAGAAGGTTGGCTCTTCCTGATAGTAGTTAAGGTGCCAGGTTTTTAGCTTCGCCAGCTCGGCGGCTTTGGCCACCGCGTCGTCAAAATCGCCGAGGCTGTCGACAAGACCGTTGGCTTTGGCATCTTCCCCGGTCCAGACGTGGCCCTGGGCTATCTGGTCGATTTTCTCCGGCGTGCTCTTACGGGCGTTAGCCACCAGGGTGATAAAGCGCTGATAGCCGTTCTCAATACTCAACTGCATCAGCTGCTGCACTTCCGGCGGCAGCGCTTTGGTGCTGGAGATATCCGCCAGCGGCGACGTGGCGACGCCGTCGGTGTGGACGCCAATCGACCCGAGGGTATTTTCCACGGTGTTGATCACCCCAAAGATGCCAATGGAGCCGGTGAGGGTGCTTGGGTTCGCCACGATGTAATCCGCGGGGGTGGAGATCCAGTAGCCGCCGGACGCCGCCATGCCGCCCATTGAAACGACCACCGGTTTACCCGCGGCTTTGGCTGCCGCCAGCTCTTCACGAATGATTTCCGAGGCGGTCACGCTGCCGCCAGGGCTGTTCACGCGAAGAACGATGGCCTTAATTTTCGGATCGAGGCGCGCATCGCGAATTTGCGCTGCGGTGGTGTCGCCGCCGACGTTGCCCGGGGTCTCCTCGCCGTCCATGATGGCGCCGTTGGCGAAGATCACCGCGATAGCGGAACCCTGGTCAGACGGCGTCTTCACGTTGTAGTCGTAATAGCTAATCGCCCGATAATTGTTATCCGCTTTGCTCCAGCCAAACTGTTTGGTCAGCGCTTTTTCCACTTCCGTGGAGGTCGCCAGCTCATCCACCAGCTTATTGTCCAGCGCATATTTCGCCGTATCGCCGCCCACTTTACGCAGGCCATCGATAATGCCCTGGGCGCCCGGGAAGAGCTGCTGGGCGGTGATCTGCCGGTTGGCGGCAATGGTGTTGAGGTAGTTCTGCCACAGTTCGCCAATCCAGCGGCTGTCCGCTTCGCGGGCGGCAGGGGACATGTCATCGCGAATGAAAGGCTCGACGGCGGATTTATAGGTGCCGACGCGGAAGACATGGGTGGAGACTTTCAGCTTATCCAGCAGCGACTTGTAATACAGCCCGTTGGTGGCGAAGCCGTGGAGGTCTACCTCGCCCTGCGGCGAGAGCCAGATTTTGTTGGCAAAGCTCGCCAGGTAGTACTGGCCCTGGCTGTAGCTGCTGCCGACGGCATAGACCGGTTTGCCGCTGTCGCGGAATTCGCGCAGCGCTTTACCGATGTACTGCATGGACGGCTGATCGCCGCCGACGAAGTTTTTCAGATCCAGCACAATACCGGTGATATTACGATCATCCTTCGCCTGACGGATGGTCTGCACGATATCGAACAGAGAATTCTCCTGCAAACGGTCCGAGCTGGCGCCAAACAGCTGGCGGCCTATCACGCCGAGTTTGCTGCTGGCGGAAGGTTTATCCACCACCACGCCGGTAATATCCAGGAGCAGCGCGCCGCGGGCGGTATGTTCGCTGGTGGTGCTGCTGAACTGGCTCCAGATGCCGATACACACCAGCACCAGCACCAGGAAGATCGCATTGAGGGCCAGTTTGCGAATAAAGTTGAGTATCCGCCACGTCCATTTAAAAAAGCTGGCAATCAGTCGCCAAAGGGTTCGCATGTCTTCTCCCTAACGTTATCTAAAAATGGGCAGGCCGCAGGGGCCGCCGCGTCTGGCTATCCTAAAGAGTGAGCCGTCGGTTGTCAGCAGGAATCACCGACCGCGCTGTAACAAAATCCTTGTGCATGTTAATTTTATGAAAAATGACATCACAGGAGTTATACAGATGGATGCTCTCGACCTACTGCTTAATCGCCGCAGCGCTTCCCGCCTGGCGGAACCGGCCCCGGCCGGCGAACAGCTGGAAAACATTCTGCGCGCCGGGCTGCGCGCCCCGGATCATGGCACCCTGCAGCCGTGGCGCTTTTTCATTATCGCCGATGACGGCCGCGAACGCTTCAGTCAGCTGCTGGAAAAGGGGGCCAGGGAGGCCGGTCAGGATGAGAAGGGCATAGAGAAAGCCCGAAATGCGCCGTTCCGCGCGCCGCTAATCATTACCGTCGTGGCGCGTTGTGAAGACCACCCGAAGGTGCCGCGCTGGGAGCAGGAGATGTCCGCTGGCTGCGCGGTGATGGCGATGCAGATGGCGGCTCTGGCTCAGGGATTCAACGGCATCTGGCGCAGCGGAGCATTGACCGAGAGCCCGGTGGTGCGCGCCGGTTTCGAGTGCCGCGAGCAGGATAAAATCGTCGGTTTCCTCTATCTGGGCACGCCGCAGCTGAAAGCCTCAACCACCATTGCTCTGCCGGATACCGCGCCGTTTGTGACGCGATTCTGAGTCAGCGGGTGTTATGCCGGGATGCGGCTTGCGCCATACCCGGCCAACGCATCCGGCTCTGACTGTCTGTAGGCCCGCGCAAGCGCAGCGCCGCCGGGCAAGGACAGCGGGCACGGAGCCGATTTTGTGCCGGGTGGCGGCTGTCGCCTTACCCGGCCTACGTTCGTACGACCTGTCGTTAATTTATTCACTTTTCTTGCTGAAACTGCCGGTGCTGGCCGGAGCCCGGGGGTACAGGGGGCGGCGGCGACTGGCCGCCCCCTGTGCGCTCCCGGCGCCATGAGTGACATAACGCAGACGATTAACCGGGAGCGCAAACTACGCTGAAGCCACAGATAACATAAACAACCACACTGCAGTGCTTCCCCTCACCCTGGCCCTCTCCCGCAGGGAGAGGGAACCATCCGGCTGGCCGCGCAAGCGCAGCGCCGCCGGGCGATGGCAGCAAGCTCGGAGCCGCATCTATGCCGGGCGGCGGCTGGCGCCTGACCCGGCCTTCAAACCCTACCCTTCGAATCTATCGCGGTGTTTGTCGCCCGGACAAGGCGCGCCAGGCGCCGTATCCGGGAGTTCAACGGTGATGACGTTACTTCTGCGTTTTGGCGAATTCGTCTTTGGCTTTCTGCAATTGCTGCTGGAAGGCCGGGTTGGTGTGCAGCGTGGCGACCACCGCGGAGCCGACGATGCGCGCCGCATCGACATCGCTCTGCCAGTGATAGCCGCAGATCACCCGGCTCTCGCCAAGCTCATAGCCGCGCTTCAAAATTTCGTTCTGCCGCTGCGGGTTGATCTCCGCCAGCACCAGGGCGGTGGCCCAGCCGATGGAGGTATGCCCGGACGGGTAAGAGCCGTTTTTCGCCAGCTTGTCCTGCTCGGTGGTGTTGCAGGTGGAGACGCCGTAGAAGGCAAACGGCCGAATGCGCATATACTTCTCTTTCGCGCCGCGGGTCGCCAGATCGCCGGCGTCTTCAATCATATTGGTCAGCAGCTTATGGAGCTGCGGTGCGTCTTTTTCGGTGATCGGCGAACCGAAGGCGCTGGAGAAGGCGTTAGCCACGCCGCCCGCGCTGAGGTTGGCATCCTCTGCCGCCAGCTTCCCGCGCTCGGTGTTGCGCAGCAGGCGCCCCTGCTCATACATCGCCTGATCGTTTAAGAACGCAATACTGCCCACCGCCGGCGGCGGCGGCAACAGCGCCAGGCTGTCGATGGCCTGGGCATTGGTCAGATAGTAGAGATCGGGCTTGGTGGTGACATCGTTACCGGGGGGAACCAGTGCGAAGGCGTTAACGGAGAAAAAACTGGCCAGGCAAAGGGCAAGAACACGCTTTTTCATTAGAATTTCCTTACGTCATAATCATTCCAGAGAAGACAGTCCTGTGTTGTCACATTTCTGTCATCTTTAAGTAAAAGTGAAAATGGTCGGGAAAAAATTGCCGCGTCTCGCAAAAACGGCTTTTTGTCTGCTTAATGAGCAACCATACGCGATTTCAGACTGTCGTACTTACCACCCTGGCGTTTGGGCGCTAACATAGCGGGATTGCAATGACAGGAGATGTCCATGAGCGAGCAAGCCATTCGTTTAACGCAATACAGCCACGGAGCCGGTTGTGGTTGTAAAATTTCCCCGAAAGTGCTGGAAACCATCCTGCATAGCGAGCAGGCGAAGTTCGTCGACCCGAACCTGCTTGTCGGCAACGAAACCAGCGATGATGCCGCCGTTTACGATCTCGGTAATGGCACGTCAATCGTCAGCACCACCGACTTTTTTATGCCGATTGTCGATAATCCGTTCGACTTTGGCCGCATTGCCGCCACCAACGCCATCAGCGATATTTTCGCCATGGGCGGGAAACCGATTATGGCGATTGCCATTCTCGGCTGGCCGATCAACACCCTGGCGCCGGAAATCGCCCGCGAGGTGGTGGAGGGCGGGCGCTTTGCCTGCCAGCAGGCCGGGATCGCGCTGGCGGGCGGCCACTCCATTGACGCCCCGGAACCGATCTTCGGTCTGGCGGTCACCGGCGTGGTGCCCACCGAGCGCATCAAGAAAAACAGCACCGCGCAGGCGGGCTGCAAACTGTATCTCACCAAACCGCTGGGGATCGGCGTGCTGACCACCGCAGAGAAAAAATCGCTGCTCAAGCCGGAGCATCAGGGGCTGGCGACGGAGACCATGTGCCAGATGAACCTCGCCGGCGCCGCGTTTGCCGCTATCGACGGGGTGAAGGCGATGACCGACGTCACCGGCTTTGGCCTGCTCGGCCACCTCAGCGAAGTGTGCCGCGGAGCCGGCGTGCAGGCGCAACTGCGCTATGCCGATATCCCTAAACTGCCGGGGGTGGAGGAGTATATCGCCGCCGGCGCGGTGCCGGGCGGCACCGGGCGCAACTTTGCCAGCTACGGCCATCTGATGGGCGAGATGCCGACGGAGTGGCGCGATCTGCTCTGCGACCCGCAGACCTCCGGCGGTCTGCTGCTGGCGGTGACCCCGGAGGCGGAGGCGGAAGTGCAGGCTGCCGCGGCGGAGTTCGGTATTAAGCTGGCCGCCATCGGCGAGCTGGTGACCGCCCGCGGCGGACGACCCATGATCGAGATCCGTTGATTCGATGCGGTTGTTTATTGCAGAAAAACCGAGTCTCGGTCGGGCTATCGCCGATGTGTTGCCTAAACCGCATCGCAAAGGCGATGGCTTTATTGAGTGCGGCAACGGGCAGGTGGTCACCTGGTGTATCGGTCACCTGCTGGAGCAGGCGCAGCCGGACGTCTATGACAGCCGCTATGCCCGCTGGAATCTCACCGATCTGCCAATTGTGCCGGAGAAATGGCAGCTGCAGCCAAAACCTTCGGTCACCAAACAGCTGAATGTCATCAAGCGCCTGCTCGGCGAGGCCGAGGAGGTTATCCACGCCGGCGACCCCGACCGTGAGGGGCAGCTGCTGGTGGATGAGGTGCTCGACTACCTGCAGCTGGCGCCGGAGAAGCGTCAGCAGGTGCAGCGCTGTTTGATAAACGATCTTAACCCGCAGGCGGTTGAGCGGGCGATCAACCGCCTGCGCGCTAACAGCGAGTTTGTGCCGCTTTGCGTGTCGGCGCTGGCGCGGGCGCGCGCCGACTGGTTGTACGGCATCAATATGACCCGGGCCTATACCCTGCTGGGGCGCAACGCCGGCTATCAGGGGGTGCTCTCCGTGGGGCGGGTGCAGACCCCGGTGCTCGGCCTGGTGGTGCGCCGCGATGAAGAGATTGAAAACTTCGTCGCCAAAGACTTCTTCGATGTCAAAGCGCATATCGTCACGCCGCAGGAGGAGCGCTTTGTCGCGACCTGGGTGCCGAGCGAAGCCTGCGAACCTTACCAGGATGAAGAAGGGCGCCTGCTGCATCGTCCGCTGGCCGAGCACGTGGTTAAGCGTATTGAAGGCCAGCCGGCGCTGGTGACCGGCTATAACGATAAGCGCGATTCCGAACCCGCGCCGCTGCCGTTTTCGCTGTCGGCGCTGCAGATTGAGGCGGCCAAACGTTTCGGCTTCAGCGCGCAAAACGTGCTGGATATCTGCCAGAAGCTGTATGAAACCCACAAGCTCATCACCTATCCGCGCTCGGACAGCCGCTACCTGCCGGAAGAACATTTCGCCGGCCGCCATGCGGTGCTGAATGCGATTGCCGTCCATGCGGCGGATCTGCTGCCGCAGCCGGTGGTGGATCCGGAGATCCGCAACCGCTGCTGGGATGATAAAAAGGTCGACGCGCACCATGCGATTATCCCGACCGCCCGCAGCAGCCAGGTCAAACTCACCGATAACGAAGCGAAGGTCTACACCCTGATCGCCCGCCAGTATCTGATGCAGTTCTGCCCGGACGCGGTGTTCCGTAAATGCCAGATTGACCTCGAGATCGCCAACGGTAAGTTTGTCGCCAAAGCGCGTTTTCTGGCCGAGGCGGGCTGGCGGACGCTGCTTGGCAGCAAAGAGCGCGATGAAGAGAACGACGGCACGCCGCTGCCGGTGGTGGCCAAAGGCGATGAACTGCTGTGCGAGAGGGGCGAAGTGGTGGAGCGCCAGACGCAGCCGCCGCGCCACTTTACCGACGCCACGCTGCTGTCGGCGATGACCGGGATTGCCCGCTTCGTGCAGGATAAAGATCTGAAGAAGATCCTCCGCGCTACTGACGGCCTCGGCACCGAAGCAACCCGCGCCGGGATTATCGAGCTGCTGTTTAAGCGCGGTTTCCTGACTAAAAAGGGGCGCTATATCCACTCCTCGGAGGCCGGAAGGGCGCTGATTCATTCCCTGCCGGAGATGGCCGGTCGACCGGACATGACCGCCCACTGGGAGTCGGTATTGACGCAAATCAGCGAGAAACAGTGCCGCTATCAGGACTTTATGCAGCCGCTGGTGGGCACGCTGTATCAGCTAATCGAGCAGGCGCGCAGCACGCCGGTGCGCCAGTTCCGCGGTCTGGTGGCGCCGGGCGGGGCGAAAAAATCGTTCAGTAAAGGCAAAGCGAAAGGCAAAAAAGCGGCAGAGGATGCCGCGCCGCCGCCGCAATAACCTGCCCGGCGGCCGTGAGGAGGCCATTCCCCACGGCCGCCGTTTCTCCGCCAGACTGGTCAATGGTCTACACTAAACAGCCGGGAAGGGGGGGACGATCGCCCCGCAGAACGGGGGCGCCCATTGCCCTTCCCGATGCCTTGCTTAATTCTCTGACAGGCGATAAGGAGGACCCGTGAAATATATCGCTATCAGCCAACCGGGTGGCCCGGAGGTTTTACAGATCCGCGAAGGTGAGATCCCCACTATCGGGGAGCATGAGGTGCTCATCGAGGTGAAAGCGGCGGGCGTCAACCGGCCGGATATTCTGCAGCGCCAGGGTCTGTATCCCATGCCTGAGGGGGTTACCCCCGTGCCCGGCCTCGAGGTGGCGGGCGTGGTCGTGAAGGTTGGTGCGCAGGTTGCGGCCTTTGCCCCCGGGGATCGCGTCTGCGCGCTGACCAACGGCGGCGGGTATGCCGAATACTGCGCCGTCCCGGCAGGCCAGACGCTGCCGATCCCGGCTGGCCTCAGCTTTAGCGAAGCGGCCGCCATTCCGGAAACCTTCTTCACGGTGTGGGCGAACGTTTTCCAGCTCGGTAAGCTGCAGCCCGGCGAGAGCATTCTGATCCACGGCGGCGCCAGCGGGATTGGCACCACCGCGATCCTGTTGTGTCACGCGCTGGGGATGACCGTCTATGCCACCGTCGGCCAGGACGAAAAAATTGCCGCGCTGCGGCCCTACGCCACGGCGATCAACTACAAAACCGAAGATTTCGCTGAGAAAATTCATCAGCTGACCAACGATGAAGGGGTGGATGTCATTCTGGATATCGTGGGCGGCCCTTACTTTAACCGCAACCTGGGGCTGCTGAAAAAGGACGGGCGGCTGGTCATCATCGGCTTTATGGGCGGGCGAATGGCCCATGAGGTCGACATTCAGACCCTGATGCTCAAGCGGGCCACCGTCACCGGTTCCACCATGCGCGGCCGGACGGCGGCGGAGAAACAGGAGATTGCCGAGGCGCTGCGGCGCCACGTCTGGCCGCTGCTTGAGGCTGGGAAATGCAAGCCGATGATCTACGCCAGCTACCCGATGGCGGAAATTGCCGAGGCGCATGCCTGTCTGGACAGTGGTCAGCATCTGGGGAAAGTGGTGATCACGATGTCATCGTGAGAGACATCCCGGCGGGCAGCCGCCGGGATGGCGTGAGGGGAGGTTAAATCACGCCCTGGGCCAGCATGGCGTCCGCCACCTTGACGAAACCAGCGATATTGGCGCCGCGCACGTAGTTGGTCTGCTTCGCTTCACCGCCGTACTGCACGCAGGCGTGGTGGATATCCAGCATGATGTGATGCAGACGGGCATCCACTTTTTCCGCTTTCCAGCCCATGCGCGCGGCGTTCTGCGCCATCTCCAGACCGGACGTCGCCACGCCGCCGGCGTTGGCCGCTTTGCCCGGGGCAAACAGCACGCCAGCTTCAAGGAACAGATCGGTCGCGGCGATGGTGGTTGGCATGTTGGCGCCTTCCGCCACGGCCTTCACACCGTTGGCAATCAGCTGGCGAGCGGCGTCGGCATCCAGTTCGTTCTGGGTGGCGCAAGGCAGAGCGATATCCACCGGCACTGACCACGGCTGCTGGCCTTCGAGATAGGTGAGGCCAAATTCGCGGGCGTAGTCGGCCACCCGGCCGTGGGCACGCTCTTTGATGTCGATCAGGCGGGCCAGTTTTTCTTTGGTGAAGCCCGCTTCGTCAACGACGGTGCCGTTGGAGTCGGAGGCGGTGACCACCCGCGCGCCAAGCTCCATCGCTTTCTCAATGGCGTATTGCGCGACGTTGCCGGAGCCGGAAACCGCCACGCGAGCGCCTTCGAAGCCGAGGCCGTGACGTTTGAGCATCGCTTCGGTGAAGTAGATCAGGCCGTAACCGGTGGCTTCCGGACGGATCAGGCTGCCGCCGAATGAGAGGCCTTTACCGGTGAAGACGCAGGCGCTGTTGTTGGAGAGCTTACGCATCATTCCGGCCATAAAGCCGACCTCGCGGCCGCCGACGCCGATATCGCCCGCCGGTACGTCGGTATCCGGGCCCAGATGGCGATAAAGCTCGGTCATCAGCGCCTGGCAGAAGCGCATCACTTCGCCATCGCTCTTGCCTTTAGGATCGAAATCGCTGCCGCCTTTCCCGCCGCCCATCGGCAGCGTGGTCAGGGCGTTTTTGAAGGTCTGCTCGAAGCCAAGGAATTTGAGAATCGACAGGTTTACCGACGGGTGGAAGCGCATTCCGCCCTTATACGGGCCGATGGCCGAGTTGAACTGCACGCGCCACGCGCGGTTGACCTGGACCTGATTGCGGTCGTCCACCCACACCACGCGGAACTGGATCACGCGCTCCGGTTCCACCAGACGTTCCAGCAAAGCAAGCTGACGATAGCGCGGATTTTCCTCAAGGAAAGGCCACAGGGTGGTCATGACCTCCCGGACGGCTTGAGCAAATTCGGTTTGATGGGGATCGCGCTGTTGAACGCGGGTGAGAAAGCCTTCCAGAGTGCACGTCTGATCCATAGATATAAGTTCCCCTTATGGTTGTGGTTGCATGTATTTATTATGATTCGGTCCTTGAAAAAACCGATTTTCCGACTATAACACCGCTAATCCTTAGGCAAGCAAGGAAAAATTAAGCCGTCAGCAAAATTTATAATTGCCCGCCCGTCATAACTAAAAACGATGACGAGGCGGCGAGCGGATCAGCGGAGGGAAAGGGACGGGCGCCGGGCGATAAAGGCGTGCAGGAGGGGGATATCGGCCGGGGCGAGATCGAGGGTTAAGGCGTCGGCAGGAAGGCACCAGCGCAGCTGGCTGTGATAGTGGGCCAGCGGCACGCCCTGAAAATCCGGCACCCACCAGGCGTGCAGATGGATCTGACGACCGGAGACTTCCCGCTGATGGCTGGCGATATAGCATGCCGGGTGGGCGATGATGCCCATTTCCTCCTGGAGTTCCCGGGTCAGCGCCTGCGGTTGGCTTTCACCTGGCTCCACTTTGCCGCCGGCGAACTCCCACATTCCCGGCTGGTCGGCGTGGGGCGGGCGCTGCGCCAGCAGAATTTTGCCATCCTGTTCAATAATGGCGGCGACAACTTCAATCATTTTTAGCATAAGCATCAACGTTAATAAGGCCAAACTGGCCTATTATCACCGCCATAGACCTTCACTGACAACCGCCAACTCTGCTGGAGATCCTCGTGCTTGATAGCCACCTGCATCCTCGCCTCAAACCCCTCCTTAACGCTGTCGCCGGCGCGCTTGACCGCCCGGGTATTTCACCAGACAGGCTGACGCTGCTCGGTTTTGCCATCGGCGTGCTGGCTCTGCCATTTCTGGCATTAGGGTGGTATGGCGCGGCGCTGGCGGCCATTCTTCTCAACCGCCTGCTGGACGGCCTGGACGGCGCCCTGGCGCGGCGGCGCGGGCTGAGCGACGCCGGCGGTTTTCTCGATATCTCACTGGATTTTCTCTTCTATGCCCTGGTGCCGTTCGGTTTTATCCTGGCGGATCCGCAGAATAACGCCCTGGCGGGCGGCTGGCTGCTGTTTGCCTTTATCGGCACCGGCAGCAGCTTTCTCGCCTTTGCCGCGCTGGCGGCAAAGCACCAGATCGCCAATCCCGGCTATGCCCATAAATCGCTGCACTACCTCGGGGGGCTGACGGAGGGGACGGAAACCATCCTGCTGTTTGTCCTCAGCTGCCTGTTTCCGGCACATTTTGCCTGGCTGGCGTGGCTGTTTGGCGCGCTATGCTGGCTGACGACGGCGACGCGTATCGCCAGCGGCTACCAGACCTTAAAGCGGGTGGCGTGAGCGGGAAAGCGCGCGTCGCCGGCTGGTGGCGACGCGCTGGTGGGGGGGGGGGTACTGACTGCTTTCCGGGCCGCGCTCGCCGCGGGCGACCGGATTGTGCGGGTTGCTGCTCCATTCGTACCAGCCGCCGTCATAGACAGCGACGTGCGGCCAGCCCATGGCCCGGGCATACATGAAGGTTTCCGAGGCCCGCCAGCCGGTCCCGCAATAGAACGCCACCTGCTGGTTCGGCAGGATGTTCCACTGGCGCCACAGGGCAGCGATATCGTCGGCGCTGCGCATGGTGCCGTCCGGGTTATGGAAGTCTTCCATGTGCGTGGAGTCGCTTCCGGCATGGCCCCAGCGGGCGCCGGCGATATCGCCCTTCGGTTTGATATAGCTGTAGCCGCTGGTGGTGCCGATAAACTCCGGCCACGAGCGGACGCTGACCAGCGAGGCGTCCTGACGGTGGAGCAGGCCGCGGGCCTGCTCGGTATCCAGCATCAGCTGCGGCTGGCCGGGGATCGGCGCGCCAAAATCTGGCGCCGGCTGCGGCGTCGGCGGCATGCCGCGCTCCACCGGCAGACCGGCGTCGGACCAGGTCTGCCAGCCGCCGTCCAGCAGGCGCACGTCTTTGACGCCGGCGTACAGCATGATCTGCGCCACACGCGCCGCGGCGTAAACGTCGCGACCGTAGAGGATCACCGTGGTGTCATGGCGGATGCCGTGCTTCGCCAGCATCGCCTTCAGCTGCGCATCGGACACTTTATTCCACAGCGGTTCGCTCTCCACCTCATTGGTATCGATATAGCCCGCGCCCGGGATATGGCTCAGCAGATAGAGCTTCGGCGCCCCCCAGGCGGCCTCAACTACTTTCCAGTCGCCGGCCGGGGCGGCGGCCACGCTTTTCCCTTGCTGCAGGTCGTGCAACCATTGCGGATAAACCAGCTGTTCAAAGTGCGGCAGCTTTTGCAGACGGTCTCCCTGGCTCAGGGCGTCGCTCAGGGTGTTGAGCCGGGTGAAGCCCGCTTGTTTCAGTCGCGCCGCGACGCTGGCGTTATCCTCAGGACTGCCGTACAGCGCGAGGGGGGTATCGGCCTGGAGCTGGTGCTGCTTAGCCCAGCCGCGGAGCTGCTCGTCGCTCATGGCGCCGAGCCAGCGGGCGGAAAGATTCAGCGCCTGCGGCTCATGCCCTTCCGGGCCGTTGGCGCGCTGCGGCCAGCCGTTGTAATAAGCGCTCAGGCGGGTGTCGATGGCCACGCCGTGCTGCTGTTGCAGGTGGGAAAGAGTGAGCGCTGGCATGGTTTCAGCGGCGAAGGTGGTGGAAGCAGCAAGCCCCATGAACAGGGCGAGTGCGGTCAATTGAGAAACACGTTTCATCGAAATGCCCGACGGTAAAAAGTGGAGGGCGTATTCTCCGCTTGCCAGGCGTTGATTTCTTTGCGGTAACGCAGGTTTGCACGCTATTGCTCTTCATTGCCAGCGCTCCATCGTCAGGCAGCGCCCCGTCGGCGGACAGTCCTCGCGATCGTGGGTCACCAGGATCGCCGGAATGGCCTGGCGGGCCAGTTCCTCAAATACCCAGCGGCGGAACGCGGCGCGCAGGGCGGCATCCAGGCGGCTGAAGGGTTCATCCAGCAGCAGCGCTTCGGGGCGCGCCAGCAGGGCGCGCAGCAGACTCACCCGCGCCCGCTGTCCGCCGGAGAGCGTGGCCGGATCGCGCGCGGCGAAGCCATGCAGCCCGGCGCGACTGAGCGCCTGCTCCACCGCGGCTTTTCGCGCCTCGCCGCGCACGCTTTCCGGTAGCGCCAGCTGTAAATTTTGCCCGACGCTGAAATGGTCGAACAGCAACGGGTCCTGAAACAGGATGCCGATGCGCCGGCGCTCCGTGGGCAGCGTATCGCACCGCCGCCCGTTGAGCCACAGCTCGCCCTCGGTGCGGAAGTCGCCGGCCAGGGCGCCAATCATCCACGCAAACAGCGTCGATTTTCCGCTGCCGGAAGGGCCCATCAGCGTCAGCACTTCACCCGGGGCCACCGAAAAGTCGACCTCCCGCAGCAGCGGCTGACGGTTCACGCTTAGGGTCAGATGGTTTACGGTTAGCACTAGCGAAGTCCTCGTCGATAGCGGCCTGCCAGCCAGGCCAGCAGGGCCGTCAGGATAAAGCATACCGCCGGCAGCAGTAATTGCCACAGCGCCTGGGCGGCAAGCGTCTGCGCCTCGCCGCCGCTGCTGAGCGCCACCGCCTGGCTGGTGAGCGTCGGGATACGGCCTGCCCCCAGCCATAGCGTTGGCAGATACTGCGCGATGCTCACCGAGAAGCCCACCGCCAGGGCGGTCAGCAGTGGGCGGGTCAGCGAGGGCAGAGTCAACAGCCAGAAAATACGCGTGGGTCCCCAGCCGAGCGTGCGGGCGATCACCGTCATCCGCGGATCGTGCTGGCGCCAGGCCGGGCGCAAAATAAATAGCATCCACGGCACCACCCACAGCAGATGGCCCCACAGGACGGTCCACCATTCGCCGTCTAGCCAGGCGTACAGCGCCAGCCGGTACTGGCCATCGGCCAGCGGCAGGGCCGGCAGCACCAGCGGCAGCCAGACCCAGCCATCTCCCCGCTTCGGGCCGCAGGCCAGCCACAGCAGGCAGACGGCCGCGCCGAGGGCGCAAGCCATCAGCGCGAGGCCAAGGCTGTTGCCCAGGGCATCCATCTGCGGCGGCGCCGAGCGCGCCAGCCCCGCCAGCAATAGCGCGCACAGCAGGCCGCTCAGCGGCAGGGCACTCGCCAGCAGGCGGCCGGGCAGGGCGTGGGGATGGGGATGCCGAATGCCGCGCAGATCGGGCAGACGCCGACGCTGTAGCCGCCATCCGCCCCAGGCGACCAGCGCCAGCCCGCCGAGGATCGCCAGCAGCAGCAGGTTGGCCAGCGCCCCTTTCGCCTGCTGCATGTCATCGCCCTGGCTTAACCACTGCCACGCCAGCACGGCAAGGGTGGGCGGATTGCCGGGCCCCAGCACCAGGGCGACGTCTACCGTCGACAGGCTCCAGGCCGCGGCGGCCAGCAGCACCATGCCGAGGGCGGGCAGCAGCGCAGGCAGCACCAGCCAGCGCAGGCACTGCCAGCGGCCGTAACCGAGGCTCTTTAGCGCTGTCGCCTGGTCGGCGAGGCGCGCCTCCCCCAGCAGGCCGTAGATCACCCACAGCACAAAGGCGCTCTCTTTCAGGGCCATCGTCAGGCCAAGCCCGATGCCGTACCGGTTGACCGGCGGCGTCAGAAACGGCAACTGCTGCCAGAGCCAGCCCCCTTCGGCGAACAGCAGCAGCGCCGCCGTCGCCAGGGCGAGATGGGGCACCGCCAGCAGCAGCGGCAGACGGGAAGCCAGCCGCCGCCAGCGGGCCGAAGGCCAGAGGGCGGCGACGATGGTCAGGGCGATCAGCAGCGCGCCGCCGACGGATAACAGCGTGGAGACGAGGGTGGCGGCCAGCGCCTGGCCCAGCTGCGGGTCGGCGAACAGCGCCCGCCAGTGGGCCGGGGAGCGCGCAGCGCCCACCAGTTCCCCGGCGGCGGGGAGCAGCGGCAGATAGATCACCGCCATCGCCCCCCAGGCCAGCAGGATCAGTGGGTACCGTAGCGGCGCAGCCATTCCTGCTCCAGCGCGTCAACCCATGCCGCGTGAGGCTCGGCAAGCACCGGCGGCAGATCCTGCGGCAGGGCTGCCGCCAGCGCCTGGCGCTGGCCGTCAGGCAGACGCTGCGGATCCAGTACGCTCGGATCGCCCCAGACGGCGGCATCGGCCTTGCGCAATTGCGCCTCAGGGGAGAGCAGGAAATTGGCCACTACTTTGGCGCCAGCGACAGCGCGGGCGTTAGCCGGGATGGTAACGAAATGGACGTTGCCGAGGGTCCCCGCGGTAAAGCCGAAGCTGTAGCTGTCCGTCGGTAATTCGCCGCTGGCGGCTTTCTGCCGGGCGTGCAGCGGGTTAAACGTCAGCGACAGGCGGAGGGTGCCCTGGTTGAGCATGGCGTCCATCCGCGCCGGCGACGCCGGGAAATCCTTACCCGCCCGCCACAGCGTCGGGTGCAGCGCATCGAGATAGCGCCACAGCGGGGCGGTGACCGCCGAGAAGGTCGCCGTCTCCGGCGGCTGGCGCAGGGCGGCAGGCTGGTCGGTGAGGGCGATCAGCAGCTGCTCCAGCAGGGCGGTACCTGTAAAGTCCGGCGGCCGCGGGTAGGTCACGCTGCCGGGATGGGCTCTGGCGAAGGCCAGCAGCGCCTGCGGGCTGGTGGGTGGCTGCGGCGTTTGCCCGCGGCGGGCGATAAACGTCAACTGGGCGCTGCCCCACGGCGACTCCGCGCCCTCGGTGGCGACAGAAAAATCTTCCTGAACCGGTTTTTGCAGATCGACATAGCGCCAGTTGGGCAGCGATTCTGCCCAGCCGGTGAGCAGCAGGTTGGCCTGTTTTAGGGTGTGAAAGTTCTCGCCGTTGATCCACAGGAGATCCACCGACCCGCCGCGGCGACGGCCGGCCTGCGCCTCAGTCTGGATGCGTTTCACCGCGTCGGCGGCATCGGCGATAGGGACAATACGCAGGTCGATCGCGTAGTGGCGTTTGACCTCCTCGCTGACCCACGCCAGATAGCGGTTGACGGCCGGGTCTCCACCCCAGGCGTTAAACCAGACGGTCTGGCCGCGGGCTTCCGTCTGGGTCTGCCGCCAGCTGTCGTCGGCTTGAACCACCAGCGGCCAGAGAAGCAGCAGGCACAGACAGAGGCTGAAATCACGCAAACGGCGCATCGTTACTCCTTATGGTGCGGGGAAGAACCAGGTATCTTGCACAGCCCCTGGGCAGGGATCGCCATCGCGGCATTGAACCGCGCCGATAAATTTTGCAGGCCAATCAGGGCGGTCAGCTCGGTGAGCGCCCGGGCGTCAAAATGCGCGGCCATCGCGCTACGCAGGGCATCATCCACCTCCGGCGGCGTCTGGGTGGCGGCTTCGGCATAGGCCAGCGCCAGACGCTCTTTTTCGCTGAACAGCTTACTGCTGCGCCAGTCGGCGACCGCCAGCAGCTTGTCCTGGCTCCCGCTCCGCGCCGCGAGGGTCATGCTGGTGATATCGATGCAGAATTCGCAGTGGCACAGCTGGGCGATGCGGGCGCTGACCAGCGAGCGCAGCACCGGATCCAACGGCGAGCGGCGGCGTTCAATATAGCCCACGAACAGCGAAACCAGGTAAAACAGCCACGGGATCCGTCCCCACCAGCGAATGGGGCTCAGCACCTGGCCGTAATGCCGGCGGTGCAGCCAGGCCTGCGGACGAAGGATCAGGGGGACAGTATCCAGCGGGGGTAAGCTCATGGCGACGATCTCTTATGACGTTCACGGTAAATATTTTTGGCGATGGAGATGACCACCGCCAGGGCCAAAAGCAGCGAAAGGCCGGTGGCCAGCCAGAAGGCGCCTCCGGTCAGCAGGCTCCCGGCCCAGGAATAGACGATGGTCGCCGGCAGCTGGCCCACGCCGGTGGCCAGCATAAAGGGCCAGAAGCGCAGCGAGGTCAGTCCGGCGGCATAGCTGACCGGATCAAAAGGGACAAACGGCAGCAGGCGGCAGATCAGGATCGTCTGCGCGCCATAGCGGGCGAAATAGCCGTCGACGCTGCGCAGCACCGTGCGGCCGGTGAGCTTCTCCACCATCTCGCGCCCCAGCGCTCTGGCGATGCAAAAGCAGAGCCCGGCCCCGACCATGGCGCTGAACCACGACAGCATGCCTCCCCAGAAGGCGCCGAACAGCGCGGCGTTCGCCAGGGTGATCAGGAAGGCCGGCAGCGGGGCGACGATCGCCTGGAGGATCATTAGCGCAAAAGAGACCAGCGCCGCCTGCGTCCCCCAGGCGGCGATAAAGTTTTTGACATACTGGGGATCCAGCGACGCTAACGCCGTCAGGCTGTGTTGCAGAAAGGCTCGCCCGTCGGGGAACCACAGCCAGGCGGTCAGGCCGGCGACAGCCACCACGGCAAGGGCCAGCCTGGCGCGGCGCAGGTGACGGCGATCAGGTCGGGTCATGGCGCACCTCCTCGCCGGGCGTTGCCACACGGCGGGCGCGGGCAAACCGTTTGCCCATCTGCACCAGGGCAAACAGCAGCCCGCCGGCGAGGCTCAACTTGAGCGCGAAAGCGAGGGTCGCTCCTTCGCGGGCCAGTTCGCTGGCCATCACCGAATAGATGACCAGGCCCGGCAGGGTGGCCACGGCGGAGATCAGAGTAAAAGGCCAGAAGGGGATCGCCGTCAGGCCGTAGGCGTAATTCTGAATGTTGTAGGGAAAGAGTGGCACCAGGCGGGTGAGGATCAGGAAATCGCTGCCGCTGCGGGCGATACCGCGCTCAATGGCCTGGAAGACGGCGGTATGGCCTACATAGCGCTGCAGCAGATCGCGCCCCAGCCAGCGGGCGATCAAAAACGACAACGAAGAGGCGACGGTGGCGGCGGCAAACGAGAGCAGAGAGCCGGTCAGCGGGCCGAAAAGCACCCCGCCGGCGATCACCAGCAGGCTGCCGGGGATCAGGCACAGGGTGGCAATGATAAATAGCGCAACATAGACCAGATAGCCCCAGGCGCCATGATGGCGGAGGGTCTCCTGCAGCAGATGCAGGTGAGTCAGCAGATCGTGAAGACCAACGCGGTGGCTGATAACGGCCAGCGTGGCCGCCAGCGCGAGAAGTACCAGCCCTTTACCAATGGCCGGATGATGGCTTCTTTTTCATGAAGGGGTCTCCTGTACAGCCTGGACGCGGTGGACGTCAAAAAGTGCGCGCGACAGTATCCTGTTCCGACGACGGTCACAATGGTTTACCGTCGCTTTGTTGATTTTGCTCAGGAAATTCTGCCCCCCGCGCGGCGGGAGGCGAGAGAAGGACGTGACTTACGGCCGGAAGGTGGCCCACACCGGCGCGTGGTCGGATGGTTTTTCCATCCCGCGGATCTCATAATCGATCCCGGTCTCCACGCAGCGCTGGGCCAGAGGCTGACTGGCCAGCAGCAGGTCGATGCGCAGCCCACGGTTATCGTCAAAGCCTTTGGAGCGGTAATCAAACCACGAGAAGTGCTCATGATTGTCAGGGTTAGCCTGACGCCAGGTATCTACCAGGCCCCAGCCCAGCAGGCGATCCATCCATTCCCGTTCTTCCGGCAGGAAGGAACATTTGCCGGTGCGCAGCCAGCGTTTGCGGTTCTCTTCACCGATACCGATGTCGAGATCGGTAGGGCTGATGTTCATATCGCCCATGATCAGTACCGGATTCTCTTTGTTGAGCTCGCTCTCCAGGTAGTTCTGCAGATTCTGATAGAACGCCGCTTTGGCCGGGAATTTGGTCTCATGATCGCGGCTTTCACCCTGCGGGAAATAACCGTTAATCACCGTGACGTTACCGAAGGGCGACGGGATCTCCGCCATGATGATGCGGCGCTGAGCCTCTTCGCCATCGTTCGGGAAACCGCGGCGGACGGCAATCGGCGTCTCTTTGGTCAGCAGCGCGACGCCATAATGGCCTTTCTGGCCGTGATAAAAGACGTTATAGCCGAGTCTGGCGACCTCTTCGAGAGGGAACATGTCGTCGTGAACTTTGGTTTCCTGCAGGCCAATCACGTCCGGCTGGTGTTTTTCGACGATGGCGGCCAGTTGGTGTGGGCGGGCGCGCAGGCCGTTGATATTAAAAGAGACGAATTTCATAGTCGCTGCCACTGTGCAAGGTGAATAGTGCAGGGATGGTAGCAGAAATTCGCCAGGCTGGCTGCCATCCGATGCGTCATTCTGCCAATCGCTGCGCATGATCGTGCCGTGGGTGCCCCTTTTGCGGGCACGCCGCGCCAAAAAAGGGCAAATATCTACGATAAATTTCGCAGAAGATCACAATTACAGAATTATATCTTACCGTTGCATAACTTATCTTCTTTAATCACTGTTCATCCCCCTTTATCGGATAGTTATTCACTAAATATGCATTTTATATGAATAGCGTTAGGTTGTAACTCGTTGATATTGCGTTATCTCATCCGGTTTATGCATTTTTATCGCTGGCTGGCACGAACCGTGCAATCTACATTTACAGCGTAATAACTCATATTTATTAACATTATTGCTACTTTTAATTTACCGGAAGAGGTCGATATGTCTCAGTCAATTACGCGTAACCACTTTGATGAATGGATGATGCCGGTCTACGCGCCAGCGGCGTTTATTCCGGTGCGGGGCGCCGGGTCGCGGCTGTGGGATCAGCAGGGCAAAGAGTATATCGATTTTGCCGGCGGCATCGCCGTGAACGCGCTGGGGCATGCGCATCCGCGTCTGGTGCAGGCCCTCACCGAGCAGGCGGGCAAGTTCTGGCATACCGGCAACGGGTATACGAATGAGCCGATCCTGCGGCTGGCCAAAATGCTTATTGATGCCACTTTCGCCGACCGGGTCTTCTTCTGTAACTCCGGGGCCGAGGCCAATGAGGCGGCGCTCAAGCTGGCGCGTAAATATGCCCACGATCGCTTTGGCAGCGAGAAAAGCGGCATCGTCGCCTTTCAGAACGCTTTCCACGGGCGGACGCTGTTCACCGTTTCGGCGGGCGGTCAGCCGGCCTACTCCCGGGATTTTGCTCCGCTGCCGCCGCAGATCCAGCATGCGGTGTTTAACGATCTCGAGTCGGCAAAGGCCTTGATCAATGACCAAACCTGCGCGGTGATCGTCGAGCCGGTGCAGGGTGAAGGGGGCGTGGTGCCGGCCAGCGTCGAGTTTTTACGCGGCCTGCGTCAGCTTTGCGACCAGCACAACGCCCTGCTGATTTTCGATGAAGTGCAGACTGGGGTCGGGCGCACCGGCGAGCTGTACGCCTATATGCACTACGGCGTGACGCCCGATGTGCTGACTACCGCCAAAGCGCTGGGCGGCGGCTTCCCCATCGGCGCGCTGCTGGCCACAGAGGCCTGCGCCAGCGTGATGACCGTCGGCACCCACGGCACCACCTACGGCGGCAACCCGCTGGCGGGGGCGGTGGCCGGCGAGCTGCTGTCGATCGTCAACACTCCGGAAGTGCTCTCCGGCGTCAGACAGCGCCATCAGTGGTTTTGCGAACGTCTGCAGGCGATCAACGCCCGCTATGGCCTGTTCAAGGAGATCCGCGGCCTGGGGCTGTTGCTCGGCTGCGTGCTGAACGACGCCTGGGCCGGGAAGGCGAAAGCCCTCAGCAACCTGGCGGCGGAAGAGGGGGTGATGATCTTGATCGCCGGCGCCAACGTGGTGCGTTTCGCTCCGGCGCTGAACGTCAGTGAAGAAGAGGTGAACAGCGGTCTGGATCGCGTCGAGCGGGCCTGCGCGCGTTTCCTGGCGGGAGTCTCATCATGATGGTTATTCGACCGGTGGAGCCGGGCGATCTGCCCGGGCTGCTGAAGCTGGCAGCGGAGACCGGCGGCGGGCTGACCTCGCTGCCGGTGGATGAAGCGACCCTCGCGGCGCGGATCGCCCGCTCGCAGCAAACCTGGCGCGGCGAGCTGCCGAAAAGCGAGCAGGGCTATGTCTTTGTGCTGGAGGAGAGCGAGAGCGGCACGGTGGTGGGCATCTGCGCGATAGAGGTGGCGGTGGGCCTCAACGATCCCTGGTACAACTACCGGGTCGGCACTCAGGTCCATGCCTCGAAGGAGCTTAACGTCTACCAGGCGCTGCCGACGCTGTTTCTCAGCAACGACCACACCGGCAGCAGTGAGCTGTGCACCCTTTTCCTCGACCCGCAGTGGCGCAAAGAGGGCAATGGCTATCTGCTGTCGAAATCGCGCTTCTTATTTATGGCCGCTTTTCGCGAGCGCTTCAATGAGAAGGTGGTCGCCGAGATGCGCGGGGTGATTGACGAGCACGGCTATTCCCCGTTCTGGGAGAGCCTGGGCAAACGCTTTTTCGCCATGGAGTTTTCCCGCGCCGACTACCTGTGCGGCACCGGACAAAAGGCTTTCATTGCCGCCCTGATGCCCAAGCATCCGCTGTATATCGATTTCCTCACCCCCGAGGCGCAGGCGGTGATCGGCAAGGTCCATCCGCAGACCGCCCCGGCCCGGACGGTGCTGGAGAAAGAGGGATTCCGCTACCTGAACTACATCGATATTTTCGACGGTGGCCCGACCCTGGAGTGCGATATCGACCGGGTGCGGGCGATCCGCAAAAGCCGTCTGGTGACCACCGAGGCCGGCGAAACGCCACCCGGCGACTGGCCGTTGTGCCTCGTGGCGAACGAACAGTATCACCAGTTCCGCGCCCTGCTGGTGCGTGCCGACCCGGATGGCGACACCCTGACCCTCAGCGCCCGCGAGCTGGATATGCTGAAGTGTCATGCTGGCGACCAGGTGCGCATGGTGCGCTTGATCCCTGAGGAGAAAACCGCATGAGTCTGTGGATTAACGGCGAATGGCGGCCCGGCGATGGGCCGCGCTTCAGCAAACAGGATCCGGTCAACCTGAAGATTGTCTGGCAGGGCGAGGCGGCGGATGCCGGGCAGGTTGCCGAGGCGGTCGCGGCTGCCCGCCAGGCGTTCCCGGCCTGGGCGCGGCTGCCGTTTGCCGACCGCCAGGCCATCGTCGAAAAGTTTGCCAGCCTGCTGGAGGCCAGCAAGGCGGAGCTGACGGCGATTATCGGCGCCGAGACCGGAAAGCCGCGCTGGGAGGCGGCCGGGGAAGTGACGGCGATGATCAACAAGGTGGCGATCTCGGTGAAGGCGTATCACACCCGCACTGGTGAACAGCACAGCGATCTGCCCGATGGCGCCGCGACGCTGCGTCACCGGCCGCATGGCGTGCTGGCGGTCTTTGGTCCCTATAACTTTCCCGGCCATCTGCCGAACGGGCATATCGTGCCGGCGTTGCTGGCGGGCAATACTGTGGTCTTTAAACCCAGCGAATTAACCCCGCACAGCGGCGAAGCGGTGGTGAAGCTGTGGGAGCAAGCTGGCCTGCCCGCCGGCGTGCTCAACCTGCTGCAGGGCGGTCGGGAAACCGGCGAGGCGCTCAGCGGCCAGGCGGACATCGATGGGCTGCTGTTTACCGGCAGCTCGACCACCGGTTTTCATCTGCATCGCCAGCTGGCCGGGCAGCCGCAAAAGATCCTTGCGCTGGAGATGGGCGGCAATAATCCGCTGATCGTTGACGACCCACGGGACGTCGATGCCGCGGTGCATCTGACCATCCAGTCCGCCTTTATTACCGCCGGCCAGCGCTGCACCTGCGCCCGACGCCTGCTGGTCCGGCGCGGAGAGGCGGGGGATGCCTTCCTCTCCAGGCTGGTGACGGTCAGCCAACGGCTGATCCCCGCGGCGTGGGACGCCGAGCCGCAGCCGTTTCTCGGCGGGCTTATCTCTGAACAGGCCGCGCAGAAAGTGCATCAGGCCTGGCTGCAGCGGGTCGCTGCTGGCGCGGTCACCCTGCTGGAGCCGCGGTTATTGCAGGCCGGGACGTCGCTGCTGACGCCGGGGATTGTCAACATGAGCGACATGGCCCAGGTCGAGGATGAAGAGGTGTTCGGCCCGCTGCTTGGCGTCTGGCGCTACGATACTTTCGAAGAGGCGATTGCCCTGGCCAACGCCACCCGCTTCGGCCTCTCCTGCGGGTTAATCTCCCCGGAACGAGAGAAGTTCGATCGGCTGCTGCTTGAGGCGCGGGCCGGGATAGTCAACTGGAACAAACCCCTGACCGGGGCGGCGAGTACCGCGCCGTTCGGCGGCACCGGAGCCTCAGGCAATCATCGCCCCGGGGCCTGGTATGCCGCAGATTATTGCGCCTGGCCGATGGCCAGTCTCGAATCGCCGACCCTGACGCTGCCCGCCAGTCTCAATCCGGGGCTCGACTTCCGGGCCGGGGAGGCGTTATGACCGCCCGCGAAGTCAACTTTGATGGTCTGCCCGGACTGACCCATCACTACGCAGGGCTCTCCTTTGGCAATGAGGCCTCCACCCGGCACCGCTATCGGGTGTCGAACCCGCAGCTGGCGGCGAAGCAGGGGCTGAAAAAAATGAAAGCCCTTGCCGACGCCGGCTATCCGCAGGCGGTGATCCCCCCTCAGGAACGACCCAACGTGCCGCTCCTGCGTCAGCTGGGCTTTAGCGGCAGCGATGAGCAGGTGGTGGCCCGTGCGGCCCAGCAGGATCCGGATCTGTTGTCGGCGGTGAGTTCGGCCTCGGCGATGTGGGTGGCGAACGCCGCGACCGTCTGTCCCTCCGCCGATTCGCTGGATGGCCTGGTGCACCTGACGGTGGCGAATCTGCAGGATAAATTCCACCGCGCCAGTGAAGCCCCCACCACCGGGGCGCTGCTGCAGGCGATATTCCCGGACCGCACGCGATTTGCCATCCACCCGGCGCTGCCTGCCTCTGCCTGGTTTGGCGACGAAGGGGCGGCGAACCATAACCGTCTCGGCGGCGAATATGGCGCCCCCGGCGTCCAGCTATTTGTCTATGGCCGCCGTCGGGGAAGCGAGGAGGCGCCACGTCGCTATCCGGCGCGGCAAACCCTTGAGGCAAGCCAGGCGGTGGCGCGCCTCAATCAGGTCAATCCCCGCCAGCTGATCTTCGCCCGCCAGCATCCGGCGGCGATCGACAAGGGGGTTTTTCATAACGACGTCATCGCGGTGAGCAACCGTCAGGTCCTGTTCTGCCATGAGCAGGCCTTTGCCGACCAGGACGCGGTTTTGCAGCAGCTTGCGCAGCAGGTGCCGGGCTTTATCCCGTTGGTGGTTCCCGCCAGCCGGGTCACGGTGGAAGAGGCAGTTGCTACCTATCTGTTCAACAGTCAGCTGTTGAGCCGGGCGGACGGCAGCATGGCGCTGATCCTGCCCCAGGAAGCCCAGGCGCATCCGGGCGTGTGGAACT
The DNA here is from genome assembly GCF_030128605.1 of Klebsiella sp. K5-45. NCBI lineage: Bacteria > Pseudomonadati > Pseudomonadota > Gammaproteobacteria > Enterobacterales > Enterobacteriaceae > Klebsiella > Klebsiella sp. K5-45. The sequence goes on along the minus strand of NZ_JAKUZW010000008.1, from coordinate 307,550 downwards.
ATCTTAATGAGCTGCTGGCCGCAGATAACCCCATCGCCGCGCTGCAGGTGTTTGATCTGCGCGAGAGTATGGCCAACGGCGGCGGTCCGGCGTGCCTGCGCCTGCGGGTGGTGTTGACGGCCGAGGAGTATCAGGCGGTCAATCCGCACGTCCTGATGAACGATACGCTGTTTGCCACCCTCAATGACTGGGTGGATCGCTACTATCGCGACCGCCTCACCCAGGCCGACCTCGCCGACCCACAGCTGCTGCGGGAAGGGCGCGATGCGCTGGATCGGTTGACCCAGATCCTGCAGCTCGGTTCGGTTTATCCATTTCAGCAATAAGGGGGCGCGGTGGAACACTTTCTGGCATTAACCCTGGCGGGGCGATTGCCCCATCACTTTCACGGCGAGACGGCCCATTTCCGCTGGCACTGGCTCGGCGAGGGGATCCTCGAGCTGACGCCGCATGCGCGCTGCGAGCGCGGGCTGGTGCTTTCCTGCGCCATCCATGGCAACGAAACGGCGCCGGTGGAGATTGTCGACCGGCTGGTGCAGCGGCTGGTCCGGGAGGCTCTCCCCCTGCGCTGGCGGCTGCTGGTGATCGTCGGTAACCCGCCGGCGCTGCGGGCGAATAAACGCTATTTGCACAGCGATATGAACCGGATGTTTGGCGAGCGCTGGCGGCAGTTCCCGGCCAGCGAGGAGACGCAGCGGGCGCAGCGGCTGGAGCAGGCGGTGGCCCGTTTCTATCGCGACCATGATGGTCCGCGCTGGCACCTCGATCTGCATACCGCGATCCGCGGGTCGCTGCATCCGCGCTTCGGCGTGCTCCCGGCCCGCGATACGCCCTGGGAGGAGGATTTTCTTCACTGGTTGGGCGGCGCCGGGCTTGAGGCGCTGGTGTTTCATCGCCAGCCGGGCGGGACCTTCACCCATTTCAGCTGCGAACGGTTCGCGGCGCTGGCCTGCACTCTTGAGCTGGGCAAAGCGCTGCCGTTGGGGGAAAACGATCTGACGCAGTTTGCCGCCGCCGAGGGGGCGATCTCCCGGTTGCTGGTGGGGGATCTGGCCATTGCCGACGCCCCGGCGCCGCTGCGCTACCGGGTGGTGCAGCAGATCACCCGCCATAGCGATGATTTCCGCTTGCATATGGCGGAACAGACGCTGAACTTCACCCCCTTCGCCCCAGGCACGCTGCTGGCGGAGGTGGGGGAGACGCGGTATGTGGTGGGGGCAGAGCCGGAGTATGTTCTGTTTCCCAATCCGGCGGTGGCCAGGGGGCTGCGCGCTGGCCTGATGCTGGAAAAATTATCCTGAGGGCAAGCCGTCCGCCGGGCGGCCTGCTTTATTTCGCGCGTCGTTATTCATCTTCTTATTTTTTCGTGCGCCAGTGTGAATTTGCAGATTATTCCTGGTAAAATGCTTTGTTTTTAATCGTCGCTCCTTTATACTCTCCATAATTCCTCTGCAAAACAGCAAGTTATTTATTTTTTATTGCAATTCTTCGTTCAAATTCCTTATTTTCTCCATAATTGGTGAGAAACTGTTTTTTACACTTTCATTGTTTTACTCTTGCTCTGACTAATTGACGATTAACGTCGTAAAGTTAATCTCGTCAACACGGCAACGCGCCGTAAGAATAACGTAAAGTAAGGATTGAATGATGAAGAAACTCACTGCACTGTTTGTTGCCTCTACTCTGGCTTTGGGCGCGGCTAACCTGGCACACGCCGCCGATACCACCACCGCGCCGAGCGACAGCAAGCCGATGATGATGCATCATAAAGGCGGCCCGGGTCAGCATGACATGATGTTTAAAGGGCTGAACCTGACCGATGCGCAGAAGCAGCAGATCCGCGACATCATGAAGAGCCAGCGCGAAAACATGAAGCGTCCGTCCCTTGACGAACGTCGCGCGATGCACGAGCTGATCGCCAGCGATACCTTCGACAAGGCGAAAGCGGAAGCGCAGATCGATAAGATGGAAGCGCAGCACAAAGCGATGGCGCTGTCCCGCCTGGAAACGCAGAACAAGATCTACAACATTCTGACCCCAGAGCAGAAAAAACAGTTCAATGCCAATTTTGAGAAGCATCTGACAGAACGCAACGCGCCGGCAGGTAAAATGCCTGCACCCGCTGAATAATGTAGCGCACTGAATCAAGACCGCCGGTCTTGCCCAATAATGCCATCAGGCGTTGGGCAGGGCCGGCGGTTTTTTCTTTCTGGTCTTTCAGCCAAGCGGATGCAACGGGTAGTTGCCGCTGAGCAGAGGCTTACAGAGGATTTTGTAACCATCCTGGTCGAATCCGGCGGGCAGGCGGGTCAGCGCAGCGGCCTCTTTGAGCGAGTCGACGGCTCCCAGCCACAGCCAGTTATGAATGACATGATACTGCGTCATATCCGGGCCGCGCTCCTCCAGCGCCACCGGTCCTGCCCACGGCCAGCACACCAGCTGCAGCTTGCTCATCTGCGCCAGCAGACGCTGACGGTGCGCCTCCACGCTCTCCTTTCCACAGCAGGCGCCGGCGCAGCGGCCGAGCGCGGATCGAAAACAGGCGCGGCCGCGGCTGAGCGGCTCCAGACCGAGCAGGCCGTAACAGAGGCGCTGTTCGTCAGCAAGGCTCTGCAGCATCTGCAGCGCCGCCCGCCGGTTGGCGAACAGACCATAGAGATGCTGCTGGTGCGAGAAATCAACCTCGCGGGCATAGACAATCTGCGGCCGGTCGTCCGCAAGCAGCCAGGCGCAGAGTTGCTTGTTACGCCGTAGCCGCTTGTTAAACAGCGGCTGCTGCTCTTTAATCAACCGCGCCTCCAGCAGCAGCGCTCCCAGCTCGCCAGCGGTGCGCTGCCAGGTGATACGCCGGGACTGACGCAGCATCGCCGCCTCTTCAGGGGTGCGCAGGTGGGAGAGCACCCGGCTGCGGAGGTTGACGCTCTTGCCGATATAGAGCGGCATCGTGTCGCTATCGCCGTGAAACTGATAGACGCCCGGCAGCTTCGGCAGTGTCTCCAGCCACGGGCGAAGGTGTTCGGGATATTCATAGATCGCCGCCGCCTCAAACTCCAGACGCGGGGCAGATTGCTTTCTGGCCACAATAACTCCTGATACTGTCTATCTATCCAGTATAGCAGGCGGTTTTTGCGGCGAAAAGCGCAAAAAACAACCCCGGCGCGGGCCGGGGCGGGGGAGGGACTATTTTTTCCAGAAATCGTCAAAGACGGTGATCGGTGGCCGACGCTTGTGTTCGGTTTTCAGATACCAGCCTTCGATCGTTTTGGCGATGCTGGGGTCCAGCGTTTTGCCTTCCAGATAGTCGTCGATATTCTCATAGGTCACCCCCAGCGCCACTTCATCCGGCAGGGAGGGGCGATCGTCTTCCAGATCGGCGGTCGGTAACTTCTTATACAGATGTTCCGGGCAGCCGAGATGGGCCAGCAGCTGTTTGCCCTGACGTTTGTTCAGCCGGAAGATCGGGTTGATGTCGGTGCCGCCGTCGCCATATTTGGTGAAGAAGCCGGTAATCGCCTCCGCTGCATGGTCGGTGCCGACTACCACCCCTTGGGTCATCCCGGCGATGCTGTACTGGGCTTTCATGCGCTCACGGGCTTTTTCGTTGCCGCGAACGAAGTCGCTCAGTTCGATCCCCGCTTCGCGCAGCGCCTGTTCGCTTGCCAGTACCGAGGCTTTGATATTCACCGTCAACACCCGGTCAGGCTGAATAAAGGCGATGGCATCCTGGCAGTCCTGCTCATCCGCCTGCACGCCGTAGGGTAAACGGACGGCGATAAACTGCAGGCTGCTGTCGCCCGTTTCGGCGCGCAGTTCATTGATCGCCATCTGGCACAGTTTCCCCGTCAGGGTCGAGTCCTGGCCGCCGCTGATACCCAGCACCAGTGATTTAATAAAAGGGTAAGTCTGCAGATAGGATTTCAGGAAATCGACGCTGCGACGGATCTCGTCTGCGGCATCGATCTGCGGCTTCGCGCCCAGCGCCTGAATAATCTCTTGTTGTAGCGTCATCGCGCCCTCCGAAAGTGAATCTGTTTGGCAACCTGTTGGCTTAAAGCTACCTCTTTGCCGCTGAAACGACAAGGACCGGGGTTTTGACTGCCGGAAAAGAAGGCAATCAATGACATAGGATTTCATTATAGATGCCACCGCGCAGGAGAAAGCGCCGGTCGGCGGCGGAGCGTCAATCCTGTTTACGTAATAACACACTCAGACATGATTTCGCTGTTCGGCTTGAAAAATAACACTATTTATTCCAGGCTTATCGTTACACAGTGGAAGAGAGGAACCAAAATGAAGAAAAGCTTAGCAGGAATACTGGGCGTCACCGTCGCGTTAACCTTACTCGCGGGCTGTACCGCTTACGATCGTACCAAAGACCAGTTTACCCAGCCGGTGGTGAAAGATGTGAAGAAAGGGATGTCGCGTCAGCAGGTGATGCAGATCGCAGGCAAACCTTCAACGGAAGTGACGATGGTCCATGCCCGCGGCACCTGCCAGACCTATATCCTCGGTCAACGAGATGGTAAAGTGGAGACCTACTTTGTGGCCCTCGACGAAACGGGGCACGTGATGAACTCCGGCTACCAGACCTGCGCCGAGTATGATACGGATCCGCGCAACGCTAAGTAAGCGCCCTACTGTTGACTGAGTTGTACGTAAGCCCGACCACTGGTCGGGCTTTTTTGTGAGTCCTGATGCTTATTTAATTGCGCGAATTATTTGGGTGAAAATGTGAGGGTAGTCAAAACCGGAGGTCAATGAGAGACAATTCTGTTCAACAGGGAATTATCACGACGGCTCAGCTTGCCGTATACTCAACCCATAAACAGAATTAACCGGATGTTACCAGTCTTACCGGCTCTCAGCGGTTATTGAAGGCCCTGGTCTCACACATTGAGGAAGCGTTCATGGAAAAGAAACACATTTATCTGTTCTGCTCGGCAGGCATGTCCACGTCACTGCTGGTCTCCAAAATGCGGGCGCAGGCGGAAAAATACGAAGTCCCGGTCATTATTGAAGCCTATCCTGAAACTCTCGCGGGTGAAAAGGGACCGGAAGCCGACGTTGTATTATTAGGGCCACAAATTGCGTATATGTTACCGGAAATTCAGCGCCTGCTGCCGAATAAACCGGTAGAAGTCATCGATTCTCTTCTGTATGGCAAGGTGGATGGTTTAGGAGTATTGAAAGCCGCCGTCGCGGCCATTAAGAAAGCTGCAGCACAATAATTTTAAATTTTAAAACTCGATGTATTTTGACGCCTGGCGGCATTCTGTTGCCGGACGTCAAAAAATAAAGAGTTTATTTTCCCGTCAAAGAGTAATTTCATACATCATCGCCGTAATAGTTTATTGCGGCTTTTAAGGGTATTGACTATGAGTAAAGTGATCGACTCGCTTGAAAAGGTACTCCTTCCTTTTGCAGTGAAAATAGGAAAGCAGCCGCATATTAATGCGATTAAAAATGGATTTATTAAACTCATGCCGTTGACCCTCGCCGGGGCCATGTTTGTATTAATTAACAACGTTTTTCTGAGCTTCGGCGAAGGCTCTTTCTTTTACTCCATGGGCATTCGCCTGGATGCCTCTACCATTGAAACCTTAAACGGTTTTAAGGCTATCGGCGGCAACGTCTATAACGGCACCCTCGGCATTATGTCGCTGATGGCGCCATTCTTTATCGGCTCCGCGCTGGCGGAAGAGCGCAAAGTCGACCCGATGGCCGCTGGCCTGCTGGCGGTAGCGGCCTTCATGACCGTGACCCCGTACAGCGTGGGCGAAGCCTATGCCGTCGGCGCCAACTGGCTGGGCGGGCAGAACATCATCTCGGGGATGATTATCGGTCTGGTTGTCGCGGAGCTGTTCACCTTCGTGATCCGTCGCAACTGGGTGATCAGACTGCCGGACAGCGTGCCGGGATCGGTATCGCGCTCTTTCTCCGCGCTGATCCCTGGCTTCTTGATCCTCTCCATCTTCGGCATTATCTCGTGGGCCCTGTCGAGCTACGGCAGCAACTTCCACCAGATCATCATGGACTCCATCTCTACGCCGCTGGCGGCGATGGGCAGCGTGGTCGGCTGGGCATACGTCATCTTTAACTCCCTGCTGTGGTTCTTCGGGGTGCACGGTTCGCTGGCGCTGACCGCGCTGGATAACGGCATCATGACGCCGTGGGCGCTGGAAAACATCGCCCTGTACAACCAGTACGGATCGGTTGATGCGGCGATCGAAGCGGGTAAACAGTTCCACTTCTGGGCCAAGCCGATGCTCGACTCCTACATCCTGCTGGGGGGTTCCGGGGCGACGCTGGGTCTGATTATCGCCATCTTTATCGCTTCCCGCCGCGCTGACCATCGTCAGGTCGCGAAGCTGGCGCTGCCGTCAGGCATCTTCCAGATTAACGAACCGATTCTTTTTGGCCTGCCGATCATCATGAACCCGGTGATGTTCATCCCGTTCGTGCTGGTCCAGCCGATTCTGGCGGCCATTACTCTCGCGGCCTACAGCCTGGGGATTATCCCACCGGTGACCAACCTGGCGCCGTGGACCATGCCAACTGGCCTGGGGGCGTTCTTTAACAGTAACGGCAGTGTCGCCGCTCTGCTGGTCGCCCTGTTCAACCTTGGCGTCTCCACCCTGGTCTACCTGCCGTTTGTGGTGCTGTCGAATAAAGCGCAGACCGTTATCGAGCAGGAAGAGAGCGAAGAAGACATCGCCAACGCACTGAAATTCTGATACCGCGCGGTACGGGCAACGTCCCGTACCGCCTGAGAAATGAGGGAAATATTATGTTTGATCTGGACAACATCGACGCGGTAGAGACCCCGGAAAACGACCTCGAAGAGGTGGTGATGGGGCTGATTATCAACTCCGGCCAAGCGCGTAGTCTGGCCTATGCCGCGCTGAAGCAGGCCAAGCAGGGGGATTTTGCCGCGGCGAAAACGATGATGGAGCAGTCGCGTCAGGCGCTGAGCGAGGCGCATCGGGTGCAGACCCAGCTTATCGAAAGCGACGAGGGCGAGGGGAAAATGAAGGTCAGCCTGGTGCTGGTGCATGCTCAGGATCACCTGATGACCTCCATGCTGGCCCGCGAGCTGGTAGCGGAATTGATTGAGCTGCACGAGAAGGTACAATAGGCCATCGCGACGATGAGGCAGCCCAGGATGATGACCACCGAGATCAGTACCGCCAGAGAACAGCAGTTGTTCAACGGGAAGAACTTTCATGTGGTCATCTATAACAAAACGGAAAGCGTGAGCGGGCTCCACCAGCATGATTACTACGAATTTACCGTCGTATTAACCGGGCGCTATTACCAGGAGATCAATGGCAAACGGGTGCTGCTGGAGCGCGGGGATTTTGTCTTTATCCCGATGGGTTCGCACCACCAGAGCTTCTATGAATTTGGTGCGACGCGCATCCTTAACGTCGGCATCAGCAGGCGCTTCTTTGAGAAACATTATCTGCCGCTGCTGCCGTTTGGCCTGGTGGCGTCGCAGGTCTACGCCGTGCAGAGCGCTTTTCTCGGCTACATTGAGTCGGTCATCGCCTCACTCAATTTTCGCGAAACGGAATTTGACGAATTTATCGAGCTGGTCTCCTTTTATGTCATTAACCGTTTACGTCACTATCGCGAAGAGCCGGTTGCAGACGTCGTCCCGCAATGGTTAAAAAATACCGTTGAGGCTATGCACGATAAACTGGAGTTTGGCGAGAGCGCCCTCGAGAATATGGTTCGGTTATCGGGAAAAACGCAGGAATATTTAACCCGGGCGACCCAGCGATATTATGGTAAAACGCCGATGCAGATAATTAACGATATCCGTATCAATTTTGCCAAAAAGCAGCTGGAAATTACCAACTATTCGGTGACGGATATTGCCTATGAATCAGGGTACAGCAGCCCGAGCCTGTTTATTAAAACCTTTAAAAAGCTGACCTCGTTTACACCGAGTAGTTATCGAAAACATTTGACCAGTATTAATTAAGCCCAGGCGGTATTAGCCGCCAGGCTTACACCATAACTAATTTAAGTTAACTGTCCGCATTTATGCGGAGAGCGGCCTGCGTCTACACGCAGCGTCTAAGGGAGAAAAAGATGAGCCAGAAATTAAAAGTCGTCACTATTGGCGGCGGTAGCAGCTATACCCCGGAATTACTGGAAGGTTTCCTGAAACGTTATCATGAACTGCCGGTGACAGAGCTGTGGCTGGTGGATGTGGAAGAGGGCCAGGAGAAGCTCGATATTATCCATGCGCTGTGCGAGCGGATGGTGGAAAAAGCCGGCGTGCCGATGAAGGTTTATAAAACGCTGGACCGCCGCGAGGCGCTGCAGGGCGCAGATTTCGTCACTACCCAGCTGCGCGTGGGCCAGCTGAAGGCGCGGGAAAAAGATGAGCGTATCCCGCTGAGCCACGGTTATCTTGGCCAGGAGACCAACGGGGCGGGTGGGCTGTTTAAGGGGCTGCGCACCATCCCGGTGATTTTCGACATCGTGAAAGATGTGCAGGAGATCTGCCCGGACGCGTGGATCATCAACTTCACCAACCCGGCGGGCATGGTCACCGAGGCGGTCTATCGTCACACCAGTTTCAAACGCTTTATCGGGGTGTGCAACATTCCCATCGGCATGAAGATGTTCATCACCGACGTGCTGCAGCTCAGCCCGAGCGATGAGCTGCACATCGACCTGTTCGGTCTGAACCACCTGGTGTTCGTCCGCGACGTGCTGGTTAACGGCGTCTCGCGCTTCGATGAACTGCTGGACGGCGTCGCCTCCGGCCGCCTGACCGCGAACTCGGTAAAAAATATCTTCGACCTGCCGTTCAGCGAAGGGCTGATCCGCTCCCTGCGCCTGATCCCATGCTCCTATCTGCTCTATTACTTTAAGCCAAAAGAGATGCTGGCGATTGAGATGGGCGAGTACTATAAGGGCGGCGCGCGCGCCCAGGTGGTGCAGAAAGTGGAGAAGCAGCTGTTTGAGCTGTATAAAAATCCGGATCTCAAGGTCAAGCCGAAGGAGCTGGAGCAGCGCGGGGGCGCCTATTACTCCGATGCCGCTTGCGAAGTGATCAACGCTATCTATAACGATAAGCAGACTGAGCACTATGTGAATATCCCGCATCATGGCCATATCGATAATATCCCGGCGGACTGGGCGGTCGAGATGAGCTGCACCTTAGGTCGCGATGGCGCGAAGCCGACGCCGCGCATCACCCATTTCGACGAGAAGGTGCTGGGGCTTATCTACACCATCAAAGGGTTTGAAGTGGCGGCCAGCCAGGCGGCGATCAGCGGTGAGCTGAACGACGTGCTGCTGGCGCTGAACTTAAGCCCGCTGATCCATTCCGATCGTGACGCCGAGCAGCTGGCGCGGGAGATGATTTTGGCCCATGAAAAATGGCTGCCGAACTTTGCGGTGACGATCGAAAAACTGAAAGCGTAACGGGAGCGGGTAATGGAACGCGTATTGATCGTCAATGCTGACGACTTCGGCCTCAGTAAAGGGCAGAACTACGGCATTATCGAGGCCTGCCGCAACGGCGTGGTGACATCGACTACGGCGCTGGTCAACGGCGCGGCTATTGACCACGCCGCCCAGCTGAGCCGCAGTACGCCGGAGCTGGCGGTCGGGATGCACTTTGTGCTGACGCTGGGCGAACCGCTGTCGGCCATGCCGGGGTTAACCCGCGACGGCCGGCTGGGCAAATGGATCTGGCAGCAGGCGGAAGAAGATAACCTGCCGCTGGAGGAGATTGCCCATGAGCTGGCGTGTCAGTACCGTCGTTTTATCGAACTCTTCGGTCATGAGCCGACGCATCTCGACAGTCATCACCATGTGCATATGATCGCTCCGATCTACCCCATCGTCGCGGCTTTTGCCCGCGACAAGGGCATCGCGTTGCGTATCGATCGCCAGGTAGCGGCGCAGAGCGGTCTCGATCCGCAGGCGGCGCGCAGCAGCGCAGGCTTCAGCAGCGAGTTTTACGGGGAAGCCGTCTCTGAGGCGCTGTTCCTGCAGACGCTGGACGCCTCAATCGCCCGCGAGGAGCGCTCTCTGGAGGTGATGTGTCATCCGGCCTTTGTCGACCAGACCATCATGGGCAGCGCCTACTGCTACCCGCGGCTGGGCGAGCTTGATGTGCTGACGTCCGCCTCGCTGAAAGCGGCCGTGGCCGACCGGGGTTATCGCCTGGGAACCTACCGCGACGTGTAAACCCGACGGGGAAAGGAAAGTGAGTCAAGCCCGGCACACCGTGCCGGGCTTTTTGCTACGCCGGTATAGCGGCGATTTTCGGGCTTCTCGACCACACCCGGTGGGCCGTCATCAGGGCGAGCAGTTTATCTGCCGCCGGGGTGTCGAGAGCATCGGTGACGATGACGCCCTCTTCGCCCTGGGCCGGGACCTGCAGAACCGACGTTAACTGCCGCGCATCGCCTGCCAGCAGGATCGGCTTCAGATGCTTATAGGCCTCCAGCAGGTAGTAGCGCGCGTCGCCGCTCTGGCTCAGGGCGCTGAGATCGCCGCCGGGCACCACCACGGCATCCACCGTCAGCGACGGGGAGCCGGCGAAGGTGCCGGCGATCGGCAGGGGAGAGCCATCGTCGGCGACGACTTCCCCCATCCGCGAATAGAGCAGTTTACTGTGCACGCCCCGGGCCTGTAGCGCCTGCAGGAGATGGACCAGATCCTGCGCCGAGGTACGCTCATTGAGCAGCACCGCCACCACACGACCTTTCACATCCCCTTCGGCATCCGCGTAGAGGCTGAGGGTGGGATCTTTCTCCACGCCGTTGACCGGGGAGGGCAGAGTGAGGCTGCGCTGCTCATCGCTCAGTTCGATACCTAAATTCGCCCCGACCGCTTCCGCCAGCCGGGTATCAATATGGGCCAGGTGATCGACCACCCGCTCGCGGATCCAGGTGCGGACCACTTTGCTAAGCTCGAAGCTGAAGCCATCGATAATATGCTGCTGCTCAATCGGCGTCTGGCTCAGCCAGAACAGACGCGGCTGGGCGTAATATTCGCCGAATGACGGGCTGCGCTGGCGGATCTTCTCGCCGTCGACGCGCTCGGCGAGGGACTCAAAACCGCCGCGTTTGGCGGCTGGCGGCGTCTCGCGCGGCCAGTTGTCGTTGATCGAGTTGGGTTCGTAGTTGGCCGGGTTGGTGTCAATCTCCATCCGGTGCATACCGTCGCGCTGGAAGTTGTGGTACGGGCAGGTCGGCCGGTTGATCGGGATTTCATGGAAATTCGGTCCGCCGAGGCGGCTTATCTGGGTATCGGTGTAGGAGAAGAGGCGCCCCTGCAGCAGCGGATCGTTGCTGAAATCGATGCCCGGGACGATATGCCCGGGATGGAAGGCCGCCTGTTCGTTTTCGGCAAAGAAGTTGTCCGGGTTGCGGTTGAGGACCATTTTGCCGACCCGTTGCACCGGCACCAGCGCCTCGGGGATCAGTTTGGTGGGATCTAACAGGTCGAAGTCAAAATCAAATTCATTCTCTTCGGGGATCAGCTGCAGGCCGAGCTCAAATTCCGGGTAGTCCCCGGCTTCAATGGCCTCCCACAGATCGCGGCGATGAAAATCGGGGTCACGGCCGGTCAGCTTCTGCGCTTCATCCCATACCAGCGACGCCTTGCCGGCGACCGGTTTCCAGTGGAAGCGAACAAAGGTGGCTTTGCCCTCGGCATTGATCAGGCGGAAGGTGTGGATGCCAAAGCCTTCCATGGTGCGATAGCTGCGCGGGATGCCGCGATCGGACATCGCCCACATCACGTTGTGCAGCGTTTCCGGCTGCAGGGAAACATAGTCCCAGAACGTATCGTGAGCGCTTTGTCCCTGGGGAATGGCCCAGTGGGGTTCAGGCTTCACGGCGTGGACAAAGTCGGGAAACTTCAGCGCGTCCTGGATAAAGAAGACCGGGGTGTTGTTGCCGACGAGGTCAAAAATCCCCTCATCGGTGTAAAACTTGGTGGCGAAGCCGCGAATATCGCGAACGGTGTCCGCCGACCCCGCGCCGCCCTGCACGGTGGAGAAGCGCACAAAGACCGGGGTGATTTTATCGGCTGCCGAGAGAAAATCGGCTTTGGTCAAGGCTGTCAGGCTTTTGTAGGGCTGGAAGTAGCCGTGGGCTGCTGAGCCGCGGGCATGAACGATACGCTCCGGAATTCGCTCGTGGTCGAAGTGGGTGATCTTCTCCCGCAGAATGAAATCTTCCAGCAGCGTTGGGCCGCGGGTACCGGCGCGCAGCGAGTTCTGATCGTCGGCAATGCGCACGCCCTGGTTAGTGGTCAGCGGATAGTCTTCTCCGCCTTTGCGCTGTGGCTCCAGGGCATCGAGTTTTTTGCTGTGGGTATCAGGCGTTTTCAGGCTGCCAGGGGCGGTCGGTTCAGCGCCAGGGGCGGTGGGTTTCGGCGTGGGGCGCCACTCCCTGTCATCCGGCGCCAGCGAGTCGAGACCCGGCTGTGCTTCCTCGCTGCCGTGGACCGGTGCCTGCTGGTGGTGAGGGTTTGGGTGCTTATCAGACATTGCTCGTCTCCTGCTTTCATTGCTAAAAGTGGTCGTTGATAAACCAAAACCCTTCTAACTATAGAACATTACGCTGCCTGCGCCCGGCAAGGGGGCAGGGAGTTATCCTAAAATGCGCATCGGCGGCAGGGGGGCGACGAACGGGGCCACGATCGGCTATGATAGAGGTTTCTGTTTCCCGCTTTGCTTAGTGAATCCATTTGTTATGAAACCATTGCGCCAACAAAATCGCCCTGTCATTAGCTACGTGCCGCGCGTGGAGCCTGCGCCCCCGGAACATGCCGTGAAAATGGACCATTTTCGCGATGTCTGGATTTTGCGCGGGAAGTATGTCGCCTTTCTGCTGATGGGAGAGCATTTTCGCCGTTCACCGGCGTTCAGCGTGCCGGAGTCGGCGCAGCGCTGGGCTAACCAGGTGCGTCAGGAAGGAGAGATTGAAGCCTGAGTCTGCTGCAGAAATAAAAAAACCGCTGATTATCAGCGGTTTTTTTGTGCTTACCGTTTAGCGATGCGCCAGTTCGGCTTCTTCTTCGCTATCGAAAATCGACTTGTCGGTCTGGCGCAGCCACTGGCTGGTCAGCGTCCCGGCGGTCATGGAGCCGTTAACGTTCAGCGCGGTACGTCCCATATCGATCAGCGGCTCGACGGAGATCAGCAGCGCCACGAGGGTCACCGGCAGGCCCATCGCCGGCAGGACGATCAGCGCGGCGAAGGTGGCCCCGCCGCCCACTCCGGCGACGCCCGCCGAGCTGACGGTGACGATGCCCACGAGGGTGGCAATCCACATCGGATCCAGCGGGTTGATGCCTACGGTCGGTGCGACCATCACCGCCAGCATGGCCGGGTAGATACCGGCGCAGCCGTTCTGACCAATGGTGGCGCCAAAGGAGGCGGAGAAGCTGGCAATCGACTCCGGTACGCCGAGACGACGGGTCTGCGCTTCCACGTTCAGCGGAATGGAGGCGGCGCTGGAGCGGCTGGTGAAGGCGAAGGTGATCACCGGCCAGACTTTACGGAAATACTTCAGCGGGCTGACGCCGTTAATCGCCAGCAGCAGGCCGTGGACGATAAACATGATGCCCAGCGCGATGTACGAGGCCACCACGAAGCCGCCAAGCTTGATGATATCCTGCAGATTCGACCCGGCAACCACTTTGGTCATCAGCGCCAGAACGCCGTAAGGGGTCAGCTGCATCACCAGACGAACCAGCTTCATCACCCAGCCCTGCAGGGTATCAATGGCGGTCAGGACGCGCTGGCCTTTTTCCACATCCTCTTTCAGCAGCTTCAGGGCTGCGACGCCGAGGAACGCCGAGAAAATGACGATGCTGATGATCGAGGTCGGGTTAGCCCCGGTCAGGTCAGCAAACGGGTTCTTCGGCACAAAGGAGAGGATCAGCTGCGGGACGCTGAGATCGGCCACTTTACCCACGTAGTTGCTCTGAATGGCGTTCAGACGGGCGGTCTCAGCGCTGCCCTGGACCAGTCCCTCGGCGGTGAGGCCGAACATGTTAGTCACCAGCACGCCAACCAGAGCGGCGATCAGGGTGGTGAACAACAGAGTACCGATGCTCAGGAAGCTGATTTTCCCCAGCTGCGAGGCATTGTGCAGGCGGGCCACCGCGCTAAGGATTGACGCGAAGACCAGCGGCATAACGATCATTTGCAGCAGCTGGACATAACCGTTGCCGACGATATTAAACCACTGGATGGAATCCTTCAGCACCTGGCTGTCAGACCCGTAGATCAGCTGTAGCGCCAGACCAAAGATCACGCCAATCGCCAGGCCGACCAGGACCTTCCTGGCCAGGCTCCACTGTTTATGGCGAGTTTGCCCAAGCGCAAACAACAATACGGCGAACACGACTACGTTCGCTATTAATGGAAAGTTCATCCCCGTTCTCCTGATATTTTTATAACCCGGGCTGGTGGATAACCAGCTCTTATGACCGCAAGGTTAGCAGAAGGCGTTATCAAGGACTTATATTCAAATGGAATGGGTTATAACCAAAAGGTGTTTTCTGCCGGTTTATCGCCCACTCTGGTGACTTATGAAGCGATTGAAGGTGATCTGCAGGGAATTAATCACCCCGGAAGACCAGCGTATCGCGGTGTTGTCCGCCAGCGTCTGCGGCATCCAGACGGCATAGACGAACAGCGCCATGCATAAGGCGCGCTCCAGCTGGTTGCCTTTGCGCGGCGCAAGGATCGGTAGCCGAAAGCGCCAGCGGCAGGGCCACAGCAGCGGCACCCCGGCTGGGGTGAGCATATCGGCAAGGATGTGGCTGAGATAGCCCAGCACCAGGCCCTGGAGGGCGTCCGCCGGGACAATCCAGCTGTCAGGCACCTTGAGGTAGAATAGCGTCAGCGCACCAAACACCGCCAGCAGGCTGTGGGTGAAGCCGCGGTGGCCAAAGGCCCGCGCCACGGGCTTTGAGATCCAGCTCAGCCGCTGGCCAAGAAACGACTTTGGGTGATCGATGTCCGGCAGCAGGCAGGTCAAGACCGCGGAGGGCACAATATGCCACCAGTCGCCCTGCGCCAGCACCGGCGTTAACTCTGCGTTTTTGGCAAATACTGCGCAGGCGATTGAAAAGAAGAGATGGCCTTCCGCCGTCATGATAACACACCCTAAACTGTCGATTCATACAGTATAGGGTTTTTATACAGTGCACGGAAGAGGTGACGGTGTAACTCTTTGTCACAAATTCTCAGCGCGCCAGCCATCCGCCATCGACGGCCAGGGTATAGCCGTGAATATAGTCGGCGGCAGACGAGGCGAGAAACACCACCGGCCCCTGCAGGTCACCCGGCACACCCCAGCGACCGGCGGGGATACGCTCAAGGATTGCCTGGTTGCGCTCCTCATCTTCGCGCAGCGCCTGGGTGTTATTGGTGGCCATATACCCGGGCGCAATGGCGTTGACGTTGATACCCTGACCAGCCCATTCGTTAGCCAGCAGGCGGGTCAGCCCCAGCACGCCGCTTTTCGAGGCGGTATAGGAGGGGACGCGGATCCCGCCCTGAAACGAGAGCATCGAGGCGATGTTAACGATTTTCCCGCCTTCACCCTGGCGAATGAACTGCCTGGCGACCGCCTGGCAGAGGAAAAAAACTGCTTTCAGATTAAGATCGATCACCGCATCCCAGTCACTTTCCGTGAAGGTCAGGGCATCATGGCGGCGGATAATCCCGGCGTTGTTGACCAGAATATCGACCCGGCCCATCGCCGCCACCGCCTGCTCGACCAAAACGGTCATATCATCCTGTTGGCTGAGATCCGCCTGAATGGCATGAAAGCGGCGGCCCAGCGCCTGAACCTGCGCGGCAGTGTCGTGGGGAATTTTGCGGTTGATGCCGACGATATTGCATCCGGCCTGCGCCAGGCCCAGCGTCATTCCCTGTCCCAGGCCAGTATCGCAACCGGTCACGATGGCGACCTTACCCGTCAGGTCGAAGGCGTTCAGTACCATATTCACCTCTGTGTGCTGATCTTCAGGCGTACGATAACGCCACCTGTAACCAGCATAGAGGCAGGAAAACAAAATTACAATTAAAATGAAACGACGTTTTGATTTACTTTGCTGGCGGGTGACGGCGATCGCGTCATCCGCCAGCGGCCTTACCCGAGCAGCGTCTCGACGGTCAGGGCCTGCAGTGACGGCAGCTTGACGTCCGCCAGCACGAAGCGCGGGTCGCGGCTGTTCTCTGCTTCCGGCACGACGATAGCGCGCATGCGCGCAGCTTTGCTGGCGATCATGCCGTTGACCGAGTCCTCCAGCGCGACACAGCGCTGTGGGTCGACCCCGAGGGCGGCGGCGCAGTTGAGATACACCTGCGGGTGCGGTTTGCTCCAGGGCAGGTGCTCCGCCGAGGCGAGGGCATCAAACTGGTCGCGCAGCTCGAACATATTGAGCACTTTCTCCAGCATCACCAGCGGCGAGGCTGAGGCCAGCCCTACCTTCAACCCCTGGGTTTTGCACAGGGCCACCGCCTCGCGCACCCCCGGCAGCAGCGGACGTGAGGCTTCCACCAGTTCGATGGCGCGACGGATAATGCGCGCGGTGGCTTCTGCGCGGTCTACGCCGCGCCACGGCTGCTGCGCGTACCACAGATCCACCACCAGGTCGATTCGCAGACCCAGCAGGTCGGGCAGTTCATCGCGGCGGCGGGTATCCACCCCCAGGCTCTCCATGACCTCGACCTCCGCCTGATCCCAAAGCGGCTCAGAGTCAATCAGCAACCCGTCCATATCAAAAATCGCAGCCTCAATGCGGCGCTTCGCTGACATATGTCCTTCTCCTGTTGCGTAATCAGATAAACGAATCGGCATTCATGGTATATCATACCGCGCGTTATTGGGCGAAATTCGCCGTGGAAGATAGACTTATACCCGACACATTCGGGTAAGCGAGGGGCGCCTGCGCCACGCAACGGGCGGCAGGCGAACCACTAACGCGTCTTTAACAAGGGGAACTCATGACGTACCAACAAGCTGGACGCATTGCGGTCATCAAACGTATTTTGGGATGGGTCATCTTTATTCCCGCCGTGCTGTCGACGCTGATTTCTGTCCTCAAATTTATGTATGAGCACAGTGAAAAGAAACCCGGCATTGACGCGGTGATGATGGATTTTGCGCACGTCATGATTGAGATGATGCGCTTTAACACGCCGTTCCTGAACTTTTTCTGGTACAACTCACCGCTGCCGGATTTTCACCATAGCCTGAACATCGGCTTCTGGATTATCTTCATTCTGGTGTTCGTCGGGATGGCGCTGCAGGCCTCCGGCGCGCGGATGGCGCGGCAGGCGAAATTTCTCCGCGAGGGGATTGAGGATCAGCTGATACTCGAGCAGGCGAAAGGCGCGGAAGGGTTAACTCGCGAGCAGCTCGCCGAACGCATTGTGGTGCCGCGACATACGATCCTGGTGCAGTATTTCCCGCTGTACGTGCTGCCGGTGATGGTGATTGTTATCGGCTACTTCTTCTTCTCGCTGCTGGGCTTTCTCTAAGCCAGGTGCCCGGTTAGCCGGGCGCCATCTTATTCCGCTGGCAGAGGGCGGGGTTTACCCTGATTATCGACGGCAACGTAGATAAACAGCGCTTCCGTCGCCTTGTAGCGCTGGCCAATCGGTTCTGAAGAGACTTTTTTCACCCACACTTCGATGTTAATGGTCACTGAGGTATTGCCGCGCTTCACGCAGCGGGCATAGCAGCACACCACGTCGCCTACGGCCACCGGGCGTAAAAAGGTCATCCCATCCACGCGCACGGTCACCACGCGACCCTGGGCGATCTCTTTGGCCATAATGGCGCCGCCGATATCCATCTGCGACATCAGCCAGCCGCCAAAAATGTCCCCGTTGGCATTGGTATCTGCCGGCATTGCCAGGGTGCGTAAAACCATTTCGCCCTTCGGGGCGAGATCTGTTGTTGTCATGCTCTACTCTGTTGTGGTCAAAGACGATCAGCGGGATGCTACTATGAAAACGGCGTAGAGAGAATAGGGCTGGCGCCCGCGGAGGCGGGCGCAGTGGTTCAGAAAGAGAGGGTCACTCCGGCGTAATACGCGCGTCCAGGCTCATTGTAGGTCGAGGCGCCGGCATTTTCGCGATACAGTTGCTTATCAAAGAGGTTACTTATGCCGGCATTCAGGCGAATATCCCGGTTGAGCTGATACTGGGTGCCGATCCCCACGATGGAATAGGCGCCAACCTCGGTGGTGGCAAGGGTTCCGGTTTCGTTGCGGATCTCTGCATACTGACGCGGCTTCTGACGGCCATAAAGCGTCCAGTTGACATTCGCAGACAGGGCGTCGTTTACCTGCCAGTCGAGCATCGTGTTAACGGTATATTTCGGGATAACCGACAGCGGGTTGCCTGTCTCTTTACTTTCAGATTTGAACATCCAGGTGGCATTGGTCCGCCAGCTTAGGATATCAGCCAGCACCGGGATCAGCATATTGCCTTCCAGCCCCTCGACTACTGCTTTGCCGCCGTTCTGCCATTGCAGGATATTATTGCCGCTGGAGGTATAGCCCAGCACCTCGGTTCCGGAGACGATTTTGTTTTTGTAATCGTTGCGGAACCAGGTGACCCCGGCAGCGTAGCCATTAAGGTTAAATTCGATACCGATCTCTTTGTTAATACTGATTTCCGGGTCGAGGTCAGGGTTGCCCAGCAGATAGCAGCTGCCTTCGGCGATAGTGTTTGGACAACCGTTGCCGCGGGTGGAGAGCAGATAGCCTTCACTGGATTGATAAAGGTTAGGCGCTTTAAACACCCGCGCGATACCGGCCTTCAGCGTGAACATATCGCCCAGCGCCTGAGACAAATTGAGGCTTGGGCTCCAGTTGCTGCCAAACTGATTATGATAATCGAAACGAATGCCGGGGATCAGGTTGGTGCCGGGCACGGCTTCGATATTATCTTCCAGATAGATACCGGTGAGGGTGGCGCTGTTTTTGGTACGACGTTGCGCAGGGTCGCCGGAGATCCCAGGGATAGTCTCCCCGTTGCTGTTAGTGGCCTGCATCGATGCCGGGTCGTCGAGCTGATCATGGTTCCATTCCATGCCCAGCGTCAGCGTCTGATCCGCCAGCCAGAAGAAAGGCACATTGAATTCGGAGGTAGTACGCCAGGATTCCAGTCGGCTGGTGGCATAATCCTCACTGTTGATCATGCCTTCGACGCGGCCGGTGGAGCCTTCCTGCAGGCGGGTATTGTTGGTTTTCTCGTAGTAAACCCCCGCTTTGGACTGGCCCCAATCCCAAAGACCGTTGTAGGTCAATCCCCAGGACTGGCGATAGAGGCGATTCGTTTCGTGTCCGTACAGGGAATCCACCAGCCCGTTCGGGCTAAGATTGCCGTTGCTGTACTGGGTATCACCGGCATATATATTCCCCTGACGGCTATAGGCGTAGCTGAAATCGAGAATTTGCTGCGGGGTCATTTTCCATGACAGCAGGGCGTTAATATCTTTATTGCGTACCCCTTCGCGTCCCGCAGCGTAGGAGCCGTTTTGCGCATGGTTAATATCCCAGGCGTCGGGTTCCGTTTTATTGATATTGCCATACAGGCGCATTGTCAGCGCTTCGCCGGCCAGTGGGCCGCTGAGATTGAAGTTAGCGCGATTAGTCGTGCCTTCCTTGTTGTTTTCCGGCTGATTGGTAAAAAAAGACAGGGAACCGTGCCAGTTGTTGGTCGGGCGTTTGGTAATAATGTTGACCACTCCGCCGGCCGCACCGGAACCATAACGCGCGGCTGCCGGGCCGCGGAGGACTTCAATTCGCTCGACCATCTCGGCAGGGACCCAGTTGCTGTCGCCCCGGGTATCGCGTTCGCCGCGCCAGCTATAGCGAACCGAGTTACGTGACGTGGCCGGTACCCCATCTATCAGGATCAGGGTGTTCTCCGGCCCCATGCCGCGGATATCAATCTGGCGGTTGTTGCCCCGACTGCCGCTGGCGCTGTTGCCGGTCAAATTCACCCCGGGCATTTTACGGATGATGTCTGAGAGATCGTTGACCGGTGGCTGTTTTGCAATATCATCTGCCGTGATAATCGACACCCCGGGCTGTTGCTTGAGCGCCTCTTCCGCCGTACTGCGCACAATCATTGTTTCGGTATCTTGTTCTGACTCTTCTGCAAAGGCGTTAGGGGCAAGGAGACTGGATATGACCAGCGCCAGGGTCGTGGGGACATAATATTGCGGCGATCTCATGTAAATATCCTTTTCAAAACAATTCAAAATGAGATCGAGAATATTAATGATAACAATTATCATTGCAATGTAACGTAATGAATCTCCATAAAATCCTCACAATTAGCGCAATTTTTTACGCTGCCGAGTGAAATCGTGAAGGGAGCCTGCGCTGTGGGGCCGGGAAGCTGTCAGGTTACGCGCGGAGGTGGTGGTGGCAGGGACGGTTGGCCAGCGCAGCAAGGCTACCCGGGGCGAGCGCGGCGCGCGGGTGGCGCGCCGGTGGAGGCGTTAGTGGTGGTCGTCCTGCGGCATATGACGGTAGATGTAGATCCCGCTCAGCAAGGTAAAGACCAGCGTGAGGGCAGTTAAACCGAAGACCTTAAAGTTAACCCAGATATTCTGCGGCAACCAGAAGGCGATATAGATATTAGCCAGTCCGCAGAGGATAAAAAACGCCGCCCAGGCCAGGTTAAGGCGCGACCAGACCTGCTGCGGCAGGGTCAGCTCTTTACCCAGCATGCGCTGGATAAGCGGCTTTTTCATCACCCACTGGCTGAAGAGCAGCGCGCCGGCGAACAGCGCATAGATCACCGTCACCTTCCATTTAATAAACTCATCATTGTGGAAGAAGAGGGTTAATCCACCGAAGACGGCCACCAGCACGAAGGTGATCAGCGCCATTTTTTCGATTTTACGGTAGCGCACCCAGCTGTAGATCAGCACGATGGCGGTCGCCACAATCAGCGCCGTGGTGGCGGCGTAGATATCGTAAAGCTTGTAGAAGGCGAAGAAGACCACCAGCGGTAAAAAATCCAAAAACTGCTTCATACATCGATCCCGTCTGTCAGGACGGACCGGGAAATTCCCCGGTCCAGGTTAAAATTAGCTACGGATAAGCATATACACGCGGAATAAATAGATCAGCAACAGGGCGGAAATCAGGTTGCTGAGGGTGTTGATGACCACCGCGCCGACGTTTGGCGTCAGGGCGGCAAAGCTGGAAGCGAACAGCAGCAGCAGGGTTTTCGCCACCAGCCAGCCGATAATGGCCGGCGCCACCAGCCGCAGATTGGCCCACGCCAGGCGCATGCTGCTGCGCATGGCGCCGAGGATGCCCATTTTGTCCTGCACCAGCATGATCGGCGCAAAGGCCAGCACAATGGCCAACAGGACGCCGGGCACCAGCACTAACATCATCCCCATCTGCACCAGGAAAGTGGTGAAGAGGATCAGCAGCAGCAGCTTCGGCAGCACCGGCGCCGAGGCGCCGATGGCGCGCAGGGCGCTGACACGATGACCGGCAGAGACCAGCTGGATGAGCAGCAGGACGCCGCCGGCGAGGATCGCATTGCCCACCAGACCCGAGAAGGTTGATGCCGCCGAGGCGCGCAGCAGAACCTGCTGCTGCTCCGGCGTCATATTCTGCACCAGCTCGAACAGGCCTGCGCTACCGGCGAGGTTGTCGCCTTCGCTGAGTATCGACAGCTGCTCGTCGCTGGGTGAAAAGGCATGGCCAAGTACTACCGTAATGAACGCGCACAACAGCGCAATCAGCAAAATGGTAATGAACTGATTACGAAAAAAATTCCCGGTGTCACGGTAGACGGACTTCGCCGTGATAGACATGCATTCTCCTTGAGTGTCGCAGGTGTTAACTAGCCGGCGATTGTACCGCAAATCCTTCCGTCGTAGCACTCTCTGCGCCGGTCAGGGCAGGTATATCTTTGTAAAGAGGCCGCAATGGCGGCAGCCCATAGCGCGCTCGCGCCCGGTTGCAGGCGTCGTTTTCCTCGCCGTTTTCCCCGGACATGGCGAATTCGCGACATGGCGAAGGACGATTTTCATAGATAGTGCAGTGGACGGCGTCGCCGATCTCGCCCGATAGCGCCGCGCAGCGGCTCTGGCGTTGATTAGTGCCGCTCATACAGCGCAGGAAGGGGGTCAGCGGCTCGGTCAGCGCGGCGGGCACCAGGCCGCCCGCGTCGTCGGCTTCCGCCCAGTAGAAAGAGACTCGAAAATACGCACAACAGGCACCGCACGTCATGCACGGGTTGATTTCACTCATAATTACACCTGAAAAAAACGCATCAACACAGATTGTCGGCAGTTAACTTATCCAGCCGCCTCAGCGGCGGCAAGAGGGGCAGAAATAATTTTTTTTGCGAAAAGTGAAAATTGATGTGCGAAGGATTTAGCGTATTGCGATCGGTATCAAAAATTAATCTGGATCAATAAATGTTAAATCTAAGGTTTTAGTGTGATCTAAAACAGATCAAACGTAACTCGTTATAGGTATATTTGGCCGCGCTGAAAAACCATAATGAGGAAGTGGATATGAAGAAGTTAGCAGCGGCGGCATTGATTCTAAGCACTCTTACTACCGGCAGCGTCTGGGCGCATGAAGCGGGTGAATTTTTCATTCGTGCCGGGACCGCCACCGTCCGACCGACGGAAGGCTCTGACAATGTGCTGGGCAGTCTGGGCAGTTTCAACGTCAGTAACAATACTCAGCTGGGTTTAACCTTTACCTATATGGCGACCGATAACATCGGTGTGGAACTGCTGGCGGCTACGCCGTTCCGCCATAAGGTTGGTACCGGGCCAACCGGCACCATCGCTACCGTCCATCAGTTGCCACCCACCCTGATGGCGCAGTGGTACTTTGGCGATGCGCAAAGCAAGGTGCGTCCGTACGTGGGGGCGGGGATTAACTACACCACCTTCTTTAATGAAGACTTTAACGATACCGGCAAGGCGGCCGGGCTTTCCGATCTGAGTCTGAAGGACTCCTGGGGCGCGGCAGGACAGGTCGGCCTCGATTACCTGATTAACCGTGACTGGCTGCTGAATATGTCGGTGTGGTACATGGATATCGATACCGATGTGAAATTCAAAGCCGGCGGCGTGGACCAGAAAGTCAGCACCCGCCTGGATCCGTGGGTGTTTATGTTCTCCGCAGGCTATCGGTTCTAACGCCTGCTGCAAACTGGCCAGCGGACGGCCAGTCTGTTGCCTCCTCACCCCTCCCTGCGATAAACCTTCGCCTGCGGATCACACTTCAGTCCACTGGCGCAGCAGGTTGTGATACATATTGAGCAGGGAGAGGACCTCTTCCCCGTCGCCAAAGCGGGTTTTGAGAGACTGGATCGTGCGGTCCAGGTCGTAGAGCATCGCGCGCTGCTTATCGTCGCGGACCATCGACTGGATCCACAGGAAAGAGGCCTGGCGAACCCCGCCGGTGACCGGGGTGACGCAGTGCAGGCTACTGGCGGGATAGAGCACCAGATGTCCGGCCGGGAGCTTCACCCGGTGCTGGCCATAGGTATCTTCAATCACCAGTTCGCCCCCTTCATAGCTTTCCGGCTCGCAGAGGAACAGCGTCGCCGAGAGGTCGGTCCGCATCCAGCCCGCCTCGCCGTTCTGGCGCACCGCGCCATCGACATGAAAACCGTAGGTCTCTCCCGGCCCGTAGCGATTAAACAACGGCGCGGAAATTGTCCGCGGCAGCGCGGCGGAAAAAAACTGCGGATGGCCGCGCAGCGCGTCGAGTACGGCTGCCTGCAGACGGGCATACAGCGGCGTGCGGGTATCGATCTGCTGGTTTTGTTTGACGGTCGCCCCCTGGCTGCCGACGGTAACCCGCCCGTCAACCCATTCGGCCTGCGCCAGCAGGCGGCCATATTCAGCCACCTGGTCCGCCGTCAGCACGTCAGGAATGTGATACATCATTGCGGTGTTCTCTCAAAAAGATGGGGCGCGATGGCCCCACGTACAGACTCAGAAATGGACATTCGCCGTCAACATAAAGGTACGGGGTTCGCCCGGATGATAGCGATAGCCGCTCTTGTTGATGGAAGCCACGTAATCGGTATCAAACAGGTTGTACATATTGAGCTGCAGATCGAGATTGCTGTTGACCCGATAGCCCAGTTTGGCGTCGGCGACCCAATAGCCCTCGGTGTGATCCGGGGTACCCACCGCGCCATCGCTGCCCCGGCGCAGGCTTCCGACATAGCGCACGCCGCCGCCGACGGACAGATCGCTGGTTGCCTGATACTGCGTCCACAGCGTAAAGGCATGTTTCGGGGTGTAGGCCAGCGCGGAAGAGCCATCCTGCGCCACATTCTGACCCTCTGTCACCGTGGCATGTTGCTGGGTGTAGCCGGCGATGATTGTCCAGTCCGGGGTCAGGTTCCCGGTTGCGGAGAGCTCATAGCCTTCCACGCGCTTTTTGCCGTACTGCGACCAGGTTCCGTCATCGTTGGCGGCCACTTCGTTTTCAATATCGGTGCGGAATAACGCCGCGCTGAGCAGCAGGCGCTTGTCGAGGATCTGCCACTTGGTGCCCAGTTCGCTGGATTTCGCTTTCTGCGGTTTAAAGTCGGTCCGGTTGGCGCTGTTGCCGCTACCGCTGGCAGCCAGCGCGAAGCTGCTGCCCCCCGGCGGTTGCTGCGAGATGGCATAGTTGACGTAGATATTGCCCTGCTCGGTTAAGCGATACAGCGCCCCGGCCTTCCAGTTAACCAGGTTACCGGATTTAGCGGTATCGACAGTGGTGACCGGGCTGCCGGTCGACTGTCCTGGCGGGCAGGCGACAGCCCCGCGTCCGCTGCCGCCGCAGGCGGTGGCGCTGTCATATTTGGTATGGTAACTGTCGAGACGCAGCCCACCGTTGACCTCAACCCGATCGGTCAGCGCCAGCGTATCAAAGGCATAGATACCGAAGGTATCGGTCTGGCCGTTGGCGTTCGCCCCGTTTCTGTCCAGCCCGCCAATCGACAGGCTGCTCACCGGATGATAGAGATTCACCGCCGGAGCGGTCAGGGCGTTGACGCCATAGTTAGTCTGGTTTTCCCGGGTAAACTCCACGCCGGCACTGACGTCATGGCCTATCGAACCGGTATTGAAGGTCGAAGTGATATTGGTCTGGTTGGTCAGAATGCGGTTGCTGACATCTTTGGTATTAACCAGACGTGACCAGCTCCAGGTATTGACGTCATTGATGTCGGGGGCGGTGATATTGCTCGCGCCGCCCATCACCGCGGTCAGGAGATACTCCTGCTTCACACGCGACCAGCGGGTGGTATTGCGCACGGTGGTATTGTCCGTCAGATCGTGTTCAAAGCGCAGGGTGCCGCTGTCGGTGGTGGATTTATCGTAATCGGAGTCGGTGCCATAGAAATTGCTGGTATCGACCTTACCGGCGGAATTGAGGGCGGCATACTTCGGCGAAGGCGCCGAATAGCCCGGCAGGCCGACGGTGGGGATCCCGCCATCCGGGGTGTTATTCTGCCGGACGTGGAGATAGTTCAGATACAGACGGGTGGGCGTATCGAGGCCGAAGGCCAGGGACGGGGCAATGCCGTAGCGCTCGTTCTCAATCTTATCCCGGCCGGCGTCGTGGGTTTTTTCGCCCATCAGGTTGAGGCGAAACGCGGCGTTGTCGCCGAAGGCCTGGTTAAGGTCAAGGGTACCCCGACGCGACCAGGCGCTGCCGATGCTGGCGGATCCGTCGATCCCGGAGTCAAGGCGCGGCTGCTTGCTGATCATATTGATCGAGCCGGAAGGGGCGCTGCGGCCATAGTCCGTGCCGGCGGGCCCTTTGATGACTTCCACCTGCTGGGTATTGAAGGTATCCCGCGTCACGCTGCCGATATCGCGAATGCCGTCGACATAAATACTGTTGGAGGTGTCCACGCCGCGCATAAAGATGGCGTCCCCGGTGGTTGAGCTGCCATTCTCCCCGGCGTAAAACGCCCCGACGCCGGGGACGTTTTTGAGGGCGTCAGTCAGGTTGGTGACGCCCTGATCTTTAATGACCTGTTCGGGGATCACGGTGATGGTGCGAGTGGTATCCACCAGTGGTTTATTGAACTTGGGATCGGCGGAGGCTCCGGGAGAATAAAGCGAAGGCGGGGAGGCTTCCACCACCAGCGTCTCTTCATTATTTTTGACTGATTTTTCGGCTGCCATGCCGGTTGCCGGCGCGGCTCCCAGACACAGACCCGTAAACAATGCCAATGAGTTGAAACTGCCAAACGGCAGAGAAGCGTTTTTTTCCATGATAAATGCAGGCTTATTTTTTGTTATTAGCACATATCACGCCGCGCAAAAGCGACGTTATTCGTCGTCTGGCTTGCGCTGACCCGGCGTGATTCTATAAATGATAAAAAGAATAGTTATCATTCGCCTTAATATTTACACAGAAAAGTTGACGTTTAAACTGATTTCTTCACCACCGTTTACAAATTTCATAAATTTTGAACAAAAAAGGCGGGTGACCTCGGTAAATGCGGCAGGGCAACGCGGAATATAGCGCGGTGACCTTGGATAACAGACGCCGGGCGGGCGCCGAAGGGCGCCCTGAGGCTGGCGTCCCGGCGGGCTTACCAGGGCACCGTGCGGCCGTGGCCATCCAGATACTCCAGTCCCGGGCGCCGCCCGCCGTTTCGGCCTTAGCACTTCGGCGATGATCGGAACGTTAACTCGCTTGCGGCACGTGACCGGCGATCCCCTGCTGGTGCGGGCCGGACGCAAAATGGTGTTCACCCCGCATGCGCAGCGGATCCGCAGCAAAACGCACAGTGTGCTGAGCGATTTGCGCGCGGTGCTCAATCCCGTTTACCGCCGCGGCGGCGATAGATGCAGAGCGCTATGTCGCCTGGGGACATGTTATCGTTTCCCGGCATGGGATCGTATATGGGCTGGTGGATGACCAGCTGGCAGAGCGGGGCGGGGGCTGTACCGGCGCATCGCCGCCGTCGTGCCGGGCTTCAGCGCCGCGCTGGGGCTGGTGCCGGCCTCCTGCGTGCGTCATCCTTCGCCGCAGGGGATAGTAAGTTTTCCGCTGCCGGTCAGCACCGGGGTGATTACGGTGTGGCAGGCGTGGCGTCCGCGCCTGGAGCAGGCCCCGGCCACCGCTGGCTGTGGCAGCGGGTGCGAGAGGTGTGTCGCGAGTAAAAAAAAGCCCGCACAAGTGCGGGCAAAAATACTGGAAGCAATGTGAGCAATGTCGTACTGAATACCTGAGTTATTCACTCAACTATTCAGTGATGAGAAAGATAATATTTCTCATTTAAGATATCAACCCCATCTTTTGTGCGGAAGCGATTTTTATCCGAGGGTGAAAACCGTACGCTTCTGGCTGTCGTCCTGCGGCCAGGCCGCCGCGATCTCCTGCAGCGGCCGCGGGGTGGTGGCGATGGTCAATTTCCCCGGCACCGCCGCCTGCAGCATTTCGCCGGTCGCCGCCAGCAGCTGCGGCATCGTCAGGCTACCGATCCCGCTACCCATCAGCAGGAGCGGGGCGGAACGCAGAACCGCGCCATTTAACGCGATATCGGCGCCAGCCAGGGACCCCACTTGCACATAGCGCACCGGCCTGCCGGCCGGGGTATATTTGGCCAGGGCCGGCAATAATAATTCCGCGCTGTGTCCCCACAGATAATCGATGACCACATCGATCTGCGCGGCGCTGACCGCTGAAAACTGTGCAGTTAACGTCTTATCATCCGCAGTTAACTGAATACATTCATCGGCGCCGATCGCCGCCAGCGACTGCGCATTGCGTCCGGTCGCAATGATTTTTTTTGCGCCCAGGTAGCGGGCAATCTGCACCGCCAGCTGACCGGCGCTTCCGGTGGCGCCGTTAATCAGCACCGTTTCGCCGGCCTGAAGCTGGGCGCGAGTCACCAGAGACGCCCACGCGGACATGCCGGGGTTGGCCATCGCCGCCGCCGGGATATCATCGAGCTCATCCGGCAGCGGCAGGCAATTCTGCAGGGCGACCGGCGCCCGCTGCGCCATACTGCCGAAGGGGGCAGTGAGGAAGGCGAAGTAGACGCGCTGGCCCTGGGATGTAGTGCCGACGCCATCGATCCCGGGTACAAAAGGCAGATTGCCGTCGAAGCTGTAATGGCGTCCTGATGCCCGGGCCTTGACCACATGGCTCATCGCGGCGGCGCGGACGTCAATAAGCGTCTGGCCGGGCGCGGGCTGCGGCTCGATGAAATCGGCCCAAACCGGGCCTTCTGCGAGATCAAAAACCACGCCTGCTTTCATAAATTATCTCCTGTCGGGAATTATGTGTAAAATACACATATTGTTTTGCAGCACTATACGCGGAAAATTAATACATGCAAGATGCACATAATGGCTACGACATTACCGACTTTCACGGCGCGCTGCTGGATATCATCAGCGTGATGAACCAGCCGGTGCGCGACGAGCAGATCCTCCAGGCAGCTGGCGTCAAGCTGGAACAGATGCTGTTTCCGCTGCTGGTGGCGGTAGGGCGCTATGGCCCGGTGGGGGTGGTTGAGCTGGCGGATCATTTAGGGCGCGATTACACCACCGTCAGTCGTCAGGTGAAGAAACTGGAAGCCCAGGGGCTTGCCGGTAAGCAACCGAACCGTCATGACCGACGGATCAGCGAAGTGACGCTTAGCGCCAGGGGACAACAGATGATCGACAGGATCGCCGTCGCGCGGCGGCGGTTAATGAATCAGGTGCTGGCGCAGTGGCCGGAAGATGAAGTGCAGGCGCTGTTTCGCTTAACGCGCAAATACGCCGACAGTTTGCAGAAATCATCGCCGCCTGGCGCGATGCCAGGCGGCTGACGGTCAGGCGGTTTTGGTCGCCGCCTTCAGGCTCTGGACGAAGGCTTTCAGCTCGTCGAGCATGGTTTGCGGCTCATCAAGATGACGTTCGATGATTTTGACGATGGCGGAACCGGAGATCGCCCCGGCGGCCCCGGCGTCAATGGCGGCGCTCACCTGCTCCGGCGCGGAGATTCCAAAGCCCTGCAGCGGCGGCGCAGCGTGATATTCCGCCAGCTTCTCCACCAGATGGTGCAGCGGCAGCGCAGCGCGATTTTCCGCACCCGTCACCCCGGCGCGCGACAGCAGATAGGTGTAGCCGCGGCCATAAGAGGCGATCTGGCGCAGTAAATCGTCATCCGCGTTGGGCGGGCAAATGAAAATTGGCGCGATGTTATGGCGCATCGCCGCCTGGCGGAACGGGGCGGACTCTTCCACCGGCACGTCGGCTACCAGCACCGAGTCGACGCCGACGCGGGCGCACTGGGCATAGAACTCATCGATACCCGGGCTGAAGACGAGGTTGGCGTACATCAGCAGGCCGATTGGGATCGTTGGATGCTTCTGGCGGATCGCCGCCAGCATCTCAAAGCACTGCGCCGGGGTTACCCCCGCGGCGAAGGCGCGCAGGGCCGCGCCCTGGATGGTCGGGCCGTCCGCCAGCGGGTCGGAGAAGGGGATCCCCAGCTCAAGGGCATCGGCGCCGCCTTCGATCAGCGCATCGATAATTTTCAGCGACTGCTCCGGTCCCGGATCGCCAAGGGTGACAAAGGGGACGAAAGCGCCTTCCTGGCGGTTTTTCAGTTGGGCAAACAGCGTCTCATAGCGTTCCATCAGATTTCCCCTCGCGCTTTCAGGATGTCGTGTACGGTGAAAATGTCTTTATCGCCGCGGCCGGAGAGGTTAACCACCAGCAGCTGCTCTTTTTCCGGGTTCTCGCGCATCATTTTCAGCGCATGGGCCAGAGCGTGAGAGGACTCCAGCGCCGGGATGATCCCTTCGTGGCGGGAGAGCGCTTTAAACGCCTCCAGCGCTTCGTCATCGGTGATCGACACATAGTCGGCGCGCCCGGTGCTGTTCAGAAACGCGTGCTGCGGCCCAACGGACGGGAAGTCCAGCCCGGCGGAAATGGAGTAAGATTCCTCGATCTGGCCGTCGGCGGTTTGCATCATCGGCGACTTCATCCCGAAGTAGATCCCCACACGACCATGCTTCAGCGGCGCGCCGTGCTCCCCGCTTTCGATACCGTGCCCGGCAGGCTCCACGCCGATCAGGCCGACGCGGGTTTCCTCGATAAAATCAGCGAACATGCCGATGGCGTTTGACCCGCCGCCGACGCAGGCGATCACCGCGTCCGGCAGACGGCCCTCTTTTTCGAGGATCTGCGCTTTGGTCTCTTCGCCGATCATGCGCTGGAATTCACGTACGATGGTCGGGAACGGGTGCGGACCGGCGGCGGTGCCCAGCATATAGTGCGCCTTCTCGTAGCTGCCGGACCAGTCGCGCAGCGCCTCGTTACAGGCATCTTTCAGCGTGGCGGAGCCGCTATGCACCGGGATCACCTCGGCGCCCATCAGGCGCATACGGAAGACGTTCGGCGACTGGCGCTCGACGTCCTTGGCGCCCATGTAGATACGGCATTTCAGACCGAGCAGGGCGCTGGCCAGCGCTGAGGCGACGCCGTGCTGACCGGCGCCGGTCTCGGCGATAATTTCGGTTTTGCCCATCCGTTTGGCCAGCAGAGCCTGGCCCAGCACCTGGTTGGTTTTGTGCGCGCCGCCGTGCAGCAGATCTTCGCGTTTCAGGTACAGGGTAGTGCGGGTCCCTTCGGTCAGGTTCCGGCATTTGGTCAGGGCCGTCGGACGACCGGCGTAGTTTTTCAGCAGGTCGGTGAATTCCGCCTGAAAGGCCGGGTCCTTCTGCGCGCTGACAAAGGCCTCTTCCAGCTGGCGCAGGGCGGGCATCAGGATCTGCGGCACATACATGCCGCCGAATTCGCCGAAGTAGGG
The DNA here is from genome assembly GCF_030128605.1 of Klebsiella sp. K5-45. Classification (NCBI taxonomy): domain Bacteria; kingdom Pseudomonadati; phylum Pseudomonadota; class Gammaproteobacteria; order Enterobacterales; family Enterobacteriaceae; genus Klebsiella; species Klebsiella sp. K5-45. The sequence continues at coordinate 276,707 of NZ_JAKUZW010000008.1, read as the reverse complement.
GTTCAGTAAAGTGCTCATTATTGCTCCTTAATATGCGCGCAGCGTCTGGAAAACGGAGGCCAGCTTGCTGGCGTCTTTAATCCCGGGTTGCGACTCTACGCCTGAATTGAAATCGAGTCCGGCACAGCCGCTTTTGGCCGCTTCCACACAGTTATCGGCGCCGAGGCCGCCAGCCAGCATGACGTTGCGCAGGTCCTGGCCCTGCAGCAGGCTCCAGTCAAAACGCTGGCCGCTGCCGCCCTGGCCGTTGTCGAGCAGATACTTATCGACATGGCGGAGTGTACGGGACGGCAAGGTTTCGCCAACGCTCAGCGCTTTCCAGATGCGGACGCTATCCGCGAGGGCGTCGCGCAGCGCGTCGATATAGGCCTGGTCTTCATCACCGTGCAGCTGTACGGCGGCCAGCTCCAGGGCCTGGGCGCGGGCGACCACCTCATCCAGCGGCGCATTGCGGAAGACGCCGACGTACTGCAGCGGCGCGGCGGCGATCACCGCTTTAGCCTGGGCGTCATTTACCGCCCGCGGCGAGGTCGGGACGAAGATCAGCCCACCGTAGATGGCGCCAGACTCCCAGGCCACCTGCGCATCCTGCGGGCGCGTCAGGCCGCACACTTTGTTCTCGCCGAGCAGCACGCGCTTGACCGCCGCTTCCAGATCCGCCTGCTCCATCAGGGCGGAGCCGATCAGGAAGCCATTGGCGAAGTGGCTCAGCTCACGCACTTCGGCATAGGTATGGATGCCGGATTCGCTGATCACCGTGACATCCGGGCCGAGACGCGCCGCCAGCTGACGGGTGCGGTTGAGGTCAATCGACATATCGCGCAGGTCGCGGTTGTTGATGCCCACCACCTTCGCCTTCAGGGCGATGGCGCGCTCCAGCTCCTCATCATTGCTGACTTCGGTGAGCACGCCCATATTCAGGCTGTGAGCCACCGCCGAGAGCTGACGATACTGTTCATCGTCGAGCACCGACAGCATCAGCAGGCAGGCGTCGGCCTGATAGTAGCGCGCCAGGTAGATCTGGTAAGGGTCGATGGTGAAGTCCTTACACAGGATCGGCTGCGGCGCGACCTTGCTGACAATCGGCAGAAAATCGAAGCTGCCCTGGAAATATTTCTCATCACACAGCACCGAGATCGCCGAGGCGTAGTGTTTGTAGATGCTGGCGATCGCCGCCGGATCGAAATCTTCGCGAATCAACCCCTTCGACGGCGAAGCCTTTTTGCACTCGAGAATAAACGCGGTGCGGGTGCCGGCCAGCGCGTCATAGAAATTGCGCTGCGTCGGGACGACCTCATTCTGAAAACTGGCTAACGGTTGTTGTTGTTTGCGGGCTTCCACCCAAATCGCTTTGTCGGCAACGATTTTTGCTAAAACGGTCTGCATTCTTTACCCTCTTGCCGCTAAGGCGGTCACTCTGTCATAGGCCGCGCCGCTGTGCAGCACATCCAGTACCTGCTGAGCGTTAGCTTTCAGATCTTCATGCCCGTGTAAACGCATCAACATGGCGACGTTGGCGGCGACGGCGGCTTCGTGAGCGGCTTCACCTTTACCTTGTAGCAAGCGCGTCAGAATGTCACGGTTTTCTTCCGGCGTGCCGCCCGCCAGCTGCGCCTGATGGTAAGGCGTCAGGCCGAAATCGTCGGCGGTCAGCTGATAGCTTTTAATTTCCCCGTTATGCAGCTCGGCGACCACCGTGGGCGCATGCAGCGAGACTTCATCCATCCCGCCGCTGTGCACCACGGCAGCGCGCTGATAACCGAGTACGCGCAAGGTTTCCGCAATCGGCAACACCAGTTCCGGGCTGTAGACGCCAATCAGCGCCAGCGGCGGATGCGCCGGGTTGATCAGCGGGCCCAGCACGTTAAACAGAGTACGGGTCTTCAGCTGCTGACGGACTGGCATCGCGTGGCGGAAACCGGTGTGGTACTTCGGCGCGAACAGGAAGCAGACGCCCAGCTCATCGAGCGCCGCGCGGGATTTATCAGCGTTCATATCGAGATTAATGCCGAAGGCCGCCAGCAGGTCAGAAGAGCCTGATTTACTGGAAACGCTGCGGTTGCCGTGCTTCGCCACTTTCAATCCACAGGCAGCGGCGACAAACGCGCTGGCGGTGGAGATATTAATGCTGTTGCTGCCGTCGCCACCGGTGCCGACGATGTCGGCAAACAGGTAGTCCGGGCGCGGGAACGGCGCGGCGTTTTCCAGCAGCGCGGTGGCGGCGCCGGCAATTTCCTGCGGCTGCTCGCCGCGCACTTTCATACTGACCAGCGCGGCGGCCAGCTGTTCAGGCTTCACTTCGCCGCGCACGACGGCGGAGAACAGCTGGTGGCTCTCCTGCTGGCTCAGGGTTTCCGCCTGGTACAGCTTCTCAAGGATCGGCTGGAGGGTGTTGGTATGCTCCAGCTTCTGCAGCGCCCAGGCCAGGGTCTGCTCCAGCAGTCGCGCGCCCTGGGTGGTGAGGATCGATTCCGGGTGGAACTGGAAGCCGCACACCCGATCCGCATCGTGACGCACCGCCATCACCATGCCATTGAAATTGGCGTTAATCGTCAGCCCGGCAGGAATATTGCTGCCGACCAGCGAGTGGTAGCGCGCCACCGGCAGCGGGTTAGCCAGACCGGCAAACATCGCCTGGCCGTCGTGCTCAATGCTGGAGGCTTTACCGTGAAGGATCTCGCCCGCCTGGCCGACATAGCCGCCGTAGGCTTCGACAATGGCCTGGTGGCCGAGGCAGATGCCGATGATCGGCAGCTTGCCCCGCATGCGGGTCAGCAATTCCGGCATGCAGCCGGCTTCGCTTGGCGTACCCGGGCCAGGGGAGAGCATCAGCACCGGATTGTCCATGGTGCCCAGACGCTCAATCAGCGCCTGCGCCGGAACGGAGTTACGGTAAATCACCACGTTATGGCCGTTGGCGCGCAGCTGGTCTGCCAGGTTATAGGTGAAAGAATCGATATTATCGAGCAGCAGAATGTCAGCCATCAGAAAATCTCCTTCGCGTGATGGGCCTGGGCAATGGCGCGCAGCACCGCGCGGGCTTTATTTCGGGTCTCATCCGCTTCCGACTGGGGAACCGAGTCGAGCACAATGCCGGCTCCGGCCTGGACGGTAGCGATACCCTCCTGCACGTAGGCGGAACGGATGACGATGCAGGTGTCGAGGTCGCCGTGGGCAGTGAAATAGCCCACCGCGCCGCCGTAGCTGCCGCGTCGTTTACCTTCGGCGGCGGCAATCAGCTGCATGGCGCGAACCTTCGGCGCGCCGCTGAGAGTGCCCATGTTCATGCAGGCGCGGTAAGCGTGCAGCACATCGAGATCCTGACGCAGTTCACCCACCACCCGGGAGACCAGATGCATCACGAAGGAGTAACGGTCAACCTTGGTTAAATCGGCGACATAGCGGCTGCCCGGGGTACAGATGCGGGCCAGATCGTTGCGCGCCAGGTCCACCAGCATCAGGTGCTCGGAAAGCTCTTTGTGATCGGTACGCATTTCCAGTTCGATACGGCTGTCGAGATCGCGATCCAGCGAACCGTCGGCGCGGCGGCCGCGCGGCCGGGTGCCGGCGATGGGGTAGATCTCAATCTGACGGCTGACGGCATCGTACTTCAGCGAGCTTTCCGGCGAGGCGCCGAACAGGGTGAAATCGTTGTCCTGCATAAAGAACATATACGGGCTGGGGTTGCTCTTCTTCAGCACATCATACGCGGCCAGCGGCGACGGGCAGGGCAGCGAGAAGCGGCGGGAAGGGACCACCTGGAAGATTTCCCCGGCGCGGATCGCGCGCTGCATTTTGCGCACCACCGCGCCGTACTCTTCATCGCTCTGGTCAACGTCGCAGCGCATTTCGGCCACGGTAGTGACCGGCAGCGGCGCCGGCGGCTCGTTCAGCTGCTGGCGCAGCTGGCTCAGGCGCTGCTCCAGGCGCTGTTTTTCACTCTCCAGCGGCGTGAACAGGCTCGCCTGGATGCGGGTATGCTTGGTCTGATGGTCGATGACCAGCAGGGTCTCCGCCAGATAGAAGCAGTAGTCCGGGCAGGCGGTGTCGCTCTGCAGGGGCGGCAGATCTTCAAAGCCGGCCACCAGGTCATAGGCGAACAGGCCGCCGAAGAACATCGCTTCACGCTCGTTGGCAGGGACGGTCACCAGCTCCTGCAGCAGACGGAAGGCGTCAAACACTGACAGCGAGCAGAGGCGGGCGTCTTCATCGAGCAGGGAACTGACCGCCGGGAAGGTCAGGATCCGGCCGTTGGGCTGGCGCTGATTGGCGATCCCGGAGGGCAGCGCGCCGTCCAGCAGCTCCAGCAGCGCGGCGCCGTTGGCGGAGAGGGCCTGAATGGTGACAGTGTCACCAAGAGCGGTGATGCGCAGCGCGCTGTCCACCAGCAGCAGGCTTTTTAAGTCATCTTTGCTGTCGATGTCAGCCGATTCCAGCAGCAGCGTGGCCGGACGGGCGCCGCACAGTTGGTGGAATAACGCCGTCGGGTTCTCCCGGTAGATGGCGTCGCTGGTGAGAAGCTCGAGTGCCGGTTTGGATGTTTGCATTATTGTTCTCGCCTGTTCGTATTATTTTTGTCCAATAAAAAGCCCGCTCATTGGCGGGCCGGGTATCTGTATGCTGAATGCAAAACGCGATCACGCCGCCCGTTATCAGGAGGTGCGCCACCAGCTGTGCAGAGTGATAAAGTGCATTTTCATCGTGATACCCCTTCATGTGAACTTGCGTACTAGTTAACTAGTTCAATGGAATAAAGTCAACCCTTGTTTGCAGATTTTCTCTGCCTGTCGGTATGATAATGCGCTTATTTACGTTGATGTCCAGCAGGAGTCCTTTTGAGCGACAGCCAATACGCAGTGATTTACGATCTGCACAGCCATACCACCGCCTCTGACGGGCGGCTGACTCCGCAGGAACTGGTCCATCGCGCCCATGAAATGCGCGTAGGCACGCTGGCGATCACCGACCATGACAGCGTGGCGGCGATCCCCGCGGCCCGGGAGGAGATCGCCCGCGCCGGATTACCCTTGACCCTGGTGAACGGCGTCGAGATTTCCACCCTCTGGGAGAATCACGAGATTCATATTGTGGGTCTCAATATTGATATTGCGCACCCTGCGATGACCGCCCTGCTGGAGGAGCAGAAAGCGCGGCGCCAGCAGCGCGGCCAGATGATTGCCGAGCGTCTGGAGAAGGCGCGCATCCCCGGCGCCTGGGAAGGGGCGCTGCGGCTGGCGGACGGTGGCGCCGTCACCCGCGGCCATTTTGCCCGTTTTCTGGTGGAGGCCGGCCACGCGAAGAACATGGCGGAGGTCTTCAAAAAATACCTTGCCCGCGGGAAAACCGGTTACGTGCCGCCGCAGTGGTGTACAATAAAACAAGCAATTGATGTCATTCATCATTCTGGCGGTAAGGCGGTGATAGCCCATCCCGGGCGTTACGATCTTTCCGCCAAGTGGCTTAAGCGGCTGTTGGCCCACTTCAGCGAGCAGGGCGGTGATGCCATGGAAGTGGCCCAGTGTCAGCAGGCGCCCCATGAACGCGCCCAGCTGGCCGCCCTGGCCGTGCAGTTTGGTCTTCTGGCGTCGCAGGGTTCCGATTTCCATCAGCCCTGCGCGTGGATCGAACTTGGCCGTAAGCTCTGGCTCCCTGCCGGCGTGGAAGGCGTCTGGCACAGCTGGGAAGCGGCCACCGAATAAAAATTGAGAGGGAAGTATGAGCCAGTTTTTTTATATCCATCCGGATAACCCGCAGGCGCGGTTGATTAACCAGGCGGTGGAGATTGTGCGTAAGGGCGGGGTGATCGTATATCCTACCGACTCCGGCTACGCGCTGGGCTGCAAAATTGAAGACAAGGGCGCGATGGAGCGGATCTGCCGCATCCGTCAGCTGCCGGACGGCCACAACTTCACCCTGATGTGCCGCGACCTGTCCGAACTGTCAACCTACGCCTTTGTGGACAACGTGGCGTTTCGCCTGATGAAAAACAATACGCCGGGCAACTACACCTTTATCCTCAAAGGAACGAAAGAGGTACCGCGCCGGCTGCTGCAGGAGAAGCGTAAAACTATAGGTATGCGCGTCCCGTCCAACCCCATCGCTCAGGCGTTGCTTGAGACCTTAGGCGAACCGATGCTCTCTACCTCGCTGATGCTGCCCGGCAGCGACTTTACCGAATCCGACCCGGAAGAGATCAAAGATCGTCTGGAGAAAGTCGTGGACCTCATTATCCACGGCGGTTTCCTGGGGCAGCAGCCGACCACGGTTATCGACCTGACGGAAGATACCCCGGTGGTGCTGCGCGAAGGCGTGGGCGACGTGAGGCCGTTTCTCTGACACTACCTGCCGGGCGGTGCCTCATGCGCCGCCTGGTACCCTCTCTTTTCTCCCCGACGGCACGACCATCATCCACAGCGCCACGCAGACCAGCAGCGCGCCGAGAATTAACCCACTCTCCACAATCTCTCCAAGAAAAAGATAGCCCCACAGCACCGCAAAAGGCGGGATCAAAAAGGTCACGGACAGTGAACGCAGCGGTCCAATATCAGCGATCAGGCGGAAATAGAGGATATACCCTGCCGCCGTGCAGACGACACCCAGCATAAGCATTGCCATCCACGGCAGGCCCTGACCCCAGTCCACAGCCAGCCCATGCCCGCAGGACCAGAGAAAGAAGGGGCATAAAAACAGCGTGGCGCCGATTTGGCTGCCCAACGCGACGCGCTCCGCTTCGAGGCCGCCGCGCTGTTGGATCCAGCGGCGGGTCAGAAAGCCGGCCAGGCCATAGCAGGCGGTGGCGGTCAGACAGGCGCCGACGCCCGGCAGCAGCTGGGCGGCGCCGAGGCCGGTAGTCGGGCGCGCGATCACCGCCACGCCAATAGCGCCCAGCGCCGCGCCAGCGCCTTTGCGCAGGGTCAGCGGTTCCGCAAAGCAGAGTGCGCCAATCAGCACCCCCATCATCGGCGCCGTGGCGTTGAGCGTGGCGGAGTACCCTGCCGGTAGCCATTGCGCGGCAAGGCAGTACATCAGAAAAGGGAGGCCGGAATTGATGACCCCCAGCTTCAGAGTGGCGATGAATTTACCCTCATACCCGCCCCATTTTCCGCGCGCGCCGGCCAGCAACCCTAAAGCGACGGCGGCGAACAGCACGCGCAGAAAGGCGCTGTTTACCGCGCCGAAAGCCGGGGTGGTGATGCGCATAAACAGAAAGCTGGCACCCCAGAGGGCGGCAAGCAGCAGCAGGCGACCACAGTCGATAACACGCATGATTGACTCCTTGTGAACGGTAAGGAAGCTAACTGTAGAGCTCTCGTGCAATGGCCGACAAACGCGTTATGCTTACATGATTAAGTTTTTCTTAACTGAGGTTCTATAGCCATGAAACTCCCGCCGCTGAATGCGTTGCGCTGTTTTGAGGCGGCGGCGCGGCTACTCAGCCTGAAGCTGGCCGCCAGTGAACTTTGCGTCACACCCAGCGCTGTCAGCCAGCAGATTGCCCGCCTGGAGGAGGCGCTGAATGTCCCGCTATTTATCCGTACCCCCCGACGGTTACAGTTAACGGAGTTGGGGGAGATCTACCTCCGGGCCGTGCAGCCCGCGTTTCATCAGATAGCTGCCGCCACCCGGCGTCTGCAGGTGCCCCCGGGGCCGGAAAAAGTGACTGTCAGTTGTACCAGCGGCTTTGCTATTCAATGGCTGCTGCCGCGGCTGGCTGATTTTGAACAGCGCTATCCACAGATAGAGATCCTGATCGGCACCACCAACCGGCGAGTGGATTTGCTGAGCGAAGAGATCGATTTTGCCGTGCGGCATGGCGTCGGGGGCTGGCCGGAACTGCAGGCTTATCGTCTGCTGGATGACGATCTGATGCCGGTCTGTAGTCCGCAGCTGATTGCTCCGCACCAGACCCTCGCCGATGCCAGCGATCTGCTAGAGTATCCGCTGCTGCACGATGAACATCGTGAGGACTGGGCGCTGTGGTGCGAGGCCGTGGGGCTGGAAGCGCACCGCGCGCGCCGTGGCCCGGTGTTCACTGATTGCAACGGCGTAACGGAGGCGGCATTAGCCGGTATGGGGATGGCTTTACTGCGACGTTCATTCATAGCGCCTGCGCTGACGCAGGGGCGGCTGGTGAATCCTCTGGCGCAGCCCATCGCCTGTCCGCTGGCCTATCATCTGGTTTACCACGAGACCGCGCTGCTGGCCCCTGCCAACCGCTGTTTTCGTGACTGGCTGCTCGCCCAGCGCTCTGCCGTCGCGCAAGAGCAGGCGTAGCGCAGGGAGGCGCTCTCTGTCCGACTAAGACCAACACAGGTGAGGGTAGACAGGTGAATAAGGAAAATCTGTTCCATACTAAAGGCGCGGTGTGGCGAACAGAAGCTTTCCCGGCGAAGTTAGTGTAGTATGTTCGGCCACGAATACGGGCTCGCGGCGAATGTTTTGCGCATGCCGGCGAGACTTTACGTAAAAAGTATATACGTAACAATGAGTTGCTGATACAGGCCTCATTGTTTCATAAAGCATACCAGACGCCTGGGAAGGCGACACCTTAAGGAAGCTCAATGAGCGAGAAACTGCAAAAAGTGCTGGCCCGCGCCGGCCACGGCTCCCGCCGTGAAATTGAAGCGAAAATCGAAGCTGGCCGCGTCAGCGTCGACGGCAAAATCGCCACCCTCGGCGACCGTGTGGAAATCGTCCCCGGTTTAAAAATTCGTATCGATGGCCATCTGATCTCGGTGAAAGAGTCCGCCGAGCAGATCTGCCGCGTGCTGGCGTACTACAAGCCGGAAGGCGAACTGTGCACCCGTAACGATCCGGAAGGACGCCCGACGGTGTTCGATCGTCTGCCTAAACTGCGCGGCGCGCGCTGGATTGCCGTTGGTCGTCTGGACGTCAACACCTGTGGCCTGTTGCTGTTCACCACCGACGGCGAACTGGCAAACCGCCTGATGCACCCGAGCCGTGAAGTCGAGCGTGAGTACGCCGTTCGCGTTTTCGGCCAGGTAGATGAAGATAAGCTGCGCCAGCTGTCGCGCGGCGTACAGTTAGAAGATGGCCCGGCGGCGTTTAAAACCATCAAATTCACCGGCGGTGAAGGGATTAACCAGTGGTACAACGTCACCCTGACCGAAGGGCGTAACCGCGAAGTGCGTCGTCTGTGGGAAGCGGTCGGCGTGCAGGTCAGCCGCCTGATCCGCGTACGCTATGGCGATATTCTGCTGCCGAAAGGCCTGCCGCGCGGCGGCTATACCGAGCTGGACCTGGCGCAGACCAACTACCTGCGCGAACTGGTGGAACTTACTCCGGAAACCAGCTCCAAGGTCGCCGTTGAAAAAGATCGTCGCCGGTTGAAAGCCAATCAGATCCGCCGGGCGGTGAAGCGTCACAGCCAGACCAGCGCTAACCCGCGCCAGGGTAATAACAGCAACCGCCGTTCCAGTACCCGCAATAAGACCAACGGTTAATGTTGCGCGTTCCGGTGGTTTTGCGCCGGAACGCGGACTTCCTTTCGCCGTATCCGGTCCTCAGTAGTCAATCCCCATCTGCGCTTTAATGCCGGCATCAAAGGCATGTTTCACCGGGCGCAGCTCGCTGACGGTATCCGCCATTTCAATAATATCGCGATGACAGCCGCGGCCGGTGATGATCACCGACTGGTGGGCAGGACGCTCACGCAGAGCGCTCAGCACCGCCTCCAGCGGCAGGTAATCGTAGGCCACCATATAGGTCAGCTCGTCCAGCAGCACCAGATCGAGCTGGTCGTCGGCAAGCATACGGCGGGCATGTTCCCAAACCGCCAGACAGGCGGCGGTGTCGCTGTCGCGGTCCTGAGTGTTCCAGGTAAAGCCTGTCGCCATCACCTGAAATTCGACGCCGTGGGGCTCCAGCAGATTACGCTCGCCGTTAGGCCAGGTCCCCTTGATAAACTGGATCACGCCGACTTTTTTGCCGTGGCCGACGGCGCGGGTCGCGGTGCCAAAGGCGGCGGTAGTTTTTCCTTTGCCGTTGCCGGTAAAGACCATCACAATGCCGCGCTCGTCCTGGGCCGCCGCCACCCGGGCATCCACTTTATCTTTCAGCCGCTGCTGGCGTTCGCGGTAGCGTTCATCACTCATTGGGCAATTCCTGGTTTACGCCCCGGTTGGGCGTCGAAGGTCATTCCCGTCTTGCGACGACTGTCGTCGCCCATCAGCCACAGATAGACGGGCATAATGTCAGCGGGGGTTTTCAGTTTCAGCGGATCTTCCGTCGGGAACGCGCTGGCGCGCATGCCGGTGCGGGTGCCGCCGGGGTTGATACAGTTCACCCGCAGGTGGCGGCTTTGGTACTCGTCGGCCAGCACCTGCATCATCCCTTCGGTGGCGAATTTGGAGACGGCATAGGCGCCCCAGTTGGCGCGACCCTGACGACCGACGCTGGATGAGGTAAAGACCAGCGAACCAGATTCGGAACGGAGTAATAAAGGAAGAAGCGCCTGGGTCAGCATAAAGGTGCCATTGACGTTCACCTGCATCACCTGCTGCCAGACCTCCGGTTTCTGTTCATCCATCGGGCAGATGTCGCCGAGCAAGCCAGCATTGTGCAGCACGCCGTCAAGGCGGGGATAGTGGATGCTGATCTGCTGCGCCAGCTGCTGGCAAGCCTGCGGCGTGCAGGTGAGCAGGTCGAGAGTAAACCAGCGGGGAGGAATACCGCCCTCACGCTCAATCTCCTCGGCGACGGCGCGCAGTTTGTCGTCGTTGCGACCCAGCAGGATAACGCTGGCGCTGTAGCGGGCGTAGGTCAGGGCCGCTTCACGACCAATTCCATCGCTGGCCCCGGTGACCAGAATGATGCGATCTTTCAGCAAGTGGCGTTGCGGTTGATAATGCACGGCGACTCCTTTGGCGATCGGCTCTCGATCGCGCTTCATCTTTGGTATCTCACTTTTGCGCTGTTATGCCTGAAAGCGCCCGCCATTGCAATCGGCGAAGCGGAAAGTATTCACAAAATTAATATCTTGCAACGATTTCAGCCTCGCCTAAAAAAACGGAATCCGCTGCGCAGAGGACACAAAGCACAAAGACTTCTCGCCAGGGGCTGATGTACACTGTGAAGCAACGTCAGTGCTTTACACAAGGTGAAAACGTGGAATTACTTGCTCAATATGGCTTATTTTTAGCCAAGATCGCGACCGTTGTCGTCGCTATCGCGGTGATTGCCGCTATTATCGTCAACCTGGCCCATCGCAAGAAACAGCGCGGTGAGCTGCGGGTAACGAATCTTAGCGAGCATTATAAAGAGATGAAGGAATCGCTGGCGGTGGCCCTGCTGGACGGCCCGCAGCAGAAGCAGTGGCATAAGTCGCAGAAGAAAAAGCAAAAACAAGAGGCGAAGGCGGCGAAAGCGCGGGCGAAGTTGGGTAATACCGAGCCGGAAGGCAAGCCGCGCGCCTGGGTGCTGGATTTCAAAGGCAGTATGGATGCTCATGAAGTCACCAGCCTGCGGGAAGAGATCACCGCGGTGCTGGCGGCGGCGAAAGCGCGCGATCAGGTGGTGATTCGTCTGGAAAGCCCCGGCGGGGTGGTGCACGGCTACGGGCTTGCAGCATCGCAGCTGCAGCGCTTGCGCGACAAACAGATCCCGCTGACGGTGGCGGTCGACAAAGTGGCGGCCAGCGGCGGCTATATGATGGCCTGCGTGGCGAACAAAATTGTCTCGGCGCCGTTTGCGATCCTCGGCTCTATTGGCGTGGTGGCGCAGATCCCAAACCTGCACCGTTTCCTGAAGAACAAAGATATTGATATCGAACTGCATACCGCCGGACAGTACAAACGAACGCTCACGATGCTGGGTGAAAACACTGAAGAAGGACGGCGCAAGTTTCGCGAAGACCTTAATGAGACGCACCATTTGTTCAAGGATTTCGTCCAGCGGATGCGCCCGGGCCTTGATATTGAGCAGGTGGCCACTGGCGAGCACTGGTACGGGGTACAGGCGCTGGAAAAAGGGCTGGTGGATGCGGTTGAAACCAGTGATGAGCTGCTGCTGGGACTCATGGAGAGCCACGAGGTTATCGGAGTGCGTTATCAACAGCGTAAGAAAATGCTCGACCGCTTCACCGGTAGCGCGGCGGAGAGCGCCGATCGACTGCTGCTGCGCTGGTGGCAGCGCGGACAGAAGCCGCTGATATAGATGATAAAACGCGAGGCTCTGCCTCGCGTTCTCATTTAGGGCGGTCTTAATCTCCGCCGGTCTTAATCGACCAGGTGATATTTGTCCGACAGCTCATGGGCGAGGTACTTAAACATATTAAATACCGCTGTACTCTTCGGCGTCGGCAGACCCTGCTCATCAAGATAAAACTCACCGCTAAACACCAGGACATTGTTGCGCTGAACGACGTCGGTAGCTTCGATACCGGCTAACGTATCCTCATGTTCGCGAATAAGTTTGTTGGCTTTTTCGAGCAGCGTCTGGCGATCGATTGGTTGGGTTGTACCTTGCATAACGGACTCCTCTTTTTCTCCACGCGTAGTTTACGCCGCGCGGCGGCACGGGGCAAATTTTCCATGGACAAAACAAGGGTAATCGTAACCAGTGGAGAAACAGCCGTTTACTGGCGTGATTCGCTTTTGCATGCTAATAAAGTTGCGTAACGAATTTTATCAGGTACAGTGTGACGCTTTCGGCGATCTGGCAACAGATTTGCTTGACATTCGGCCAAAAATTCTTCGTGCTATGTCACCTGACGAAAAAAGGTCAGTAAACTCAAGCGCCTGGTTTTACGGAGATGAAACAGGTGTTCTGGGTTGATATTCACCGACGGTGCCGCAACATATGAGGCAGTCGCCAGTGGAGGGTGTATGAATGTGCGATGTATTCCTGGATGAATCAAATTAGGTAAAGGTGAATATGGGTAAAGCTCTCGTTATCGTTGAGTCCCCGGCAAAAGCCAAAACGATCAATAAGTATCTGGGTAATGACTACGTGGTGAAATCCAGCGTCGGTCATATCCGCGATTTGCCGACCAGTGGATCAGCTTCCAAAAAGAGCACCGACTCTACCGCCACCAAAGGGGCTAAAAAGCCTAAAAAGGACGAACGTGGTGCTCTGGTTAACCGCATGGGCGTGGACCCATGGCATGACTGGAATGCGCACTATGAAGTACTTCCGGGTAAAGAAAAGGTAGTTTCAGAACTCAAACAGTTGGCGGAAAAAGCTGACCACATCTATCTCGCAACCGACCTTGACCGCGAAGGGGAAGCCATTGCCTGGCACCTGCGGGAAGTTATCGGCGGCGATGAACAGCGTTACAGCCGCGTGGTGTTCAATGAGATCACCAAAAACGCCATTCGTCAGGCTTTCGAAAAGCCGGGCGAACTGAATATCGATCGGGTTAACGCCCAGCAGGCGCGTCGCTTTATGGACCGCGTGGTGGGTTATATGGTTTCGCCGCTGCTGTGGAAAAAAATCGCCCGTGGTCTTTCTGCCGGGCGCGTACAGTCCGTCGCGGTCCGCCTGGTGGTGGAGCGTGAGCGTGAAATCAAAGCATTCGTCCCGGAAGAGTACTGGGAAGTTGATGCCAGCACCACCACGCCGGGCGGCGACGCGCTGCCGCTGCAGGTGACCCATAAGGACGATAAGCCGTTCCGTCCGGTCAGCCGCGATGAGACCATGGCGGCGGTATCGCTACTGGAAAAAGCCAGCTACAGCGTACTGGAGCGGGAAGACAAGCCGACCAGCAGCAAGCCGGGCGCGCCGTTCATCACCTCCACCCTGCAGCAGGCGGCCAGCACCCGTCTCGGCTTCGGCGTGAAAAAGACCATGATGATGGCTCAGCGCCTCTATGAGGCGGGGCACATCACCTATATGCGTACCGACTCCACCAACCTGAGTCAGGATGCGCTGAACATGGTTCGCGGCTACATCAGCGACAAGTTTGGTAAAAAATATCTGCCGGAAAGCGCGAATCAGTACGCCAGCAAAGAAAACTCACAAGAAGCACACGAAGCGATTCGTCCGTCTGATGTGAACGTGCTGGCGGAAACGCTGAAAGATATGGAAGCGGATGCGCAGAAGCTGTATCAGCTGATCTGGCGCCAGTTTGTCGCCTGTCAGATGACGCCGGCGCAGTACGACTCCACGACGCTGACCGTGGCGGCGGGCGATTACAAACTGAAAGCGCGCGGTCGTACCTTACGCTTTGACGGCTGGACCAAAGTGATGCCGGCCCTGCGCAAGGGCGATGAGGACCGGACTCTGCCGCTGGTCAAACAGGGCGACCAGCTGAGCCTGGTCGAGCTGACGCCTGCCCAGCACTTTACCAAACCGCCGGCTCGCTTCAGCGAAGCCTCGCTGGTTAAAGAGCTGGAAAAACGCGGTATCGGTCGTCCGTCCACCTATGCCTCGATTATCTCCACCATTCAGGATCGTGGTTACGTGCGAGTGGAAAACCGTCGTTTCTACGCGGAGAAAATGGGCGAGATCGTCACCGACCGACTGGAAGAGAACTTCCGCGATTTAATGAACTACGACTTCACCGCGCAGATGGAAGATCGTCTCGATCAGGTGGCTAACCACCAGGCCGAGTGGAAAGAAGTGCTGAACCACTTCTTTGGCGATTTTACCGCCCAGCTGGAGACGGCGGAGAAAGATCCGGAAGAGGGCGGCATGCAGCCGAACCCGATGGTGCTCACCAGTATCGACTGTCCAACCTGCGGCCGTAAAATGGGCATCCGTACCGCCAGCACCGGCGTTTTCCTCGGCTGTTCGGGCTATGCCCTGTCGCCGAAAGAGCGCTGCAAAACCACCATTAACCTGGTGCCGGAAAACGAAGTCCTCAACGTGCTGGAAGGCGATGACGCCGAAACTAACGCGCTGCGCGCCAAACGCCGCTGCCAGAAGTGCGGTACGGCGATGGACAGCTACCTTATCGATCCCAAGCGTAAACTGCACGTCTGCGGTAACAACCCGACCTGCGATGGCTATGAGATTGAAGAGGGCGAGTTCCGCATCAAGGGCTATGACGGTCCGGTAGTGGAGTGCGAGAAGTGCGGCTCCGAGATGCACCTGAAGATGGGGCGTTTTGGGAAGTACATGGCTTGTACCAACGACGAGTGTAAGAATACGCGTAAGATCCTGCGCAATGGCGAAGTGGCGCCGCCGAAGGAAGATCCGGTGCCGCTCCCGGAGCTGCCGTGCGAGAAGTCTGACGCCTATTTCGTGCTGCGTGACGGGGCCGCGGGCGTCTTCCTGGCGGCAAACACCTTCCCGAAATCACGGGAAACGCGTGCGCCGCTGGTGGAAGAGCTGTACCGCTTCCGCGACCGTCTGCCGGAAAAACTGCGTTATCTCGCCGATGCGCCGCAGCAGGATCCGGAAGGCAATAAAACGCTGGTGCGCTTTAGCCGTAAAACGAAGCAGCAGTATGTGGCGTCCGAAAAAGAGGGCAAAGCGACCGGCTGGTCAGCCTTCTTTATCGACGGCAAATGGACGGAAGCTAAAAAGTAACTGACCATTATCAGGCAGGAAAAGGGCGCTTTTCCTGCTCTGGCGGCCGGCAGGGGCCATGGATGCCTCTGCCGTGTCGTTTTCCTTTCTCTCCGCGCTTTCCGCCCCCTTATAACCACCTATATTATTTTTCGTTACCGGCTATACACTGTTGGTATAAATGATATAGTGGTTATAGTTAATGCCTTTTTTATTATTAAAACGTCTTATACATCATCGCTTTCAGGATGCGTTGCGGCGCCACTATGGCCAACTGCCGGGAGGCCTGGCCTTCACAGGCGACAAGTTGCCTGAACGTAAAGTGTATTAAGCGGCTTCATTTTACGCGCAAACGGATATCAGCATGAAACTACAACAGCTTCGCTACATCGTTGAGGTGGTTAACCATAACCTGAATGTTTCATCCACCGCCGAAGGGCTTTATACCTCCCAGCCAGGCATCAGTAAGCAGGTGCGTATGCTGGAAGATGAGCTCGGCATCCAGATCTTTGCCCGCAGCGGCAAGCATTTGACTCAGGTGACCCCTGCCGGGCAGGAGATCATCCGTATTGCCCGCGAGGTGTTGTCGAAAGTCGATGCCATCAAATCTGTCGCCGGGGAGCATACCTGGCCGGACAAGGGGTCGCTGTATGTGGCGACCACCCATACCCAGGCGCGCTATGCCTTGCCGGGGGTGATCAAGGGCTTTATTGAACGCTATCCGCGGGTGTCGCTGCATATGCATCAGGGTTCGCCAACCCAGATCGCTGAAGCCGTGTCGAAAGGCAACGCCGACTTCGCTATTGCTACTGAAGCGCTGCATCTGTATGACGATTTGGTGATGCTGCCATGCTATCACTGGAACCGGTCGATCGTGGTGACGCCGGAGCATCCTCTGGCCTCCAGGGGCTCGGTGTCAATAGAAGAGCTGGCGCAGTATCCGCTGGTAACCTATACCTTTGGCTTCACCGGCCGTTCGGAACTGGATACCGCGTTTAACCGTGCGGGCCTGACGCCGCGCATTGTCTTTACCGCCACCGATGCCGATGTCATCAAAACCTATGTTCGCCTGGGACTCGGGGTAGGGGTGATTGCCAGTATGGCGGTGGATCCGGTCTCCGATCCGGACCTGGTGAAGCTGGATGCGAACGGTATCTTCAGCCACAGCACCACTAAAATAGGCTTCCGCCGTAGCACTTTCTTACGAAGCTACATGTATGATTTTATTCAACGTTTTGCACCCCATTTGACCCGGGATGTGGTGGATACCGCGGTGGCCTTGCGGTCGAATGAAGATATTGAAGCGATGTTCAAAGATATAAAACTACCGGAAAAATAACCCTGTAAAAAATAATGGCATTCCCTGTGGGGAGTGCCATTAACTAGCATGGTCTTTATTTAACAACTTAAACCTCGAATCAATCACAAAATTAATAATTTCTCGCAACACGTTTGTCATTATGCCCACCGCGATCAAATAACCGGTTAAATATATTCCATCAGACCTAATTTAGCTGGATTAATCTTTTATCCATAATTAAGATTTATCTGTACCTGATGATTTGAGCAATTGGTGGTGACAATATGATAAGTAATCTCGATTACATGAAACTGGCGATGTCATACGAAAATGACAAAACCGAAATCGATCCCGTTCTGCGTAGTCGCGTATGGGGCGTAGTGTTGGTAGGGCTGGCGATGTTCTGGAGTATCATCGCGCTCACCATCTGCAACATCTGGATTGTCAGCTAAAGCTGTAGGTCATCGTTGTAGATACATGTCATTTTTATGACAGTGAAAGGAAACTGTAATATAAAATCAGTGACCGGCAATACAGGGAGAATATATTTTGCCGTGGGATTCATCCAACCTGAAATCAATCACAAGAGCTAATCAGCCAACAGGCAATGATTAGCTCTTTTTTTGTCCTCGTGTACTAATACAATATCGCTTAAACGACTCCTCTGCACTATTTTGGTGCTATTTCCTCTGCGCTCTGATAATTGCCTTTTTATCCCTCTCCGTCCTATCGCATTTAGCAATTTGGGTTGTTATCAAAGTGTTATGCCCAGCATGTGTTATCTTTAATGGAGACCCTGAGGAGAATCGGGGTATGCCATCCCTGAGATAAAGGAGGAGCTATGTCGTCAACCCTACGAGAAGCCAGTAAGGACACGCTGCAGGTCAATGAGAAAACCTGGCATTACTACAGTCTGCCGCTGGCGGAGAAGCAGCTGGGCGATATCAGTCGACTGCCCAAGTCGCTGAAGGTGCTGATGGAGAACCTGTTGCGCTGGCAGGACGGTGACTCGGTAACTGAAGAAGATATTCGTGCCCTTGCCGGTTGGCTGAAAAAGGCCCATGCCGACCGGGAGATCGCCTACCGTCCGGCTCGCGTCCTGATGCAGGACTTTACCGGCGTGCCGGCGGTAGTGGATCTGGCCGCCATGCGCGAGGCGGTGAAACGCCTGGGCGGCGATACCGCGAAGGTGAACCCGCTTTCGCCGGTCGACCTGGTGATCGACCACTCGGTGACCGTCGACCGCTTCGGCGACGACGAGGCCTTCGAAGACAACGTCCGCCTGGAAATGGAGCGGAACCACGAACGCTACGCATTTTTGCGTTGGGGGCAGCAGGCCTTCAGCCGATTCAGCGTGGTGCCGCCGGGCACCGGGATTTGCCACCAGGTCAACCTGGAATATCTCGGACGGGCGGTGTGGAGCGAAGAGGTGAACGGAAAGTGGATGGCGTGGCCGGATACCCTGGTGGGCACCGACTCCCATACCACCATGATTAACGGGCTCGGCGTGCTGGGCTGGGGCGTGGGCGGGATTGAAGCGGAAGCCGCCATGCTCGGCCAGCCGGTGTCGATGCTGATCCCGGACGTGGTCGGCTTTAAGCTCAGCGGCAAATTGCGCGAAGGTATTACCGCTACTGACCTGGTGCTGACGGTCACCCAGATGCTGCGCCAGCACGGCGTGGTCGGAAAATTTGTCGAGTTCTACGGTGACGGTCTGGATACCTTGCCCCTGGCCGATCGCGCCACCATCGCCAATATGGCGCCAGAGTATGGCGCCACCTGCGGTTTCTTCCCGATCGATGACGTGACGCTCAGCTATATGCGTCTCAGCGGACGCAGCGAAGAACAGGTAGCGCTGGTGGAAGCCTATGCCAAAGCGCAGGGCATGTGGCGCCAGCCGGGCGATGAGCCGGTCTTTACCAGTACCCTGGCGCTGGATATGGGCAGCGTTGAAGCGAGCCTCGCCGGGCCGAAGCGGCCGCAGGATCGCGTGGCGCTCGGCGATGTGCCGAAAGCCTTTGCCGCCAGCGGCGAACTGGAGGTTAACCACCTTCAGCGTCAGCGCCAGCCGGTGGCGTATACGCTGAACGGGCATCACTATTCGCTGCCGGATGGCGCGGTGGCCATTGCGGCGATCACTTCCTGTACCAACACCTCCAACCCCAGCGTACTGATGGCCGCTGGCCTGCTGGCGAAAAAAGCCGTCGAACGCGGCCTGCAGCCGCAGCCGTGGGTGAAAGCTTCCCTGGCCCCTGGCTCGAAAGTGGTGTCAGATTATCTGGCCCATGCTGGCCTGACGCCTTACCTCGACCAGCTCGGCTTCAATCTGGTGGGGTATGGCTGTACCACCTGTATCGGTAACTCCGGTCCGCTGCCGGAACCGATTGAAGAAGCAATCAAAAAAGGCGACCTCACCGTCGGGGCGGTGCTCTCCGGCAACCGTAACTTCGAAGGGCGTATCCACCCGCTGGTGAAAACCAACTGGCTGGCCTCGCCGCCGCTGGTGGTCGCTTACGCGCTGGCGGGGAACATGAACATCGATCTCACCCGCGAGCCGCTGGGACAGGGCAGCGACGGTGAGCCGGTCTATCTGAAAGATATCTGGCCGAGCGGGGAGGAGATTGCCCGGGCGGTGGAACAGGTCTCCACGGAGATGTTCCGCAAAGAGTACGCGGAAGTGTTTTCCGGTACTGAGGAGTGGAGGGCGATCAAGGTGGAGGCGTCAGATACCTACGACTGGCAGGAAGATTCGACCTACATTCGCCTGTCGCCGTTCTTTGACGAGATGGGCGTCGAGCCGCTGCCGGTGGAGGATATTCACGGCGCGCGGATCCTCGCCATGCTGGGCGATTCAGTGACTACTGACCACATTTCGCCGGCAGGAAGCATCAAAGCCGATAGTCCGGCAGGCCGCTATCTGCAGGAGCATGGGGTTGCCCGGCGCGACTTTAACTCCTACGGCTCCCGTCGCGGTAACCATGAGGTGATGATGCGCGGCACCTTCGCCAATATCCGCATCCGCAACGAAATGGTGCCGGGGGTGGAAGGGGGGATGACCCGCCATCTGCCGGACCGCGAACCGGTGGCGATATACGATGCGGCGATGCTGTATAAAGCCGAGGGGATACCGCTGGCGGTGATTGCCGGTAAGGAGTATGGCTCGGGTTCCAGCCGCGACTGGGCGGCGAAGGGGCCGCGCCTGCTGGGGATCCGGGTGGTGATCGCCGAGTCCTTCGAACGTATTCACCGCTCCAACCTGATCGGGATGGGTATTCTGCCGCTGGAGTTCCCGCAGGGCGTCACCCGTAAAACGCTACAGTTGACCGGTGAAGAGCGGATTGATGTCAGTAATCTGCAGTCGCTACAGCCTGGCGCCACGGTGCCGGTGACCCTCACCCGCGCTGACGGCTCGCAGGAGGTGATCGCCTGCCGGTGCCGTATCGACACGGCGACCGAGCTCACCTACTACCGCAACGACGGCATCTTGCACTACGTCATCCGCAATATGCTGTAAAACGAAGGGCCAGCATCGCTGGCCCTCTCTTTACTCTGTCGCCGGTATTATTCCGCCGGCTTGCTGTTGAGCAGGTGGCCCATCTTGGCGGCTTTAGTGTCGAGATAATGGGCGTTTTTCGGGTTGCGTCCGACGATCAGCGGCACGCGCTCCACAATGTTAATCCCGGCTTCGCTGAGGATTTCCACTTTTTTCGGGTTATTGGTTAACAGTCGCACCTGCTCTACGTTGAGCAGTTTGAACATATCGGCGCACAGGGTGAAGTCGCGTTCATCGGCGGCGAAGCCAAGCTGATGGTTCGCTTCGACAGTGTCATACCCCTGATCCTGCAGCGCGTAGGCGCGGATCTTATTCAATAAACCAATGTTGCGACCTTCCTGACGATGATAGAGCAGGATCCCCCGGCCTTCTTCGGCGATATGCGACAGGGCCGCCTCCAGCTGAAAGCCGCAATCACAGCGCAGGCTAAACAGGGCATCGCCCGTCAGACACTCTGAATGAACGCGGGCGAGCACCGGCGCCTGCCCTGAGATATCGCCGTACACCAGCGCGACATGATCCTGTCCGGTTGCCAGTTCTTCAAAACCCACCATCAGGAAATCGCCCCAGGGGGTTGGCAGTTTGGCTTCTGCCACACGTTTAAGCTGCATGTGATTCTCCAGATTCTGTCAGCACCTGAATGTGCTTTCTGTTTACCGCTATTTTGCCACAACGCCGGGACGTTCTCCTAATCGCGAACGGTTAGCCGCGCGGAAAGCGCACAAACGATCTACTTTCCGCTATGATGTTCATCTACAAAGAGAAGGAGAGAAAATGCTGTTGATTGCCCGACGAACCGCTCTTGCGGCGGCGCTGCTTCTGGTCATGCCCCTCACGGTCTGGCTGTCTGGTTGGCTGTGGCAGCCAGGACTACCGGTGGCATGGCTGAAAAGCCTCTGGTGGGTGACGGAAACGGTGACCCAGCCGTGGGGAATCATCACCCATGTTGTGCTGTGCGCCTGGTTTCTCTGGTGCCTGCGCTTTCGCCTGCGCGCGGCGCTGATCCTGTTCCTCATTCTTGCCGCCGCCATCCTGGTGGGACAGGGGGCCAAATCCTGGGTCAAGGCGCGGGTCCAGGAGCCGAGACCGTTTGTCATCTGGCTGGAAAACACAAGGCAGGT
This sequence comes from Klebsiella sp. K5-45, assembly GCF_030128605.1. Lineage (NCBI taxonomy): Bacteria > Pseudomonadati > Pseudomonadota > Gammaproteobacteria > Enterobacterales > Enterobacteriaceae > Klebsiella > Klebsiella sp. K5-45. The sequence continues at coordinate 255,262 of NZ_JAKUZW010000008.1, read as the reverse complement.
GCCGGTGACGCAATTCTACGCGTTAAAGCGCAAAGAACGCGCTAAACTGGTGCATGAGCAGCTGGCGCAGGCGCAGGACATCCCGCCGTTTTTACGCAAACACTGGCAGAAAGAGACCGGGTTTGCCTTCCCGTCAGGCCATACGATGTTCGCCGCCAGCTGGGCGCTGCTCGCTGCCGGGCTGTTGTGGCCGCGTCGGCGCTGGGGCACGATCGCGGTACTGCTGGCGTGGGCGACGGCGGTGATGGGCAGTCGCCTGGCGCTCGGCATGCACTGGCCGCTGGATCTTATTGTCGCCACGCTGATTTCCTGGGTGCTGGTCACGGTGGCCTGCTGGCTGACGCAGCGTCTTTGCGGGCCGCTCTCGCCGCCGGGGGAAGAGGCGCAGGATATTAAAAAAAGGATGCCTGAAGCGGAATAATGTTGATTTTAGCGGCATCCGACCGCATATCCTGTAGAGTTGCCGTGCTTTTTCGTTCCACCGCTGCGGCGAAAATGATACTTTATAGGGCTGAAAGCGGGCTTTTTTCGCGCAACCCACAGAACGGGAAGTCATGTGAAATATTTACTCATTTTCTTACTGGTATTAGCAATCTTCGTCATTTCAGTGACGCTGGGGGCGCAGAATGACCAACAGGTCACTTTCAACTATTTGCTCGCTCAGGGTGAATTCCGCATTTCGACGCTACTGGCGGTGCTGTTTGCCGCAGGCTTTGCCATCGGCTGGCTGATCTGCGGCCTGTTCTGGCTGCGGGTGCGCGTCTCGCTGGCGCGCGCGGAGCGGAAAATTAAGCGCCTTGAGCACCAGATTGCCCCTGTCAGCCCGGCGGCTGTCGACGCAGGCGTGCCTGCGGTGAAGGAATAACCTCTTATGCTGGAGTTGTTGTTTCTGCTTTTACCCGTTGCCGCCGCCTACGGCTGGTACATGGGGCGCAGAAGTGCACAACAGTCCAAACAGGACGACGCGAGCCGCCTGTCACGGGATTACGTGGCGGGGGTGAACTTCCTGCTTAGCAACCAGCAGGATAAAGCCGTCGATCTGTTCCTTGATATGCTGAAAGAGGATACCGGTACCGTTGAGGCCCACCTGACGCTCGGCAACCTGTTCCGCTCGCGCGGTGAGGTCGACCGCGCGATCCGTATCCACCAGAGTCTGATGGAAAGCGCATCGTTAACCTACGATCAGCGCCTGTTGGCCGTCCAGCAGCTGGGGCGCGACTATATGGCCGCCGGGCTGTATGACCGTGCGGAAGACATGTTCAAACAGCTGGTGGATGAGACTGATTTTCGCCTCGGCGCGCTGCAGCAACTGTTGCAGATCTACCAGGCGACCAGCGACTGGCAGTCGGCTATCGAGGTGGCTGAGCGGCTGGTGAAGCTGGGCAAAGAGAAGCATCGTGGCGAAATCGCCAACTTCTGGTGCGAACTGGCCCTGCAGCAGATGGCGGCCAACGATCTGGATAAGGCGATGGCGCTGTTGAAGAAAGGCGCCGCCGCGGACCGCAACAGCGCCCGGGTGTCGATCATGATGGGTCGGGTGTGGATGGAGAAGGGCGACTACGCCAAAGCGGTGGAAAGCCTCGAGCGGGTTATCGATCAGGATAAAGAGCTGGTGGGTGAGACGCTGGAGATGCTGCAGACCTGCTATCAGCAGCTCGGCAAAGCCGATGAATGGGAAGTTTTCCTGCGCCGCTGCGTGGAGGAGAACGCCGGAGCGACCGCCGAACTGATGCTGGCGCAGATCCTTGAGCAGCGGGAAGGCGTCGAAGCGGCGCAAAACTACGTCACCCGGCAGCTGGAACGCCACCCGACCATGCGCGTCTTCCATAAGCTGATGGACTACCATCTCAATGAAGCGGAAGAAGGACGGGCGAAAGAAAGTCTTGGGGTGCTGCGAAACATGGTCGGCGAACAGGTGCGTAGCAAACCGCGCTACCGTTGCCAGAAATGCGGCTTTACCGCTCATACTCTCTACTGGCATTGTCCGTCCTGCCGCTCCTGGGCGACCATCAAACCTATTCGCGGCCTCGACGGCCAGTAAGGTCAAAAAAACAGACGCTTTAGTTACAACATACTTATCATTTCTTTCCCGTCGCCGCCTGCAGCCCCGGCATCGCCGTCGTCCGCGCAGGGCAAAACAGCAGCCTGTTATTTTGTTAGCTTCACAGGTAGAATGCTGCCCGTTTACCTTTTTTGCGCCCTCTGGCGCCCATCAACACTAAGGTCTGGTCATGACGTCAACAGCTATCCCATCTTCCCGCGCTGTCACTTCCTCTCCCGTTGTGGTTGCGCTTGACTATGATAATCGCGATAAAGCGCTGGCATTTGTCGACCGCATCGACCCGCGCGACTGCCGCCTGAAGGTGGGCAAAGAGATGTTCACCCTGCTGGGACCGCAGTTTGTCCGCGATCTGCATCAGCGTGGGTTTGAGGTGTTCCTGGACCTTAAGTTTCACGATATTCCCAACACCACCGCCCGCGCGGTGGCGGCGGCGGCCGAGCTTGGCGTATGGATGGTGAATGTCCATGCCTCCGGCGGCGCACGGATGATGACCGCGGCACGCGAAGCGCTGCTGCCTTTTGGTCAAGACGCGCCGCTGCTCATCGCCGTCACCGTCCTTACCAGCATGGAGTCCAGCGATCTGCAGGATCTGGGCATTACCTTATCTCCGGCTGATTACGCGGCGAAGCTGGCGGCGCTGACCCAACGCTGCGGCCTCGACGGGGTGGTGTGTTCAGCTCAGGAGGCGGTACGCTTTAAGCATGAGCTGGGACAGGCGTTTAAGCTGGTCACCCCGGGTATCCGTCCGCAGGGCAGCGACGCTGGCGATCAGCGGCGGATCATGACGCCTGAGCAGGCTCAGGCGGCAGGGGTGGACTATATGGTCATTGGCCGCCCGGTTACCCAGTCGACCGATCCTGCCGCGACGCTGCGGGCGATCAACGATTCTCTGCGCAAGGGGGCATAATGAGCGATTCCAACAGCCGCCTGGTCTACTCCACCGAAACCGGGCGTATCGACGAGGCGAAACCGGCGCCGGTGCGCCCGAAAGGCGACGGCATAGTGCGGATCCAGCGCCAGACCAGCGGCCGCAAGGGCAAGGGCGTCTGTCTGATTAGCGGGATTGATGCCGACGATGCGGCACTCACTGCCCTGGCGGCAGAGCTGAAGAAGAAATGCGGCTGCGGCGGCGCGGTGAAAGAGGGTGTGATTGAGATCCAGGGCGACAAACGGGATTTACTTAAGGCGCTGCTAGAAGCGAAAGGGATGAAAGTGAAGTTAGCTGGCGGCTAATCGTTTTTTCAACCCTAATTAATGGCCAGGTGAAATAACAAGGCCGCGGTGAATGCCGCGGCCTTGAATGATTTAACGTGCGTAAGTCAATTCGTATGAATTATTCTTTTATTTCGTCAGGTAATTATATTATTTGCCGACCTGGTGACCAATAATACCACCGACTGCTGCGCCACCCAGGGTACCGAGTGCGCTACCGTCAGTTAACACCGCACCGCCGATGGCGCCGGCGCCTGCACCGATTGCAGTGTTACGATCGCGTTTAGACATGTTAGAGCAAGCGCTCAGAGACATTGCTACAGTGACAGCCAGAACAACAGCAGCCATTTTTTTGCTCGTTGAAGTCATCATTTTTTTCTCCTGAATAATCTATTCATGGATTACGGCGCTCCTTTAAGCATAGCCTGATAAAGCAGCTTTAGGGCAATTCCATGAAGTTAGGGTGCGCAGGTATCACGAAAATCACGCAGGTGATAGTCACTTCCTGTTATATCGCTAATAATAATTCTACTTTTTTTTAAATTTATCGTCAGGTAAAAAATCTTAATTACCGGCTCGGAATACTCTCAGAGCGTAATTTCGCCCCGTTCGGCGTGGTGGCAGGGCACGGGGCGGGTGGAATATCAGATGTACGGCACAATATCGACGGTCAGGCCGCTGCGCAACAACTGCTCACGGCAGTCGTTCGGCAGACGATCGTCGGTGATAACGCGATTAAAGCGGCCGGCTGGGCCAAGCGGATAGGGGTGCACCGCGCTGAATTTTGAGCTGTCGCTGAGGATAATCGCTTCGCAGTGCTTCTCCAGAACGGCGTTAACCACGTCCGCACGCATCATATCGCGGCCGGTAAAGCCGGTTTCCGCCTGCCAGCCATCGATCCCGATGAAGGCCTTACTGAAATGCACCTGTTGAATGAACTGGCGGGTCAGTGGGCCAACCATACTTTCACTGCGTTTCTGGTAAATCCCGCCCAGCAGGATCACCTCTCCCGGCGTCTCTTTCAGCAGATGGGCGATATAGCTGCTGACGGTGATGATGGTGATATCGCCGCGTTCAGCCAGGGTGCGCGCCAGCAGGGCGTTGCTGCTGCCGTTTTCGATAAATACCGTTTCGCCGGCATTCACCAGCGCCGCGGCGCGGCTGGCCAGTTCACGCTTAATGGCGAAATGGGTCATCATGCGGGTTTCGACATCTTCACTGTCCAATGGGACGGCGTAGCCATGGGTGCGGCGCAGATAGCTCTGCTTCTCCAGCAGGTTTAGATCCTGACGGATGGTGACCTCTGAGACACCGGTCATCTTCGCCAGATCGGCGACGCTCATGCGGCCTTTATCGATGACCACTTGCAAAATACTTTGTTGTCGGGCGTTCATAGCAACATCACTGTTAGGGGGCTATACGGCGAGCAACCGGTCAGCATCGCCGGTTGCGGCATGTGGGCGATAATCAGATTTCCCAGGGCGCTTTGGGTGGTTTGTTTTGCTCGGCGTCGTCTGCCGCCAGCGCCAGCAGTTCCGCTTTGAGGATCTCCAGATTATGGATCGCAGAGTGGTAATCACCGGCAACCAGAATATCCAGCACGGTATCGATACGTTGGGCGAGCAGGTGGGCATTCACATCTGACATGGCATTATCCTGGTAACAAAAACGAATGAAATCAATGATGCTAAAAATGGGTGAAAAAGAGAAGCGAAAAAAACGCACAACCTTAATCGTTGCGACGGAAATGACGGGACAGGGAGGAAAGAAGGAGCGGTTCCCGAAGGAACCGCTGTGAAGAGACGTCAGGCTGCAGGACGAGCAATGATGCTACGCGTTTCCATGCGGACTTCAGCGATAGTGACATCGATAACATCGGTCACCTTGTAGACCACTTCTCCCTTGATCTGCACGGTGCCGTTTTCCTGGCTGCAGACCAGTTCGTCGCGCACGGCGTGGAGGAACGGGGCCGGAATAAAGGCGACCGCGCCATTGTCCACCAGACGTACGCGCATTCCACCGCGGCTGATGTCGATGATCTCCGCCGCAAAGCGGGTGTCGGTACCGGCTTTATCGTTGAGGAAACGGGCATACAGCCAGTCGGCGACATCGCGTTCGGCCATGCGGTTGAGACGACGGCGCTCCGACATCTGCACGGTGGCTTCATCCTGTGGGCGCGCAATGGTTTCGCCTTTGATGATGGCCTTCAGCAGACGGTGGTTGATCATGTCGCCATACTTACGGATCGGCGAGGTCCATGTGGCGTAGGCCTCAAGACCAAGACCAAAGTGGGGGCCCGGCTCGGTGCTGATTTCAGCAAACGACTGGAAACGACGTATGCGGCTGTCTAGGAAACCGGTCGGCTGAGCGTCCAGTTCGCGGCGCAGCTTGCAGAAACCTTCCAGGGTGAGCACTTCCGTCGGATCAACGTGTACGTCGTGGGTCTTCAGCAGGGCCGCCAGCTGTTCGGTATTCGCCGGGTCGAAGCCGGTGTGGACGTTATAAACGCCGAAGCCAAGCTTGTCGCGCAGCACGCGGGCGGCACAGATGTTGGCGGCGATCATCGACTCTTCGACAATACGGTTGGCAATACGACGCGGCTCCGCGACGATGTCCAGCACTTCGCCTTTTTCGCCGAGGACGAAACGGTAATCCGGGCGGTCTTTAAACACCAGCGCGTGGGTCTGACGCCATTCGCTGCGGCGCTGACACACGTCCTTCAGCAGCGTAATTTGCTGCGCGATCGCCTCGCTGCCCGGCTGCCAGCTGCCGCGGCCTTCCAGCCAGTCAGAGACATCGTCATAGGCCAGCTTGGCTTTTGATTCGATGGTAGCGGCAAAGAACTCGATATTGTCTTCGATGGTGCCATCGGCCGCCAGAGTCATCCGGCAGGCCAGCACCGGGCGCACTTCATTGGCACGCAGGGAACACAGGTCGTCTGACAGTTCGCGCGGCAGCATCGGGATGTTGAAGCCCGGCAGATAGTTGGTAAAGGCGCGTACTTTTGCGGCGTTATCCAGCTTGCTGCCTTCGGCAATCCACGCGGTCGGGTCAGCGATCGCCACCGTCAGCAACAGTTTGCCATCGGCGCCAGATTCGACATACAGCGCATCGTCCATATCTTCGGTACTGGCGCTGTCAATGGTGACGAAGTCGAGGACGGTCAAATCGCGGCGAGTCAGCCCTTCGTCAAGCATCTCGGTGGCGACGCCGTCCGGTGCCTCTTTCTCAAGATTATGGCGCGCCAGCGTCACCCACCACGGGACGAAGTGATCGTCGCTGAAGGTGATGAACTGGGTCAGCTCCGCGTAAAATCCGCGGTCGCCTTTTAATGGATGACGGCGCATTTCTGCGACGGCCCAGTCACCCTGTTTGAAATCATGCTCAACGCCACGGGCGGCGCGGCAGGGAATGGCGTCTTTCAGCAGCGGATGGTCAGGAACGATAGCGAGGCGATCGTCTTTCTTCTGGACTTTACCGACGAAACGGGTCAGGAAGGGCTCAACCAGCGATTCCGGTTCGGCGCTTTCGCGTTCTTTTTCAGAATGGATCACCGCAACGATACGGTCGCCATGCATCACTTTTTTCATCTGCGGCGGCGGAATGAAGTAGCTCTTCTGAGCGTCCACTTCGAGGAAGCCAAAGCCCTTTTCCGTGCCCTTAACGACCCCTTCCGCGCGCGGCGTCTGGGAATGCAGTTGCTGTTTAAGCTGCGCTAGCAGCGGGTTATCCTGAAACATAATTAGGTATTTTCGTGGCTAAAAGAGCGGCTGACATTTTTACGCGATTATGCCTGTCGCAGCAAGCGCTGTTTCAGCAATTTACGTCTGCTGACGCACATAGCCGAGGGCGATTTTCAGACGATTCATCCAGCCGCATAGTCCGCTCCAGGTTAACAGATCGATCGCCTGTTCCGCTGAGAGTCCATATTCGCCGAGGGGTGTTAACTGGGCGGCGCTAAACCGGTCCGGGGAGCGGGTTAACAACTGTACCGCGGTAACGAGCGCGCGCGACCGCGGATGCTGCCCAAGCCAGCGATGGAGAGCCTGATCGCCCTCGCGCAAATGGCTGCCGAACGCTTCTTCACCGTGCCAGTGGGAGAGCCAGGCGTCAAAACAGGTGGCGCTGCCATTGGTGCGCGCGGTGAGTAAGGCGACCTGCGGGCCAAAGGTACCGTTGCCGCTGAGCTGGCGTAACAGCGTCTCCAGAGGCGCCATCAACTGCGGGTCGCAGGCCAGCAACGGAGCCAGCGGGCCCAGGCCGGGCAGTGACTGCCAGCTGGCGATACGCCGCTGGCGCTCGTCATCGGCATACTGCAGATCGGGATCCTCAATGTCGGTTACCCACTCTCCTGGTGGGTTGACGAACAGGTCGGCGGGCGCCTCCTCTTGCTGCGGCATACCGGGGATCCAGCGCACCGGGAAGCCCTGGGCCGCCTGCAGCACGGCAATCGCCCGCGCCTGGAAGCCGACGAAACCGATAATCTGGTTGATCAGGATAATATCCCGACTGGTCAGGCCCACTTCGTCCAGCTGGCTGCGGGAAAGGGCGTTAATGACGGAGGGTGAACCGGCGAGCTGACGAGCGTATTGGGTGATCTGCGCCAGACGACGGTTGCTCTCGCGCGAAGAGTCGGGCCCCGGCAGGGGCGCCAGGCGGGCGGCATAGTGGTTACACAGCCGCTGGACGCCGTAGACCTGGGCGACGGTGAGCGCAGTGCTCAGGCGATCGTAGGCGGTAAAGGTTTGCAGGCGGCTCACCGCCACCTGGTCGGGAAACAGCCGCTCGGCCAGCTGGCGCGCGGGGCGTAGCCAGCCTGCGTGGGCGTGTAGCCAGGCGTCCGGCAGCGTCAGGTCCAGCAAAAAGCGGTCTTCAACATGGGCGGCTTCAGGGACGAGCGGCAGGACATCCACCGGGCAGATTGTTGACTGGGTTTCGTGATACCAGTGGTTTTTGCCATTCACGCGGCGTGGCTCCATGGGCTTTCCTTGTTCGGTATGTGGCGAACCGCCGTTCCGCGGATCGTTTATGCAGAACTATCCTGGCGTAACCCGGAAGCAGGAGAAAATATTGATACGTGCTAACAAATAGCCGATTGGAATAACAGGGGGTGCACAAGGCCTCGGAAGAGAGAGCCCTCCTCACCGGGGCGAGGAGGGTAAGGAACTTATTTCAGTTCCAGCTCGTTCATGGCGGCGATGCTGAACCCGCCATCAACGTGAACGACTTCACCGGAGATACCCGCAGACAGGTTGGAGCACAGGAAGGCTGCGCTGTTACCCACGTCTTCAATGGTGACGGTGCGACGGATCGGGGTGACCGCTTCGCAGTGCGCCAGCATTTTACGGAAATCTTTGATACCGGACGCGGCTAGGGTACGGATCGGACCGGCGGAGATAGCGTTGACGCGAACGCCTTCCGGACCCATCGCGTTCGCCATGTAGCGCACGTTAGCTTCCAGAGAGGCTTTCGCCAGACCCATGACGTTGTAGTTCGGGATCGCGCGCTCGGCGCCCAGGTAGGAGAGCGTCAGCAGAGCAGAGCCCGGGTTCAGCATTGTGCGGCAGGCTTTGGCCATCGCCACGAAGCTGTAGGCGCTGATGTCGTGCGCGATTTTGAAACCTTCGCGGGTGACCGCGTTGACGTAGTCGCCGTCTAACTGGTCAGCCGGGGCATAACCGATAGAGTGGACGAAACCATCGAATTTTGGCCAGACTTTTTCCAGCTCGGTGAACAGCGCGGTGATGCTTTCGTCTTCAGCAACGTCGCACGGCAGCACAATGTCAGAACCCAGCGCGGCAGCAAACTCTTCAACGCGACCTTTCAGTTTTTCATTCTGATAGGTGAATGCCAGTTCCGCGCCTTCGCGGTGCATTGCCTGCGCAATACCGTAGGCGATGGACAGTTTGCTGGCGACGCCAGTGATCAAAATGCGCTTACCGGAAAGAAAACCCATAGCTTTAATCCTTATCGTTATTGCTTATTTTTACTTTAACAATCATAACGTTAACATTGTTATTTCAAAATAACTCAAATTTAGCCAGGAATTATATCCCACTGACGACCCCTTGTGTCACGATATTTTTCAGCCGGCCCGCGCCGCGCGGGGCAAAAGCCGATCGTGATGGCTCAAGTATACCCTTTTCTCAGCTGATTATTTGAGCGCAATCGTCGCCAGCAGGAGGCGCCCATCGGCACCGAGAGGCCGCAGCTCGCCCGGGGCGTTGCCGCGCCAGCAGAGACCGCTGCCGGCGGCGCAGCGCCGCCCGGCCAGATCCCACTCCCCCTGCAGCACATAAGCGACGCCTTCGGTGGCAGGGCATTGCAGATCGCTAACGACCTGAACCGTCGCCGACGCGCGCCCGCGCTGAGTCATGACATTGAAGTCCAGCCCTGGCGCAACGATCCCGACGCTGGACAGTGCCCATTCGCCGGGGAACGCCCACGGCTGCCAGAGCGCCAGCGGATGGTCGATCTCCTCCCCGCGCAGCCGCAGCGGTTGCCCCGCCAGCAGGACGATCGTCCGGTCGACGCCGGGAAAGGGGGAGAAAGGGCCGTCGGCCTGCAGGGTGGCAATGCTCGCGCGCCAGAGAAAAGGGGCGTCGGGCGACGGCACGCAGACTATCTCCCGGGTTTCGCCTCCGCCGTTTTTCCACGGGGTGACAGGGAGCGTCGACAGCTGAAAAGGGACCATCATGGGCAGCACACCTCAATTAATCGTCTGTGGCGGCGAGAATAAACGCCGCCATTGCCGAAATTATTTACTTTTTGAAATACAAATATTTTACATCATCGTCACAAAAACAGGGTGCTCGCCACGCGAACGCTTGTCAATGCTTGTATATACATGAACGACTAAGTGAGGCGTCATTAATAACTTAAGTGAGGAATCTATGTCTTCGTTTTCGTCTACAGATGGGCAGTCAAAGAGCAATAATGCTGGAATCAGTGAAACGCGGTCGATTGATTACATTCCCGAAAACGAACGGCATGGGCACCCGTTTAGCCAGTTCACCTTGTGGTTCGGCGGTAACCTGCAAATAACGGCGATAGTAACCGGCGCGCTGGCCGTTGTGCTGGGCGGGGATGTAGTGTGGTCGCTGATCGGGCTTCTGCTGGGCCAGGTGCTGGGTGCGGCGGTGATGTCCCTGCATGCGCTGCAGGGGCCGCGGCTCGGATTGCCCCAGATGATCCTCAGCCGCGCCCAGTTTGGCGTATATGGCGCGGTGGTGCCGCTGGTGTTGGTCTGCGTCATGTATATCGGCTTTTCTGCCAGCGGCACCGTGCTGGCCGGACAGGCGATGGCCAGGCTGCTGAATATCAGTAACGTAGCCGGGATGTTGATCTTCAGTGCGATTATTATCGTTATTGCGGTCCTCGGGTATAAAGTGATCCATAAGCTGGGCAAACTGGCGAGTATCGTCGGGATACTGGCCTTCGTTTATATGTTCATCACGCTACTGCTCTCCGCTGACCTCAGCGCACTGGCGCAAAATAGCCATTTTTCTCTGCCGATGTTTTTATTAGCCATATCGCTCTCCTCATCGTGGCAGATCGCCTTTTGCCCCTATGTTTCCGACTATTCGCGCTACCTGCCGCGCGATGTCTCCGCCGCCAAAACATTTAGCTCGGTGTTTTTCGGCACCGTGTTGGGCACACAGACGTCAATGACCCTTGGCGTGCTGACGGCGGCCATTGCCGGCAGCGCCTTCCCCGGTCACGAGGTGAGCTATCTGGTGGGATTAGGCAAGAGTCAGGGGATGGCCATGGTTATCTATTTCGCCATCTGCTTTGGTAAAATCACCTTCACAACTCTCAATGCCTACGGCAGTTTTATGTCGCTGACCACCATTGTTTCCGCCTTCCGTCGGCAGACCGTGCTGTCGCAAAAGTGCCGGATTGCGTTCGTGGTGCTGATGGTGGCGGCTTCCTGCATTATTGCGCTGCTCAGCGAACCCGCGTTTTTAAAGCATTTCACCCATTTTCTGCTGTTTCTGCTGGTGTTCTTCGTCCCGTGGAGCGCCATTTGTCTGACGGATTACTATCTTATCTCGAAAGGCGCCCTTGATATTCCGGCGCTCAGCGACCCGCATCAACGCTACGGTTTCTGGAACCTGTACGCGATTACCCTGTATATCGTCGGCGTGCTGATCCAGTTGCCGTTTATTGAGAACCCGTTGTTCCATGGTTCACTGACGTGGATATTCGCCGGAAACGACGTGTCGTGGATGATTGGCTGGTTCGGCACTGGGGGACTTTACTACGCGCTGCGCCGCTTTGATCGCCGGTCGCTGCCGGCGGAAAGTCTCTTCCCATCTGCCTGAATGGCAAGGGGGGCGGCCAGCGAGCCGCCCCTACGAACTTATTTGCCGTCTTTGCGCCAGGCGTCGGCGGTGAGAGCCTCACCGAAATGGCCGGCAATCAGACGTCGGGTCAGGTCGTGCAGCGGTGAGGCCAGCACATCGGCGGTGCTGCCGCGCTCAACCACTTCCCCGTTATGCATCACCAGCACCTGATCGCTGATGTGCTTCATCATGCCCAGGTGCTGGGTGACATAGATGTAGGAGATGCCCTGTTTCTCCTGCAGCTCCAGCATCAGGTTGATGAGCTGGGAGCGCATCGACATATCCAGCGAGGCCAGCGCCTCATCGCAGACGATGACCTTCGGGCGCAGGATCAGCGCCCGGGCGAGGCCAAGACGCTGCTTCTGACCCGGGGCCAGCATATGGGGATAGTAGCTGACGTGGTCCGGCAGCAGGCCGACCATGCGCAGGGTGTCGATGATCTGCTTCTGTCGCGCTTCGGCGTCGAGATCGGTATTCAGCCGCAGCGGAAAATCGAGGATCTGCGAGATGCGCTGGCGCGGGTTTAGCGACGTCGACGGATCCTGAAAGATCATGCGAATTTTCTGGCTGCGGTAGGAGTAATCCCCGAAGGTCAACGGATGGTCGTCGATCAGCACCTCGCCGCTGGTGGGCTCCACCATGCCCGCCAGCATCTTCGCGAGGGTGGATTTTCCGGAGCCATTCTCGCCGATAATCGCCAGCGTCTGCCGTTCGCGCAGGGTAAAACTCAGCGGCTTAACCGCCTCCACCGTCTGGCGGTGAAACCAGCCGGTGCGGTAGCGAAAGGTCTTACTGAGTTGGCGCACTTCCAGCAATGTTTCGACCATTTCACTCTTTCTCCATGTTCAGCGGGAAATGACAGGCGTACAGGTGATTGCGCACCCCGGTAAGACGCGGCGTTTCAATACACTCGCGCTGGGCGTACGGGCAGCGGGGCCCCAGCCGGCAGCCGATGGGCAGCTGCTCCAGCAGCGGGATCGCCCCCGGCAGGGTGTTGAGGCGGCTTTTATGCGGCATGGCGCTGCCAAAATCCGGGATAGCGCGGATTAACGCCTGGGTGTAGGGGTGATGCGGCAGGGTGATCAGCTCTTCGCTGGGCCCGCTCTCCACCGTCTGCCCGCAGTACATGACGTTGATTTTATCCGCCCATTTGCTGAGCATCTGCAGGTCGTGGCTGATCAGCAAAATGGTGGTGTTGTTGTTCTGGTTGAGCCGCGTCAGCAGGCGGATAATCTGCGCCTGAGTCGTTGGCTCCATGGCGTTGGTCGGCTCATCGGCGATCAGCAGGCGTGGCTGGTTGGCCAGGGCGATGGCAATCATCACCTTCTGGCACTCGCCTTCGGTCAGCTGATAGGGGAAGCTGCGCATGGCGTCTTTGTGATCTTTAATTCCGACGCGGTGCAACAGCTCGATGGCCCGACGCTTGCGCCAGCCCAGCCGCTGCCACCAGCGCCCTTTGTAGGTCCAGCCGGGGATACTCTGGATCAGCTGCTGGCCGATGCGCTCAGAGGGATCGAGGCACGACTGCGGCTCCTGGAATATCATTGACACGTTGTGGCCGATCAGCTTTCGGCGCTCGCGGTTCGACAGCCGCAGCAGGTCGATGTCGTCGAAGCGCATGCGGTCGGCCGTGACCCGCCAGTTGTCCTTTGTCACGCCGCAGATAGCTTTGGCGATCAGGCTCTTTCCGGAGCCGGATTCCCCGACCAGGCCACGGATTTCGCCTTCGGTCAGGGTCAGGCTGACGCGATCGACGGCTTTCACCCAGCCTTCGTTGGTTTTAAATTCGATGGTTAAGTGACGAATATCGAGTAACGGCATTATTCTACCCCGGCAATGATCGCCCGGCGAATACCGTCGCCCAGCAGGTTGACCAGCAGTACGCTGAGCATAATCGCGGCCCCGGGCAGCATCACGGTCCACGGCGCAACATAGATAAGCTCCAGCGCATCGCCCAGCATCGCTCCCCATTCCGGCGAAGGCAGCTGAGCGCCGAGGTCAAGAAAGCCCAGCGCGGCGATATCCAGAATAGCCATCGACAGGGCGCGGGTGATCTCGGTCACCAGGCCGGAGGCGATATTGGGCAGAATGGCGAACAACAGAATATTCAGCGTCGACGCCCCGTCGAGGCGGGCGGCGATGATGTACTCTTTCTCCAGCTCATCGTGGACCATGCTGTAGACGGAACGCACCATCCGCGGCAGCAGCGCCAGCCAGACGGCAAACATCGCATGGCTGAGGTGCGGCCCGGCAAAGGCGACGACGATGATGGCCAGCAGTAGCGAGGGGATGGAGAGCAGGGTATCGAGGATATGGTTCATCACCGCCGAGCGCAGGCCGTGGGTCGACCCGGCAATGACGCCCAGCACCAGGCCAAACAGCGTGGCGCCGAGGGTGACGACAAAAGCGCCGCCGACGGTCGGCGCCGCGCCGCTCAGCAGCCGGCTGAGCACATCGCGCCCCAGGTCATCGGTCCCGAGGAAGAAAGAGACTTCGCCATAGCGCGACCACGATGGCGGCAGCAGCTGGTAGCCGAGGAACTGCTGGTCGATGCCGTAGGGGGCGAACCAGCCGCCGAAGACGCAGAGCAGCAGCAGCCCTGCGCAGCCGTACAGGCCGATCATCGCCGTGGTGTCGCCATAGAATTTACGCCATACGGTGCGCAGCGCGCCGGGCGGACGCTTTTCCAGATAAACGCTATCGTAGGGCATACCATTCCTTATGTTTCAGTGGGTTAGCCATGGCACCGAGAATATCGGAAATCACGTTGACAATAATCACCAGCGCGCCAATCACCATTACTCCGGCGGAGATCGCCGCGTAGTCCTGCTGACGAATGGCGTTGATCAGCCAGCGGCCCAGTCCGGGCCAGCTGAACACCATCTCGGTGATCATCGCCAGGGTGAGCATGGTGGAAAACTGCAGGCCGAGGCGCGGGATCACCGGCGGCAGGGCGTTGTGCAGCACGTGGCGCAGTAGAATTTTGCGTCGCGACACGCCGCGGGTGGCGGCCGCCTTGACGTAGTTGGTGTCATAGACCTCGCTGGTGCTAATGCGCATCAGGCGGATCACTTCGGTAGTAGGGGCTACCGCCAGGGTCAGCACCGGCAGCACCATATGCCGGGCGGCGCTGACGATCATCTCATGGCGCCACGGTGAGTCCGAAAGCCAGGCGTCGATCAGCGCGAAACCGGTGACGTTTTTCACCTCATACAGCAGGTCGAAGCGGCCGGAGACCGGAAGCCAGCCGAGGGTCAGGGAGAAGAAGAGGGTCAGGAGCAGCGCGAGCCAGAAGACCGGGATCGAAAAACCGACCAGCGCAACGGCGCTGATCAGGGTATCGGGCCATTTGTTGCGCATCACGCCGGCGATCATCCCCACCGGAATGCCAATCAGTAGGGCAAAGCCGAAGGCGAGGATGCACAGCTCCATGGTCGCCGGGAACACCTCGCGCAACTGATCGGAAATCAGCTGGCCGTTGATGCTGGAGACGCCAAAATCCCAGTGTAGTACCCCTTCAAACCAGAACAGCCACGCATTCCACAGGGTCGCGCCCTGCAGCGGGGCATGGGGGGTGAAGTAGCTCAGGCTGAAGCCGACAAAGGTCAGAAAAAAGAGGGTGACCAACAGCAGCAGCAGACGGCGCAGGGTAAAAATAATCATGGTTTTTTCACCTCTTCGGTTTTCTCCCGCGATACGCCAGCGAAGGAAGCGTTACCGAAGGGGCTAAGCACCAGACCTTTCATATCATAGCGATAGGCCTGCAACCGCAGCGACGAGGCCAGCGGCAGGACCGGCAGTTCACGGGCGAGGATGCGCTGGGCCTCTTTGTAAGCGTCCATCCGCGAGGAGAGCTGTTGCGAGAGCAGCGCTTTTTGCAGCACGTCATCAAATTCCCGGTTACACCAGTGGGCAAAGTTGGTTTGCGAGGCGATCGCCGCGCAGCTCAGCAGCGGCCGGAAAAAACTGTCCGGATCGTTACTGTCCGTCGCCCAGCCGGAGAGCGTCAGGTCATGGTTCATGTCCATCAGCCGCGCCTCCTGGAAGCGCCCCTCCACCGGCATGATGATTACTTTGACGCCAATCTGCGCCATATCTGCCTGGATCAGCTCGGCTGTTTTCAACGGGCTGGGGTTCCACGCCTGCGAGCTGGTGGGAACCCACAGCTTGAGGGTAAGATTTTCCAGCCCCAGCGCCTTCAGACGAGCACGAGCCTCCTGGGGATTATATTCGGTAATCTTAGCGTCGTTATCGTAGGCCCAGGAGGCGCGCGGCAGCATCGACGCCGCCGTCTCCGCGGTGCCGTAGTAGATGGATTGCATCAGACGCTGGTTGTTGATGGCCAGCGCCAGCGCGTGGCGTACCTCCGGGTTGTCCAGCGGCGGCTTGGCGGTGTTGAAGGCCAGCCAGGCAATGTTCATCCCCGGACGCAGCGTCAGGCGCAGGCGCGGGTCGTCACGCAGGATCGTCAACTGGCTGGCGGCCGGCCAGGCCAGCACGTCGCATTCGCCGGTCAGCAGTTTTGACAGGCGGCCGGTACCGCCGGAGCCGAGGTCGACCACCACCTGCGGCATCAACGGTTTGCCGCGCCAGTACCCGGGGTGGCGCTGAAGGCGAACATACTGTCCGGAGCGGTACTCGGACAACTGGAACGGGCCGGTGCCCACCGGCTGGCGATCGAGCTGTTCCTGACGATCGTCCTGCGTTAAGCGGGCGGCATATTCGGCGGAGGTAATCGACGCATAGTGGGTGGCAAGATGCCAGAGGAATGAGGCATCCGGCCGCTTGAGGCGAAATTCCACGGTCTGATTATCGAGCTTGCGGACGCTTTCCACGCTGTCGGCAAACTGCAGGCTGTCGAAATAGGGGAAGCTGCTGCCGTTGACGTTGTGCCAAGGATGATCGCGGTTAAAGATGCGGCCAAAGGTAAAGATCACGTCATCGGCGTTGAAATCCCGCGTCGGGGAGAACCATGCCGTGCGTTGAAACGGGACGTGGCGACGCAGGTGAAAACGGTAGGTGGCGCCGTTATCAAGGACTTCCCAGCTCTCCGCCAGCTCGGGGACCAGCCGATAGGTATAAGGGTCGACGTCAAGCAGGCGATCGTAGATCTGCGCAGCCAGCGTATCGACGATCAGTCCGCTGCTCACTTTCTGCGGATTAAAGGTATTCACCTGGCCGCTGACGCAATAGACGAAACCGCTGTCGCGAATATCGGCGCGGTCGGGAAGCGCAGGGGCGGCAAAAGCCTGCCCACACAGCAGGGAAACCGCTGCCAGGAGAGATGACAATTTCAGGCGCATATTTTCTGTTTGATTATAGAGTTGAACTCTATCTTATTAAGATTCATAGACATTCACCACCGCCTTCAACAAGCCTGAGGGATAATGCGGTTACCGGGGGCGTATAGTATTCAGTCAATTGATTAAAATAGTCGCGGAACCGAGTCTGTATAATGAAACATGGTAACTTTTTATCGCCGATATCGCCAGTCAGCTCTGTTTGGCCGCGGTTGACCGGACGGTGGAAGCGACGCTAACGCCGAGGATAAATTCAGTATAGCGGGGAGAAAGCAGATGGTCCGACGGGCGGCTAACCCTACCCGTCGGGTGTAATAAAGGAGCGGAACGTCTTTGCTTATTGTGACAACGTCACTTTTTGGTAATCCATATTCCGTAAGTCCTCCAGCAGCCCGGGGCCGACCGGCTGCCACTGCAATCGCTCGCGGGTCCATGCCGAGCTGGCGCGCAGCTCAAGGGTGGTAAAGGGGGCAAACCAGCCGAACCAGGCGTCGGCCTGCGTCTCATCCAACTGGGTCAGCGGCAGATTTAAACCCCGGGCGATGACTGCGGCGATCTCTCGTAACGCGATCCCCTCTTCAGCCACCGCATGGTAGCGTTCGCCCGCAGCGCCCTGCAGCAGGGCGCTGACGTAAAGGCGCGCGACGTCATCGACATGGGCGGCGGACCAGCGGTTGTTCCCCTCGCCAAGCAAGGCCACCGCGCCGCTGGCGACCGCGCGCTCGATATAGCAGGTCAGCAGCCCCTGGCGCACGGTGTCATGCACCTGCGGCAGGCGAACCACCCGGACGTCCACTCCCGCCTCCAGCAGCTGCTGGCCGGCGAGCTCTGAAGCGGTGCGCGGGCTGGGGTGCGCTGCGTTAAAGCACGACTCGCGGGCCGGGGCGCCGCTCCCGTCGTCGCCCATCAGCGTGCCGGAGGTGATGACCAGCGGCCGCTCGCTGCCGCGCAGCGCCTGGCCCATGGTCAGGATCGCCTGGCGGTCTTTCTCGCAGTTGGCGGCAAAGCGGCTGAAGTCGTGGTCGAAAGCGGTATGGATCACCGCGTCGGCGCGCTCGACGCCCGCCAGCAGCGAATCGGGGGCATCCAGCGTGCCGCGATGCACCTCGACGCCTGCCGCTTCCAGGGCCTGCGCCGTAGCGTCGCTGCGCGCGAGGCCGATAACCTGATGACCCGACGCCTGTAGCGCCGGAAGAATACGCGAGCCGATAAATCCGCTCGCGCCGGTAAGAAATATACGCATCATGAACCTCCTGAACGGGTTTTCAGGCGTATCCTACCCACGATGTCATACTATAAAAGTAGAGACATTATCGGGGTATAAATTCTAACAGGCAGACTCACAGGCAGATGATGAACACTTCTGACAATCATGCTTTAGGTGATTTTCTCCGCGCCAGGCGTCAGCGTCTCGACCCGGCGACGTTTGGCTTCCCGGCGGGACGCCGGCGCACGCCGGGCCTGCGTCGTGAAGAGGTCGCCCAGCTGGCCAGCATCAGCCCGACCTGGTATACCTGGCTTGAACAGGGCCGCGGCGGGGCGCCTTCCCGCGAGGTGCTGGAGCGGATCGCCCGCGGTCTGCGGCTGACCACCCCGGAGCGCGAACATCTGTTTATTCTCGCCTTCGGTCATCCGCCGCAGACCCGTTTGACGGTCACGGATGATATGACGCCGCGGCTGCAGCGGGTGCTTGACGCCTTCACCATTCCGGCGATTATCCGTACCGCCAGCTGGGACGTGATCGCCTGGAACACGGCGGCGGCCAGGGTGCTGACCGACTACGGCCAGCTGCCGCTGGCGGAGCGCAACGTGCTGCGCCGCCTGTTTACCCGGCCTGAGGCCCGCTGCACCCTGGAGGACTGGCAGACGGTTGGGCAGCTTATCGTTAACGCCTTCCGCGCCGACGTCACGCGAATGGGCGCCACGAAAGAAACTGACCAGCTGATCGCGGAGCTCAGCCAGCAAAGCGTCGAGTTCGCCCGTTTCTGGCAAAGCCATGACGTCGCCGGCCACGGCGAAGGCTATAAGCGCATTAACCACCCGCAGATGGGCCCGCTCGATCTGGAGTTCACCTCTTTTGCCGTGGAAGGCCGTCCCGATCTGTCGCTGCTGGTTTTCAATTCGGCGACGACGGAGAGCCAGCGCAAAATTCACGGTTTGCTTCAGGCGTCAGGATCCTCGCCGGGGGAGAGCTGAGGGGTAAATTCGTACAGCGCCAGGGCGTTGCTCTCCAGCGAGTCGACCCGCAGCCAGTGGCCATCGAGCCGGGCCTCATCCACGCTGAGCGCCGGACGAGCCTGATGCATCAGCCACTGATAATCTTCGGCGTCGGGGCCGCTGCGGCTGCGAAAGGCGTCCACCAGCGGGAACAGCGCGCCGTGGTGCTGATCGAACAGGTGCTGTTTGACGCGCCAGCGGCCCTTGAGCCCCTGCAGCCGCACACTGTACGGCTGGCTGAAGCGTTGAATAAAAGCCGCTTCGCTGGAGAGCCAGGGGTTGTAGACCACCGTATTGCGCAGCAGTAGCTGGTAGTGCCCCTGATGATGGAGCAGCAGCAGGTTTTTGTCGTGGAACAGGATCTCGCCGCGCAGCCGTCGCCAGAGCCACAGCACCCAGTAAACCGGGCGCGGCAGCCCGTGCAGGTAGTGCAGCGCCAGGCTTGAGGTATCCAGCTTGCCGTTGGCGCGGGCTTCGCCCTGAAGGCCGGAATTTAACCAGAAGCCCGCCAGCCAGACCTGGTCAGCGACCCCCAGCAGATTATCCATCAACAGCGCGCCGCGAAAAAAGCGCCCGTTAGTATCCCGCGTATCGCCGGTCAGCGTATTCCACGAGAGCAGCCATAGCGGCAGGTTGAGCTGACGTTGACGCAGGGCGCTGTGGATCTGCCGCAGCTTATGCGCCGGATAGTGCTCGCTGGAGGCCAGACTGCTGCTGTCCGCCTGTGCCAGATCGAGCTGTTCGTTGGCATCCGCCTGGCAGGCGAGAAAATCGGCTTCCGCCAGCAGCGGCGAGTGGAACAGGGGATCGTCCCCGGGCGCGCTGGCGGCAAAGCGGTGCCAGATCCCCAGCTGCGGCTGCGGCAGAAGACGGTGAAGAACCTCGCGCTGCTGCCGCCAGGCGGCCTGGCGGGCCGCTTCGCTCGCCTGCGGCGACCAGTGCCAGACAAAGCGCCAGCTGCTGAGCGTCGCCGGCGGAAAATGGTTGGCAGCGAGTTGCAGGAAGCGCTGCAGCAGGTCGCTGCGAGTGGTGACCCCGGTATGCAGGATCACCTGCCAGCCCATCACCGCCAGCCAGCTGAAGATCTGCTGCAGGTTGTACCAGCAGGCGTAGCCAGCCATCTGCGGATCGTCCCAGCCGGTGCCGAACAGGCGGCTGCTGAGAAAGGCGTCGTTGATATCGATGGCATACACAGGCAGGACGCGGTGCAACTGCTCCAGCTCGCGGCGCACGTCCTCCCGCAGCAGATCGTCCAGCTCGCGCACGGTCACCACCATCCGGGTATGGCGCAGCACTGCGGCGCGTGCCGGTCGCTGGTGCAGGTTGATCTCCCGGGTTTGCGGCGGATTGATCAGCAGCGGCTGGCTCTCCCTGTCGGGTGGTTCCGGCTCATTAAGGCGGGCGTAGAGCCGGTCCACGGCCACCGGCTGCCAGCGATCTCCCTGCGGCGGGCGCGGTCGGCCAGGCTCCCGGGGGGACTGCTCGCGATACTGGCGCGGCGTCACGCCATGGTGGCGCTTAAACAGATCGCTCATCATTCGCGTGCTGGCGAACCCCTGTTCGCGGGCAATTTGCTGAACGGGTTTGCGGGTGGTTAACAGCTGGTCGGCGGCGTGGCGCAGGCGCAGCGCGGTGAGGTACTGAACAAAACTGACCCCAACCTCCTTGTGAAACAGGCGTGACAGCCAGGCCTCGGAGACAAACTCTGCGGCCGCCACCTCCTGTAAAGAGAGACGGCGCTGATAGTTGGCGTCGATCCGCGCCACCACGCTGGCTATCCTCCGGCTCCATTTTTCTGAATCGCGCCGCGGCGTGGAGACGATGGGCTGGCTGAAGCGCGTGGCCAGCAGCAGCGCTATCTCGCTCAACCAGCGGTTGGCCTCCAGCCGGTAATGGCCGGGATGATTGACCAGACCGCTCACCAGCAGCTGGCGCATCAGGCGGCGCAGGCCGTCATCGGCATCCCGGGTGCGCGGCGATATCTGGTAGTCGACGGCAAAAAAAGTGGTGTCGAGGCGGGCCAGCCAGCTGGCGGCGAGGGTCAGGATCATCACCGCGTTGCCCCCGGCGCTGCGCAGGCTCCAGCGACGGTTGCGGTTAACGATCGCCAGCTCGTCGACGGCAAGCTGCTGCGGCGCACCTTCCGCCTCCGTTAGATTTACGCTCCCTTCCAGCACCCACAGCAGCGTCAGCAGATCGCTTTCCGGCTGGCTCAGCTGACGCACATCGCGCACGGTGACGCTAAAGTCGCCTGAATGCTGCTCCACATGGCTCTCCTCTGTCGACAAAAAGCAACCGGTTGTTTTTTGTCATAACCGATATGTATGAAAAACACTCATTGATTTCTCGTCAATATAAAACAAAAAACCGCGCCTGAAAGCTGTTTCACCCGCATAAACTCGAAAGTGTCGTGCAAACACAACACAGGAATAAAAAAAATGACACATCCGTTGCTTGAAGCCTTGCAGGTCAACGAGGCGCAATTTATTGCCTTACGTCGCCGGTTCCACCAGCAGCCGGAGATCGGCTTTGAAGAGCATCAGACCAGCAGCGAGGTCGCCCGACTGCTTGGCGAGTGGGGATACGAGGTTCACCGCGGCCTGGCGGGCACCGGAGTGGTGGGCACGCTGCGCGTCGGCCACGGAAAAAAACGCCTCGGCCTGCGGGCCGATATGGATGCGCTGCCGATGCAGGAGCGGAGCGGGAAGCCGTGGGCAAGCCAGGTCGAAGGGCGCTTTCACGGCTGCGGCCATGACGGGCACACCACTACGCTGCTCTACGCGGCTGAATATCTGGCGCGCACACGCCAGTTTAACGGGACGCTGCAGCTGATTTTCCAGCCCGCGGAAGAGTTACTGTACGGTGGGCGGGTAATGGTCGAGGACGGTCTGTTTGACCAGTTTCCCTGCGACGCCATCTTCGGCCTGCACAATATGCCGGGTCAGCCGCTGGGTAAAATCGGCCTGCGCGACGGGGCGATGATGGCCTCCTCCGATACGCTGCATATTGAAGTGAAGGGCGTTGGCGGCCACGGCGCGGTGCCGGAGCATACGGTGGATGCCACGCTGGTGGCCTGCCATATTACCCTCGCGCTGCAGTCCATCGTCTCGCGCAATATCACCCCGTTTGAGCCGGCGGTGGTGACCGTCGGCAGCATCCAGGCCGGACATGCGCCCAATATCATTAACGATCACGTGCTGATGAAGCTCACGGTGCGCACCCTCAATGAGCAGGTACGTGAAACCGTGCTGCAGCGGATCCATGACATTGCCGTGGCCCAGGCGGAGAGCTTCAACGCCACGGCCACGCTGACCCACGTCAACGGCAGCCCGGTATTGCGTAACGATCCGGCGGCAAACGCTATGGTGCGGGAGGTGGCGACAGTGCTGTTTGGCGCAGAGCAGGTGGGCGAGGTGAAGCCGTTTATGGGCAGTGAAGATTTCGCTTTCATGCTGGAGCAGCACCCCCACGGCAGTTATTTCACTATCGGCGCTGGCGACGAGCCGGATCGCTGCATGGTGCATAACCCGGGCTATGACTTCAACGACGCGCTGTTGCTGACCGGCGCGGCGCTGTGGTGCGGCCTGACGGAACACTATCTGCGTTAATCACCGGAAACGGGAGGGCCATGCAATGAGCACTGTCACCGTAAGCGACACCCCCTTTGTCGGCAGCGATCGTCTGCTGGTAGGGATTGTGCTGAGCGTTTTAACCTTCTGGCTGTTTGCCCAGTCGGTGATTAACGTCGTGCCGGCGATGAAAAGCAGTCTTGATATTTCCCTTGAGACCCTAACCCTGGCCGTCAGCCTCAGCGCGCTGTTCAGCGGCTGTTTCGTGGTGGCCAGCGGCGGTCTGGCGGACAAGTTTGGCCGCATGCGGATGACCACCCTCGGACTGGGGCTGAGCATCATCGGCAGCGCCATGCTGGTACTGGCCCAGGGGCCGGGGCTGTTCCTCGCCGGCCGGGTGCTGCAGGGACTGTCGGCGGCGTGCATTATGCCGGCGACGCTGGCGCTGATTAAGACCTGGTACCAGGGACGCGCGCGTCAGCGGGCGGTCAGCTTCTGGGTCATCGGCTCGTGGGGCGGCAGCGGCCTGTGCTCTTTCGTTGGCGGAGCTATCGCCACCGGCCTGGGCTGGCGCTGGATCTTCGTCTTCTCCATTGCCGTCGCTCTGCTGGCGCTGTTTTTGCTGCGCGGCACGCCGGAGAGCCGCAGCGCCAGCGCCAGCCAGCATAAGCTGGACGTTGGCGGCCTGCTGAGCCTGATCGTCGGGTTGGTGCTGGTGAACCTGTTTATCAGCAAAGGCCACGGCTGGGGTTGGGCCAGTCCGCTGTCGTTGAGCATGCTGGCGGGGGCGCTGATCGCTGGCGCGGTGTTTATTCGCAGCGGGCTGCGCAAAGGCGAGGCGGCGCTGATCGATTTTGCGCTGTTTCGCAACCGGGCCTACGGTGCGGCGGTGCTGTCGAACTTTCTGCTCAACGGGGCGATTGGCACCATGATGATCGCCAGCATTTGGCTACAGCAAGGGCACCACCTGACGCCGCTGGAGAGCGGAATGATGACCCTCGGCTATCTGGTCACCGTCCTGGCGATGATCCGGGTCGGCGAGAAGCTGCTGCAGCGCTATGGCGCCCGGCTGCCGATGATGGCCGGCCCGGTGCTGACCGCCATCGCCATCGGCCTGATATCCTGCACCTTCCTCGATAAGGCGCTGTATATCGGCGTGGTATTCGCCAGCAACGTGCTGTTCGGCCTCGGCCTGGGCTGCTACGCCACGCCGTCAACGGATACGGCGGTGGCCAACGCGCCGGAGAACAAAATTGGCGTCGCCTCGGGGATCTACAAGATGGGCAGCTCGCTGGGCGGGGCGATGGGCATTGCCGTGACAGCGTCACTTTTCGCGCTGTTTTTGCCGCTGGGCATGGCCCATGCCGCCCAGTATGCCCTGTGGTTCAACGCCGCCTTATGCCTGGGGGCGATGGCGGTGAGCGCGCTGCTGCTGCCGCGCACTTCTCACAGCTGATGCTTTTTCAGCAGCGCGCGGAGCTGGTGATAGGTTAACCCCAGCAGCTCCGCCGCCTGCTTCTGATGATACTTCGCCTGCTGCAGACTCCGCTGCAGCAGGCGTTTTTCCTGCTGTAGCTGAAAATCGCGCAGATCCAGCGGCAGGGCGGGCAGCTCGTCCCCGGACGCGGTCTCCGGCTCGGAGGCGGCGGTCTGACGGAAAGGGTTGAGGATAATGGCGTCCAGCTCGTGCTCGCTGTCTCCGTGGCGATAGACCGAGCGCTCGACGACGTTCTTCAGTTCACGAATATTCCCCGGCCAGCGGTAGCCGAGCAGCGTGGCGGTGGCACGTTCGCTGAATCCGGGAAACAGCGGCAGGCCGAGCTCGCGGCACATCTGAATGGCAAACTGGTTGGCGAGCAGCATGATATCGCTCTGCCGTTCGCGCAGCGGCGGGAGCTGCACCACGTCGAAGGCCAGACGGTCGAGCAGGTCGGCGCGAAAGTGGCCTTCCTCCACCATGCGCGGCAGGTCAGCGTTGGTGGCGCACACCAGCCGGACGTTAACCTGCAGCGGCTGGCTGCCGCCCACGCGCTCCAGCTCGCCATATTCAATCACTCTTAACAGCTTCTCCTGCACCAGCATTGGGGCTGTCGCCAGCTCATCGAGAAACAGCGTCCCGCCGTCGGCGCGCTCGAAGCGCCCGGGATGGCGCTTGCTGGCGCCGGTGAAGGCCCCGGCTTCGTGGCCGAATAGTTCCGAATCGAGCAGATTGTCGTTCAGCGCCGCGCAGTTCAGCGAGATAAACGGCCCCTGCCAGCGGGCGGAGAGGTAGTGCAGACGGTTGGCGATAAGCTCTTTCCCGGTACCGCGCTCGCCGATGACCAGCACCGGCTTATCCAGCGGAGCCAGTCGGGAAACCTGTTCCAGCACCTCGAGAAAGCTGTTGGCCTCGCCCAGCAGATTATCCTTGTACTGCGCCATGATGAATTTCGCCATTAAATAGTGGGATTAACCAGGTGACTGTAGCAATGCCCTGCGCAATTCGCAACCACTCTGTTTAAAATCAATAAGATAAAAAGTTGGCACGCCATTTGTATTAGCTAACCCACAGGTGAATGCCTGCAACCAGAACTATGAGGACTGAAATTATGGGTATTTTTTCTCGTTTTGCCGACATCGTGAACGCCAACATCAACTCCCTGCTGGAGAAAGCGGAGGACCCGCAAAAGCTGGTGCGTCTGATGATCCAGGAGATGGAAGACACGCTGGTTGAGGTACGTTCCACGTCGGCCCGCGCGCTGGCCGAAAAGAAACAGCTGACCCGTCGTATTGAGCAGGCGGTCGCCCAGCAGGCGGAATGGCAGGAAAAGGCCGAGCTGGCCCTGCGCAAAGAGAAAGAGGATCTGGCCCGGGCGGCGCTGATCGAAAAACAGAAGCTGACCGACCTTATTGCTCAGCTGGACCACGAAGTGCAGCTGGTGGATGAAACGCTGGCGCGGATGAAGAAAGAGATTGGCGAGCTGGAGAACAAACTCAGCGAAACCCGCGCTCGTCAGCAGGCGCTGGCGCTGCGTCATCAGGCGGCGAGTTCGTCGCGCGATGTGCGTCGCCAGCTGGACAGCGGTAAACTGGATGAGGCGATGGCGCGCTTTGAATCCTTTGAGCGTCGCATCGATCAGATGGAAGCGGAAGCGGAGAGCCACCGCTTTGGCAAGCAGCAGACGCTGGATCAGCAGTTTGCCGAACTGAAAGCGGACGATGAAATCAGCGAGCAGCTGGCGGCGTTGAAAGCCAAAATGAATCAGTCCAACCAGTAAGTACGATTGCGCGGCGCGGCGTTGCGCCGCGGCTCACCCCCTGTAAGGAGTACACATGAGCATGCTTTTTCTCGCCATTCCGCTGACGCTGTTTGTGCTGTTTGTTCTGCCGGTCTGGCTGTGGCTGCACTACAACAATCGCGGCGCCAACGGCAGTCTGACGCAAAATGAGCAGCAACGGCTGCTGCAGTTGACCGATGACGCGAAGCGGATGCGCGAGCGCATTCAGGCGCTGGAAGCGATCCTGGATGCCGAACATCCGAACTGGAGAGACAAATAATGGCTGGACTGGATCTGAATAAAAAACTGTGGCGTATTCCGCAGCGCGGGATGGTGAAGGGCGTCTGCGCGGGCATTGCTCAGCATCTTGACGTCCCGGTGAAGCTGGTGCGCCTGATTACCGTGCTGGCGATGATTTTTGGCCTCTTTTTCTTCGTCCTGGTGGCCTACATCATTCTGACCTTCGCCCTGGACCCGATGCCGGACAGTGAGCTGTACGGCCATAAAGCGCCGAGCAATGGCGATCTGTTGGCCGCCGTGGATGCCGAACTGGCCTCCGGCGAACAGCGTCTGCGTGAGATGGAACGGTACGTCACCTCCGACACCTTTACGCTGCGCAGCCGCTTTCGTCAGCTGTAAACCCTGTTGTTAACGAGTGAGGCAACGCATGAATAGCAAATGGCAACGCGCCGGGCAGCAGGTGAAGCCCGGTCTGAAAATCGTCGGTAAGCTGGCGCTGCTGACCGCGCTGCGTTATGGCCCGGCGGGCGTTGCCGGCTGGGCGGTCAAATCGGTCGCGCGGCGGCCGCTGAAAATGCTGCTGGCGGTGGCGCTAGAGCCGCTGCTCAGCCGGCTGGCCAACCGCGTCACGCGCGGGATGAAATAACGCCGCCGTGGGGAAGGCGCAAAAGGATTAACGTTGTCCTGCTTATTCCCGGCGGATAGCTTATGATGACGAGACACACCTTCAGGGCATAACGGACTGGCGATGAAGCGACTGAAAACTGAACTGAATGCGCTGGTCAACCGCGGGGTTGACCGGCATTTACGCCTGGCGGTTACCGGCCTGAGCCGCAGCGGCAAAACGGCGTTTATTACCGCGCTGGTCAACCAACTGCTAAATATTCACACCGGCGCCCGCCTGCCGCTGCTGAGCGCCGCGCGCGAAGAGCGACTGCTTGGGGTCAAGCGCGTGCCGCAGCGGGACTTCGGCATTCCGCGATTCACCTACGATGAAGGGCTGGCCCAGCTGTACGGCCAGCCGCCCATGTGGCCAACCCCGACGCGCGGCGTGAGCGAGATCCGTCTCGCGCTGCGCTACCGTTCCAATGACTCCCTGCTGCGCCACTTTAAAGACACCTCCACGCTGTATCTGGAGATTGTCGACTATCCGGGGGAGTGGCTGCTCGATTTACCGATGCTGGCGCAGGATTATCTGAGCTGGTCGCGGCAGATGACCGGACTCCTGCAGGGACAGCGTGCAGCGTGGTCGGCCCGCTGGCGGCAGCTCTGCGCCGGGCTGGATCCGCTGGCTCCTGCCGACGAGGCCCGTCTGGCCGACATCGCCGCCGCCTGGACGGACTATCTGCACGCCTGTAAGCGTGAAGGGTTGCACTTTATCCAGCCCGGGCGCTTTGTCCTGCCCGGCGAAATGGCCGGCGCGCCGGCGCTACAGTTCTTCCCATGGCCAGACGTCGACGCCGTCGGCGAAGCCAAGCTGGCGCAAGCTGATAAACACAGCAACGCCGGCATGCTGCGCGAACGCTATAAGTACTACTGCGAAAAGGTAGTGAAGGGGTTCTACAAAGAGCACTTCCTGCGCTTCGACCGGCAGATTGTGCTGGTGGACTGCCTGCAGCCGCTCAACAGCGGGCCGCAGGCGTTTAACGATATGCGCCTGGCGCTGACCCAGCTGATGCAAAGTTTCCATTACGGGCAGCGCACCTTATTTCGCCGGCTGTTTTCGCCGGTCATCGACAAGCTGCTGTTCGCTGCCACCAAAGCCGACCACGTCACGGTGGATCAGCACAGCAATATGGTGTCGCTCCTGCAGCAGTTGATCCAGGATGCGTGGCAGAATGCCGCCTTCGAGGGGATCAGTATGGATTGCCTGGGGCTGGCGTCCATTCAGGCGACCCAGAGCGGGCTGATTGAGCTGAACGGCGAGAAAATTCCCGCCCTGCGCGGCAATCGGCTGAGCGACGGCCAGCCGTTGACCATCTATCCCGGCGAGGTGCCGGCGCGCCTGCCGGGCCAGGCCTTCTGGCAGCAGCAGGGCTTTCAGTTTGAAAACTTTCGTCCGCAGGTCATGGATGTCGATCGGCCCTTGCCGCACATTCGCCTCGACGCGGCGCTGGAATTTTTGATTGGAGATAAACTGCGATGAGCGAACCGTTAAAACCGCGGATTGATTTTGATGGCCCGCTGCAGGCGGAAAAAACGCCGCCGCTGAAAAGCGCTCGCGCCTTCGACCGACTGGAAGCCGATAACTTCGCGCCGGCGCGTCTGGTGACCGGCGAAGAGGAAGAGGGGGCGGCAGAGGCGGTGGTGGAGTCAGTGCTGCGGCCGAAACGCAGTCTGTGGCGGCGGATGGTCAGCGCTGGCCTGGCGATCTTCGGCGTCAGCGTCGTGGCGCAAGGGGTGCAGTGGACCGCCAACGCCTGGCAGACCCAGGACTGGATTGCGCTGGGCGGCTGCGTCGCCGGGGCGCTGATCGTCGGCGCCGGCGTCGGATCGGTGGCCACCGAGTGGCGCCGCCTGTGGCGACTGCGCCAGCGCGCTCACGAACGCGATGAAGCCCGCGATATGCTGCACAGTCACGCGGTCGGCAAAGCGAAAGCCTTTTGTGAGAAGCTGGCGCAGCAGGCCGGGCTGGATCAGTCGCATCCGGCGCTGCAGCGCTGGTATGCCGCCATCCACGAAACGCAAAGCGACCGGGAAGTGGTCAGCCTCTATGCCCAACTGGTGCAGCCGGTGCTTGATGCTCAGGCGCGGCGGGAAATCAGCCGTTCGGCGGCGGAGTCGACGCTGATGATCGCCGTCAGCCCGCTGGCGCTGGTGGATATGGCGTTTATCGCCTGGCGCAATCTGCGGTTGATCAACCGGATTGCCACCCTGTACGGCATTGAGCTCGGGTATTACAGCCGCCTGCGCCTGTTTCGCCTGGTGCTGCTGAATATCGCTTTCGCCGGCGCCAGCGAACTGGTGCGCGAGGTGGGCATGGACTGGATGTCGCAGGATCTGGCGGCCCGGTTGTCGGCGCGCGCCGCGCAGGGCATCGGCGCCGGCCTGCTCACCGCCCGCCTCGGGATCAAGGCGATGGAGCTGTGCCGCCCACTGCCGTGGCTCGCCGATGATAAACCGCGGCTCGGCGATTTTCGTCGCGAGCTGATTGGCCAGCTGAAAGAGACCCTGCAGAAAAGCAAAACCAGTCCGGAGAAGTAACCTCCGCTCAGAGACATTGCCGGGCGGCGGCTTCGCCTTGCCCGGCCTTGAGGTTATGTTGAATCCCGGCTCGCCCTGGCGTCAATTTCACCACTGACCGCCTGACTTTACGGCGCAACGCCCATTTTTCCGCCATGCTGTCAATAATTGTTGACAGTTAGCTTCCCGAAAGTCCATTCCTGGCCTATTATTCTCCGGTCATTGGCACTTTTAGGGTGAACACTCCCATGCGTCTTGAAGTCTTTTGTGAAGACCGCCTCGGTCTGACTCGTGAATTGCTCGATTTGCTGGTGCTGCGCGGCATTGATCTGCGTGGTATCGATATTGACCCTATTGGCCGTATCTACCTCAATTTTGCCGAACTGGAGTTTGCCACCTTCAGCAGCCTGATGGCGGAGATCCGCCGTATCGCCGGCGTGACAGACGTGCGCACCGTGCCGTGGATGCCATCTGAGCGTGAACATCTTGCGCTCAGCGCGCTGCTGGTGGCGATGCCGGAGCCGGTGCTGTCGCTGGATACCAAAGGCAGGGTCGAACTGGCCAACCCCGCCAGCAGCCTGCTGTTTGGCCAAAGCCAGGCGAAGTTGCGCAACCATCCGGTGGCCCAGCTGATCGCCGATTTCAACGTCCAGCGCTGGCTGGAAAGTAGCCCGCAGGAGACGCATGCGGAGCATGTGGTGGTGAACGGGCAGAATTACCTGCTGGAAGTGACCCCGGTCTATCTGGAAGGGGAGCATAACGAGCGAGTGCTGACCGGCGCCGTGGCGATGCTGCGCTCAACCGTGCGCATGGGACGGCAGCTGCAGACCATGACCAGCCAGGACACCAGCGCCTTCAGTCAGATCCTCGCGGTGGGGCCGAAAATGCGCCACGTGGTGGAGCAAGCGCGCAAGCTGGCGATGCTCAGCGCGCCGCTGTTGATTGTCGGCGATACGGGCACCGGCAAAGATCTGCTGGCGCATGCCTGCCATCTGGCCAGCCCGCGGGCGGGCAAACCCTATCTGGCGCTTAACTGTGGCTCCATTCCCGAGGACGCGGTCGAGAGCGAACTGTTCGGCGACGCCCTGCAGGGCAAAAAAGGCTTCTTCGAGCAGGCCAACGGCGGTTCGGTGTTGCTGGATGAAATTGGCGAGATGTCGCCGCGAATGCAGACCAAGCTGCTGCGCTTTCTCAACGACGGCACCTTCCGCCGCGTCGGCGAGGATCATGAAGTACACGTCGATGTGCGGGTGATCTGCGCGACGCAGAAAAACCTGGTCGAGCTGGTGCAGAAAGGGCTGTTCCGCGAAGATCTCTACTATCGCCTCAACGTCCTGACCCTGTATCTGCCGCCGCTGCGCGACTGCCCGCAGGACATTATGCCGCTGACGGAGCTGTTTGTTGCCCGCTTTGCTGATGAGCAGGGGATCCCGCGGCCGAAGCTCTCCGCCGACCTGAGTACGGTGCTTACCCGATACAGCTGGCCCGGCAACGTTCGTCAGCTGAAGAATGCTGTCTATCGTGCGCTAACCCAGCTGGAAGGATTCGAACTGCGTCCGCAGGACATTCTGCTGCCGGACCACGACGTCGCCTCGCTGCCGGTGGGCGAGGAGGCCATGGAAGGGTCGCTGGACGACATTACCCGCCGTTTTGAGCGCTCGGTGCTAACCCAGCTCTATCGCAGCTATCCCAGCACCCGTAAGCTGGCGAAGCGGCTGGGGGTGTCGCATACCGCCATCGCTAATAAGCTGCGTGAATATGGCCTGAGTCAGAAAAAGGGCGACGAATAATCCCGCCAGGCCGGCGACCTATGTCGCCGGCATTCGGCCTGCAAAGCGGGCCAAACCTGTATATACTGGTTTTTTAATTCTTTTTCCGGGGTGGTGCATCTTGGCGTCGCGTCGCGCGATCGGGCAGTGGCTGATATTGCTGCTGCTCTCCGTTCTCTTTTCCTCGCTGCTGTTACGCCTTCATTTGCCGGCAGCGCTGCTGCTGGGGCCGCTGATCGCCGGTCTCATTTTGAGCCTGCGCGGGGTGAAGCTGAGCATCCCTCGCCCCTGTTATCTGGCGGCGCAGGCCATTGTTGGCTGCATGATCGCCAGGGCGATTAATCCCTCTGTTTTTGGCGTACTGTTCGCTAACTGGGCGCTGGTGCTGGCGATCCTGTTGACCACCCTGGCGATCAGCGGCCTCACCGGCTGGCTGTTGGTTCGCTATAGCGCGCTGCCGGGCGCCACCGGCGCCTGGGGAAGCTCTCCCGGCGGGGCGTCGGCAATGGTAGTGATGGCCCAGGAGTACGGGGCAGATGTGCGGCTGGTGGCGCTGATGCAGTATCTACGGGTGCTGTTTGTCGTCGGCGCGGCGGCGCTGGTGGTGCGCTATGCCCTGGGCAACGAGGCGCAGGCAATGAGCCAGGCCATCGTCTGGTTTGCGCCGTTGACCCTCAATTTTCCTATCACGCTGTTGCTGACGGCGGCGGCCTGTTGGCTGGGCGCCCGGCTGCGTATCCCTTCAGGAGCCATGCTGCTGCCGATGCTGTTCGGCGCGCTGGTCCAGGGCGGCGGCTGGGTGATGCTGGAGCTGCCGGAGTGGTTGCTGGCGATGGCCTACGCGGTGCTGGGCTGGACGGTGGGCCTGCAGTTTAACAAAGCGGTTTTTCTACTGGCCCTGAAGACGCTGCCGCAGATTATCGCCTCCATCCTCGGGCTGATCCTGATGTGCGCCCTGATGGCCCTTGCCCTGACTCATATTTTGCCGATGGACTTTATGACCGCCTATCTGGCCACCAGCCCCGGCGGGCTGGACACCGTGGCGATTATCGCCGCCGGTACCCGGGCGGATATGTCGTTCATCATGGCGCTGCAGACGCTGCGGCTGTTTACCATTTTGCTGACCGGTCCGGCGATGGCGCGGACGATTTCCCGCTATGCGCCGCGGCAATAAAAAGCCCCCGCAGAGCGGGGGCTGAGCAAAGCGAATGTCCGCAGGCGCGATGCGCCAGGGCAGTCTGTTATCAGGCTTTCAGGGCGGCCAGCGCGGCGTCGTAGTCTGGCTCTTCGGTGATTTCGTTCACCAGCTGGCTGTAGACGACCTGATCGTTTTCATCGATAACGACCACGGCGCGAGCGGCCAGGCCAGCCAGCGGACCGGCAGAGATAGCGACGCCGTAGTCAGCGAGGAACGATGCGCCGCGCAGCGTGGAAAGGGTCACCACGTTGCTCAGGCCTTCGGCGCCGCAGAAGCGAGACTGGGCGAACGGCAGGTCAGCGGAAATGCACAGCACCACGGTGTTGTCCAGTTCAGCGGCCAGCTGGTTGAATTTACGCACTGATGCGGCGCACACGCCGGTATCAATGCTCGGGAAAATATTCAGTACTTTACGTTTGCCGGCGTACTGGCTCAGCGCGACGTCAGAGAGATCTTTGGCGACCAGCGTAAACGGCTGCGCTTTAGCGCCTGCCTGCGGAATGGTGCCCTGAACAGAAACGGGGTTGCCCTGGAAATGCACGGTTTGTGACATGGTTATCTTCCTGTTTAC
Source organism: Klebsiella sp. K5-45 (assembly GCF_030128605.1). Lineage (NCBI taxonomy): Bacteria > Pseudomonadati > Pseudomonadota > Gammaproteobacteria > Enterobacterales > Enterobacteriaceae > Klebsiella > Klebsiella sp. K5-45. Next base: position 222,339 of record NZ_JAKUZW010000008.1, on the reverse strand, counting down.
ATATAGTTAACGTCGCGAGTAGTGTATGACATCCGCCAGCTACACGGCAAACCCTATTTAACATTGACCAGAGAGGACAAGGGAATGCGTAACGTGCGAGTGTATGAGGAAGCCTGGCCGCTCCACACCCCCTTTGTGATCGCCCGCGGCAGCCGCAGCGAAGCAAAAGTGGTGGTGGTGGAACTGGAAGAGGACGGTGTGAAAGGCGTGGGCGAATGCACGCCTTATCCACGCTATGGCGAAAGCATCGCGTCGGTCATGGCCCAGGTGATGGCTATCGGCGAGCAGCTGGAGGCGGGACTTACCCGCGAACAGCTGCAGCGGCTGCTGCCCGCAGGCGCCGCGCGCAATGCCATTGACTGCGCCCTGTGGGATCTGCAGGCGCGGCGCGAAGGCAAAACCTTGCCCCAACTGCTGGGAGTGACGTTGCCCGAGCGGGTGATCACCGCCCAGACGGTGGTCATTGGCACGGCGGATCAGATGGCGGCCAGCGCCGCGGCGCTGTGGCAGAAGGGGGCTCAGCTGTTGAAGGTGAAGCTCGACGACCGGCTTATCAGCGAGCGGTTAATCGCTATTCGCCAGGCGGCGCCGCAGGCCACGTTGATTGTCGATGCCAATGAATCCTGGCACAGCGAGGGGCTGGCGGCGCGCTGCCAGCTGCTGGCGGACCTCGGCGTGGCGATGCTTGAGCAGCCGCTCCCCGCCGACGCCGACGCGGCGCTGGAAAACTTCGTTCATCCGTTACCGATTTGCGCCGACGAGAGCTGCCATACCCGGGAGAGCCTGCCGAGGCTGCGCGGGCGCTATGAGATGGTCAATATCAAACTGGACAAAACCGGCGGCCTGACCGAAGCGCTGGCCCTGGCCGGGGAGGCGGAACGGCAGGGCTTTGAACGGATGCTGGGCTGTATGCTCTGCACCTCGCGCGGGATCGCCGCCGCGCTCCCCCTGGCGCCGCTGGCGCGCTTCGCCGACCTCGACGGCCCGACATGGCTGGCGGTGGACGTTGAGCCGGCGCTGCGGTTCAGCACCGGCGTGCTTCATCTTTAAGTTTAAGCCTGCCAGCGCAGCAGGTCGGTCATCGCCGGCAGGTAACGCTCCGTTGCCTCGTCGGCGGAGACCGGCGGAAACTCGGCGGTGATGCAGGGGAGCCCGATATCGGCGCACCAGCTGCCAAAGGAACCTGGGGTGTCGTAGCCCACGCTGCCCACCAGCGGCAGTGAGAAGGCGTCCGCCAGCCAGTGTCCCAGCGGGCTGTGTCCCGGGTCTTCGATGCAGGCCAGCGGATCGTGAAAGGAGACCACCCACGCCGGATGGATCTGATGGATCAACTGACACAGGGCCTGGGTCTCCCGCTCCGAACCAGGCTGCTCGCCGGTCAACAGCACCACGTCTCGTTCCGCCGCCGCGCTGTTCCAGCGGTACACCGTTTCCCCTTGTCTCCAGTTAGCGGCCGGAAAGTTACGGTTGAGGTCAACGCCGTGGGCGTTGGCGCGTAGCCCGAGCTGACAGCCGTCAGGATTGACCGTCAGGACCACGTGGTGGCGGCGCAGCTCCGGCTTCAGGGTGCGCAGGGCGCAGGAGAGGGTCACAATCGACGAATTCTCATCGCCGTGGGTGCCGGCAATAATCAGGCCGCTGCGGCTGTCGGCCATCGGCGCAGGAAACCACAGCAGCGGCGCGCCCAGTTCCGAGCTGCCGTACTGCCGGGTTCCCGGCGGAAAGTCGCCGCGCTGCGGGCGAGGACGTGAAATAGACATAGGGCTTCCTGTGTGTCGTTATTATTCAGTGTTGGCGAAAAGCGTGTTGGAATCAAACCCATTCCCGGAGGCGTGAAATCCGACGGCACATCAATTTTCTATCATATGTTGTTTGCAATTTCAGGTGATGAAACAAATAATTATCGCTCTGTTGGCGGTGTTTTTTCTCATTTTAAAGGGGATCTTATGAAGTATCCTGTCGCTTTGACATGCGGCGCGCTGTGGTTAGCCAGCGTATCTTCTCTGGCCTGGGCGGCGGACGTACCGCCGGGCACGGTACTGGCGGAAAAACAGCAGTTGGTGCGCCATATCAAAGATGAACCCGCCTCGTTAGATCCCGCCAAAGCGGTGGGCCTGCCGGAAATCCAGGTGATCCGCGATCTGTTTGAAGGTTTAGTCAATCAGGATGCGAAAGGCAACCTGGTGCCGGGGGTGGCGACCCGCTGGCAGAGCAATGATAACCGCGTCTGGACCTTTACCCTGCGCGATAACGCCCGCTGGTCCGACGGTACGCCGGTCACCGCCGAGGATTTCGTCTATAGCTGGCGGCGTCTGGTGGATCCGAAAACCACTTCGCCGTTCGCCTGGTTCGCGGCGCTGGCGGGGATCGCCAACGCGCAGAACATCATCGACGGCAAAGCCGCGCCGGAGACCCTGGGGGTCACCGCCGTTGACGCCCACACCCTGCGGGTGCAGCTGGATAAGCCGTTGCCATGGTTCAGCAACCTGACCGCCAGCTTTGCCTTCTATCCGGTGCAAAAAGCCAATGTCGACAGCGGCGCGAACTGGACGCGGCCCGGCAGCCTGGTGGGCAACGGCGCCTATGTTCTGAAAGATCGCGTCGTGAATGAAAAGCTGGTGCTGGTGCCGAACACCCACTACTGGGATAACGCCAAAACGGTGATCCAGCAGGTCACCTTTGTGCCGATCAACCAGGAGTCCGCCGCCACCAAGCGCTATCTGGCCGGCGATATCGATATCACCGAATCTTTCCCGAAAAATATGTACCAGAAGCTGCTGAAGGATATTCCGGGACAGGTGTATACCCCGCCGCAGCTGGGCACCTACTATTACGCCTTTAATACCCAAAAAGGGCCGACAGCGGACGAGCGGGTGCGACTGGCGCTGAGTATGACCATCGATCGCCGGGTGATGGCGGAGAAGGTGCTGGGGACCGGGGAAAAACCGGCCTGGCGTTTCACACCGGACGTAACGGCGGGCTTCACGCCGCAGCCGTCGCAGTTTGAGAGTATGAGTCAGGCCGAGCTTAACGCCCAGGCGAAAGCCCTGCTGGCCGCCGCCGGCTATGGCCCGAATCGCCCGCTAAAGCTGACGCTGCTGTATAACACCTCTGAGAACCATCAGAAGATTGCCATCGCAGTGGCGTCGATGTGGAAGAAGAACCTCGGCGTGGATGTGAAGCTGCAGAATCAGGAGTGGAAAACCTATATAGACAGCCGCAACACCGGCAATTTCGATGTGATCCGCGCCTCCTGGGTAGGGGATTACAACGAGCCGTCCACTTTCCTGTCGCTGCTGACTTCCACCCACAGCGGAAATATTTCCCGCTTTAACGATCCGGCGTACGACAAAATCCTCGCCCAGGCGGCGGTGGAGAATTCGGCCAAAGCGCGTAACGATGATTACAACGCGGCGGAGAAGATCATTATGGCCAAAGCGCCAATTGCGCCGATCTACCAGTACACCAACGGTCGGCTGATTAAGCCGTGGCTGAAAGGCTACCCGATCACCAACCCGGAAGATGTGGCCTACAGCCGTACCATGTATATCGTTAAACACTGATGCGTACTGGCCTCCTGCTCAGGGCAGGTAGCCATTGCTGAACCCAGAGCTGGCGCGGATTGCGGCGCCAGTTATTTATTAATAAGTAAATCAGCCAATTGAGAATTTGGTGCTTTAAGTTTTGCCAGATCTTAAAAATTAATATCGTCTTCATATAATGAAAAACCAGAACTAAATAATTTTTCATGTTCGAAATATATAAAAAGGCTGTCCTTTTCATATTATATATTCAGTAACTGGTCGCACCGAAGATCGACTTAAGTGAAAATACCAGTTTTCTGTAATCCTGAATTACTAACAATGTACATTGATTTCAGATGTCCGGTATGGACGGTAGCACCATAGAATAGACGAGGGGAAACTATTTCTGTTATAACTGTCTGCAATATTATTTGTTAAAGAAGGAAATTAATGATGGCAAATATACTTCGCTCAATACCTATGCTATTAGTGATTGGTTTTAATCTATTGCTGGCCATCCTGTTTAGTTTGATCTATGCCAGGAAGTATCCGGAAACTGATCTATTCATCATCATAACATTTACTGGTATGTTATTAATTTCTACATATATTATAAATTTCTACTCTGTTCCGACCTTTGCAACTAGTGAGAAAAAGAAAATAAAAGGTGTCTTTCCCGGACGAAGAGGTAAGCTAAAAAGAATTATTACAGACTCGATGGTACTAATCCTGGTTTTTTTTGTATCAGGCTCAATAGTATTTTCAGGGAGTGATTTGAATTATGGTCTTACTCTCTTAGCCATTTCAACAGGCTATTTTACTTTCTTGTTTGTTAATTATTATTTTCTGTGTATGTCAAGAGTAAAAGAAAAGATAGTCAAAATAATAAATAAAATTCTTTTTATTGTGTTCTCGATTATATTGTTTTTTTCTAAGATGATTGCAAACGGTTTTGTTAAAGAGTTTTTTGATGTTGATATCGCTAAAGTTCCTTATATTAGTTGGTCATTCTCGATTTTGTTTGCCATTCCATTTTTTTTGATGGCTTCCCACTTGGGGTGTATGATTTTAGAGGGGGCAACAGATTTATTCCGGATAAGGAAAATTAAAGTGCCATCGATGATCCATTATTCGATATTTTGTTTATCTTGCGTTTTTTTTACAATTAGTTATATTTCTTATTTGGGTAGCGCAGGTTGGTTATTTAATGCTGTGACGAAAAAGGTTTATTCTTATGATACCAGGAGCTCTTTTCAATGCAATAATAAGTACTGGACGATTCCAGAGTTAGGGAAGGATGCGAGGTATCTCGCTGAAACATCTGATAGTTACCGTGTTATCTATATTAGAGGAAATAAAATTAATGTGGAAGTTGTAAAATGTGAAAAAAAAAGAAGGATATATCCGTTTTCCCATTGAAAATGCTAAGGATATATTAAAAAAGCAGGCTCCAAAGGGAGGCTGACTCCCGTGAGGCTGCGAACATTGATTCTTGATTTATTGCGGATAGAGGTACATCTTGCCACCGTTCTAAACACGATTCAGGCGACCTCTACTACATTCGCAATGTATCAATGACCGCTCTCAGCGCGGGCGACACATTTCGGTGCGGGTAATAGAGAAATGAACCTTCCAGACGCTGGCTATAGCGCTGGAGCACCCGGATAAGCGTACCGCGTTGCAGATCATCTGTGACCAGCTCCTCCGGGACATAAGCCAGTCCCAGCCCCAGCCGCGCCGCTTTGGCCTCCATATAGCTGTCGGCGAAAGCCCACTGTCCCTGAGGCGGGTGGGTAATTTTTTTGCCTTCCACGTTAAGTTCCCAGGCGTACAGGCTGCCGTCGCCGAACTGATAGGCGATGCAGGGATGACCGGTTAAATCGGCAGGGGTTTGCGGAAAGCCGTAGCGACGAAAATGCTCCGGGGTTCCGACAACCGCCATCTCCATATCGGGCGAAATACGTACCGCAATCATGCCACTCCCCACTTCCGGGCCCAGACGCACGCCCGCATCGAAACGCTCCGCAATAATATCGACGAACCGGCTTTCGGTGATCAGTTCCAGGCGGATATCGGGATAGCGTTGTTTAAATATCGCCAGCTTAGGCAGCAGAACTTTATCAATAGCGTGCTGGCTGGCATTGATGCGAACCGTACCGGACGGTGTTTGCCGATAATGGGCCAGCGTGGCGAGTCCCATATCTAAGGCGTCGAAACCGGATTCGACATTGTGATAGAGCTGCTCACCCGCCTGAGTGAGCGACAACCGGCGGGTGGTGCGCACCAGAAGCTGAACGCCCAGCCGCTCTTCGAATTCGCGAACCGCACGGCTGATCCCGGACTGCGCCAGACCCAGTCGTTGCGCTGCGGCGGTAAAACTGCCTTCCCGCACCACCTGCATAAACAGGTAGAGGTCATTATAGTTTTCCCGTTTCGCCATCTTCCGCCTCGTAACAATCGCGCTATTCAGAACTAAATGGTATTAATCTTAGCATTTTTTAGCCTCTAATAAGCACTTTTATTGCTAGCTACAATAAGCGCATGACAACAAAGCCCAGCAGCGTTGTCTTCTGGAGACTGGTTTTTACACGTTTATTTAGGGGGATTTAATGACGGTTTTCAGCAAAAAAATGACAGCCACGATACCCGCCATGCTGCTATGCGCCTTATTAAGTGGAGCCACAACGATGAGTTATGCTGATACAACTAACCCGAACGCACCTGTTTCATTGATTGAACAATGGGATAAAACATTCCCGGAGAGCGCAAAAGTGGATCACCGTAAGGTGACCTTTCAGAACCGCTACGGGATTACCTTAGTTGGAGATCTCTACCTGCCGAAGGATCGCGGTGAACGCAAACTGGCAGCTATTGCCGTGAGCGGTCCCTTCGGCGCGGTAAAAGAGCAGTCCAGCGGCCTGTATGCCCAGACGCTGGCCGAACAGGGGGTTGTCACCCTGGCGTTTGACCCATCCTATACGGGCGAAAGCGGTGGCTACCCACGCAACGTGGCCTCACCGGATATCAATACCGAGGATTTCAGTGCCGCGGTGGACTTTCTGGGCCTGCAAAAAGAGGTGGATCGCAACCGTATCGGTTTGCTCGGCATTTGCGGCTGGGGTGGTATGGCCCTAAACGACGCGGCGATAGATACACGCGTCAAAGCGGTGGCGACCAGCGTCATGTATGACATGAGCCGCGCGATGGGGCATGGGGTAGGCGATGGCAAAGACCGCTACACGACAGCCGACCGCCGAGCAGTACTGCAGTACTTGAACGCGCAGCGCTGGAAGGATGCGGCAAACGGCACTTTCGCCCCAGGTGGGCATGACATATATGTTGATGATAAAGGCAACGTCAGCGCTGCCGCTCGTATTTTGCCGGAAACCTTGCCCGCCAACCCCAACCCGGTGCTGAAAGAGTTCTTCGATTATTACCGTATGCCGCGAGGTTTCCATGCTCGTTCGGTTAATTCAACCGGGGCATGGAATGCGACGATGCCGCTGTCGTTTATGAATATGCCGCTGCTGAGTTACGCCAGCGAAGTGACTATTCCGACGCTTATTGTGACCGGCGAACAAGCCCATTCACGCTATTTTGCCGAAGATGCTTTCAAGGCGATCGGCAGCAAAGAGAAAGCGCTGGTGATTGTCCCTGGGGCAAACCATGTCGATCTCTATGACAACGCCGCGGGCAAAATTCCCTTTGCTACGTTCGCGCAGTTTTTCGAAACCAACCTGTAATCGCTCTCCTGTACCGGAGACATCCCCAAAGCCGCCTGCAGGCGGCTTTGTTTTGTCGGAGATAAATAATGTCTGGATTACATAACACCCGCGCATACTGGAGCGGCGTCCTGGCGATGACGCTCTGCGTATTTGTGCTCATTGCCTCAGAGTTTATGCCGGTCAGTCTGTTGACACCCATCGCGGGTGATTTACACATTACCGAGGGATTAGCAGGCCAGGGGATCGCGCTTTCTGGCGCGCTGGCGGTACTGACCAGCCTGACGATTTCCCGTCTTACCGGGTCGCTGGACCGTAAATGGCTGCTGCTGGGGCTCACGGCGCTGATGGCGGCCTCAGGATTGATGATTGCCCAGGCGTCCAGTTTTCCGGTTTATATGCTGGGCAGGGCGCTCATCGGGATCGTCATTGGCGGATTCTGGTCATTGTCGGCAGCAACGGCCATTGGGCTGGTGCCGCAACGCCAGGTTCCCCGCGCGCTGGCCATTTTTAACGGTGGTAACGCATTGGCCACGGTCGTCGCAGCCCCGCTGGGCAGCTACCTGGGGGCCACCGTCGGCTGGCGCGGCGCCTTTTTATGTCTCGTCCCGCTGGCGATGGTAGCCTTCATCTGGCAATGCGTTAGCCTGCCATCGATGAAAAGTCAGCGCGCACCAGAGCGGCAGGGAACCGTGCTGCGTCTGTTCCGTCGCTCGACGGTATCCCTTGGATTGTTGGCCTGCGGGCTGTTCTTTATGGGGCAGTTTACCTTATTTACCTATGTGCGACCGTTTCTGGAGATAGTGACTCGAGTCAAGCCTTCTGGCCTCTCCCTGATATTACTGGAGATTGGCGCCGCCGGTTTTGTCGGCACGCTGCTTATTACGACCGTTCTGAACGCCCGGTTTTATCCGACACTGGTGGCTATCCCTTTGTTAATGGCCGCGATTGCCGGAACGCTTCTGCTGGCCGGGCACCACACAGGTTCAGTCGCCGTACTGTTAAGCCTGTGGGGCCTGCTGGCGACGGCAGCGCCCACCGGCTGGTGGACATGGATTGCGCGGACGCTGCCCGAGGATGCGGAGGCGGGCGGTGGTCTGATGGTCGCCGTGATCCAACTATCGATTGCCCTCGGGTCAACGGCAGGAGGCCTGGTGTTTGATAGTCTGGGATGGCGCAGCACTTTTGCTCTGAGCGGTCTGTTACTTTTGGGCGCAGCAGGGGGGAGCTTCCTGCTTTCTGTCAAACACAGGAGATATCAGCGCACTGCGATTAATGAGCTGGATGCATAAGTCAAATCACAAATGACGGGGTAATCGCGGCGATGTTTCTGGTCTATCATGAAATTTTTAACAAACTGAGACTGCACCGTGGAATATTGTGTATTAAGTAACAACCGTAAAATGCCGATGCTGGGTTTTGGCGTTTTTAAGGTGACCGATAAAGCAGAGTGTAAGCGGGCGGTACTGAACGCTATTCGTGCCGGCTATCGCCTTATCGATACCGCTGCCGTCTACGATAATGAAGATGCGGTGGGGGAGGCCGTTCGCGAAGCCATCGCCGAAGGTCTGTGTACCCGCGAGGCGCTATTTATCACCTCCAAACTGTGGGTTCAGGACATGGCCAACGCCGGGATGGCGAAAGCCGGTATCGCCGCGTCCTTAAAAAAATCCGGGCTGGAATACTTCGATCTTTATCTGTTGCATCAGGCGATGGGCGATTATTTCAGCGCCTGGCGCGCGCTGGAGGAGGCTTATGAGGCCGGTATCCTGAAAGCGATTGGCGTGTCCAATTTCTACGCCCATGTGTTAGCGAACTTCTGCGAAACCGTCAGAATTAAGCCGATGGTGAACCAGGTCGAACTGCATCCTTATTTCGCCCAGCCCGCGGCGCTGGAAACCATGAAGCACTATCACGTTCAGCCGGAGGCCTGGGCGCCGTTAGGCGGCGGCAGACATAACCCGTATGAAGAGGCAACGCTGCAGGAGATTGCCGATGCCCATCATAAAACCATTGCGCAGGTTATCCTGCGCTGGAACGTGCAGCGTGGCGTCACGGTCATTCCAAAATCCACCCGCCAGGAGCGTATTGAAGAGAACTTTGCCATCTGGGATTTCTCGCTCACCGTGCGCGAAATGGCGCAAATCAGCGCTCTGGATTTAGGCTATGTCGGCGAAGCGGTAAAACACTTTAACCCTGAATTCGTTCGCGGTTGTCTGGGGGTGAAAATCCACGACTGATCGCGGCTCAGCGGGAAGCCTCCTTCATTTCGCTGCCTGGGCCGCGGCGACGGGTTCGCTATGTTGGTTAGCCCCCACGCGTTTGCCGCGACGGTTGTCAATACGGTAGACGATCGTCACGGGCTGCTGGCCGGCGGGGGTGACGGTCAGCTCCCTGACCATCTGGCCGGCGTCGGGCGGCAGGGTCCGCGTGGTTTCCCCCTGGGTCAGTATCCGACCATTTTGCCTGACCTGCCAGGTCAGGCGGCAATCCTCGCAGGCCGTCCAGGTATCGTTAATCGCCCACAGGCGCACCGTCGCCGGGCTACCCTGACGCCAGCTGGCGGTCACCGGCTCGATGGACGGCAGGATCGGCTGATAGGCGCGCTGCAGGGCATAGTAACCCGCCTTTGGCTGGCGCAGATAATCCACCACCCCCCAGTTGATGGAGGGCCATGTCTCGACAAACATAAACTGGAACAGGGCGGTCACCGGCTGATAACGCTGGCGACGATAGCTCTCCGCCGCCAGGGCCACCAGCCTGGCCTGATACGCCTGGGTGTTTTCAATCATCTCCTGAATATTGTTGCCTCGCGGAATCCCGGCGAATTTAAAGGTCTGGAAAGGCTGAAAATTATGGTACTTCCATCGCACCCAGCCGGGATCGTCGGCGGCGGTGGTTTTCGGCCACAGCAGACGGGCCGGGATAATGGTCTTCAGGGTGGAGAGGCGGGGCAGCGCCTGGGCGCCAAACTCGGTAATAATCCCGGTTTTCGCCGGGGCGAGCAGGTCGCGCAGGGTGCCGAAATACCACCCTGCCCAGTAGTGCTCTTCGACAGCGGAAAAGCGATGCACGATGCGGGAGGTGTCTTCCGCCAGCGCATCGCCCACCCGCTGCGTCAGGGTCTGGTTTAAGGTTTTACGCCAGTCGGGGAAGCGTTTCTCCATCCACGGCGAGTTCCACGGCGGCTCGTTGTGACCGCCCCAGACAATAATCGCCGGCGAATTGCCGAACTGGTCCATCATCGCCCGGGTCTGGCGCACGGCGTTATCGGCGAAGGCGGCGCTATCATCATAACCCCACTGCAGCGGGACATCCTGCCAAATCATGAGTCCCATCTCATCGGCCACCTCATACAGCGCGCGGCCCGCCACGTGGCCATGAACGCGGATGGCGTTGGCGTTCATCGCCGTGACCAGTCTGAAATCCCGGAGATACTTTTTCCGCGTCATGGTGCTCAGCCACGGCGAGCCAATATAGTTGCTGCCCTTGATGAACAGCCGTCTGTCATTGATGCGCCAGCCCTGATTATCCGCCAGCGCTTCCACCTTGCGTAATCCGGTGCGGGTGACGGCGGTATCCATGATCCCCCGCTTATCCACGAGGGTGGCGCGCACGCGGTACAGGTTCGGTTTACCTGTGCCCACCGGCCACCAGAGCTTTGCCGAGGGCATGGGCAGCGAGACGCGCAGAGTGCCTGCGGTATTCTCCAGGGTGACCGCAAAGGCCTGCTGAAAAGGCGGGCCGGAAAAATTGTCCGGGGTGGCCGTCAGGCGCAGCGTGACGGGGCCGGGCGTCACGGCCCGATAGCGGATTTCGGCACGCAGCATGGGCTTCTCCAGCCCCTGTCGCCAGTCCGGGCGCAGGATCACCTCGTCGATAGTGACGCCGCGGCTCAGATGGAGCTTCACCGGCGCCCAGATCCCCCCGGAGTTGGCATCCTGCCCCTGAACCGACCAGGCGCCGCCCGGACGGGTATCGTGCTGATTCAGGATCCCTTTCATCAGCGTCTTGTGCAGCGGCCAGATTTTTTGCGGGTCTTCATAGGGGCTGTCGACCCGCACGGCGAGCTGATTATGGCGGCGAACGGCCCCGGTGATGTCCACCGGGAAGCGCTGAAAATAGCCTTCGTGCCGGGTCAGCGTCTTGCCGTTGAGCGCCACCTCGGCAAAGTAATCGACGCCGTCAAACACCAGCGTAGCCATGGCGTCCGGCGTCAGGCCATGCAGGGTAAATTGATGGCGATACCACAGGGCGCCCTGATGATCGTATCCGGCGCTGTACCAGTTTGCCGGTACCCGCAGCGTGCGCCAGTCGCCGTCCGAAGCCTGCGCGCCGGCGAAGGCGCTGTCGTTGGCGTCATGCACCCGCCATTGTCCGGCCAGTGACCAGGTCACCGGCGCAGAATCGGCGTGCGCCAGCGGCAGGCAAATGACCAGCAGCAGAAGACGTCTAGCGATCACGGGGAACCTCCTGCGTTCTGCGGCGCAGCCACAGGTGGCAGCCCGCGATCGCCTCGGTCAGCGCGTCGCGCAGGTCGCCCGGCACGCTTTGGTCTGGCGAGGCCGCCTGGCTCTCCAGCCGCTGGAGCACACTGGCAAGGCGTTGAAAACCAAGGGTGGCCGCCTCGCCGCGCAGTTTGTGGGCGGCGCGGCGCCATGTCTCCCGGTCATTGGCGTCAATGGCGTGGTTGAGGGCGGCGGCCGCAGCATTAAGTCCTGCAGCGAAGAGTCCCAGCAACTCCTCGACAAGCTCAGGATCGTCGGCGCACTGTTTCAGCAGGCGGGCTTCGTCCGGCAGGCCTTCCTCTTCCTCCGGCGCGCTATCTTCCGCCGCGCCGACGCGGGCGATGGCTTCCCGTAGCGCCTCCTGGCTCACCGGCTTAGCGATATAGCCGTCAAAACCCATCGCCAGACAGCGTTCTCTATCGCCCTGCATAGCGTGGGCGGTCATGGCAATCGCGGGCTGATGTTGCCTGCCCAGCGCCTGGGTCTCTTCCCGCAGCAGGCGGATGGCGGTTTCACCGTCCATCTCCGGCATTTGCAGATCGATCAGCAGAAGATCCCAGCAGGCTGCGCGCCAGCGCTCCAGCGCTTCCCGACCGTTGTTCACTACTTCGCAGCGGTGACCCAACTGCTCCAGCAGCCGTCTGGCGACCTTCTGGTTTACCAGGTTGTCCTCGGCGAGCAGGATATTTAGCCCGGTCAGGTCCCTGACCGGTTGCGCAACGTGGGCAGGCGTTGTCGTCACCACCGGCGTGGGCACCAGAATGCCGGCGATAACCTGATGCAGTTCGCGCTGTGCCACCGGTTTATGCAGATAGTGGGCAATGCCGATGCGCTTAAGCATATTGGCGTCAAAATGACGGCTCATGGAGCTGAGCATAACAATCTGGCTTTGCCTGGCTTCAGGCAAAGCGGAGAGTTCCAGCGCCAGGGATACGCCGTCCATATCCGGCATCTGCGCGTCCAGCAGGATCAGCGGCCATGGCGGGCCTTCGGCGGCCCGGCGTAGCGCCTCGCCAGCGTTGTTCACGCAGGTTGGCATCAGTCCCATCTGGCGAAGCATGGCGTCAAGCAGGCGCAGGTTGGTGCTGTTGTCGTCAACCACCAGCACACGCTGGTGGTTGAAGCGGCTCAGCGGGGCGCTACCGGAGGCCGCGGCGTTCAGGCCTTCCAGCGGCAGGGTGAAGGCAAATTCGCTGCCTGCCCCAGGCTGGCTCTCCACCGTCAGCTCACCGCCCATCAGGCTGACCAGGCGGGCCGAAATGGTTAACCCCAGTCCGGTGCCGCCGTAGCGACGGGTGGTGGAGCTATCGGCCTGGCTGAAGGCCTCGAAGATCGCCTTTTGCTTCTCCGGGGCAATGCCGATGCCGGTATCGCGAATGCGAAAGCACCAGTGGTTTTCGTCCTCGGCCGGCGCTATCGCCAGCAGGACCTCCCCCTGATGAGTGAACTTCAGGGCATTACCCAGCAGGTTGGTCAGGATTTGCCGCAGCCGGGGGCCATCGACGATCAGCACCTCAGGCACCGCAGGGGAGATATCCACCAGCAGCTCAATGCCCTTTTCGCTGGCGGCAGGCATATGCGGGCGGATCAGCGACTGAACAAAAGGGCGGATCTCCAGCGGCTCTACGTCCACCTGCATCTTGCCCGACTCAATGCGTGAAAAATCAAGAATGTCATTGATAATGTGCAGCAGCGACTGGGCTGAGCTCATCACCAGCGAAAGGTACTCCCGCTGCTCCGCGGTCAGCGGCGTGTCGAGGCAGAGCTGCGTCATGCCGAGAATGCCGTTCATCGGGGTGCGGATTTCGTGGCTCATATTGGCGAGGAAAGCGCTTTTCGCTTCGTTCGCCTCACGGGCCTACTTCGCCGCCTCAATGGCCAGCAGCTCTGCGGCTTTGCGCCGGGTAATATCCTGCAAGGTGCCGATCACCCGCTCTGCCTGCTGCTGCATGTTGAGGGTGACGATCTGCCCCGAGAGCAGCATCCAGCGCCAGCCCTGCGTCGGGTGCTGGACGCGAAGCTCACATTCAAAAACCGGCATGTGCTCGTTTTGCGAGGCGATCATCGCCTGCTGCAGAGTGGCGCGATCGTCCTCGTGGATCAGGTTGAGCATAAAGCGCAGCGGAAAGCGCCACTGCGCCCGCGACTGGCCGACCATCGCCAGCAGGGTGTCATTCACCTGCAGGCTGTCGCCGGAGACCTGCCAGTCCCAGATGCCGATCTGGATCGACTCCGCGGTGAATAAAAAGTCATCATGCAGTTGATGACGCGAACGCCGGGCCTCGTCAAGCTCGGTGATGTCGGTATGCAGGCTGACAATCCCGCCATCCGCCAGCCGCTGATGCTGAACGTAAATCCGGCGGTTGCCCGACTGGCGGACCTCGCAGTGGTTCGTCTGGCGGCAGTTGCGGATAATCGCCTCGCGCAGCGTCTGTTGCCGGCCTGGGTCGATGTTGTATCCGGCATCGATAAACTTCTCCGCCAGGCTCTCAAGAGAGGCGCCGACGGCGAGCCAGGGCGCGATCGTTGGATAAAACAGCGCCACCTTATCATTCCAGGCCTGCAGTCGTTCGCGCTCATCGTAGATCATCACCGCCGAGGGTAGGAGGTTAAGGTCGTTACGGTTAGCGGCATGCATGATTACTGGCCAACAGTTTGATAGTGGAGCTCCGCCTGGCGGCGCAGATATTCGAGCCCAGGGGCGATGGCCATTGCCCATGCGGTGAGGATCTCCTCATCGCACAGCGGATCGCAGGCGCGGACGGTTTTGAGCATCGCTTCCCGCCAGAGGGCAAAAAACCGCGGCGGTAGACGCAGGCCTTCCTCGCTCTGCGCTCGCGCCAGCCGTTCCAGAAAATCGGGTACAAAGAGGTCGCCGTTGACCGCCAGCATGGCGAAAAAGCTCTTAAAGATCATCTGCTGGCCTTCCTCACCGGAGCGTTGGGAGAAGTGCTGCTCGGTTTCCGGTGACATATGGATAAAGGTGCTGTAGAAGGCCTGGAAGAAGCGCTGTTTGTCGTGCTCTGGTACGACGCGATTCAGGCTGGCTTCAAAGAGATCGCGATAAAACTTCATGGTGCGCTCCTCATGACCCGTTCGGCCGGCAGGCAGCGGCGGGGCGGGTTAAATTCGTCCGTCGCGCGGTGGGCAAAGTAGCTGTTGTCATCCGCGAGGCCGTTTTTGAACAACGGCCCGGCGTTGTGTTTGTAAAACAGCGCCTCCAGCACCATGGCGTTGGTGGAGAGGGTGAGGGTGGCATTGACGTCGCCGGTGGCCTCGACCCGTCCTTCAAACCAGCCGCGCTGCGGGTCGTTAAGATGGGTAGTGACCGCCATCAGCGCATCGGTATACTCGGTTTCCCACAGCGTCCACAGGACAAAGACCGCTTTGGTGGTCACCTGCGCCAGCCGGGGGTAGTACTTCCCGTCGTCCCCGAGCGTATTCCAGGCGTAGCCATTCCCCCAGACGGTGTCTTCCACGTGCCAGGGCGCCTGGGTAAGCGAAAAATCGGCCCGGGCGGTAAGCACCTTATCCTGCGTCCAGCGCGTTTTCTGGCTGAGCCATATCCCTTCCGCCCGCTCGCGCATGGCTTTTTGCGCCATCTCCGGCACGCCGGGCGGCTGCCAGCCGAACTCCAGTCCAGGCAGCATGGCGGGCAGAGTAGAGAGCACCACGGGTTGCCAGGTGGTTCGCGGGTCGCGGTCGTCAACGGCGAGGCGGCGCTGATAAATAATCACATGGCGCGCCGGGGGAGAGAGGGCCTTGCCGGCCGGAAATCCCCACAGGCGAAACGCGCTGGCGGCGTATTCACTGTCTCCCAGCCGGAGCTCCTCGCGGATCGTCCGCTGACCGTTCTGCAGTGAGGCGGACCACAGCTCCCCGTCTTTATCGATAACCGGACAGAAGTTCCAGCGCAGGACAATTTTATCAATGTATTCACCATACTGCGGCGCGCGTTCGGCGGTGAGCCGCAGGGCGAGCATCAGTCGGGCCATATCTTTTGCTGACCAGCCGCTGGCCGCCGGTTTGCCGCTGAAGTCGACAGGGGTCGCCGTCTGAGTGGAGTATAGCCTGCCCGGCGAACCGCCGTCGGTCAGCGTCAGGCGATTGAGGGTGCCGAGCAGGGGCGTCAGGCGGGCGTCGAATTCCGCTTCCTTTACCAACCCCAGCTCTCTGGCGGCGAGCAGGGCGATAAGGGTGTCGCCCATCTGCCATAGCGTTGCGCGGGGCTGTTTGTCGCTGCCGTTGACCAGGCCGGTTTGCGGCTGGGTATTGTTCTCGACGTACCGCCAGGCGATCTGCGCCCACGTGCGCTCCTGCGGCGTCAGGCTGCTGATGCGGGCAGTGGTGTGCCAGCCGCCTTTGGTCAGCCAGCGCCACCCCGCGCCTTCGCGATAAAACAGCGCCAGGGCGATAAGAAAAAGGACGACGGCGATGGCCAGCCAGCGGGCTATGGTTTTAAGCATTGCGCGGTCACCGGCGGAAGTTTAACGGGCTCGTCAGCCTTGCAGGCGGCACACTGGCAGGCCTGGCAGGCGGGTTTGGTGCGCTGGGTGGTCCCGGTCTGCTCGCACCATGTTTTGACGGCGGGGGTGTTGCTCAGGAACGGGCGATTGCGCGGGCCGTTATTGGGTTCAAAGAGATCCACCAGCTTCTTGTCCCACAGCGACGGGGCGAAATCGCGGTTTTTCGGATTGTCGCTGGAAAACTGCAGCAGTTTTCCCTCCTTTTTAAATAGCAGTGCTTCCAGCATGATGCCGTTGTTGTTGGCGGTAAACTCATTGATTGGCCCGTCGCCGTTCTCATACAACCCCTCGTAATAGCCTTTTCCCGCTTCGTTCGCGTTTTCAATGGCGTCCAGCAGACGATCGGTATAGGGCGAGTTCCACAGCACCCACATCCCCATCGCCGCTTTGAGCGACACGGCGGCGCTATTCGGTACGAACTGGCCTTTGTCGGTTATGGTGTTCCAGTTAAACCCGTCGCTGAACACGGTGTCATAGACAAAGTACGGGGATTTATCGAGCTGATGCTCGGAGCGGGCGGTGAGGATCCCGGTGATGGCGTAGCGATTCTCCTGGGCCTGGTAGACCCGGTCAGCGAAGTTTTTCATCCAGGGATGGGAGTACTCGCGCGGGCTGTTGTTCCGGTCACCAGGGTTATCAAAGCCAAACTCCATGCCATACAGCACGTAGGATTCACTGACCACATAGTTATGCTGGCTGGTTTGCCGTGGGTCGCGCGAATCATAGGGGACCAGCACGCAGTAAATCTCCGCCAGCTCGTAGGGCTGCGGCCGGCTGGCCTGACAGGTGTTAAATCCCCACAGCTGAAAGCCCGCCGCGCCGTACTCCTCGTATCCCAGACGGCCTTCCTGAACGTATTTGGGCTGGCCGTTTTCCAGATACGCCCCGTACAGCGTGCCGCAGGGATCGACCACATGGCTAAAATCCCACCCCAGCACCACATTATCGATGCTGTTGCTGTATTCCGGATAGCGCTCCTTGATCACCTTCAGCCAGATCAGCATTCTGCCGATATCCAGCGCCGAAAAGCCGATTTCACCCGGCTTGTTCTGGTAGTTAACCTTTTGTCCGCTTATCGTGTTATAGGCTTTGTTGGGTAGTTCGTTACGGAATAAATCGAGCCTATTCAACGTGGCGAGAAACTTCAGCATCCGACGGTCAAACTCCGCCTTATCAATAATCCCCAACTCACGGGCTGCGGTCATCGCGGCCAGATAGGAGGCGCTGTCCCACATGGTGGTGGAGGGGTATTTGTTTACCGCATTCACCAGCCCGGTGGTGGGCTGAAAGTTGGCGACGAAGTATTGCCAGGCGTTTCTGGCGATAGTCATCTCCCTCGGCGTCAGCTCCCCGCTGCGCGGGGCGTATTCCGCAGCCGGCAGACCGGTCGCGGCCTGCGCGCCGGAGAGCGAGAGCCACAGCGCCATGAGTCCGGCCAGCAGGGGAAAACGGGAAAAATAGGTCAGCTTCATGGCGTTGCTCCTGCTGAGGACGAGGGTAGAGGGGCAGGGCTCAGGCAGGCCAGACACAGCATCTGCCCCCGGGAAATGTAGGCCAGGCTTTCCAGCACGATCGCGTTGGTATCGCCGTCAATAACGTCGTTGACGCTGCGGTTGAGATTTAACCCTCGCTGCCAGCCCTTGCCCGGGACCTGCAGCGTCTGCACCTGCTGGCGCAGCGCCTCGCTCCAGCTATTACGGAACAGGGCGTACCAGGCAAAGGCGGTGCGGGTGGAGGTGATCGCCGTTTGCTCCGGGGCGGCGCTGCGTGGGGCGAAGGCGCTCTGCGGCTGCCGGTCCGCCAGCGCGCTGGCATAATCCGGCGCGGGCTCGGCGTAGTCAGTGCTGATCGGCGGCTTGCTGACCCTCAGGCTATGACGGCGCTGCTGGATTTGCATGATGCGCCAGGCGATCTCCGCACTCTGCGCGTCAAAGCCCAGCTCAAGTCCGGTGAGCAGGTACGGCAGGCTGATCAGCGAAGGCTGCCGACCCCAGGGCGTGCGCAGCCCCTCATCGGGCACCATGATGCCGTCGATATCGATCATCTGCTGCCCCTGCGGCGGGTTGGTCACCGCCAGCCCCGCCGCGCTGTCGATCAACCGCAGCGTATGGCTGGCGTACAGCCGGTAGCCAAAGCTGTCCCGCGGTTCATCCGCCGCCAGCGCCCAGTGGTGCAGCGGCGCCGCGGCCTGGCTGGCGGGGCTGTTGCTGATGAGCGCGCCGACCCGCCACTGATTAAACAGATCCCGCACCGCGGCGGCGTGCTGAGGATAGCGCCAGAGCAGGGTTTGCAGGGCGGTGAGCAGGCGTCCCATACCGATGGCGGAGGAGTCCGGGTTGCCGAGGATCTGCAGCGTGTCGGCATGGTACTGAGCGGCGGGCAATCCCTGGGCGTTGAGGGGCAGTTGACCGAGGGTAAACAGGGCGGCGGCAATGCGCTCATCACCTTCGGCGGCGGTCACAATATGCAGCTGCTCTGCGGCGACCACGGCGAAAAGATAGCTGCCGACGCTCCACAGGCTGAGCCAGGGTTCGCCATCGTGCGCGTTGGCCAGGCCGTTTGGCTGGGTATTGTTGACATAATACTGCCAGGCCACCCGCGCCCAGATCGCCTCGTCAAAGGTCAGCTCGCGCGGGGGAGGGAGCGGCGGAAAATCCTGGCTCAACGTCATCCCGCCGCTGCTCTCGACGCGCGCGGGCATTTGTTTTTCCACCCACACGACAATCGCAAAACCCAGCAGGAAGCCAATGAGGATAGTGAGATAGCTGCGCGCGGATAGCAGGGCGTCGCGGATCCTCATCGGCTCGCCTCCTGCTCTTCGGGGGGCGTCCACATGGCGGCGAAGATCAGTGGCAGCATGGCGGCAATATTCACCGCGCCCCAGAAAATGTTGATGACGTACCCGGAGGGGTCGTCAACCTGACCGCGCGCCACCTGAATACCGCCCCATATCAGCCCCGACAGGGTGAGCAAAACGATGGCAATTTGCGGCTTGACGAGATAGAGAAAACGGCCCGTCTGTCGCTCTTTCGGCGTAACGTGAAATTTGATCTGCTCCCCGCGCAAAACGGTGTCCAGCGCCCGCAGATTCATCGAGAAAAAGGAGAGGTAAGAGGCCCGGCCGTCCCAGGCAGAAATGCCCCAGGTGCCGAACATAAAGGCCAGTTCGGAGACAATAAAAAAGGGTAAAAAGTGCAGATAGAAAGGGGTAGACCACGCCGACACCGGCGGAATGCCGGTGAAGAGATAGATAACAGGCGAGATCAGGAACACGGTGTTCCACACGCAAGCCAGATACGACCAGAAGGTGGTCGCGTACATCAGCGTTTGCGGCAGCGAGAGTTTAAAGCGGCGTCGGTTGAAGATGTTGTCATGGAACAGGATATCCAGCGATCCGGCGGCGTACTTAAAGCGCTGGATCATCCACGTCAGCATATCCTGCGGAGAGAGCATTTTCGACTCGATCCGCGGGTGCATTACCGAACGCCAGCGGCGGGCAGCGTCGCCGTGCAGCAGGATGGAGGTATAAATATCTTCCGAGACGTGGAACTTATAGGGCGTCAGTTCAGTATCGAAGGCAACGTGGGGGCGCATGGCGTCCTGCAACGCTTCCCGCGTTGCCGGGTCGCGAATATCCCGCGTATGACGCGCGATTTCGGCGTCAACGCTCCAGACGTAGCTGCGCAGCGCCGCCTGCATCACCGCTTCCCGTCGGTGAACGGAGGCGGCGCCACAGCAGAACGCGGCGTTAGCCCAGTTGCGGCGCCGTAAAATCACGTCGTAAAACATGCGCGGATCGTTGAAAAAAGGATCGCGACCAATGGTCACCGGACCGACGATTTTCTGCGCCAGCCAGCCCACGCCATAGCCTGCGCCGCCTGCTTTACGCCGCAGCCAGCGCGCCAGATCCTCCCCCTCCGGGAGATCGAAAAACCATTGTGGGGTCTGCACCCAGGCGACGTCAGGATCGCGAAAATAGCCGAGCGTGTGGCTCAGCAGGGTCGGGAAAACGCGGGTATCAGCATCACAGATGATCAGAAAGTCGCCATCGGTATGTTCAAGACCGTTGCGCAGGTTACCGGCCTTATAGCCGATATTGCTCTGACGGGTGATATAGTTCGCCCCCTCCTGCTCGCAGACCGCCTTCATCTCCGGGCGACGCCCGTCGTCAAGGACATGCACCTTATAATCGAGCGGACCAGGATAGGTCATCCGCATGGCGTCACGAATCGATAGCCTGACCAGCTCCACGTCTTCGGAGTAGGTGGCGATAAACAGATCGACTTTAATCGGCCTCGACTCCACCGCTTCATCCGCGCGCAGACAGTCGTTGATCTCCGTCGGGGGGACCCCTGGCGGAGGATCTTTCTCCTGCCATAAATTAATGGTGAACAGAACTGTGCCAATCCACGCCAGGGTTTCCGCCAGCACCAGAGGAATCGCATACCACAGGGCGTCCGTGTTTAAGGAGGCGGTCCAGCGCCAGTAAATATAATTAGCGCCAAGAACCAGGGCGGCCACAGCTAATACCTGCCAAATCATTCTCACCCAGCGCGGGGTGCTGAGCGGTTCAGGCGGTCGGCGATGTTCAAAACGGGAAAAATAAAAATCCATAGCAAGGATATCCTGATTCCGCGCTGGGTTTGAATGACAGGTCTGTTATCGATTGGGGGCGTTCTGCAGAACGCACAGGGGCTTATAAATAACAGTAAAGTGAGTGTAGATGGTGGCACAAAAAT
This sequence comes from Klebsiella sp. K5-45, assembly GCF_030128605.1. Classification (NCBI taxonomy): domain Bacteria; kingdom Pseudomonadati; phylum Pseudomonadota; class Gammaproteobacteria; order Enterobacterales; family Enterobacteriaceae; genus Klebsiella; species Klebsiella sp. K5-45. The sequence continues at coordinate 201,320 of NZ_JAKUZW010000008.1, read as the reverse complement.
TTCAACAGCGCGAACTGATAGTCACCGGGATGACTTAACATAGTGTGATGCACGCCGGCGGAATTTATAAAACGAGCATTGCAAGATAGCCCATTCTACACTATCTAAATAATTTGTAATAAATGTTGCAGGGTAGACGGCAGGATCCCTAATGAGCCAGGTTGCTTCAGCGATTTCGCAAAAAGAAACTCATAAATCAATGCCCTGGCGTTACTCTCTGACCGGGGATCGCGACCTGCGTATCGACTTTATGCGCGGTATTGCTCTCGTGATGATGGTGGTGGCGCATACCGAAGTGATGTCGATATTTAATATTTTCAGCTGGGAACGATTTGGTTTGACCACCGGTGCCGAGGGCTTTGTGATCCTGTCCGGCTTCATGTTAGGGATGCTAAATCGTGTCAGATTACAAAAGGCAGTATTACTGACGGTGAGCTGGGGGCTTTATCTTCGCGCATGGAAAATATATCAGGTTAATATTATTATTATTGTCTCTTTTCTTTTGCTGAGATATTTGCCTTATATTAATGTCTATGAAGTCACTCATTTTACCGACCGCTTTTCCGGGACCAGTTGGTCGCTCTATCCGCTAACCCCGCAAATAAAAGAGACGTGGTTTAACATTATCCTCTATCTGCAGATTGGCCCGCATCAGACGCAGATCCTCGGACTCTATATTTTTTTGTTATTGCTCAGCCCGCTGTTTCTGGGAATGCTGCAAAAGGGTCACGTCTACCCCTTACTGGGCGCCTCGCTGCTGATATACGGCTGCTGGCAACGCTGGCCGATACGGGTCACGCCCTGCGAATTTGAATTCGCCTTTCCCTTGCTGGCCTGGCAATTTATCTTTGTGCTGGGCATGTGCTGCGGCTGGTACAAAGCGGAACTGATCTCTTTCGCCCGCACGCCGCCCGGCAAAGTCGCCTTGGCGGCGCTGGTGTTCATCGCGCTTATCCTTGCGTTTGTCGCCCAGAATCATACCAATCCTTTTATGCCGCCCGCGCTGCTGATGCACGTAATCCCGCCGGCGGATTTTAACGCCTTTTACCATACCTGGGCGGCGAAAAACGGCCTCGGTCCGGTACGGATCCTCAATGATATCAGTCTGATGGTCACCATTTATCTGCTATTGACCTGGTGCTGGCGCCCCCTTAACCGGCTGGCAGGCTGGTTCCTGATCCCGCTCGGGCAGCGTTCGCTCTACACCTTTATTTTGCATGTTTACATCGTGCTCGCCGTAAGCCAGCTGGTCACCTTCGATCTGTGGCGCCAGGCGTGGATAGTGAACACCTTGATCCATGCCGCTGCGCTGGGCGTTCTGTGGCTGATGGCCAAATACCGCGTCGCCGCACGCTGGATACCTAACTAAGGAAGGGCAAATGCGGGAGAAATATATGCTGGCCTGCGCGCTATGGTGCGCCATCGCAGGTGCGGAAGGAGCAGAGAAGAACGACGCACAACCGCTGCGTGATAAAAATGGTGAACCGGTGCAGGCCGGCGTGTTTACCAGCCGCTGGGGACGGCTTTTTTCCGGGAATGACAAGGTATTCTCGGGAGCGCTGAGCTTTAGTTCGGGTTTAAAAGAGCAGTGGATGACCGTCCCCAACAGCTCAGACAGCGCAGAACAGAAGAAAAAATATAATCAGACGCTGAACCTCAGCCTGCAATACTCGCCCTACAGCTTCTGGTTCGCCAACGTGACATCCCGTTTACCGGTGACTGATACCAGCCGCTATACCGCCGATTTTCGCTATAGTTTTGGTTACGACGACTGGCATGCCAACACCTTCAGCCTGGTTTACAGTAACTATGGCGATAACCACTTCTGGACCTCGGGCAGCAAGCGTCACACCTATTTTGAGCAGGGGGCATTTACCCTGGCGTATAAATTTTCGCTGCCGAAGCCGATGGAAAATGCACTATTGATTAACAAAGGCGACGCCATTATCTGCCAGGCAGGCTACAGCTGGGTGCCGCGTTATTACGATCTGGAGAGTAACGATATCCGCAAAAACAAAAATGTGCTGCTTGGGGGGTGTGGATATACCTTTAAGCAGCATTTTTTTGTGCGCGCCACCGCCTTCTGGTATCCGGACAGCAGCCAGCAGCAGCCGTGGAATGGCGATTATAGTTACAGTTTTGGCTACGCGGGCTATACGCCGGGATCGTTCTCTGTGCAGTATGCCAACTATGCCGGTACCCGCTACCCGGGGCATGACAGCGGCAGCGGCAAGTTTCGTGAAGGCACGATCAGCCTTATCTGGTTCTTGCCGATTTAGGAGGCGCGATGTCGGCACAGCACGTCCTGATTGTTGAAGATTCGCTGGTTTATCGTCGGCTGCTAAGTCGGATGTTGACGCAGTGGGGCTATATCGTCAGTGAGGCGGAAAACGGCGTCGACGCGCTGGCGATCCTCGAAAACCAGCCTGTCAGCCTGGTGATAAGCGACTGGGAAATGCCGGAGATGAATGGCCTGACGCTGTGCCGGGAAGTGCGCCGCCGCCAGTTTGGTCACTACGTTTATCTGATATTGCTCACCGCCCGCGAAGATCCTGGCGATCTAACGCAGGGGTTTGAGGCCGGGGCCGATGATTTTCTCAGCAAACCGGTAGAGCAGAGCGAGCTGCGGGCGCGGCTGCACGCCGGGGCGCGGATCCTCTCCCTCGAGGCTGACCTCGCCGCGCGCAATGCGCGGCTGAGCGAAGCGCTGCGACAGATTGAACAGGATCTGGAGCTGGCGGCGCGCATTCAACAGTCGGTTCTCCCGGCTCATGAGCTGCGCCATCAGGGATTTTTCTCCGACTGGATTTTCCTGCCCTCGGCCTGGGTGTCGGGGGATATTTTTAACGTCTTCCCGCTGGGCGATCGTCTCGGATTTTACTGCGTGGATGTCTCCGGACACGGCGTGGGGGCGGCGATGATGTCGCTCGCCGTCGCCCGCCAGTTTTTGCATGGCAGGGCCGTTGAGCGCTTTCTTTTTACGGCAGACAACCAGCCGGCGTCGCCGGCCGAGGTGGTGACGATCCTCAATGGTCGTTTTTGCAGTGACGAAACAGAGATCGTCAGCTATTTCACGTTGATCTATGGCGTCATCGACCTGCAGACCGGTGCGGGCAAACTCTGTCAGGCCGGGCATCCCACGCCTTTTATCGTTAGCCCGGACGCTACCGTCCGCCCGGTCGGCAGCGGCGGGGCGCCGGTGGGGTTGATAGACCATCTCTCGTGGGCAGATGTCAGTTTTTCGCTGGCGCCGGGAGAGCGGCTGTGCCTGTTCAGCGACGGTATTACCGAATGTGAAAACCGGAGCGGTGAACAGTTTGGCGAGGCGCGCTTGCAAGCGTGGCTGCAGGACAGCGTGACGCAGCCGCTGCCCGCGCTGCTGCCGCGTTTTGCCCGGCACCTGATCCGCTGGCGCAGCGGCGACGCGCAGGAGACCCAGGCGATGGCCGATGATGTTTCACTCTTGATTATTGAACGTACAGGGGACAGTGATGAAAATTGAAACTGAACGGCAGGCCTCGGTGACGATCCTGACGCCGGCGGTGCGTCGGCTGGATGCTTCCGTCGCGGTAGCCTTTAAGGCGGCAATCGCCCAGGAGATAGGCGAAGATAGCACCGATCTGATTGTTGATTTCAGTAAAATCGATTTTATCGACAGCAGCGGTTTGGGAACGCTGGTTTCCCTGATGAAAATGATGAACGGTAAAGGAGAAATGACACTGTGCGCGCTGAACCCCGGCATTCGCAATATGTTTACCCTGACCAGGATGGATCGTATTTTTCGTATTTGCGAGGATCGCACTTCAGCCCTTGCGCAGTTCAATCCGTGACGCGCCCGTGAATAACGTCATGAATTTTCCTGCCCAACTCAGCTCGCTATCACCGCTGGCGGCATGGCTGGCTCAACAAATGGCGCCGCTGTCCGTCGGGGAGGAGTGGCGCTTCGCGCTCGATCTTGCCGTCTGTGAGACGGCCACCAATATCATTCGCTATGCGTTGCATGAGGATCGGCAACGTGTTTTTCGTGTCGAATTTATCGCGGCGGAAGACCGGGTGACGCTGCGCTTTATTGATGCGGGAGAGGTCTTTCCGGCCGAGCGCCTGGCGCTGGCGCGTGGCGATGAGCGCTTCGATGTCGATCCGTTAGCGGAAAGCGGCAGAGGTTTGCGGCTTATTCTGCGCGCGGTGGACTATTTTAATGTGGAAACCCGCGCCGGGGAGAATGTGACGACCCTGACAAAAGCGTTGCCGGATGCCGTTCTTCGCCATTCCACCGACGATCGCGTCAGGTGAAGGAACAGAGCTTGCCCCCAGGTGAATTCCCGGGGGAATTTTGCCGCCCGCGTTCACCGGCTTCATCCGTCTTATGGCTGGGCCTGAGCGGTGGACAGCGCGCCCAGGTGATAAGGGCGAAGAGTATCTAACGTCATCATGGCCGATTTGCAGAAAATGCATTTCGCACCAAAGGGATTTTTTTCCGTCACGTCAAACTGGGACGTTCTGTACTGGGAGCCATGGCAGCATGGGCATCTAAAATGGATATGTTCAATCATAATGTGAACCTTGTATGGGTAATGTTCTGTTGAAAAGACAATGGTCGTTTTCAGGGAAATTAACGCGGCTGATTTTTGTTAGGAGTAAGCCGGGTATTGGGTCAGTCGGAGGGCTTGTTTAACGAGCCAACAGGGGGCTGACAGGGCCTGTTTACAGAAAAAGCAAAATACTAACGGGACTGCTCAAAGGAAGGTGGTATCAGGGATAACGCCTGGAGATGAGAATACGTACTTAGATAATAACTTTTCGTCTGCTAAATCGACTTAACGATTAACGCACGAGCCGCAAATAATAGCAAACATTATTTTAGCCTTCCGGATGCCTGCTGCGCCAGGGGCGCCTTCATCAGCGCCGTCACCCAGTCGATAAATACCTGTACCCGGGCAGAGAGCTGCCGGCTGCTGGGATAGAGCAGGGAGAGCGGCAGCGACGCAGGGCGAAAATCAGCCAGCACCTCCGTTAATACACCGGATGCCAGATCGGCCTCAAGGCGGGACAAGGGTGCCTGATACAGGCCAAAGCCAAGCCTTGCCGCTTCGGCGCCGACGTCGGCATCGGAGGTCAGCAGCCGACAGGGCAAACGGACCTCGGTCTGGCGACCATCCAGGGTAAAAGTCAGCGGCAAGGTACGGTGCGTGCGCGCTGAAACAAAACCGATCGTCACGTGTCCCGCCAGCCCGTCAATCGTATGCGGGGTGCCGTACCGGGCGAGGTAGGCCGGGCTGGCGCAGGTGATCTCCTGTAGCATGGCGAGCGGCCGGCAAATCATCTCGCTATCGGGAAGATGGCCGCCGCGAATGACGCAATCCACCCCTTCGCGGACCAGATCGACGTCGCGCTCGCTTTCGCCTATCTGTAACGTAATGGCCGGATAGCGGGCGAGAAACTGCGGCAGCGCGGGCAGCAGCAGGGTTCGCGCCAGATTGCCCGCCACGTCCACCCGGATGATGCCGGAGATGCTCCCCCCGGCGCTGCGGTTAGCCTCCTCCAGGGCCGCCAGGATGGACACGCAGCGCTGATAATACAGCGAGCCCTCCGCCGTCGGCTGCACGTGCCGGGTGGTGCGCTGTAGCAGGCGCGCCCCAAGGCTGGCCTCCAGCGCCTTAATGGCCGCAGTCGCCACCGGCCGGGAAAAACCCAGATCCGCGGCGGCGGCGCTGAACGAACCCCGTTCGACGATGCGCACGAACAGGGTCAGGGTATCCAGTTTATCCATGGCATTGTTCCAGCTGGCAAAACAATCCTGTCGCGCCATGCGGTCTTATCGTCGGCATTCAGAGGCCTATAATCGCTCATGTTTTCAGCAGAGATAAAAGGGGGAAACATGAACAATAGCGCAAAAATCGCCCTGGTGACAGGCGGCAGCCGCGGCCTGGGGCGCGCGACCGTTGAAGCGCTGGCTCAGCGCGGCGTGAACGTGGTATTGACCTACAACGCGCATTTTGCCGAGGCGAACGATGTGGTCGCGCGGGTTGAAGCTCAGGGCTCGCGGGCGATCGCGCTGCCCTTCAGTGCCGGCGAAACCGGCACCTTTGACGGGTTTGTCAGCGCCTTTCAGGAGGCGCTGACGGAGCTGGGGGCCGATCGGTTTCATTACCTGGTTAATAATGCCGGCAATGCCAGCGGCATGGGGTTTCTGAATGCTACCGAAGCGGAGTTCGATGCGCTTTATCGCATCCATGTGAAGGGGTTTTTTTTCCTCAGCCAAAAATTATTGCCGCTGCTGGCGGATGGCGGGCGAATTGTGAATATCTCGTCCGGACTGACCCGTATCGTGATGGCGAACCGGGCGCCCTATGCGATCATGAAGTCTGCGGTGGAAACCCTGACCCGTTATATGGCGTTTGAGCTGGGCGGCCGCGGGATCACGGTGAACTGCGTAGCGCCGGGCGCCATCGCCACGGATTTCAGCGGCGGTGTGGTGCGGGATAACCCGCAGGTCGCTCAGGCGGTGGCGAACATGACGGCGCTTGGCCGACCGGGGGTGCCAGAAGATATCGGGCCGATGATCGCCTCGCTGTTATCCGATGATCATCGCTGGGTTAATGCTCAGCGCATTGAAGTTTCCGGGGGAATGCGCATCTGAGTCGAGGAGATCACCCGGCCAGCGTATCGCTGAGCTGGTCAGGTTTGACTGCAACGGAAACGGACGTTCGAAAACCGCCGCGCCGGTGGAAAGAGAGCGCCAGCGCGGCGATAGTCCATTTGTCTGGTCAGAGAAAATGCGTTACTCCGCCAGCAGGGCGGCGAATTTCGCCAGCCACTGCGGGTGGGCCGGCCAGGCGGGAGCAGTGACCAGATTGCCGTCAACATGCGCCTGATCGATACCGATATCGGCATAATGCCCGCCGCTCAGACGCACCTCCGGGGCGCAGGCCGGATAGGCGCTGCAGGTCCGCCCCTGCAGAATACCGGCGGCGGCCAGCAGCTGTGGCCCGTGGCAGACAGCGGCGATAGGTTTACGCGCGGCGTCGAACGCCTGTACCAGTTTAATCACCTGCTCGTTCAGACGCAGATACTCCGGCGCCCGGCCGCCGGGGATCACTAGCGCGTCGTAATCCTCGGCCTTCACCGCGGCAAAATCGGCGTTCAGGGTGAAGCGGTGCCCCGGCTTTTCGCTGTAGGTCTGGGCGCCGTCAAAATCATGGATCGCCGTCATCACATAGTCGCCGGCGGCTTTATCCGGGCAGACCGCATCAACCTGGTGGCCAATCATCTGCAGTGCCTGAAAGGGGACCATCGTTTCGTAATCTTCGGCGTAATCGCCGACCAGCATCAGGATCTTCTTGCTCATTATTTTTACTCGTTGTGGGAGAAAGGTGTCATAGATATAGCCTGGCGATCCGCAGAATGCGACCTCCTCAGGATGCCGAAGACGGTGGTGTGCGCATCTTGTAACCGGGTTCATGTTTTTTTGGTAACGACAACTTTTTTCGCCGTCGCGCTGTGGTCAGTCACCCAGAAAAATATGCGCTTCAGCCACTGACGACTGTCTGTGGAGGAACATGTCGCTGGGCCGCGGTTATTCCTCGCCACGAATGTTGGCCGGTTAGCGCAAACCAGTTGCTGTGAAAAAGGTTGCCCTTGAATGTTTTGCCGCGCGGGTGACGATAAATTGCGTTGATATCGGGATGATTTAATTCCAGGTGGTGTTTTTCGCTATATTTATATTTTGCGTGGAATTTATTTTGGCTATTGTTTTGGGTTTTCTATTTACTTATTGAATATTTATCCCGGATGATAAGAAAAATAAAACTATTCACCTTGCGAGTATATTCAATAAATCTTCTTGTTAAGTTGATCGATAATCTATTTTTGCTTTATTATCCTCAGGGTTTTTACCGTCAACTCTTCAATAATTATTCCCTGAGGAAAGGAACTGCTATGGCTGATACGTTCCAGAATGAAATGCCTAAGGCTCGCATTAATCTCAAATTATCTCTCCACACCGGCGGCGTGCAAAAAAAGGTTGAGCTGCCATTAAAGCTGCTTACCATTGGCGATTTTAGTCACGGTAAAGAAAACCGGCCATTATCGGAAAGAGAAAAAATCAACGTCAATAAAAATAACTTTAACAGCGTACTTTCAGAATTTAGCCCAGAGGTGAATCTCCCGGTGCCGAATACGCTGGCCGGCAACGGCGAGGAGGAGAACGTCAGGCTGCGTTTTACCGATATCAAAGATTTTGAACCGGAGCAGATTGCCCGGCAAATTCCACAACTCCGCGCCATGCTGGCGATGCGTAATTTATTACGCGATCTCAAATCCAATCTGCTTGATAACGCAACTTTCAGAAAAGAGCTTGAGGCCATTCTGAAAGATCCGGCGCTGTCACAGGAATTACGCGACGAAATGAGTGCGCTTGCTCCGAAATAATTGCAGGGCAAGTCTGTTAATGGATTAACCGGGAAAATGCTAATGTCTGTTACCACTGAAAACAGCCCTGTACAGGGGCAAACCACGCTGCAGGAAAATACGGCGAGCGAGGGCGTTTACGCCTCGCTGTTTGAAAAAATTCATCTCGCCCCGGCCTCTCGCCTCGGGGATATCAACGACTTTCTGGACGATGCCGCGCTCTCTGAGGCGCCGGCGGCGGAGCGTCTGACCGCGGCGATGCAGGTGTTTATGGAGCGCATCCGCCAGTCCGGCCAGCGGGTGGAAAAGCTCGACAAAACGCTGATTGATCGCCACATCGCTGAACTGGATTTCCAGATAAGCCGCCAGCTGGACGCGGTGATGCACCATCCGGAGTTTCAGCAGGTCGAATCCCTGTGGCGCGGCCTCAAACAGCTGGTGGACAACACCGACTACCGCCAGAACGTAAAAACGGAGATCCTCGACGTCTCAAAGGACGATCTGCGTCAGGACTTTGAGGATGCGCCGGAGCTGATTCAGAGCGGCCTCTACTGGCACACCTACACCGCGGAGTATGACACCCCCGGCGGCGAGCCGATTGGTTCAGTGATTTCCTCATATGAGTTCGACGCCAGCCCGCAGGACGTGGCGCTGCTGCGCAATATCTCCCGGGTGTCCGCCGCCGCGCATATGCCGTTTATCGGCGCCGTCGGCCCGGCTTTCTTCCTGAAAGAGACCATGGAAGAGGTCGCCGCCATCAAAGATATCGCTAACTACTTCGATCGTGCGGAATATATTCGCTGGAAAGCGTTTCGTGAAACCGACGACGCCCGCTACATCGGCCTGGTCATGCCGCGCGTGCTGGGTCGGCTGCCGTATGGTCCGGACACCGTGCCGGTGCGCAGCTTCAACTATGTCGAGCAGGTGAAGGGGCCGGACCACGAAAAGTATCTCTGGACCAGCGCGGCGTTCTCTTTCGCATCCAATATGGTGAAGAGCTTTGTCAATAACGGCTGGTGCGTGCAGATCCGCGGCCCGCAGGCCGGCGGCGCGGTGAAAGATCTGCCCATCCACCTGTACGATCTGGGCACCGGCAATCAGGTGAAAATTCCTTCCGAGGTGATGATCCCGGAAACGCGGGAGTTTGAATTCGCCAGCCTGGGCTTCATTCCGCTGTCGTACTACAAAAATCGCGATTACGCCTGCTTCTTCTCGGCCAACTCCGCGCAAAAACCGGCGCTGTACGATACCGCCGACGCCACCGCCAACAGCCGTATCAACGCGCGTCTGCCTTATATCTTCCTGTTGTCGCGCATTGCGCACTACCTGAAGATGATCCAGCGCGAGAATATCGGCACCACCAAGGACCGGCGACTGCTGGAGCTGGAGCTGAACACCTGGGTGCGGAGCCTGGTCACCGAAATGACCGACCCGGGCGACGAGCTACAGGCCTCCCATCCGCTGCGCGATGCCAGAGTGGTGGTGGAAGATATCGAGGACAACCCGGGCTTCTTCCGCGTGAAGCTGTACGCCGTGCCGCACTTCCAGGTCGAGGGGATGGACGTCAATCTGTCGCTGGTATCCCAGATGCCGAAGGCGAAGGCGTAGGGTCGGGCGATGATGAAAACAGAACGTCCGTTATGGGGCCGGGGCATGATGGTGTCGCCCCAGCATTTTCAACAGCAGGCTGAGTATGCCGCCTGGGCTGCGGAAGCGATTGCCCGGATGGGCCTCAACCACCCCTGGGGAGTGGTTGAGGCGACCTTCGAACCAGAGATGCTCAAACTGGGCCGCCTGCAGGCTCACAGGCTGCAGGTCCGGTTCCAGGATGGCACGATGATTGATACGGACAATGCCGATGCGCTGCCGCCGGCTTTGTCGCTGGAGGACGAATCCCGCGCGGTACTGGTGATGCTGGCGCTGCCTCTGATGAAGGCCAATGGCGGCAACTGCCTGAAGCCTGATGATGTGGCCGAAAGGCCGGTGCGCTTCCGGCAGCGCTGGCGCGATGTCCGCAATCAGTTCGGGGATGATACCCGGCAGATTGCCGTCATGCAGCCGGAGCTGACCCTCCGTTTCTCCCATCAGGACAACAGCGATTACCTGACCTGTCCGCTTGTTCGCCTGCAGCGGGACTCGCAGGGGGCCTGGCTTATCGACGAGACATTTCTCCCGCCGCTGCTGCAGATTCAGGGCAGCCGCTGGCTGGCGACGCAGCTTGAACTGCTGCTTACTCAGCTCCGGGCTCGTCTGACGCGCCTGATGGCCATGCGTCGCGAGAGCAATGAACGAATGGCTGATTTTGCCGTGGCCGATGTCTCTTTGTTCTGGTTGCTGAACGCGCTGAACAGCGCTGAGCCGGTGCTGGGGTACTTTCTGCGTTACCGGCAAAGCCCGCCGGAACGCCTCTATCCGGAGCTGGCGCGCCTGGCTGGCAGCCTGCTGACCTTTTCACTCACCCATCAGGCGAATGCCGTCCCGGTCTATCAGCATGACCAACTGAACGCGGTTTTTCCGCCGCTGTTTGATTTACTGAGCGACCTGCTGGAGGCGAGCCTGCCGTCGCGGGTGGTGGCGATTGCCCTGGAGCATGATGCCCGGCTGCACTTCTGGCAGGCGCGCCTGCACGATGCCCGGCTGCGGGAAGGGGCTGATTACTATCTGTCGGTTCGTTCGTCGGTACCGGTCGCCCAGCTGCAGGAACAGTTCCCGCGGCAGTGCAAAGTGGGGAGCCCGGATCATGTTAAAGCCATCGTCAACTCCTCGCGGACAGGGGTGCCCCTGACGCCATTGCGTCATGTGCCAGCTGCCATTCCGCTGCGTCTGGAAAACCAGTATTTCAGCCTCGATGTGTCCCATCCTCTGGCGACGGAAATGCTGCAGAGCGGTACCTGTATGTTCTACGTCCCGGGGATGCTCGGCGAGCCTGAACTGGAACTTTTTGCGGTACTACGAACGTGAATGAACGTCAACGCGGCAACGCCGCGTCCATTGATATTGATGCGCTGCTGCAAAATACCTGGCTGCAGGTTATCAGCCTGCGCCATGGCCCGCAGTTCCGCGAGGAGGAGGGGTACACGCTATGGCAGCGCTGTATTGCTGATGTCGAGCGCGTGCAAACTGAGCTGAAGGCGAGCGGGCTTGATGACGTCAGCTGTCAGCATATTCTCACCGCCCAGTGCGCGCTGCTCGATGAAGTCGTGAAAGGGCGCGGCGTGGAGGATGAGGCCTGCCTGCAGTGGTATGACATTCCGCTGCAGGGGCATTTTCTCGGCACCATGGACGCCGGCGACACCCTGTGCGAGCGGATGCGGGAGGTCCTGCGTGATCCTGCGCCAGACCTGGCCGTGGTCACCTGTTTTCAGCGGGTGATGCTGCTGGGTTTTGTTGGCAGCTTTCGCTCCCTCGACGACCCGGAGCGCCTGAAGCTGGTCAACGCCCTCAGTGAGCATGTCCCGCCTTTTCATTGCCCGTCAACCGCTCCCGTACTGGTAGAAAGTCGCGCCGGAGTGGGGATAAGCGACTGGCTGGCCTCCTGGCCGGTACGTATAGGACTGAGCGTGGCGGTGGTACTCGCCCTGTGGTGGGGGCTCAACCACTGGCTCGATCACCTGCTGCTGACCCTGCTGCCGGGGGAGGTGAAATGAGCCCCGCGCAGCAGCGCGGGCTGGCGCTGTGGACAGGCTTGCTGAGCGCGCTGGTGTGCCTGCTGTTTTTGCCGGTTCCCCGCTGGGGGGCGTGGCTCATTCTGCTGGTCACGCTGGCCCTGATTATCGGGGTCTGGCGTATTGCCCGTCGTGGTGCCGAACGTAACGTCACATCAACCCTGGACCCTCTCCCGGACGGCGCTTATCGCCAGCCGGTAGTCCTCGTTTGCGGCGATCTGCCGTTTGTCTGGTCGCAAAAGTCTCCGGTGCGGGTCGTCAAACAGGGCTGCTGGATCCGCGTGGAAAAGACGGAGGAGCTGCAGCAGGTCGCGCGCCAGGTATTGAGCCAGCGGCCGGAATGGGGGCCTCAGCTGTCGGTGCTGCTCTGCGTCTGCCCGCAGCAGCACGCGCAAAGCGATGCGCTAACCAGCGCTCTGCTGTCCCTGCGCTGGCAACTCAGCCAGCTGCGTCGGCAGACGGGGTATGCCGTACCGCTGGCGCTGCAGGGGCAGGTGGGCAGCGCGATGAGCCCCAGTCTGCTCTGGCAGGCGGCGCTTCCGGGTGAAGCGGTGAAAGTCTGGCAGCCCTCCTGTGCCCCCTGTTCCGTGTCGACCTGGTTGAGCGTCGGCGGCGCGGCCGCGCTGCAGCAGCAGGTGCTGATGAACAGCCTGATGGGCTGGTTTGAACAGCACGTCCATGCCGTGTTGACGGAAGAGAATACCGACCTGCCGCCTCTGACCCCAGCGGCCGTGCTGTGGGGTCTCGGACCCTCGCTGCCTGGAAGTCTGGCGTCGTCGGCCTGGACGACGTGGTTATCCCGACATAGCGGCCTGTCGCGGGTAGCGGGCTGGCAGCCAGGGGAGACCGACATCGCTGATGCGTCATCCTTGCCGGATTTCATCCTGCCGCAGTTACCGGCGGGACGGGGACTCACGCCACGGGGCAGGGTCTGGCGCGCGGCGCTCGCTATTTTCACCCTCGCGGCTGTCGCCGCGCTGCTCAGCAGTGGCTGGAACAATCGACAACTGCTGCAGCGCGTGGGCGTCGATATTGCCCGTTATGAGCGGATTGCGATGGATGATTATCGGCCAAAAGCCAGCGCCGTCAGGGTGCTGCGTGAAGATGCCGCGCTGCTCGATAGCTGGGCGCGTAACGGCGTCCCGCTGCGCCTGAGTCTGGGCTTGTATCGCGGGCAGCGGATTCGCCTGCCGTTGCTGGAGGCTATTCGCCGCTACGTGCCGCCACCCCCGCCGCCCAGGCCGGTGCAGCGCGCTGCGCCGGACGTCATCCGCCTTGACAGCATGTCGCTATTCGATACCGGAAAATGGGTACTGAAGCCCGGTTCGACAAAGCGGCTGGTCAACTCGCTGGTGGACATTAAGGCGAGGCCCGGGTGGCTGATCGTGGTGGCGGGTCACACCGACAGCGTGGGTGAGGAAAAAGCCAACCAGCTATTGTCGCTGAAACGCGCGGAATCGGTTCGCGACTGGATGCGAGATACCGGCGACGTGCCGGACAGCTGCTTTGCCGTTCAGGGCTATGGCGAAAGCCGACCAATTGCAACAAATGATACGCCGCAAGGCCGTGCGCTGAACCGTCGTGTCGAAATCAGTCTGGTGCCGCAGGTCGACGCCTGCCGGTTACCGGACCAACCCTCTGCGTCATCCCAGGATGATGGCGCTTCACTACACAATGGAGAGTAATTCTATGGCAATTCCTGTTTATCTTTGGCTGAAAGACGATGGCGGCGCGGACATTAAAGGGTCTGTCGACGTTCAGGATCGTGAAGGCAGTATCGAAGTGGTGGCCCAGGAGCATAACCTGTACATCCCGACCGATAACAACACCGGCAAACTGACTGGCACGCGGATCCATACGCCGTTCCTGTTCACCAAGGAGATCGACTCCTCCAGCCCCTACCTGTACAAGGCGGTAACCACCGGTCAGACCCTGAAATCCGCCGAGTTTAAGTGGTACCGAATCAACGATGCTGGCCAGGAAGTGGAGTATTTCAACACCACGCTTGAAAACGTCAAGGTGGTGAAAGTGAATCCCCTGATGCACGACATCAAAGACCCCGCCTACGAGAAGCACAACCATCTGGAACAGATTGAGCTGCGCTACGAGAAGATCACCTGGACCTATAAAGACGGCAACATCATTCATTCCGATAGCTGGAACGAACGCGCCACCGCGTAATTGCCCGTCATTCTTCGCACCGGAGGTGCGCTGGCGGCGTTCACTCACCCCGGTCGCATCGTTATCTATGCGACCGGGGAGGAATGAGGGCCATCGCCTGATGCGGGCAGCGTTTCTCTGCCCGCCGTTTTTTGCTGAGCGCCTGAGATACGGGTTCTCAGCAAAGAAAAACACAATCTGTCTGCCTGACCTTGTGCGCTTGGGGTTCCTGTTCGGGAACAGCGACGGGCGGTAGCGTGTCCGGAATCAATAAAGAGAGGATCTCATGGAAAATCCAGCCAGCCTGTTACGCCGTCTTAATCCCTGCTGTGCCCGCGCGATGGAGGGGGCGGCTTCGCTGTGCCAGTCCCGGGCGCATGCCGAGATCCTGCCCGAACACTGGCTGCTCAAGCTGCTGGAACAGGGGGAAGGCGATCTGACGGTGCTGGCGCGGCGCTACGAATGGGATCTGGATGCGCTATGGCAGGATCTGCTGGGCTGGCTGGATAAACAGCCGCGCTCGGTACGTCATCGTCCCCAGCTCTCTGACCATACCCTGGGGCTGATGCAGGAGGCCTGGCTGATTGCCTCGCTCAGCGGCGAAGCGCAGATCCGCAGTGTTCACCTGTTGATGGCGCTGGTTGAAAAACAGAATCTGATCCAGTGCGATGGCCTGTGGCCGCTGTTAACGCTGGGCCAGAGTCAGCTGGAACGCCTGCGCCCCTTGCTGGATGCCCAGTCCGACGAACGTCCGGATGCGCAGCAGGAGGCGGCGCTGGCGCAGCGTCATGGCGGGGACGTACAGTTTGTGGGGCGTCCTGCGAATGGCGTACTAAACGCGGATGGGCCCAACCCGGCGCTGCAGAATGTCCTCGACAAATTTACTCTCGACGTCACCGCCAAAGCCAGAGACGGCCAGATTGACCCGGTGTTCGGACGCGACACGGAAATCCGCCAGATGGTGGATATTCTCTCCCGTCGTCGTAAAAACAACCCGATCCTCGTCGGTGAGCCGGGCGTGGGCAAGACCGCCCTGGTGGAAGGCCTGGCGCTGCGCATAGCCGAAGGCAACGTCCCCGACGCGCTGAAGCCGGTGTTGGTGCGCACCCTCGACCTCGGATTGCTGCAGGCAGGTGCCGGGGTCAAAGGCGAGTTTGAGCAGCGGCTGAAAAATATCATTGAGGCGGTGCAGCAGTCGCCTTCGCCGGTGCTGCTGTTTATCGACGAGGCGCACACGATCATCGGCGCGGGCAATCAGGCCGGCGGGGCGGATGCCGCCAACCTGCTGAAGCCGGCGCTGGCCCGGGGCGAACTGCGGACCATCGCCGCCACCACCTGGAGTGAATACAAGCAGTACTTCGAGCGCGATGCCGCGCTGGAGCGCCGCTTTCAGATGGTCAAGGTGGATGAGCCGGACGACGACACCGCCTGCCTGATGCTGCGCGGCCTGAAGCCCCGCTATGCCCACCACCACGGGGTGCATATCACAGATGATGCGGTGCGCGCCGCCGTGACGTTGTCACGACGCTACCTCACCGGCCGCCAGCTGCCGGACAAAGCGGTGGATTTACTCGACACCGCTTCCGCCCGCCTGCGCATGAGTCTTGATACCGTGCCTGAGCCGCTGACCCGCATGAAGGCGCAGCTCACCGCGCTGGCGATGGAGAAGCAGGCGCTGCTGGAGGATATGGCGCTGGGCAACAGCGCCCACGGCGAACGGCTGGCGGCCATTGAGCAGGAGGAGATCCGCCTTATTCTGGCGCTGGATACCCTTGAAACTCAGTATGGTCAGGAGCTGCAGCTGACGGAGGCGCTGCGGGCCTGTCGTCGCGATATCTCCCGCCAGGCGGAAATCAACGAGCTGCAAACAGCGCTTACTGCCGTCCAGCAGGGCAATCCGCTGCTCGGGTTGGACGTCGACGTCCGCACCGTGGCGACGGTGATTGCCGACTGGACCGGCGTGCCGCTCTCCTCGCTGATGAAAGATGAGCAGACGGAGCTGCTGAGCCTGGAAGAGAGTCTCGGCAAACGGGTGGTTGGTCAGGAGGCGGCACTGAGCGCTATTGCCCGGCGCCTGCGCGCCGCGAAAACCGGCCTGACGCCGGAGAACGGTCCTCAGGGGGTGTTCCTGCTGGTCGGGCCGAGCGGCACCGGCAAAACGGAAACGGCGCTCGCCCTGGCCGATGCGCTGTTCGGCGGCGAGAAAGCGCTGATCACCATCAATCTCTCCGAGTACCAGGAGCCGCACACCGTCAGCCAGCTGAAGGGTTCTCCGCCGGGCTACGTCGGCTACGGCCAGGGCGGGATCCTGACCGAGGCGGTGCGCAAACGCCCCTACAGCGTGGTGCTGCTCGATGAGGTGGAGAAGGCCCATCGCGATGTGATGAACCTGTTCTATCAGGTCTTCGACCGGGGGGTGATGCGCGACGGCGAGGGGCGTGAAATCGACTTTCGCAACACCGTGATCCTGATGACCGCCAACCTCGGTAGCGACCTCCTGATGCAGTTGCTGGATGAACAGCCGGAGGCCAGCGAATCAGACCTGCACGAGCTGCTGCACCCGGTGCTGCGCGGCCACTTCCAGCCGGCGCTGCTGGCCCGCTTCCAGACGGTAATTTACCGTCCGCTGCCGGCGGCAGCGCTGCGCGCTATTGTCGGGATGAAGCTCGGGCAGGTGAGTCAGCGTCTGGCTTGCCATTACGGAATAACCACTACCCTCAGCGAGAGCCTGTTCGACGCGCTGACCGAGGCCTGCCTGCTGCCGGACACCGGCGCCCGCAACGTCGACAGTCTGCTGAATCAGCAGATCCTGCCGGCGCTGAGTCAGCAGCTATTGAGCCATATGGCGGCGGGGCAGAAACCGCGCCAGGTAACGCTGGGGTATCACGAAGAGGAAGGCGTCGTGATGGCGTTTGACGAGGGGGCAATCGCCGATGAGTAGCGTGAAATCGTTGTTGTTCAGCCATAACCACCACCTGCTTTCGGTGAAGGGATGTGAAGCCGGGCTTGATGTGCTGGCGTTTGAAGGCGATGAAGCCCTGAGCCAGCCGTTCCGCTATCGTATCGAATTCACCAGCGCAGACCATGCCATCAGCAAAGAGATGATGCTGATGAAGGCAGCCTCCCTGACGCTGCAGGCGCCGGTGGCACAGGGCTTCGGCATCAATGTTCAGCAACCCGTGCGGGTGATCCAGGGCGTGGTGACGGAGTTTGAACGGCTCAGTACCTCCAGGGATGAAACGCACTACGCGCTGACCCTCCAGCCGCGCCTGGCGCTGCTTAACCGCTCGCACCAGAACGCCATTTACCAGGACCAGTCCGTTCCGCAGATTGTGGAAAAAATCCTCCGCGAGCGCCACGGCCTGCGCGGTCAGGATTTTCTGTTCTCACTGACAAAAAACTATCCGCGCCGCGAGCAGGTGATGCAGTACGGCGAGGATGACCTGCGCTTTATCACCCGGCTGCTGGGTGAGGTGGGGATCTGGTTTCGCTTTACCGCCGACACGCGGCTGCACATCGACGTCGCTGAGTTCTGCGACAGTCAGCAGGGCTATGAGAAGGGACTGACGTTGCCTTCGGTCCCGCCGTCCGGGCAGCAGTCGGCCGGGGTGGAGGCGGTGTGGGGGATGGCATGCCGCCACCGCGTCGTGGAGCAGCAGGTCAGTACCCGCGACTATAACTACCGCGAGGCGACGGCTGACATGAACGCGCAGGTGGATGTCACCCGCGGGGAGACGACTACCTTTGGTGAGGCTTACCACTGGGGAGATAACTACCTGACCGCCGGGAATGTCCATGACCGGCATCCGGCGCCGGAGTCCGGGGCGTTTTACGCCCGGCTTCGTCATGAGCGTTATCTGAACGGCCAGACCCGGACGCAGGCCACCACCAGCTGCCCGACGCTCTGCCCGGGACAGGTGCTGAAGGTCACCGGCGGAGAGGAGGTGGCCGGGGAGTTTGCTGATGGCGTGCTCGTCACGGCGATGCGCAGTCACGCCCGGCGCGATGCCGACTTTACGGTGGAGTTTGCCGGCATACCGGACAGCCCGGACGTCGGCTACCGGCCTGAGCCCGGCGCGCGTCCGGTGATGGCCGGGACGCTGCCGGCCCGCGTGACCAGCACCCGGGAAAACGACACCTACGGGCATGTCGACAAACACGGGCGCTACCGGGTGAATATGCTGTTTGACCGGGCGCGCTGGGAAACCGGGTTCGAGAGCCTGTGGGTCCGCCAGTCGCGGCCGTATGCCGGAGACACTTACGGCCTGCACCTGCCGCTGCTGGCGGGGACGGAGGTGGCGATTGGCTTTGAGGATGGTAACCCTGACCGGCCGTATATCGCGGGCGTGCTGCACGACTCGGCGCACGGCGACCACGTCACCATCCGCAATGACAAACGTAACGTCCTGCGCACCCCGGCCAACAACAAAATCCGCCTCGACGATGAGCGCGGGAAAGAGCATATCAAGGTGTCGACGGAGTACGGCGGCAAGAGCCAGCTGAACCTCGGCCATCTCGTGGATGCTGAAAAGCAGCAGCGCGGCGAAGGCTTTGAGCTGAGAACCGACAGTTGGGGAGCTATCCGGGCACAGAAAGGCATTTTTATCAGCGCGGACGGACAGGCGCAGGCCCAGGGGCAGGTGCTGGCGATGGAGTCGGCGGTCAGTTTGCTAAAAGGTGCGGTGAATCAGGTCACGGAATGGGGAAGTATTACGCAAACCCATCACAATGTTGTCCCAGACACCGGCCCATTAAGCGCACTGACCGCAGGCACCAGCGAGCTTAAACAGCCGACATTGCTGATGTTGGCGCCGATGGGGATTGCCGCAGTCACGCCGGAAACGACCCTATTGCACAGCGGTAACGGGCTGTATCTGCAGAGCCTGGGGGAGGTCAACATCACCACGGCACAGCGCTGTTCACTGAATGCCAGCCAGGCTATTTCACTGCTGGCGCAACAGGAAGGAATGCGGCTGGTCTCCGCCAAAGGTCCGCTGGAAGTAGAGTCGCACGGCGATATTCTGTCGCTGACCGCGCTAAAAGATATCACCGTCCAGTCAACCCAGGGGCATCTGCAGTTGACGGCTAAAAATGGCATCACCCTGGGTTGCGGCGGCGCATATATCCGTCTTACCCCGCAGGGAGAGGTACAGATCCACGGACCGGGGGTGATTAGCCTTAAGGGGCAGCATGATTTGCAGGGGCCGGTCAGCGAGGCGTTTCCCTTGCCTGAGCTACCGGCATCGGTGTGTAAAGAGTGCCTTAAAAAAGCCCAGGCGCTGGCGCAGGGCTTCGTACCGCGGGAGGCATAGATGACCAGACAATGGATTGAGGAGGTCGCCGGAACCTGTCGGGATTTCGGAACGGATTATCTGCATGTCATTATCGATCAGGCGGGGGTGGATTTTTCCGTTATTCCGGCGCTGAATTCCCTGTCAGTTGAGTGGCGGTCGCTTTTTCATGGACTTCCGGAAGCATTTATTGTCGATGATGCTCCGCTGGTGGCGCGCTTTACGCTTGATGATCATGAGCAAATGCGCTGGTTACAGGATATCAGCCAGCAACTTGCCATCCAGGCGCCGCTGCTCCTGTTCTGCACATACTGGCCCTTTTCGGCGCTGGCGAACTGGCTCACGCAGTGTATGGATATTCTGCAGGAAGGGCGCAGCGGAATTTTACGCTTTTACGATACCCGGGTATTTCCGCTGTTGTTTACGCACATTCTCAGTGACGAGCAGCAAGAGCCATTGATGCGTCCGGCCCTGTTCTGGGCGTGGCAGGATCTTGATGGCCAGGCGAAAGGCATCAAGGGCAGTGGTCTCCCACCGGAACGCGATGAAAAGGCGCCAAAAATAGAACTCAGCGATCGCCAGCTTGAGCATCTGATGTGTATCAGCGATGTCATCGTCATGTTGTCGCACTGTGCTCCGCCTGCGGGCATGATTGATTCAAGACAGTCGCTGTTTTCGGCCTGTTATCAGGGCATGGTGGAGGCGACACGCCAGGGTATTCTTCTGGATGACGCCCGTGAAGACTGGGTAATGAAGAAGTGGCTTGCCGACGTAAAAACCAGTGAGAGACCTTCAGAATGAAAAGCCTGATCTGGCTGAGTACACCCCTCTCTTCATAACCCTCAACCCGACAGGGAGAGTCCGATGAAATCTGCATTAATCAGCCCGCTGCTGGCGGGTCTGCTGCTGTTAACCGGCTGCGCACAGCCTGCCGCACAGGCCGGAGGCGGCGGTGGCGGCACAATAAAAGCCATCAACCACACCAAATGGGCAATTAACCACTTCAGTGTCAATGGCCAGTCGGGCATCGATTCAATAGGCCCGTTCCAGGGGGGCGGGGGCGGCTGCTGCTTCAGCGTGCCCGCCCGCTGGACGCCGGGTATGGCGGTGCGCGTTGACTGGGAAAGTGGTGAGGCATCGACTGAAGGTTTTCCTGGATTTGCTGATTACGAAAAATATAAAGCCTGGGAGAAAAAAATGAGCTCTCAGAATCGGCAGCACAGTAAAAACGTCCCGCTGCCCGACTATAACGGCCAGGATGTGTGCGGCATTACGGTGCACTTTTTACCCTGCGATGACGTGAAGGTGACCACCAGCTGCTGGTCACCGAGAAATGCGAACTATCCGATAAAAGAGCCCGTCAGGATGAAGGAGCCGGCCGTCTGTCCGAAGTAGCTCGCCTTCGTTTACTCAGGATGGCATCACCCTCACTTAATCACCCTCAAACCGACAGGGAGAGTCCGATGAAATCTGCATTAATCAGCCCGCTGCTGGCGGGTCTGCTGCTGTTAACCGGCTGCGCACAGCCTGCCGCACAGGCCGGAGGCGGCGGTGGCGGAACAATAAAAGCCATCAACCACACAAAATGGGCAATTAACCACTTCAGTATCAATGGCCAGTCGGGCATCGACATTATAGGCCCGTTCCAGGGCGGCGGTGGCGGCTGCTGCTTCAGCGTGCCCGCCCGCTGGACGCCGGGTATGACGGTGCGCGTTGACTGGGAAACCGGGGTGGGTGATACAGAAGGTTCCCCTGGCTTTGGTAATGATGAAAAGTACCTTGCCTGGGTTAAGAAAATGAAGGCTCAGAACCGTCAGCACAGCAAAACCGTTCCGCTGCCTGACTATAACGGCCAGGATGTGTGCGGCATTACGGTGCACTTTTTACCCTGCGATGACGTGAAGGTGACTACCAGCTGCTGGTCACCGAGAAATGTGAACTATCCGATAAAAGAGCCCGTCAGGATGAAGGAGCCCGCCGTCTGTCCGAAGTAGCACGCCCCGTTTATTCAGGCTGGCATCACCTTCACTTAATCATCCTCAAACCGACAGGGAGAGTCCGATGAAATCTGCATTAATCAGCCCGCTGCTGGCGGGTCTGCTGCTGTTAACCGGCTGCGCACAGCCTGCCGCACAGGCCGGAGGCGGCGGTGGCGGCACAATAAAAGCCATCAACCACACCAAATGGGCGATCAACCACTTCAGTGTCAATGGCCAGTCGGGGATCGACATTATAGGCCCGTTTCAGGGCGGCGGTGGCGGCTGCTGCTTCAGCGTTCCCGCCCGCTGGACGCCGGGTATGACGGTGCGCGTTGACTGGGAAACCGGGGTGGGTTCATCTGCGGGTTTCCCGGGATATGAAGATGAGAAGAAGTTTTTAGAGTGGGCAAGGAATATTAAAGCTCAGAACCGTCAGCACAGCAAAACCGTCCCGCTACCCGACTATAACGGCCAGGATGTGTGCGGCATTACGGTTCACTTTTTGCCCTGCGATGACGTGAAAGTGACCACCAGCTGCTGGTCACCGAGAAATGCGAACTATCCGATAAAAGAGCCCGTCAGGATGAAGGAGCCCGCTGTATGTCCGAAATAACCGAAACCCATGCCGCCTGGGTCCCGCCGCCGTTTCCGCCGCAGGGACGTCTGCCGGGCCGGGCGCTGCAGGTTGGGCAGAACTGCCATCAGCAGAACAGCGACGAGCGGCGCTATCATCAGGAACTGTGCCTGGCTGCGGGACGGCGCGTGGAGCCGCCGTGCTGCAAGACGCTGCATATCAGTCTGTTTTTCGATGGTACCGGCAATAACTTAAATCATGACTTTTTTATCGCGAAGCCGAAACATCCGACTAATATCGCCCGGCTGTTTCGGGCAACTATTGGAACGGGTACGGCTGGCGGGGTGCCGTCTGACGATCAGAGCAAGCTGTTTGATGATGACGGCGGGGGGGACGGGAAATATTTTAAATTCTATATGCCCGGCGTGGGAACCCCGTTCCCGGAAGTGAATGACCCGGACTATTCCACCATGGGTCTGGTGGGGGCAGTTAAGGGGGAGGATCGGATTAACTGGGCGCTGCTGCGGATAATCGATGTGCTGATGTTTAGTGCCACCGAAAAATGGCTGACCACCACAGAGAGTCGTCGTTCACTGAAAGAAATGAGCACCAGCTGGAACCGGCTGTGGTTTGGCGGCAGCCATAACCGTTATGAAGAGTTCACTCGCTTGCTGAATGGTCTTGCCCCGAAACTGATGCCGATGCTGATTCAGCCTGAGCCGGGCAAGCCGAAACTGACAGGCATCAAGCTGTATGTCTATGGTTTTTCCCGCGGTGCGGCAGCGGCGCGCACCTTTGTGCGCTGGCTGAGCGAACTGCTGCCCCCGCCGGCGGCGGAAGGTGAAAAACCGCCGCAGTGCCTGCAGACAGGCGGGATGCAGCTGCCCGTTAGCGTGGAGTTTCTCGGGCTGCTGGATACGGTGGCCTCCGTCGGGGTGGCGCATGTGGTGCCGGTTGCCGACGGGCATATGTCCTGGGCAGACGGCACGATGGAGCTGCCGGATGATGAAACCTATGGCGGGCTGATAAAAAAATGTGTTCACCTGGTCTCCGGGCATGAGCAGCGTCTCTGCTTTCCGCTGGACTCGGTGCGGCGGGCAAACGGCAAATACCCGCCCTGTGCCAGAGAGGTGGTTTACCCGGGGATGCATTCGGATATCGGGGGAGGGTATCCGCCGGGGGATCAAGGAAAAGGCAACGATGAATTTGATCGATTTTTGTTATCGCAGATCTCGCTTCATGACATGTATGCCAATGCATTTCAAGCAGGTGCTCCATTAAAGGTTCCAGAACCATCGCTCCCAGAAAATTTGAAAAATGCTAACTGGAGGGCTATGGATCCAACAATGCAATTGGAGTTTGCTGTTTCACCTGAACTTATCAACCGCTTCAACGCCTGGCGCGAACTTACCCTGGGCCAAACCACGCCGAAAGCGTTCGATCCCGAAGCAGCCTCTCACTACGAACCACCTGCCGCCGGCGGCAGTCTGGAAACCGTCATTGCTGAGCAGATGGCCTGGATCACCGCCTGGCGCATCGACCGCTATGCCAGAGGCTCGATGCTGAAAACGCCCTTCTATCAGCGCGCCAAGAATACCGACGCGCTGCCTGCCGCGCGTAAGGCGGCAGAAGAGGTTCGTGATGAAAAACAGGCGGCGGTGCTCAGGGCTCGCCAGAACCAGATAGCAAACCAGCCTCCTGACAGGATGGACGAGCTGGTTCTGCAGCCGGGCGTGAAGGATTTTGACCCAAAGATGGATCAAACCCAGCTGTTCGACGCGGCGAAGGAGTTCGGTAAGGACTACCACGACGGTTACCGTATTCCGGATAACCTGGCGCAGCTGGTGCTGGATACCGTGCTGCAGCCGGTGATTTTCGTTCTCAATACCGATGATGAAGCGCAGGAATACCGGCGCATGAAGCGTGACGGAGAAGCCCGGGTGGCCGTCCTCTTTCCCGATGCCGGGGAGGCCAGCAACGCGGAGCAGCCTGCCGGGCTGGTGAGGGCGCTGTTTGATGATCAGGTGCATGACTCACGTGCCTGGTTTATGTATGCCGTGCTCGGCACGCGCGAGATGTGGACCGGCTACTTCCGCTACCGGATGATTTACTTCAGCGAGCGCTGCAGTAAACCGCTCTCGCCGCTGGTGCTCGCCGGAGACCTGGTGGGTTTTGCGACCGTGACCGCGGGTGTCGTGCTCAGTTTCCGGCAAAAGCGCCTGACCGGCAAGCTGGCCGGGCTGGCTGCGACAGGCGCCGTGCGCTCGCTGGAGGTGGCGGTGCTGGACCAGATAACCGGGGAAGCGCTGCCGGAGCTGCCCGGAGGGGCTCAGCTGCGGGCATTTACCCACGAGCCGGGAACCGTTGTCGCACAGCAAAAGGCGCGGAAAGCGGAACAGCAGCTGGCGCGGGGGCAGGCCGCGCTGCCGGCCAGCTGGCTGGAGGACGTTCTGACGACAACGGTCTGAACGCGGACAAGGAGGATCCGATGAATAAAGTTATTCGCAAAGGCGATACCCTGCGGGAGTATGGGGGCAGGGTGCTGATGGGGCATTATCAGTGTTTTGGTCTGGGGTTCGCCTGCAAGGGCGACCCGGTCAAGTGTAACAAACACGGTATGACGACCATTGCTGAAGGCAGCGCACGAACCACGATTGATGGCCAGCCGGTTGCGCTGCACGGTCATCGCTGCGCCTGCGGCTGCACGCTGGTCAGCTCTAACCCAGACTGCGGGGTTGATCAGTGAGGCCGGTACCGGAGTATCCCCCGTACATAGACGCGCGACCCCCTGGTACGGCCAGGTGGCTAGCGGCTTCGGCCCTGTTGGTCCTGCTTAGCGGCGGGGTCAGCGCTTTACTTCCCTCGTCAGAAGGAAAAAGCGCCCTGGCCGCCACCGGGATCCTGTTGGCTCTGGTGCTGTCAGGTACCGGCTGGTTGATCCGGCTGCTGTACTACCGCATGAGCGTGCATAACGCCAGGTTTTATGACCAACTGGTGGCATACGAACAACAGCAATGGTGGGCGGAGCATCGGCAGCCGATCGGGTTACAGGAAGGTCTGTTACTGGGACCCATGGGCAAAACGACCACTGACTGGCTGCGGGTGCTAAGCCGTCACCAGCGTCCGCCAGAGGAAGAGAACGAGGGCGGCGGCAGGGCGCTGCGAGCGCCATACCTTTCAGTTTCTGAGGCTATCGCCCGCGAAAAACGGCTGGCGGAACTACTGGTGATGGAATGGCAACGACAGCGCAGTGAAAGAACGCTTACGCCGCCGCTGCGTTGCTACTGGCAGGGAACGGAGCTCGCCTGGCAGGCGTTTCGTGCACAGATGACCCTCACTGTTGCGCAGATGACACTACCCTCACGCCCGCATGCCTGGCGTGGGGAGGCCAGCCTCGCGGAGATAGCACACACTCTGGCGGAAGCTGCCCCCGATGACACTGTGCTTATCGCCGGATGTCAGGTGGTTGTCGCCCAGCCGGGGGCGGTGAAACCCGCCGGAGAGTCTGCGGTACTGTGGCTCGCCGGACGGGGCGGTCCGGTGCACCTGACCAGGGGGGAAACCCATTGCGCAGAAAAAGGGGAGGCCCTGACTGCTGTAGCCGCTCGTGTGCTGGAGCAGAACGAACTGAGCGGCCCCCCGGAAGCCTGTGCGCTGTTTTTTCAGCCGGGACTGGAAGCGCTGGCGCACAGCGGTTGGGATATCAACCTGTATCGCCAGGATGCCTGTTGGGGAGACATCGGCGAGATGGAAGGCTTGACCGTTCTGTCGCTGGCGGCGATCTATGCCGCGCACTACCAACAACCGTGTGGCTGGATAGCCCGCGATCCCTTGAATACCCTCGCAATTGGAATTGTAAAACCTGATGGACAACGTCAATAAACCTGCCGCTATCTCTGTGGCGGATACGGTTATCGTCTGTATTGCTGCGGTCACGCTTCTGGTGCTCCTGGGCGGGTTGGCATGGTGGCTATGGGCGATGGATCGTGCCACGCAGTGGGAAACGCTGCGCCCGCTTATCGCCACGGGCTTTATTATCTGGGGGATGGCGCTCAGCCTGCTGGTACTGGGGTTTATGGCCTTTCGACTGCTGATAAAAGATAAGGTTAAGCCTTCAGTAGCGCCTGTGCGGCAACCCACCAGGCCCGCCGGGCGCGAAGCCCTTTATGCCCCGCTGAAAAAGCACCTTCACGCACGTTACAGCCTTCTTTGGCGGCACAAAGTCCGCCTGCTGCTGGTTACCGGGGACGAGGCGGCAATCGAACAACTGGTGCCAGGCCTGGGACAGCAGCGCTGGCTGGAGGGCCTGCGTACCGTTCTGATTTACGGCGGCAGTCTGCTCTCCGAACCCGATAACCAGCAATACGCCGCGCTGCGCAAGCTGCGCCGTGGCCGTCCTCTGGACGGTATTGTGCGGGTGATACCGTCGTCTCTCACCCTGACGCCGCAGATAAGCGAAAACGACCTGCGCGGGCTGGAAAAAATCAGCGAACTGCTGGGCTATGCCGCCCCGGTCTGGCTGTGGAAACTGGGCGACAGTGAGTGGTCGCAGGCAAAACGCACTGAACAGACGGTTGGTGCCACTTTCCCGCTGCGTGCTAAGCCTGACGATATTACCGGCCAGCTGGAGCGGATGCTGCCGGCCCTGCGGGCGCAGGGGATGAGTCAGGTCGCGGAAAATAACAGCCACGATTTCCTGCTGCGGCTGGGCCAGCATCTCAAAGACGGCGGAATCGCCCGCTGGGCTCAGCAACTGGTGCCGTGGCTCTCTGTTTCTCAACAGCGCGTTCCGCTGCGTGGCCTGATGTTCAGCCTGCCTGAGAATAAACCCACGACTTCGCCTGAGGGCACAGCCGACGCTGAACAGTATATCCCGGGGGCACATCGTCATGCGCTGACCCTGCCGGCAACCTGGCAGGGGATTGTTGAGGACTGCAGCCGCGTGCGTGGCCGCCGTGTCAGTATGGCTTGGGAGCAGACGCTTGCCTGGTCGCTGATGGTCATCATTGGTATCTGGGGGGCGGGAATACTGCTGTCGTTTGCGATAAACCGCATGCAGATAGTCTCTGTTGCCGAGCAGGCTCATGCCCTGGTGGAGCATCCTTCCGTATCGGATTACCAGCTCACGGCACTCCATAACCTGCGAAACGACGCCGGTCGCCTGCTGCATAATACTGAGGAGGGCACGCCCTGGTATCAGCGCTTTGGTCTGGATCATAACCATCAGTTGCTCGACGCGATGCTGCCCTGGTACGGCGCGGCAAACAACCGCCTGATCCGTGACCCGGCCAATGTCGCGCTGCGGCAGGTGCTCAGCGCGCTGGTCAACTCCGCCCCCAACAGCGACCAGCGAGCCCAGCTGGCGAAACCGGGTTATGACCAGCTGAAAGCCTGGCTGATGATGGCTCGTCCGGATAAAGCCGATGGCGCCTTTTTCGCGCAGACCATGAAAGCGGTCCAGCCGACGCGAACGGGGATCTCGACCGGTCTGTGGCAAAGTCTGGCGCCGGATTTGTGGGCTTTTTATCTCACCCGGCTACCCGAACGGCCTGAATGGAAGATAACTCCAGATGCGCAACGGGTCAGTCAGAGCCGTCAGGTTCTGTTGCAGCAGATAGGTCGCCGCAATGCCGAAAGCACCTTATATGAGAACATGCTCAAATCCGTGCGTCGTAATTTTGCCGATGTGTCGCTGGAAGAGATGACCAGTGGCACCGATGCGCGCCGCCTGTTTACCACCGATGAAGTGGTCCCGGGGATGTTTACCCGCCAGGCATGGGAAGGCGGCATTCAGCAGGCCATTGATAAGGCAGCCAGCTCGCGCCGGGAGGAAATCGACTGGGTGCTGAGCGATTCGCGCAAAACGATGTCGACAGACCTGTCGCCGGAGGCGCTGAAAGCGCGTCTGACCCGACGCTACTTCACCGATTTCGCCGGCAGCTGGCTGAATTTTCTCAACAGTCTGCGACTTAATCCGGCGACCAATATCGCCGATGTTACCGACCAGCTCACGCTGATAAGCGATGTCCGCCAGTCGCCGCTGATTGCCCTGATGAATACTCTTGCCTGGCAGGGGCAGGTGGGGCAACAAAGGGAGGGGCTGTCGGACAGCCTTATTAAATCGGCCAAAGATCTGGTGGGCGGGAAAGACAAGCCGGTCATCGACCAGTCGGCAGCCGGCCCGCAGGGGCCTCTGGATGACACGTTCGGCCCACTGCTCCAGCTGATGGGGAAAAATACGGGCAGCAACGTCATGTCGGCCGATAGCACCCTGAGCCTGCAAACCTATCTGACCCGGATCACCCGCGTGCGCCTGCGTCTGCAGCAGGTTGCGAATGCCTCCGATCCGCTGGAGATGATGCAGACCCTGGCGCAGACTGTCTTCCAGGGGAAAAGCGTCGACCTGACCGACACGCAACAATATGGCAGCCTGATTTCGGCAAGCCTTGGCGAAGAGTGGAGTGGCTTCGGTAACACTCTGTTTGTGCAGCCGCTGACTCAGGCCTGGGAAACCGTGCTTCTGCCGTCAGCGGCCAGTCTGAATGATAAATGGCGCCGATCGGTAGTCGCCAACTGGCACACCGCCTTTGACGGACGCTTTCCGTTTGCCGCCAGCAAAAGCGACGCCTCCCTGCCGATGCTGGCTGAGTTTGTGCGCAAGGACAGCGGGCGGATCGAACGTTTTCTCACGACGGAGCTGAACGGTGTCCTGCATAAAGAAGGCAGTCAATGGGTGCCGGATAAGGTCAACAGTCACGGCCTGGTCTTTAATCCGGCCTTTCTGCGCGCCATCAACCAGCTAAGCCAGCTGTCCGACATTCTTTTCACCGACGGCAGCCAGGGGATCAGCTTTGAGTTACAGGCCAGGCCTGCCCCGGAGGTTGTGGAGACGCAGCTGACGATAGACGGCCAAAAATTGCGCTATTTCAATCAGATGACCGACTGGCAGACTTTCCGCTGGCCGGGGGAGACGTATAAACCCGGCACTCTGCTGACCTGGACCACCGTCAATGCGGGCACGCGCCTGTTCGGTGACTACAGCGGTACCTGGGGTTTTATTCGCTGGCTGGAGCAGGGTAAACGCCAGCAGCTCGAACGCAGTCAGTGGATGATGAGCTTCACCGCCCCGGATGGGCGCACCCTCCAGTGGGTATTGCGCTCCCAGCTTGGGAGCGGCCCGCTGGCGCTTCTGGCGCTGCGCGGATTGACCCTGCCGGATCAGATTTTCACTGTCGATGCGGCTGAGAGCGCACAGGCACTGACGACGGGGGTAGGGAATAGTGACATGGATGAGATGGAATTATGAGCATTTTACAAAATCTGGTTGCCGCCAGTCAGTTGAATGAAAGCGTACTGCGCCAGCAGGCCCGGTCACGCCAGGCGCATTGGCAGTCATGGCTTGCGCCAATCAGTGATAGCCAGCCCACCGGGAGCGATCCGGGCTATGACGATGATTTTCAGCGTATTCGCGAGGAGGTCAATAAGATCTCCGGTGTCGATACCGAACTGATTTGCCAGCTGGCAGAAAAACTGCTGACTCAGACCTGCAAGGATCTGCGCGTGATCACCTTTTACGTATGGGCGCGTCTGCAGCGGGATGGCGAGAGCGGTCTGGCGGAAGGCGTTACGCTGCTGGCGGCAATGCTTGAGCGGTTTGGGGCTATGCTCCATCCCCAGCGTGAACGTAGCTGTAAATCGGCGCTGGAATGGCTTGGCAGTCGCCGGATGTCGGACAGCCTGTCTCTTTACCCGGAAGTCGACATGACCACTATGCAGGTCATTATCGGGGCATTATTGCTGACGGAAGCCTCTTTTGCCGGCTTGGCTGAGGCATCCCGCCCCGATCTTTCCGGGCTATATCAGATACTGGAGAACCGCCTGGTGCAAAGCGGCGGAGCCCGCAGCCTGGTGCCGCAGACCAGCCGCGAAGAACACGATCTGCTGCCCCAACATGCAGACACCGCTCCGGTAATGCATACCGTCACGTCAGGTCGTGATTTGCTCGATCAGGCTAAGGTGCTGGCGAAATATCTGCGCGAGTGTCCCGGCGGATGGCTGGCAGGTCATCATCTGATGAAGAGTGTGCGTTGGGATACCTTAACGGAGTTACCGCCGCTGGATGCCTCCGGCCGGACCCGGCTGTTGCCTCCAAAGCCTGAGAGTAAAGCCCATCTTAAGCGGTTGTATTTACAGAAAAGCTGGTCGGAACTGCTGGAGTATACGGACACGCTGTTGGCGCAAGGCGTCAATCATCTGTGGCTCGACGTGCAGTGGTACGCCTGGCAGGCGCTGCTGAAACTGGATACTGACAGTGTACGGGCCGATATCCTGTGCCGGGATATGAAAGGGCTACTGGCTCGTCTGCCGGGGCTGGAAACCCTGGCATTTAACGATGGTACGCCATTCGCCGATGAAGTGACGCTCAACTGGCTTAACGAGTGCGTCCTGGAAGAGATGGCCCGATGGCAAGATGAGCCGGTAATGGCGGCGACCAGCGCTGATGAGGTGCTGTCGCTGGAGCCAGAAGTGCTCACCCGCGCGGACGATGAAGGCATTGAGTCGGCGCTGAACTGGTTACAGGCGCAGCCGGGCTATACCACCAGCCGCAATCGGTGGCTGATGCGCTTACTGATGGCGCGGGTCAGCGAGCAGTACGGAAAAAATGAAATGGCGCTGCATCTGCTGGCGGAACTCGACAGCCGCGCCCGGGAAATGACGCTCGAACAATGGAAGCCGGAGCTTATCTTTGAGGTCAAAGCCCGCCGACTCCGGCTGCTCAGAGGCAAGGCCGGGCGCAGTGAGGCAGAAAAAAATCGCTTGCTGCCAGAAATGGAGTCATTGCTTGCCGGGCTCATCGCTCTGGATCCCGCTCGCGCCGCGGTGCTGTGCGCATAATTCATGCATCATTCACATTGCACTCCCTGCTCTTGCTGTTCTCTGCATCTCTGAAAGCTATTACTCATTCTGGTGATTTATGGACGATTTAACCCTGCGTTATTACGACGCTGAAATGCGCTACCTGCTGGAAGCGGGTGAAGCCTTTGCCCGCGCTCATCCTGAGCAGGCGGCGATGCTCAATCTCGACAAAGCGGGCGCCCGCGACCCCTTTGTCGAGCGCCTGTTTGAAGGTTTTGCCTTCCTGATGGGCCGCATGCGCCAGAAGCTCGATGACGATCTGCCTGAGCTGACCGAAGGCGTGGTCAGTCTGCTGTGGCCCCATTATTTACGTACCATTCCCTCGATGTCGGTCGTGGAATTCACCCCCGACTGGCAGGAAATGAAAGAGCCGATGACGATGGCCAAAGGCTTTGAAGTGCTTTCCCGGCCGATCGGTGAAAAGGGCACGCGCTGCCGGTACACCACCACCAAAGCGATCGCTCTGCAGCCGTTATCCCTTGAGCGCGCTCAGCTCACCACCGATACGGATGGCCGGTCGGTGATCACGCTGCGCTTTAACTGCAGCAGCCTGACGGACTGGCGCCGGGTCAATCTCTGCCATATCCCGCTCTATTTCAACGCCGATGCGCCGCTGGCCTGCGCCATGCACGAGGCCTTTACCCTCAATGTGGCCAGGATGTGGCTGCGTGTACCCGGTGAGGAGGACAGAAGGCCGCTGAACGGGTATTTCAGCGCGCTGGGATTTGGCGAGGATGATGGCCTCTGGCCTGAAGATGGCCGCAGTTTTCGCGGCTACCAGCTGCTGCTGGAGTATTTTACCTTCCGCGAAAAGTTCATGTTCATCGATCTACGCGGACTGGAGACGGTGGCTTTTCCGGCCGGGATGGCGTGGTTTGAGATCGACGTCGTACTGGCGGAACGCTGGGAACATGACTTCCGCTTCAGCGAAAAGCAGCTGCGCCTGCACTGCGTGCCGGCGATTAACCTGTTCCCGCTGGAGTCCGATCCGCTAACCATCAATTCCCTGCAGACAGAATACCTGCTGCGCCCGATGCGCGTGCAGGACGGCCACACCGAAATTTACACCGTCGATTCCGTGATCTCCTCGAGCCAGCAGGTTTATGCGCCGTTCTCAAGCTTTCGCCACAAAGGCGGCATGATGCGCCATGACGCTCCTGAATATTACTATCATACCCGGGTGCGCCGTGGCCCCTCCGGGTTGCATAACACCTGGCTTATCGTCGGCGGGGAAGCCTTTGACAAGCATAGCGTACCGGAAGATGAAAGCCTGTCGCTGACCCTCACCGGAACCAACGGCCAGCTGCCGCGTCGCGCGCTGCAGAGCACCGTGCTCGATACGGTGATGAAAACCACCTCGGCCAGCGTCGCGGTGCGTAACCTCTGCGCGCCGACGCTGCCGTGCTATCCCCCTGCCCAGGATCGGTTTCACTGGCGGGTGCTGAGCCATCTGGGCAGCAGTTTTCTTTCCCTGATGGACAACGCGGAGGTCCTGCGCGGCACCCTGGCGCTGTATGAATGGACCGACAGCGAGATGAATCGTCGGCGTCTGGAAGCCATCCTCGACGTGAAGCACCGCGCGACAGAGCGCTTTGCACAGGGCCATCTGCTGCGCGGCGTGCAGATTGAAGTCACCCTCGACAGTCACGGCTTTGCCGGACGAGGCGACATATGCCTGTTTGGCGAGATGCTTAGCCGCTTCTTTGCGCTCTACACCGACATCTACTTGTTCAACCGCCTGATTTTCATTTTGCAACCAACCGGAGAACGACTGGAATGGGAAGAGAAGCACAGCCGCCGCATTCCCGGCTGACCCCACGGCTGGAGGCCGACCTGCCGCGGATCAATTTTTACCGCTGCTGCCAGCTTCTGGAAAAGCGGCGTCCCGGCCAACCGCTGATGGGGGCGACCAGCCATCCGGCTGACGATCCGGTGCGTTTTTACCCGCATCCGGGGATGGGATTCCCGGCCAGCGAACTCAGAGCCGTGGAATACGATGAGGCCGATAACAGCGGGCCGCCGGTCATTCGCACCACCTTTATGGGCTTGTACGGTGTCGATTCGCCGCTCCCGACGGCCTGGCTCGATGATATCGCCCAGCGCAGGGAAGGGCATGACGCGCTGCAGGGCTTACTGGATATCTTCAACCACCGGATCATGACGCAGTTTTACCGCATCTGGCGAAAATACTGCTGGCCCGCCACCTTTGAGCCCGGCGGCACCGATCATCTTTCGCAGTCGCTGCTGGGCCTGGCGGGGCTGGGCATCCCCGGCACGACGCGGCATATCGCCTCGCCGGCGTCGCGCTTTCTGGCGCTGACTGGCGTGCTGCGTCAGCCGGGCAAAACTCAGCAGGGGATCCAGGCGCTGGTCACGCTGCTGGCTCCGGAGACCACCGTCAGGGTGAGCCCGTACTGCCTGCGTCCGGTGGCGGTCAGCCAGCCGCTGGGTTTTTACGGCGATGACGACTTCTTACTGGACGGCAATACGCCGCTGGGTGACGAAGCGATGGATGCCAGCAGCCAGCTCCTCGTCGCCCTGACCACCGACAATCCCGAGGAGGCGCAGGGCTGGAAGCCTGATGGCCCGCTGTTTCGGGACTTCCTCATCCTGCTGCGGGTGTATCTGGGCTGGCGATTCCGGGCCAACATCACCCTGACCGCGCCGACCCGACTGCTGGCTGTCCCGCCGCTGGGGGACGAGCCTTTCTGGCTTGGTATGAACGGCGTGCTGGGCGCTGGAGAGGGCGAGAGCCAGGATGATATCCCTCAGACCTTTACCACCGAACTGGGCACCTATACCGGCCTGCAGCCTGCCACCTCTTCTCAAGGAAACCGACGTGTTACGTATAAGTTTGACTAAAACCGCCTGCCTGCTGCCCCTGCTTGCGCTTTGCCTGAGCGGATGCGGACTCACCCAGCGCGTCTCGGAGGGAACAAAATCTGCCTTCAACGCCGTTTTTTATAAGCAAATTAATACCCTGCATCTGGATTTTACCGCCCGCGAAGCGCTCAATACCGATGCCAGAGAGAATCACTCGCTTTCCGAACCGGTGGTGGTGCGCATCTATCAGCTCAAAGATCGCCAGACTTTCGACCGGCTGGTTTACCAGCAGCTGCTGGAGGAGGGGGATATTCTGCTCGCCGCGGATCTCCTCGCCAGTCGCGATCTGGTGATCAGCCCCGGAGGGGATGCCAGTCTGAATATGCCGCTGGAAACGGCGGCGACGTTTGTGGCGGTTGTCGGCCTGTTCCGCCATCCGGACACCGACAGAAATACCTGGAAGCAGGTGCTGGCGCGCGAGGAATTGGATCCGGACAAACCGCGCATTTTTACCGCCGAAAACAATCAGCTACGGCTCAGGTCTGAAGCGGCGAAGTAACGGCGAAAACAAACTTCTGCGGCGGGGCGATCGCGACGGTTGGCCCGTAATCTTCGTTAGCCAGCGAACGGGCGGCAATCATCCTCATCCAGCCCCACCGGTTTCATCACAGCACAGGGAGATAACGTGACAGCGAGGGAACGTTTTTTTATGAAACTGCAGCAACAGCAAAATCCGCCGCGGACAGCCACTTTGGATGGGGCAGCCGCCGCGGATATCGCCATGTTTCGCCAGCAGATGGCGGCGCTCGCCCGGCAGGTGAATCAGTGGTTTGACGGAACGGGTATCGAGGTGGTGGTTTCGACCCGCCATCTCCACGATCTGAGCACCCTTGGCTATAGCCTCAATAGCGGCATCTACCGCTACGATATCCCTGCTATCCGCCTGCAAAACGGCGCGCGCAGCGTCAATATCGTGCCACAGCAGCTGTGGGATGGCGTGGAAAAGGGGGTGGTAACCCTGAGTCTTGAAGCACCCGGCGGCGTGGGATCCCGGGAGGTGTTTTATCTGAGCCTGGCCCCGGAGGATGGCTGGATGATCCGCAAGGCGCACCAGTCCCCGGAGGCGCGCCTTTTGCTTACCGAAGATCGTTTTTTTATGGCGATCGACAGCCTGGCCTGATGATCCCTGACAGGCGCTTGTGACAAACGAGGCCTCCGGACCGGCCAGCCAGGCTAGCATGCCCGCCACCTCTTCCGTGCGGCCATGGCGCTGGCGCACATCCTGCCGGCCTGATTGGTCAGATGGTCTGTCCGCCCGAGACTTCGATCCGCTGGGCGGTCACCCAGCGGTTATCGTCGCGCAGCAGGCTGGCGATCATCGGCCCAATATCCTCAGGAACGCCCACCCGTCCCAGCGCCGTCATCGCGGCAAACTGCGCGTTAACCCCCGCGTCGTCCCGCACCAGCCCGCCGCCAAAATCGGTGGCGATAGCCCCGGGGGCGATGGTATTGACGGTGATGCCGCGCCCGCCCAGCTCGCGGGCCATGTACACGCTCAGCATCTCCACGGCCGCTTTGGCCGCAGCGTAGGCGGAGAAGCCAGGATAAGAGACGCGGGTCAGACCGGAGGAGAAGTTAACGATCCGTCCGCCGTCCGCCAGCAGCGGCAGCAGGGTTTGAACGAGGAAAAACACCCCCTTGACGTGGACGTTAAACAGCCCGTCGAACTGTGCCTCGCGCGTTTCGGCCAGCGGGGCAAATTCGCCGTGTCCCGCGTTATTGATCAGATGGTCGAAGGTGTCCCGTCCCCAGACGCTGGCCAGCGCAGCGCTCAGGCTGTCGGCGAAGGCCGGAAAGCGGGCGGTCTGCGCCATATCCAGCGGCAGAGCGATGGCCTTGCGGCCAAGAGCGCAAATGTCGGCCACCACCGCTTCCGCCTGTTCAGTATTGCCGCGGTAGGTGACGATAACGTCCCCACCCTGGCGGGCGATATCCAGTGCGGTCTGACGGCCAAGGCCGCGGTTGGCGCCGGTGATAAGTGCAATCTTAGTCATGTTCGATCCTCTCTGGTGTGTGGAGTCCTTACAATAGGGGGTGCCTACCAGACCGGGTTGCCCAATCCTTGTTATTTTTTGCCCATTCCTCTCCATTCACTCCCATCCGGCGGGAAATAGCGCATACTCAGGCTTTAAAACTTGCCTGAAAGGATCTTATGCGCGACGAACTCTTCGCTCTCTGCCGCCGGTATGCCGATGCTCATGTCGATAGCAGCGGGGTGGCGGTTACCCCGGTTCCCGGCATCACCCTGGTGCGGGCCCTGCACCCCGGCGATCTGCAGGCGGCCATCGCCAGGCCGCTGGTGGCCATGCTGCTGCAGGGGCGCAAAAGCGTGACCACCGGCCTGGCAAGCTTTGACTACGGTCCGGGGGAGGCGATGGTTATAGCCGCCGATGTCCCCACCACCAGCCAGATCACCGAGGCCAGTCAGCGCTTTCCCTATTACGCGCTGGTGCTGGAGCTGGACCTGGCTATCCTGCGCGAGCTGCAGGAGGCCGGGCCATCTGGTCCGGATGAGGCGCCCCGCGTCGGTATCGAACCGATGAATGCTGACGTGACGGACGCCGCTTATCGGCTGGCAAGGCTGTTTGATCAACCGGGGGCGCTGGCGGTGTTAGGCGAAGGGCTGCGGCGGGAGCTGCATTACTGGCTGTTGCAGAGTGTTCACGGGCCAGCCATCCGGGCGCTGGGCGCTGAAGACAGCCATTCGGCGCGGATCCGCCGGGCGGTGGCGATGCTGCGCCGGGATTTTATGCAGCCAGTCAGCGTCGACGCGCTGGCCGACGCCGCCGGCATGAGCGTTTCGGTCTTTCACCGTCATTTCCGCGCCATGACCACCTTGTCGCCGCTGCAGTTTCAGAAGCAGTTGCGCCTGATCCACGCCCGCCGCCTGATGCTGGCGGAAGGGATGAGCATTGCGCAGGCGGCCGGGGAGGTGGGCTATATCAGCGTGTCGCAGTTCACCCGGGAATATGCTCGCCTGTACGGTGCGCCGCCGGGCCGCGATCGCCGACGGGAAAAAATGAGCGCCTGACCTGGCGCGCGGGATGGCGGCGGCTCCTCCCTGAGCCGGGTAGCGGTGGTTCAGTTGTCGAGTGTCGCCGTAATATGCACTTTGTTGCCCATTCGCGCCTCAATGATCCGATAGGCGGTTGCGCCCTCGCGGGCGGCCTGCTGGCGAATTTTGCTCTCCGCGTTGTCCAGGGTATCGCCGGTGGCGGTGATGGTTCTGGCGTTGACCGCCAGCGGCAGCAGACAACTCAATACGATCAGTGGAAGCAACTTGTTCATCGTCATTCTGTCCTGTGAGAGAAAATCAGCGCGCGGCCTGCAGCCAGCCGGCAATGTCCTGGGTCGGTAGCGCGTGGCGGGCATTCCAGGTGTCGCCCATCGGCCACCACACGCCATCCCCCCGGGCGAAGGCAGCGCGATAGCGCAGCATGGCGTTATCCGGGTCCGTCCGCAGCTGGTCCAGCAGGGTGGGCAGGGTGTGAACGGCTTTGCTGAACGTCTGCTGCGTCACGCGTTCCACAGTTTCCGCCAGCTGGCGGTAAGAGGTCGTTTCGCCGGCAACAAACACCACCTCGTTGACGATCCGCGGCTGATGCAGATAAATCGCGGTGGTCAGGCGGCCGATATCCGCCGGCGAGGTGACGGTCACCTGGGTGTCCCAGCCGCCAAGGGCGTGAAGGGTTCGGGTGGATAAATTCACCACATCGAAGTCTGGCTCGAAGAGAAAGCTGGTAAACATGCCGGTGGAGACAATGACCCACTCCGTGGCCTGCTGCGCGCGCAGCAGGGTCCGGACATCATACTGCTCGTCCCACACCGGCTGGCCGCTGCCTTTGCCGACCACATCGTAATTGACGCCAAACTGCCAGGGAAAATAGCGGGGCACTCCGGCGGCCAGCACCGCGCGGGTAATTTTTAGCTGCGTCCCCGGACCGGCGACAAACCCCATGCAGTTAATCACGGTGGTGAATCCGCTAAACTGACCAGCCAGCGTCTCCATGTCGCTACCGGCAATGTCGACGGCGAGAAAGGTGGCCCCGGCGTCGGCCAGCGCCTGATGGTTTGCCGACCGCAACTGGCCGGCTTCATCCCAGGCCGCCGGCGAGACGATAACCGAGACCTCGCCCTGACGCTGGATCACCGCAGGCACCAGCGCATCGAGAACGGCGGCGCCCAGTTGTCCCGCTCCCAGCACCAATACCTTTTCCTCGTGGTTAAGATTATCAGATTTCATTTTAACTCCTTACTCAGTTAAGCCTCGTATTGACTGGCTACAGGCTCAGTGTAGAGGGGAGGGCATCATTCGATAAGAACAGGATTTCGGTTTAGACTGTTCGTCATAATGGGATAATAACCGCCAGGGGAGAACGAAATG
This sequence comes from Klebsiella sp. K5-45, assembly GCF_030128605.1. NCBI lineage: Bacteria > Pseudomonadati > Pseudomonadota > Gammaproteobacteria > Enterobacterales > Enterobacteriaceae > Klebsiella > Klebsiella sp. K5-45. The sequence goes on along the minus strand of NZ_JAKUZW010000008.1, from coordinate 163,059 downwards.
GACAGACTGGATGCCATGCAGTTGTATGTTGCGGTTGTGGATGCCCACAGCTTCGCCCGGGCGGCGGAGGTGCTGGGGCAGCCGCGCTCAACGGTGTCGCGGGTAGTGAAGGAGCTGGAAGCCTGGCTGGGGGCGCAGCTTCTTCAGCGCACCACCCGCAAGCTCAGCGTGACGGCGGAGGGACGCCGGTATTACGCGGAGTGTAAACGGCTGCTGGCCGAGATGGCGGCGATGGAAGCCTCCTTTCCCGGCCGCTCGGCCCAGCCCGCCGGGCGGTTCAAGGTGGGGATGCCGCAATCTCTCGCCCGACACTGCGTATTGCCAAGGATCGGCGAGTTTCTGCAGCAGTATCCGGACCTGGAGCTGATCCTCTGCTCAAGCGACAACGTGGAAGATATTATCCAGGAGGGATTCGACTGCGTGATCCGTAGCGGACAAATCGAAGATTCCACCACACTGGTAGCCCGTCCTCTGGCCCGCTACCGCTGGATGGTCCTCGCCTCGCCGGCCTGGCTCGCGGCCCACGGCCGGCCGCAGAGCATCGACGATCTGCACCAGCACCGGGCGGTAGGCTATCTGAACCACCGTACCGGGCGGACCATCGACTGGCTTTTCTCCCTCGATGACGGCGATTGCGCGATCCGCATGCAGGAGACGCTGGTGGTCGACGATACCGATGCCTATATCCAGGCCGGCGTTCAGGGGCTGGGCCTGATCCGCGTCGCCAGCTATCTGGCGCAACCTTATCTGCAGAGCGGGGCGCTGGTCGCCTGTCTGGAGCAGGCCGCTTCTGATCTTCCCCTGTCGCTGGTCTATCCGCAAAACCGCTATCTGCCGCCGGCGGTACGCGCATTTTATGACTGGAGCAGACGCGTTCTGCAACCCCCGCTCAGCGAGGCCTGATGTCGGTGGTATTCGCTCCCGCTATGGTCCGCGCATGGCCTGTTTTATCCTCGCTATCAGCCAGTTCAGCGCCGGATCCTGCGCCCGGCGTTTGTGACGCAGTATACACAGGGTAAATTCCGGGTAGGCCACCGGCGGAGCGTCCGCGCGCAGGGCATACTGCGCCTGCCAGCGCAGTGCCAGCCCCTGGGGGACGGTGGCGAAGAGCGGAAGGGTGGTCAGCAGCAGGGGAAAGGTGGAGAAATTCTGCGTGGCAAAGCGCACGCGCCGCGCGAGTCCCTGACTGGCGAGCTGGCGGTCTATTTCCCCGTGGCCGGTTTCGCGATAGGCCACCATCACATGTTCCCAGGCGACGAAATCGCCCACCGACAACGGCCCGCGGCAGGGGATCTGCTGCGGCGACCAGAGAGTGGTCACCCCCATGCTCATCACCGGTTCGCTGACGATCTCCCCGCGGCTCTGTTTGTTGAGGGATACCGCGACATCAATGCGATCCTCCTCCAGCAGCTGGCGTACCTGGAAGGGGTCGGCGGCGAGTGTCTGGAGCGACACCCCGGGCGCCTCCTGCATCAGTCCGGGTAACAGCTGGGGCATCAGCCAGTGTTCGCTCCAGTCGCTGAGGCCGACGCGGAAAAGCTGCCGGGCGCTGGCGGGGGAAAACTCCCCGGCGCCAAACATTGCCGAATGCAGGTGTTCCATCAGCGGCTGCAGCTCGGTCATCAGTGCTTGCGCCCGCGGCGTCGGCAGCATGCCTCTGGCGCTGCGCACGAACAGTGGATCGTCAAACATCTCGCGCAGGCGTTTCAGCGCCCCACTGATGGCCGGCTGGCCAAGATGCAGCGCTTCTGCGGTGCGGGTGACGCTGGCTTCGCGGTACAGCACCATCAAGACCGTCAACAGATTCAGATCGATACGACTAAAATCATTTTCAATGATTTTCTTCATTATGATAATCAATTTGAATGTGGGTTATCCCGGCAGCATAGTGACTATCACCCCGAAAAATCAACCAGCGCAATGCGCGCGGAGGGAGTGATGCAAACTTACCAGACAGGCGACAGTCTGATATTCAAAGTGCCGGAGCGCGAGATTAGCCTGCCGGCGGCGGCGCTCTATCCCGCGGCGTTCCCTGCGACGGAGGCGGACGCCGATAATCAGCCAATCGCGCTGTCGATCCACAGCTGGGTGGTACAGACCCCCCACGATCTGATAGTTATCGATACCGCCACCGGCAACGGTCGGGAGCGCGGCGGCAATCCGCTTTATCATCAACTTAACACGCCCTATCTGGAGAATCTCCGCGCCGCGGGAGTGAACCCGGAGGAGGTGACCCTGGTGCTACTGACCCACCTGCATACTGACCATGTCGGGTGGAATACCGTCTGGCAGGACGATCGCTGGGCGCCGTTGTTTCCCAACGCGCGCTACCTGTGTTCGGCAAAAGAGCTGACGCGGGTGAAGAACAGCGAACGCTACCGGGCGCTGTGGCTCGACAGCCTGCTGCCGGTGATCGAGGCCGGCCAGCTGGAGACCGTCGATGTGGCGGCCAGGCCGCAGGTCGGCGGACGGATCGCCTTTATCCCTACCCCAGGCCACAGTCCTGACCATGCCGCGCTGATCCTCTCCTCTGGCGATGACTACGCCTGTTTCTCCGGCGATCTTCTTCATTCCCCGCGCCAGTTTACCCATCCGCACTGGAACTCGGCGTTCTGCGGCGATCCCCGGCAGGCGGAACGCTCGCGACGGGAGATGATGGCATGGTGCGCAAGCCATCATGCCCAATGGTTCACCGGCCATTTCCCCGGATCCTCCTGCGGCTGGCTGGAGGAAGACAGGCCAGGGGAGAATCGCTGGCGAGACGCCGGACAACGATCTGCAGACGAGGGGGAACGGTGATGAATAATGGCCAGAGCGTATTGGTTTTTGGCGCCACCGGCCAGCAGGGCGGCTCGGTGGCGGGGGCGCTGCTGCACCGCGGCTGGCGGGTACGAGCGCTGGTCAGGGATCCTTTCTCCGCCGGGGCCGTCGCGCTGGCGGCGCGGGGAGCCGAGCTGGTCGTGGGCACCTTTGAAGACCGGGCGACAATGCGGGCGGCGATGGCCGGGGTCGACGGCGTCTTCAGCGTCCAGCCCAGTTCGCCGGGAGGGACGGTGACCGATGAGCAGGAGGTACGCTACGGGATAACCATCGCCGACCTCGCCGTCGAGTGCGGGGTGAAGCATCTGGTGTACAGCTCCGGCAGCGCGGCGGGGGAGACGCCCACCGGCGTAGCGCATTATGACACCAAAGCGGAAATTGAACGGCATATCCGCCGCCTGCCGCTGGCGGCGACCATCGTGCGTCCCGCCACCTTTATGGAGCTGTTGGTGATGCCCGGTTTTGGCCTTGATGAAGGTCATTTTCACTTTTTTATGCTGCCGGAGGGGAGGATGCAGGTGCTGGCGGTGGAGGATATCGGCCATCTAGTCGCGGCAGTTTTTGCCGCGCCAGCGCGGTTTGCCGGCAAGACGTTCGAGATCGCCAGCGACAGCGTGACCGGCCGTCAACTGGAGGCGTTATTCTCCGCGGCGGCGGGACGGCCGATCCCCTATTCGCGATTTTCCGATGAGGTGCTGGCCGCCAGCCCTTTTCTGCACAAGCTGACCGGGCTGGTGGACGACGGGCGGCTGGCCGGGCACGCCGACCTCGACGCCCTGCGCCAGCTGCATCCGCAGCTGCACACCTTCGCCGGCTGGCTGGCGGGCCCCGGCCGTCCCGCCTTCGAGCGGGCGCTGACCAGCGGGGCCAGCTGGGCGTTTAATCGTTAAAGGCGATACCTCCTCTGCGCCGGCGTCTCGGTGTTTGGCCGGCGTGACGACCTGCGCAGGGAGGACCTACAGGTCGTTAAGACAACTCACGAGGAGTACGATTGTAAAATTTTAAGCGGTTTTCACGCACAACGATAGGTAAAAGCGAACATCCAGAATTTTCAGCCGCTTACAATGGAGGAAACACTCTGGGATCGCCTGAATAATGACAATTTACCGATGGGCTTCGGCCTGCCTGTTAAGCATGACCTGCGCCGCTACGGCGGCGGAATTTAAAACCATCGAGGCCGATCTGCTGGCCTCCAACCGGCTGTTCTGTATGACCGGCTATGATCATAAGCCGATCGGCGTGGCGTGGGAGAGCGTCAAATATAGCCGCTATCAGCCGCAGTCGGATGGCGACCGTATTTTCAGCGACACCGTCTCCCGGCGCTTTCTGGAAGAGGAGAATAAGACCGCCTTTTACAATGGCGCCAAATATCGCGTACTGGGTAAACCCGCCAGCGCCTGCTATGACTATTCCGCCGCGCGTATTCAACGCATGGCGGGCTACCTGAAGGTGTAACGGCCCCGCGAGGCGGGCGCTAAAACAGCGCCAGCCGGGCGAGACGGTCCAGCGCGTTGCTCAGCGCGTCGTCCCCAGCCGTCAGACTGATGCGGATAAACCCTTCGCCCCCTTCGCCAAAACCAGTGCCTGGCGCCACCAGAATATGCGCCTCCTGCAGCAGCAGGCGGGCAAACTCTTGTGAACGGTACCCGGGCGGCACGCTCAGCCAGAGGAAGAACGTGCCTTGTGCGGTACGAACCGGCCAGCGCAGCGCGGCCAGTCGACGCAGAACCCACTCCCGGCGCTGATGATACGCCGCCGTCAGCTGCGCAATCCGTTCTGCCGGCAGGCTGAGCGCGGCGATCGCCGCATCCTGAATCGCGCCAAACACCGTGCTGTAGCTGTGGGTGTGCAGCTTTTTAAATGCCCGAATGATCGAGGCGTTGCCGACCGCGAAGCCGAAGCGCCAGCCGGCCATATTAAAGGTCTTGGAGAAGGTGTAGGTTTCCACTCCCCACGCCTTCGCGCCGGGCTGAGAGAAAAGGCTCAGCGGCGCGTCACTGGCCGCGCTGCCGATGGCCGCATAGGCAAAATCGTGCAGGATCGGCACCTGGTGACGGTGGGCAAACTGCAGGGCGCTGGCGAACAGCGCCGGCGTGGCGAGGGCGCCGGTGGGGTTATGCGGATAGTTAAGCACCACCAGCCCGGCCTTGTCAGCCACCTCCCGGGGAAGGTCGTTAAAATCCGGCAGGAAATGGTTCTCAGCCCTGAGCGGCAGGCCATAAAACGTCGCCTGGGACTGCAGCGCCGCTGAGCGATAAATGGGATAGCAGGGATCGGTGGAGATGAGGTATTGCCCGGGACGGAGCAGCGCCCGCGGGATGCCGCCAATACCGATATGCGAGCCCTGAAATACCGCGACTTCGCTGTGCGGATCGAATTCCACATCATACTGGCGACGATAAAAATGGGCGATCGCTTCGCGGACCTGCGGCTTGCCCCAGAATGAGGGGTAGCCATGGTTTTCACGACGATGAATGGCGCTCTGCAGCGCGTCAATCACTTCCGGCGGGGTGGGTTGATCCGGACTGCCGCTGGAGAGGTCGATCAACGGCAGCATGTCGGTGTTGACCTCCGCGGCCAGGTTTTCCAGCAGGCTGAACAGATTCTCTTCCAGGGCGTCCACCAGCGGTGAAGCAGCAAAATCAGGCATAATTTTCCCGGTTTACGTCATCAATAATCTGCCATCTTTAAGGGATTTATGGCGCCTGGCTAAATAACAATATCTGCAAAGGATGATTATTTTTAGGATATGTCGGGATGGCAAAAGGTTATGAGGAATAAGCAAAAGGAAATCCGGCGTTCTGGCTTACAACCCTCTTGCGGCTGTGATTTAATCGCTCAATATCGCCAACCTTCCAGGAAAATACCTTATGAACAAGTCAGTTGCGCTCGGGATGACGCTTGCCCTGTTATCCGCTACCTCTTTTTACGCCACCGCAGATCAAATTATTCGTATCGGCTTCAATCCCGGGCCGTATAAAGAGCAATTTGAAAAAGGGGTCGCCCCCTATTTATTGAGTAAAGGGTATAAAATCGAATATAAAGATTTTAGCGACGGTATTCAGGTCAATGACGCGGTAGCCCGCGGCGATATCGAAGCGAATATTATGCAGCATCCGGTATACCTGAAAGCGATCAATGAGCGGCTGGGGACCGATAACGTGGGCATTGTGCAGGTACCCACACCGCCGATGGGCCTGTATGGCGGCAAACTGACCACCCTGGGCACCCCGGCAGCCGGCACGGTGGTGTCGGTGCCAAACCAGCCGTCGAACGAATATCGCGCGGTGCTGGTGCTGGAAAGTCTGGGCTGGGTGAAGATTAAACCGGACAGCGATCCCGCCACCTTTTCCCAGCGCAACATCGTTGCTAACCCCTATAAAATCGTGCTTAAGGAGATGGACAATGCCCAGCAGGTTCGCGCGCTGCCGGACGTCGACTATGGCCTGATTCAGGGCAATTTCGCCGTCTCCAGCGGCATGGCGCTCACCTCGGCATTAAAGCTGGAGGCCGCCACCAGCCATTTTATTAACGTCGTGACCGTTGCCGGTAAAAATCAGAAGGCGCAGTTTGCCAAAGATATTATCGACGGCTATCACTCTGCCGATTTCAAAAAATATATTCTCAGCCATCCGCAGTATGATGGTTACCTGCTGCCTGATTATTTAAAATGAATAACGCGATGATAGAATTTCGCCATGTCAGTAAAACCTTTTCCAGAAAAGGGCATCCGGTTCTGGCCCTGCAGGATATTAATCTCAGTATCGACCGGGGCGATATTTTCGGCATTATTGGCTACAGCGGCGCAGGAAAAAGCACCTTATTGCGGCTGATTAATCGGCTGGAAACGCCGGGCGAGGGCGAGGTGGTGTTGAATGGTGAGCCGCTACAGGACTGCAGCGGCCAGCGACTGCAGGCGATCAAAAAAGATATCGGCATGATCTTTCAGAATTTTAATCTGCTGAATTCGAAAACGGTATTTCATAACATCGCTATCCCGCTTATTTTGCAGGGACGCGACAAGGCCTTTATCCAGGCGCGGGTTGCGGAGCTGCTGGCGTTTGTCGACCTGAGCGACAAAATGCACAGCTACCCTAATGAGCTGTCGGGAGGGCAAAAGCAGCGGGTCGGTATCGCCCGGGCGCTGGCCACCAACCCGTCGGTGCTGCTGTGCGATGAAGCCACCTCGGCGCTCGACCCCCACACCACGGTACAGATCTTACTGCTGCTGCAGGAGATTAATCGCCGCTATGGCATCACCATTGTGCTGATTACTCATGAAATGTCAGTGATCCAGAAAATCTGTAACAAGGTGGCGGTGATGCAGGCCGGGCGCATTGTTGAGCAGGGGACGGTGTTCGATCTCTTTGCCCAGCCGCAGCATCCGGTCACCGCCAGTTTCGTGCAGTCGGTGGTGCACGATCGCCTGCCGCAGCGGGTGGCGTCGCTCCTGCAGCGCGATAACGGCGCCCGGGCTTTACGCCTCGAATTTATCGGCGCGACGGCCCGGCAGCCGATCATTAACCACCTGATCCGCGAGTATGCTGTCGAGGTGAATATCCTGTTTGCCAGCATGTCCGAAGTTCAGGGCCGGATACTGGGATTTATGATTGTGCAACTCCTCGGCGAGCCTGACGAAACCGAACGCGCTATCACCCATCTGGCCGACGCAGGAGTGAAAATCACCCATGTTTGATCTGATTGATACCGCCATTACCGGCGAGCAGTTTCTGCTGGCGCTGCATGATACCCTGATTATGGTCGCCATCTCACTGGGCTTTGGCGCGCTGATCGGCGTCCCGCTGGGAATTGTGCTGGTGGTTTGTCGTCCCGGCGGCATCGTGGCCAACCCGGTGGTGCATCAGGCGCTGAATCCGCTGATTAACGTGCTGCGCTCGCTGCCGTTTATCATTTTGCTGATTGTGATCCTGCCCTTCACCAGGCTGCTGGTGGGCACGACTATCGGCACCGCGGGGGCCATCGTGCCGCTGATCGTTTTTGTCGCCCCCTATATTGCCCGGCTGGTGGAGAGCTCGCTGCTGGAGGTGGATGAGGGGATCCTTGAGGCCGCAGACGCCATGGGCGCTACCCCTCTGCAGACCGTCTGGCACTTTATGCTGCCGGAGGCGGCGGCGTCGCTGATTCTGGCCCTTACCACCGCGACCATCGGTCTGCTTGGCGCGACCGCCATGGCGGGAACGGTGGGCGGCGGCGGGATCGGCGATCTGGCGATCACCTACGGCTATCAGCGCTTCGACGCCTTTGCCACCCTCACCACCGCCCTGGTGCTGATTGTTATTGTCCAGCTTATCCCGCGCCGGGGATGCCCCGGCTAGCGTGCGCAGACCGCGGCGAAGGCGCTGGCTACCCGCGCAATATTGCCGCGGTTGAGCCCGGCCACGCAGACCCGACCGCTGGCGATCAGATAGATGCCGTGCTCTTCGCGCAGAACGTCTACCTGATCGGCGCTAAAGCCGGTGTAACTGAACATGCCGCGCTGGGTCAGCAGATAGGAAAAATCCTCCGCCGGCAGGGCTGTCTGCAGGGATTTCACCAGCGCGACGCGCATGGCGCTGATGCGGGTGCGCATGGCCTCCACTTCTTCCTGCCACAGGGCATTCAGCTCGGGATCGTTGAGCACCTGCGACACCACCTGGGCGCCAAACCCCGGCGGGCTGGAGTAGTTGCGACGCACGGTGGCTTTCAACTGGCCCAGCACGCGCCCGGCGGCATCGGCATTGTCACAGACCACCGACAGGCCGCCGACACGCTCGCCGTACAGCGAAAAAATCTTCGAGAACGAGTTACTAACCAGCGCCGTCAGCCCGGCGCTGGCGATGGCGCGGATGGCATAGGCATCTTCATCCAGCCCACGGCCAAAGCCCTGGTAGGCAATATCGAGGAACGGGATCAGCTCCCGGGCGATCAACACCTCAATCACCCGATCCCACTGCTCGGGGGTGAGATCGGCCCCCGTCGGATTATGGCAGCAAGGATGGAGCAGCACGATGCTGCGCGACGGGAGCTGCTGGAGGGCGGCAAGCATGGCGGGGAAATTGACCCCGCGAGTGGCGCTGTCGAACCAGGGATAGGTATGCACCTCGAAGCCCGCCCCGGCAAAGATGGCCACATGGTTCTCCCAGGTCGGATCGCTGACCCAGACCGCGGAGTCGGGGAAGTAGCGCTTGAGAAAATCCGCGCCCACCTTCAGCGCGCCGGAGCCGCCCAGCGTCTGGATGGTGGCGATGCGTCCGGCACGCAACGCCGGATGATGTTCGCCAAACAGCAGCGTCTGGACCGCGCGGCGATAGGGCGCCAGTCCCTCCATCGGCAGATAGAGGCTGGCCTTTTGCAACTGGCTCTGTAGCCGGTCAGCGGCCTGGCGGACCGCCTCCAGCTGAGGAATGATGGCCTGCTCGTTATAGTACAGCCCGATGCTGAGGTTAACTTTGTCTGCCCGGGGATCCTGTTGAAAGGCTTCCATCAGCGACAGGATAGGATCGCCCGCGTAGGCGTCGACGTTCTGGAACACAGTGGTTACTCCTGAAATGACCGTTAAAGGTGAAGCCATTACACCGCATAGCGTCCGGGGCGGTGGTTCATGGCGATAATCGAATTCAAAATCACGGCGCCGAGGACAGAGACCAGCAGCATCGGCAGGCTAACCACCCACAGGGAGGCGGTGACGATGCAGGCGTCCACTACCATCTGGAATTTACCGGCGCGGATGCCGCTTTTATCCTGCAGATAGAGGGCCAGAATATTGACGCCGCCGAGGCTCGCTTTATGGCGGAACAGCACCACAAAGCCGATACCGACCATGATGTTGCCGAAGAGGGTGGCGTAATAGGGGTTCAGGCGATCGACATGGATAAAGTAGCCGTGCAGGTCGGAGAACAGCGACACCAGTCCGACCGCGCAGAAGGTTTTCAGCGTGAAGGCGGCGCCCATCCGCCGGACGGAGAGCCAGTAGAAGGGCAGATTAATGGCGAAGAAAACCACGCCGAACGGCAGGTGGGTGGCGTAGTGGATCAGAAAGGCCATGCCTGCCGTCCCGCCGGTCAGGGCACCGGCCTGACGAAACAGGATAATACCAAAGGAGATCATTAGCGTGCCGAACAGCAGCGCCAGGGTATCCTCCAGCCAGGTGTGGGTCAGTTTTTCAGGGGAAAGGACGTTATCCATAAATAAGCACTATCTTTTCGTTAACAAGGATAAGCGCTTGTTTGCAAAAATCGCACCAGCGGAGAGTGCCCGGGCGATCGTTTGCGGAAAAAATAGCCGTGGTTTAGCCTAACCTGTTGTTCTGACAGGAAGAGAAAATTGCACGGGTCGTGCGTTTTATGGTTTCCTAATGCGTGAATTGTGCGAATTTGCCGCTTGTCGCGCATTGTCTGGCCCCGCGTCTGCACCAGCGCAGGGCACTGTGCCCCGGTTCAGCGCAGCGGGGGCGTGCCCGGCATCAGCTGGCCGTTCTCTTTCAGGCGGTTGAGCACAACGGCAGTTTTCAGATGGGCCACCCCTTTGTTTTGCGCCAGAATATGGCTGATCAAATGGCTCAGACCGGGCAGGTCCGGGACCGTTACCCGCAGCAGATAATCGGCGTCGCCGGTGGTTTTCCAGGCGTCCAGAATGGCGTCCACTTCACTGAGCATCTGATGAAAGCTCTCCACGCATTGCGGGGTGTGATTCAGCAGACGCACCTCAATCAGGCCAAGCATCTCCTGCCCGGCGGCATCCGGCGCCAGACGCGCATGGTAGCCGAGGATGAGCTGCGCCTGTTCAAGGGCGATACGCCGGCGTGAACACTGGGAAGCGGACAGGCCGATAAGCTCGCTCAGTTCCTGATTGGTTAAACGGCCATTGGCCTGCAGCAGGGTAAGAATTTTCAGATCATAGTCGTCGATGTTGTACATAGTGGCCACTAGCGGAACGTAAAAGTGACTAACAGCCTAACAGTTTTTTGCCTGGCGTGAAGCCTGGGCGGACGGCGGCAAAGCGGATGCACCAAAATGGGTCAGGTTCATGCATTAAGCTGCTCTTTTTCTCATGATCTGTGCGTAATCTGGCCAGTTTTCGCGTGTGATGCGCCAGGTCAGCGCCGCGATGAGCAGCTACCGGAACTGATGTGAAAACAATATTTTAATATAATTCAATGTATTACTTTTTGTCTGCCGCTGCGCGGCGATCCGCTGGCCTGAAAGTTGCTACCGGCGAAAGTGACTTTTCACAGACAGGGGCAGGTCAGAGATGACAACGCAGCAAGAGCATCAGTTAAAACGCGGGTTAAAAAACCGCCACATCCAGTTGATCGCCCTCGGGGGGGCGGTCGGCACTGGACTGTTTTTAGGTATTGCGCAAACGATCCGTATGGCAGGCCCTTCGGTCCTGCTGGGGTACGCCATCGCCGGGGTTATCGCCTTCTTTATCATGCGTCAGCTTGGCGAAATGGTGGTAGAGGAGCCGGTGGCGGGTTCGTTCAGCCATTTCGCCAACCGCTACTGGGGGCCCTTCGCCGGGTTTATGTCAGGCTGGAATTACTGGGTGTTGTACGTGCTGGTAAGCATGGCGGAGCTGACGGCGGTGGGGATCTATATTCAGTACTGGTGGCCGGAGGTACCCACCTGGCTGTCGGCGGCGATCTTCTTCGTGGCGATCAACGCCATCAACCTGACGCACGTCAAAGTGTATGGCGAGCTGGAGTTCTGGTTCTCGATTGTCAAAGTGGCCGCTATCATCAGCATGATCGCCTTTGGCTGCTATCTGTTATTTAGCGGTCACGGCGGCCCGGCGGCGACGGTGGCCAACCTGTGGCAGGACGGGGGATTTTTCCCTAACGGTATCACGGGCTTGGTGATGGCCATGGCGGTGATCATGTTCTCCTTCGGCGGGCTTGAGCTGGTGGGGATCACCGCGGCGGAAGCCGATGAGCCGCATAAAACCATTCCCAAAGCCACCAACCAGGTGATCTACCGGATTCTGCTGTTTTACGTGGGGTCGCTGGCGGTCCTGCTGTCACTCTACCCGTGGCGGAACGTCGTGGAAGGGGGAAGCCCTTTTGTGCTGATCTTTCACGCCATTGACAGCAATATTGTGGCCAACGCCCTCAATCTGGTGGTGCTCACCGCCGCGCTGTCGGTCTACAACAGCTGCGTCTACTGCAACAGCCGGATGCTGTTCGGCCTGGCTCAGCAGGGCAACGCCCCGCGTGCGCTGCTGCGAGTGAACCACCGCGGGATCCCATTGACCGCCCTGGCGGTATCCGCCGTCGCCACGGCGCTTTGCGTGGTGATTAACTATGTGATGCCCGGGAAAGCCTTTGCCCTGCTGATGGCCCTGGTGGTGGCCGCCCTGGTCATCAACTGGGCGATGATCTGCATCACTCATCTTAAGTTCCGCCGCGCGATGCAGCGGGCCGGGAAGGTAACGGCTTTCCAGAGTTTCGCCTATCCCCTGACAAACTGGCTGTGTCTGCTGTTTCTCGCCGGGATCCTCGGAGTGATGTATCTGACCCCGGACATCCGCATCTCCGTCTGCCTGATCCCGGTATGGCTGCTGATCCTTGCCGCAGGCTATCTGCTGCGCAGGAAAAGCGCGCTGGAGCCGGTGGCGGCGCTGGAGGAGCGTTAATCTGCGATGCCCTGCGTGGCGGCAGGGCGATATTGTTGCGCTGAAAACATATAGCGCCAATATATAGGATGGTTTATATAATTACGATAAATGATAACTAACAATATCACGCTGAATATAAATGAGAATGTGAGGTGACCGCGCGCTTTTTATTGATCTTGCGTACCGCTTTGCTACTATCCAGCCGGCATTGAGTCTTTATTTTATAATGCCTGGAAATGGAATGGTAAAATACATAATGGAGTAGGGTATGAAGCATGTGCACAAGCTGGCCTGGATTGGCCTGTTCGTCAATATTATTATCTGTTTTGTCGCGCGTAATTTATTACTCGATGAAGGACAACTGAATTTCCATAGTCGGGTGGACAGCATGTGGTCCTGGCTGGTTCTTGCCCTGTTTATCGCCGTGGTGGTTCAGGCGCTCAGCATTATGCTGTCTGGCCGCTATCCTTATATGGCCATTGTGCTGGCCTTTATTGGCGGTATCGTGATGATACCCATCAGCATGATCTTTCTGGTCGGCAGCCTGTTCAGCTTTCAAACGCGGATTAACGCCGGTTTTACCCCGTGGCGGTCAACAACCGGGGCGATGAGCCGCGACGATAATCACCAGCTATTAACCTTTAATGCATCCGCTTTTTATCCGCAGGGAGCGCTGGCGCTCATCGCCGGGATAATTATCTTAATGATTGGCATGGGTATTGGCGGCGTATTTATTGCCGCCGGTATTCTGGCGTTGTGCAACGGCTATCGTCTGCAGAATCGGGTGGTGATTGGCGTCAGCGGCGAGTCGATGATATTTACGCCGGGTCTCTATGCCGACACCTACATTATTCCTTTGCGCGATGTAGTTCTCGCTGAGCGCGGCAGTCATGATGCGAAAGTCCGGCTGCTCATCCCGTCGACAGGCAGAAGTATCACCTTGCGCAAAAAAATGCTCGCCGGCGATAACGTCAGCGACACCTTCGCCGCGATCCTTGCAAAACTGACCACCGTTTAGCGCCGGCAGGAAGAAAAGCCGCCAGCGACAACGAGGGCCCTGGCGGCGGAAGGGGAAACATCAACGGCAGGCGCGTCGGCCTGGCCTTTGGTATACCGCAACAGGCTGCCTGTTAATCCACGTTAGTAAAATAATCGCGCGCGGCGGTCTCGACGCGCTTTGCGTCCAGCCCGGTCTTCTCAGTGATCTGCTCGATAAACGGTTTAAATTTTTCGTCCATCACGTTCCCTCCTTCCCAGTGGGCGACGTAAAATTTGCACTGATAGCGATAAAAATGGAGAGTGGTATCTCCTAACGTGTAGTACATGAGCTTCTCCTGTCCGGTATTGCGGTCACCGCGTCCACAGCGTCAGCAACCTTTTTCTCATCACGATCGATCTGTTCTCTATCCTCCTCCCAATTGGCTGAAATTTCCAGCGGTGCTTTACGCAAAAAGGCAGGATAAAGAAAGGATAATCTGCTGACAGGCAGTGATTATTTCTGGAGTCAGGGCGGTGACCCGGTTACCTGCGGGCCGCGCAGATAACCGGAGTAGCGACAGGCTTAGCGCAGCGCGTTGCGCTCGTCGGCGGTCAGGTCGAGGGTTTGCGCCACGCCGCTTTCCGCGGAACGCACCGCCGCTTCCAGAACGGCCATTACCGCCAGCGCTTCAACCGGCGGCACCGGATTGGCGATCTGGCCCTTCAGCGCGTCGCGGATCTGCATATAGTACTGGCGCTGATCGCCCGACGGGGTAGGCTGAGTTTGGGCCTGCAGCGAGGCGTCATAGATCACCAGCTTGTCATCATCCTGACCCCAGCCGGCGCTCCCCGGTACCACACCCGCCAGCAGCTGGCTCTCCTGCTGGTCGGCCCGCGCTTTGACAACGCTGCCTTTATCGCCATGCACGGTAAAGCGCGAGGAGCCCCCCGCAACCAGCATGCTACAGTGCAGGATCGCTTTATGCGCCGGGTAGTTTAACACCACGTGCGCCCAGTCGTTGATCTCCGCGCCGTCGCGCAGGGTGGCGATGTTGCCCTGTACCGACTGCGGCAGACCAAACAGCTGCAGCGCCTGATCGATCAGGTGCGGCCCCAGATCAAACCATAAGCCGCTGCCGGGGACGTTCTGCTCGCGCCAGCGGACGCGGACTTCCGGGCGGAAACGGTCGAAATGGGACTCAAAATGTTTCACCGTGCCGATGACGCCCTGCTCAATAACCTGACGGATCCCGAGATAGTCGCTGTCCCAGCGGCGGTTATGGAAGACGGAGAGCAGGCGCTGTTTCTCCTGCGCCAGGGCGATCAGCTCCCGGGCCTCCTGCATATCAAGGGTAAAGGGTTTGTCCACCACCACATGCTTGCCGGCGTTCAGCGCCAGGCGGGCCAGCGGCGCGTGCGTGGCGTTGGGGGAGGCGATGACCACCAGATCGACATCCGGATGCTGGACCGCCGCTTCCGGGGAGGCGATCACCGTGACGTCCGGCAGGTCGCGTTTGACTTTTTCTTCATCACGCGAGGCGACGAAGGCCAGGTTCAGGCCCGGCACCGAACGGATAAGCGGCGCGTGGAAGGTCTTACCGACGAAGCCATAGCCAATCAGGGCGATATTTATCGTGTTGTTACTCATCAGGTTCTCCGCGTTGTTAAGCATCAGCAATATGTACAGAGAGGGCAGGGTCATCCCCCAGCTCAGGCCAGGGACGATCGAGGAAAAGATGGTGAATGTCGCTGAGACCGGCCACCAGCCAGGGTTCGCAATGGTTGACTTTGGTATGGTCCGCCACCAGCCAGTGTTCCGCGCTGGCGGCGAGCATGGCGCGTTTTACGTCGGCATCGGCCTCCTGGCTGGCGCTCAGTCCAAGCTCGGCATGCAACGCGCAGGCGCCGAGAATCGCGATATCGGCGCGGTAGCGCGCTACCAGCGACAGCGTGGCGCTGCCGGCGAACAGCCGCTGCTCACTGTCCCACTGGCCGCCAAGCAGGATGAGCTGGATATCGGCGCGGTCGCTAAACAGCTGGGCGATATCCAGCGAAGCGGTGATCACGGTCATGGGGCCTTTCAGCTGGCTAGCGACGGCCAGCAGGGTACTCCCGGCGTCGAGAAACAGCGTCGAACCGGAGGGGATGCGCGCGGCGACCTGCTGGCCGAGACGCTGCTTGGTTCCGGGGAGCAGGGCGTTTCTTCCCTGGCGCGTCATCGCCGGGACGTTAAGCGCGATGGCGCCGCCGTGGCTTTTCTGCAGTACGCCCTGGTTTTCCAGCTCGCTGAGATCCCGGCGTATGGTATCGGCCGACACCTGCAGCGCATCAACCAGTTCGCTGATGCTCAGCTGACCGGTTTCACTCAGCCGGTCGAGGATGTGTTTTTGTCGGGCGAGCTTATGCATGACGAGAGACTCCGCAAGTTGACGCAATAAGCGGCATAATACAGCATAAAGTCGCAAAATAAACCGCAAAAAGTCGCACTGAGGCGCGCAAAACCTGAAGAACTTGATTTCACTACACTTTAACGTTAAATGAGGAAGGTGGGCGCGGCCCGGGGGAAAGCGCTTTTTAATGAAGCGATTAGCCCCTTTCACCGAGCAATAAACAGCGAAAAAGCGCGCTTTCGCGTACCTTATACAGAGTGCGTGCAATGTGACAGGCATGGATTAACGGAGGTTGAGTGGACGCGATTAAAGGCTCGGAGTTGCAGATACCGGACGCGATCTTCGCGTGGGTGCTCGACGGGCAGGGGGGCGTGAAGCCGCTCGCCGATAACGATATTATCGACAAAGAGAAGCCCTGCTGGCTGCATCTCAACTATACCCATAGCGACAGCGCCGACTGGCTGGCTGCCACCCCGCTACTGCCTAATAACGTGCGCGATGCCCTGGCGGGCGAGAGCACCCGACCGCGGGTAACGCGGATCGGCGACGGGGCGCTGATCACCCTGCGCTGCATCAACGGCAGCACCGATGAACGCCCAGACCAGCTGGTGGCGATGCGTCTGTATATGGATGAGCGGCTGATCGTCTCCACTCGTCAGCGCAAAGTGCTGGCGCTTGACGATGTGCTGGGCGACCTGAAGGAGGGCAATGGGCCGACGGACTGCGGCAGCTGGCTGGTGGAAGTCTGCGACGCGCTGACCGATCATGCCAGTGAGTTTATTGAACAACTGCACGACCGAATAATCGACCTCGAAGACGACCTGCTCGATCAGCAGGTGCCGCCGCGCGGTTTCCTTGCCCTGCTGCGTAAACAGCTGATCGTGATGCGCCGGTATATGGCGCCGCAGCGCGATGTTTACGCCCGGCTGGCCAGCGAGCGCCTGCCGTGGATGAGCGACGATCAGCGGCGGCGGATGCAGGATATCGCCGAGCGGCTGGGGCGCGGGCTGGATGAGATCGACAGCTGCATCGCCCGGACGGCGATCATGAGCGATGAGATCGCCCAGATTATGCAGGAGTCGCTGGCGCGGCGGACCTATACGATGTCCTTGATGGCGATGGTGTTTCTGCCCAGCACCTTTTTAACCGGCCTGTTCGGCGTCAACCTCGGCGGGATCCCTGGCAACAGCTGGCATCTGGGGTTTAGCCTCTTCTGCCTGATGTTAGTCGTTGTCATCGGTGGTGTTGCATGGTGGTTACATCGCAGTAAATGGTTGTAAAGAATCGCCTTTTAGCAGCGACGATGCCGGGAAAACCCGGCAATGTTTGAGCGAAATCAATAAACCCTCTACCCATTCAGGGCAATATCTCTCTCGCAGGTGAATGCAACGTCAAGCGATGGGCGTTGCGCTCCATATTGTCTTACTTCCTTTTTTGAATTACTGCATAGCACAATTGATTCGTACGACGCCGACTTTGTTGAGTCGGCTTTTTTTTGCGCTCTCCTGACCAGCTTCTACGCTTACTAAGACACCCGACGGTCTTCAGGCCGTTTACGCCTGCGGGTACGCCCGTATCACTTTCCGGGAGGCCACTATGCATTACGCTTCAGGGCTGACAGCCCAGTCTATCCCCATCTCGCCCGAGCCGAACGATCCGGTTCCTTTACCCGATCCACGACCGCGTCCGCAGCCGCAGCCCGATCCGCCGCCTGATGAAGAGCCGATTAAATTGTCGCATCAGGCGCGGAGATCTGCGAGGATACGCGCCTGCAGATCGTCTGTCCTTTAATACGAGAATACATTGTGACCGCTTTTTCTACCCTGACTGTTTTACCTGCCGCCCAATTAGCCAACCTTAACGAGCTGGGTTATCTGTCGATGACGCCGGTTCAGGCCGCCGCCCTGCCGGCGATCCTCGCGGGGAAAGATGTGCGCGTGCAGGCAAAAACCGGCAGCGGAAAAACGGCCGCCTTCGGGCTGGGTCTGCTGCAGCATATCGATCCGTCGCGCTTTGAGACCCAGTCGCTGGTGCTGTGTCCGACCCGCGAACTGGCCGATCAGGTTGCCGGCGAGCTGCGCCGTCTGGCGCGCTGCCTGCCGAACATCAAGATTTTGATGCTCTGCGGCGGGCAGCCGTTTGGCGCCCAGCGCGATTCACTGCAGCACGCCCCGCATATTATCGTCGCCACTCCGGGCCGTCTGCTCGATCATCTGCAGAAGGGGACGGTCTCTCTCGACGCGCTGCAGACCCTGGTGATGGATGAAGCGGACCGCATGCTCGACATGGGCTTCAGCGACGCCATCGACGAGGTGATCCGCTTCGCGCCGGCTGACCGGCAGACGCTGCTGTTTTCCGCCACCTGGCCTGCGGCGATCGCGGCGATCAGCGGTCGGGTGCAGCGTCATCCGGAAACGATTGAGATTGACAGCGTCGATGCGCTACCGGCTATCGAACAGCAGTTCTTTGAAGTTTCCCGTCACGGCAAGATTGCGCTGCTCCAGCGTCTGCTCAGCCAGCATCAGCCGGCGTCCTGCGTGGTGTTCTGCAATACCAAGCGCGATTGCCAGGCGGTCTGCGATGCGCTCAACGCCGCCGGGCAGAGCGCATTATCGCTGCACGGTGACCTCGAGCAGCGCGACCGCGATCAAACGCTGGTGCGCTTCGCGAACGGCAGCGTCCGGGTTCTGGTGGCGACCGATGTCGCTGCCCGCGGCCTGGACATCAAATCTCTCGCGCTGGTGGTGAACTTCGAGCTGGCCTGGGATCCGGAAGTGCATGTGCACCGCATCGGCCGTACCGCCCGCGCCGGCGAACAAGGTCTGGCTATCAGCTTCTGCGCGCCGGAAGAGGCGCAGCGCGCCACCATTCTGGCCGACATGCTGCAGTTATCCCTCAACTGGCTGCCGGCGCCGGCGGGCAACGCTATCACGCCGCTGACGGCGGAGATGGCGACGCTGTGCATCGACGGCGGAAAAAAGGCGAAAATGCGCCCGGGGGATGTGCTGGGGGCGTTGACCGGTGATATGGGATTTGATGGCGCCGATATCGGCAAAATTAACGTCCACCCGGCCCACGTCTATGTGGCGATCCGCCAGAATATGGCGCAGAAGGCGTATAAGCAGTTACAAAACGGCAAGATCAAAGGCAAAGCCTGCCGCGTACGACTGCTGAAGTAAGGGCAGAATAGCGCGTCTCAGGCGGCGGCCTGAGACGCTTGCAGGTTACTTCACTTCCACTACGTTCAGACGCAGCTCATCCAACCGGGCGTCCTCTTCCTCCGGCTGCCAGCCGGCAGGCTGCAGGGGAATCTCTTCCCGGTCAAACGCTAAATCGCCGCCGTCCACCACCTCGGAGCCGTGGTTGATGCCTTTAAAATCAAACAGATTAACGTCGCTCAGGTGCGAAGGCACCACGTTCTGCATTGCGCTAAACATGGTTTCAATGCGTCCCGGATAACGCTTATCCCAGTCGCGAAGCATATCGGCGATCACCTGGCGCTGCAGGTTAGGCTGCGAACCGCACAGGTTGCAAGGAATGATCGGGAAGCCCTTGGCCTGAGAGAAGTGCTCGATGTCCTTTTCGCGGCAGTAGGCCAGCGGGCGGATGACGATGTGTTTGCCGTCGTCGCTCATCAGCTTCGGCGGCATTCCTTTCATTTTGCCGCCGTAGAACATATTCAGGAACAGCGTCTGCAGGATGTCGTCTCGATGATGGCCGAGGGCAATCTTGGTGGCGCCAAGTTCGGTGGCGGTACGGTAGAGAATGCCGCGACGCAGGCGAGAGCACAGCGAGCAGGTGGTTTTCCCTTCCGGGATCTTCTCTTTGACGATGCCGTAGGTGTTCTCTTCAACAATCTTATATTCAACGCCCAGCTGCTCAAGATACGCCGGCAGAATATGCTCCGGGAACCCGGGCTGTTTCTGGTCGAGGTTCACCGCCACCAGCGAGAAGGAGATGGGCGCGCTTTTCTGCAGGTTACGCAGGATCTCCAGCATGGTATAGCTGTCCTTGCCGCCTGACAGACAAACCATAATGCGGTCGCCCTCTTCAATCATATTGAAGTCGGCGATCGCCTCACCGACGTTGCGGCGCAGACGTTTCTGCAGCTTATCGATGTTGTATTTCTCTTTCTTTGTAAGTTCTTGATTTTCTTGCATTGTTAACATTCTCAAAATCTAAAAGGGGCATATAGGGGGCAAAACGTGTTAAAGCCCAAGCCGGGAATTCAACATAGAAACCTGGTCGCCGTTCATTTCTTCTATCCATGTACTATAAACGTCGTACACCATTTGCGCGTTTTCATGCCCCATCTGATTGGCTATAAAAGACGGGTTTGCGCCAGCCGTCAGGAGCCAGCAGGCAAAAGTATGCCGCGTATGGTACGGATTCCTGCGGCGAATGCCAGCGCGTTTTACTGCAGCTTCCCATCTGCTGCCTATACTGCTGTGCGAGTAGCAGGGTTTTTGCTCGCCTTTCCGTCTCCGCGGCATGAAAATAAATCGCAAATTCTGTTCCTCGCTTGAGCCGTATTCCCTGTGGTGAAACGTGATAGTGGATGCCGGATGTCCAGCTGTCAGTTCATGCTGCGCTTTCAGCGCGTCCAGGGCAGGTCCGAGCAATTGTATCGTCCGGTTTCCTGCTGCTAATACCATACCGAGGCCTTTTGCTGAGGCGCTGGTGAGAGGTAACTCGCCGGAGATGTGCCGGGCGTGAGAAACCGTAAAAGCACCTGGGAAGCAATAAAATACCCGGCAATCAGTGCCGGGTTTTGGGGCTCACATAAGATTGGAAATCTGGCTGTAAGAGAGGTGTTTACTTTACTTGACCCTAAATGATAAGTCGAAACTCCTCATTTATTAATGGAATATAGGTGAATGGAAGCGTTATAGG
Organism: Klebsiella sp. K5-45; assembly: GCF_030128605.1. Classification (NCBI taxonomy): domain Bacteria; kingdom Pseudomonadati; phylum Pseudomonadota; class Gammaproteobacteria; order Enterobacterales; family Enterobacteriaceae; genus Klebsiella; species Klebsiella sp. K5-45. The sequence continues at coordinate 142,366 of NZ_JAKUZW010000008.1, read as the reverse complement.
GAAGGAGTAGCCCTGCGGAAGAATGGCGATGCCTCAATCCCCCGCAGAACGCAAAGCGCGCAGCTAACCCGGCTGTGATATATAATCCCCTCCATACCAGCGGGGATGTAGAAGTGGAGCCGCATCCTCCGGCGTTGCATGAAAAAGGCGTATTAGGGATCTATAGACATAAGGAAAACAACAATTGGTATCTGTTATGAAAAAAACATTACTTCTGGTTTGCGCTGTTCTTATATCAAACTTGGCACTTGCTGCAGAAAATAAAGAAGAAGTTGTGCCTGTGCGGATAAGTTGCCCTAATCCTTATTATCCAGTTTCTGCCATGGCTAATCGGATTAGTGGCACAGTAAATTACGCTGCCTCAGTAAATGAAAAAGGGGAAGTAACTTCTGTTGAGACAACTGGTGCTGAGATCTTTTTTAGAGAAACAAGATCAGCAATGAGAAAATGCAAGTATGAGCCCGGAAAGCCAGGCATTGCGCGTGGAAAAATAAGATTTCGTCCATCTCAACCGTAAATACTGCTAGCCTACCTGGATTTTGTGTACTGAGAGATCTAGCAGCCTGATGCTCTTGCAATGGGAGTCGAGCCAAGAGATGTTATGTTGGCAAGCTCTAGAGATTTACCTGGCAAAATCACTGGTTAAGGGGAGCAGGTTAGTCATGGTTGGCTGAAAAAAACGGAGACGAGTCAGGCTCTCCTGTTCCCGGTGTGATTGCTGAAAAATTTCGTGGCTGTGAGTTTTCGAACTTTCATTCATTCGGGAGAGCTTTCAGGAAGGCGGTTTCTGATACCACTGAGCTAACTGAGCGGTTTGACAAGCTAGCTTAGGGGGTATCAAGTTAGAAACATGGTCGTTCATTCGTAAAATGAGCATGTCGGGGGAAGGCTTAAACATGAATTAGAACACGCAAAAGCTATTAAAATACCGGTGATGTGTATGGTATTGAGAACTGGCGAGTTATGATGCACAAAAAGCCATGTCGAAGTTCACTAAGCAATGGTGGTAAATGATGGACAATAAAAAAAGCATTTCTGATTACACCGAATCTGAGTTTTTAGCTTTTGTGGAAAAGATATTTAAACCGGATAATACAACCGAAGATGAAGATGTGCAAAATGTTTTAGAGTTTGAACGTATCACTGAACACCCTAATGGTTCTGATGTAATTTTCTATCCTCCAAAGGGCCGAGAGGATAGTCCGGAAAGGGTTGTTAAGGAAGTGAAAGAATGGCGGGCCAGGAATGGCAAGCCTGGTTTCAAAGAGTAGCTGATCGGTACAGTTGCGTTATCTTACCTATCTTAACGTGATAATAGATGACTTCTGATTGAAACTCGCGCCGGCGGTTTTTTATTACGTTGAATTTATTATCGGTGAAAGTAGTTCACAATTTTGATTTTTTATCAACCAGCCCTAAAGATGCCGTCGGAGCCTGAGCAACTTCCTTAACTTATGCGCTTTGAGGGCATTCCCGATGCAAAAGGCAATCAGAACACCAAGGTCTGCTTTCAGCATAGTGCGGGTATTATCAGGTTATTGGATTTTAATAGCCTCAATCAATTACGCCCCCTGATTCCTAACGTTGTCCACCGCTCGGAAAACGGGGTGCCATGTGAAATGATCAGCAGGTTCCGCACCATCTGCAATTATCTCATTCACCTCTTTTCCTCGAATAGCCTGCCTCATCCATTCCCGGGTGGATTCAGGTACCAGGACCAGCGGCCGGCGCTGTGGGGGCTGGCTGTATGTAAATATAAAATAAATTCAGTTGGTTGGAGGGGGCACAACTTATTGGTGTTGTACATTTTTACTGATTTCTTGATTTTGCAGCATGTAATAGTGGCTCAATTCATAGTGTGGCATCAGAAGAGCACGCGTTCTGCCAGCCGCTGGACAACGTGGCGCTGGCGCGTAGCAATTAATGAGGTCTGACAGACAACCGTGGCGTGTATGGTACGGATTCAGGGGCGGAATGTCAGCATCTTTCCGGCACTTTCCGCTGCGGGCAGGCAAGCTGGTGGAGCAGAAGTAAAAATAAACAGCCCGCCGGGCGGCGGGCTATGGCGCTAGCGGACGACCAGCACCGAGCACTCGGCGTGGCGGACCACCGCGGCGGCGTTGGAGCCCAGCAGATAGGTGGTGATATCCGGCCGGTGCGAAGCGATGATCACCAGGTCGGCGGGTAGCGACCTGGCGAGGGCCAGGATCTTATCTTTTGGCGATCCTTCGGCAACGTGAAAATGTTTCCGATCTTCCGGGATAGAGAACTGTTTCGCGAGTTCTTTAAGCTGCGTTTCCGTTCCTTCACGCAGCTCATCCATACCAGGCAGTTCGGCGGTATAGGCCATTCCCAGTGAGGCATAATAAGGCAGGGAAGGGATAACGGAGAGGAAATGGACCTCAGCGTCGTCAATCCGCGCTTCCGATTCAACGTGACTGATAATGCGTTCAGTAAATTCTTTATCAGAGATATCGATGGGGACAAGAATCATTCTGCTCATAAAACCTCCTGTTTAAGTATCCCCTCATATTGTACGGCATTATGGCACGTTTTGTATCATGACCGCAGTCACACTTTGACATTAACGTGACTTGTGTTCGGGAAATTTTCCCTTTATCACGCCGTCATAAAAGCGACCTTTTGACACCACCTGTAAAAAGTCACGAAAAATACGCGGTGGAACGCCGGTATATTGCAACGGCGGCTGGTGATAAAAACAAATTTCCAGCGTGGCGGAAGCGTCATCATAGGCGACAGAGATAATTCGGGAAGATTTAACCGGGTGATGATGCATGATGGACGTCCTCGGGCAGGCACTGACTGAGCACGACTATATCACTAAACGGACGCTTATTTTAAGCGGTGGGATATATTGTTTTGTTTTAGCTGCTGCGATGCAGAGAGAGAAAGCCCGCCGGAACCGGCGGGCTGGCGCATCAGAACTGGTAAACCAGGCCCAACGCGACGATGTTGTCGGTAGAGATACCGTTGTCTTTGTAGAAGCTGTCGTTGTCATCCAGCAGATTGATTTTGTAATCAACGTAGGTTGACATATTACGGTTGAAGTAATAGGTGGCGCCGACGTCCATATATTTGACCAGATCTTTATCGGCGTAGCTGCCGGTATTATAGAGATCTTTGCCTTTGGACTGCAGATAGGAGATAGCCGGACGCAGACCAAAGTCGAACTGATACTGAGCGGTGACTTCGAAGTTTTGCGTTTTGTTGGCCACGCCGTCGTTGCCGTAAGGGGTCATGTTGCGGGTTTCAGAGTACATGGTCGCCAGGTAGATATTGTTGGCGTCGTACTTCAGGCCAGCGGTCCAGGCTTCAGCTTTATCGCCACGGGCGTTGGTCTGGGTCATCTGGTCGTTGGTACGGTCAGATGAGGTGTAGGCCGCTGCCGCGCTGATGCCCATGCCGAAGTTATAGGAGGTGGAAAGACCGAAACCGTCGCCGTTGTCAAAGCGAACATCGCTGTCGCTGCTGCGGTTGTTGGTGCCGACGTTGATGTCCTGGGCGTTCTGGCCTTCGTTTTTACCCTGATACTGCAGGGCGAAGTTCAGACCGTCTACCAGACCGAAGAAGTCGCTGTTACGGTAGGTCGCGACGCCGTTGGCGCGGCCTGCCATAAAGTTATCCGCATAGGTGTAAGAGTCGCCGCCGAACTCCGGCAGCATATCGGTCCAGCCTTCGACGTCGTACAGCACGCCGTAGTTACGACCGTAGTCGAAGGAACCGTAATCGCCCACTTTGATACCGGCGAAGGCCAGACGGGTCCACGCCTGATCGCCGGCGCTTTCGGTATTGTTGGCCTGAACGTTGTATTCCCACTGGCCGTAACCGGTGAGCATATCGTTGATCTGGGTTTCGCCTTTAAAGCCAAAGCGAACGTAAGTTTGGTCGCCGTCTTTTTTCGAGTCGCTGGAGAAATAGTGCAGACCGTCTACCTTGCCATAGACATCTAATTTATTTCCGTCTTTATTATAAATTTCCGCCGCATGCGCGGCGCCAGCGGCTAATAAAGCCGGAATAACGAGGGCCAGTACTTTTCTTTTCATGAAGAAATTCCTTTAACTGTTTTTATGTTTTAGCTTCCGGGAAGGAAGTGAACTCATGCTAAAGGAGCGGTCTGAGATATGGTAAGACTCAATTGTTACGATATAAGTAAATTCTAAATAAAATAATACTGAAGTAATGGTGATAATTATGATGAATACATCTTCAACTAATATACAAAATAAAAATTATACATGGTCAGTTTGATCGCGTATTATTCGAGCGTTATATGCCTTTATTGTCATGCCAAGCATTTTTATTTGCCGTCTCATTCTGCGGAATGGTTTTGTTATCGGTAAAACGACAAGCCCGAACTTCATGTTCGGGCTTTTTTTATGGCTCCGGGATGGAAAATAACCTTAGCTCTCGCTCGGTGATTTCTCCGCTTTGCCAGCCAGCTGGGCGAGGAAGTCGTAGCGCTTCTGCAGGTCGGCGGCAGCATCTTTCCACAGCTGCTCCGCCACTTCCGGCTGCTGCGCATTCAGGCGACGGAAGCGTTGCTCATTGAGCAGCGTCTCAGCCAGGGCGTCTGACGGTGGGCGAGAGTCGAGCGCCAGCGGGATCTTGCCTTCTTCCGCCCGACGTGGGTCGAAGCGGTAGAGCGGCCAGAAGCCGGTGGCGGTCAGCTGACGCATTTGATCGTGGCTGAGCGCCAGATCGTAGCCATGCTCTTCGCAAGGACTGTAGGCGATGATCAGCGACGGCCCCGGATAGGCTTCCGCTTCCTGAATCGCTTTCACCGTCTGGTTCAGCTGCGCGCCCAGCGAAATCTGCGCCACATAGACATGACCATACATCATCATGCTGACGCCAAGATCTTTGCGTGCCTTGCGTTTACCGTGCTCGCCAAACTTAGTGACCGCCCCCAGCGGGGTGGCTTTTGACGCCTGGCCGCCGGTGTTGGAGTAACACTGGGTATCCAGCACCAGAATGTTGACGTTTTCCGTCAGGCTCAGCACATGATCCAGGCCGCCGAAGCCGATATCGTAGGCCCAGCCGTCGCCGCCGATCAGCCAGACGGATTTCTCCACCAGCGCGTCGGCATCGGTCAGCAGCTCTTCAGCGCCTTGCACGCCGGTCAGCGCCTGGCGCAGGGCCGCCACCTGTTCACGGCGCGCTTCCGGCGTCGCCTCGGCATGCAGCGCCGCGTTCAGCTCTGCCGGCAGCTGGTCGGCGAATTCGCTCAGCAGGCGCATCACGCGCTGACGATGTTGATCGACGGTTAAGCGGAAGCCGAGCCCGAATTCAGCGTTATCCTCAAACAGCGAGTTGGCCCACGCCGGGCCGCGGCCGTTGGCGTCGGTCGTGTACGGGGTCGAGGGCAGGTTGCCGCCGTAAATGGATGAGCAGCCGGTGGCATTGGCAATCAGCATCCGGTCGCCATACAACTGGGTCAGCAGTTTGATATACGGCGTTTCGCCACAGCCGGAGCAGGCGCCGGAGTATTCAAACAGCGGGCTGATCAGCTGCGAAGTGCGGATATCAATACGCTCCAGTTTGCTGCGGTCGATTTCCGGCAGGTTGAGGAAGTAATCGTAATTCACTTTCTCCTCTTCCACATGCTCCAGGCGGGACATCATATTGATGGCCTTGATCTCCGGATTCTGGCGATCTTTTGCCGGGCACACTTCCACGCACAGGTTGCAGCCGGTGCAGTCTTCCGGGGCGACCTGCAGTACGTATTTCTGCCCGCGCATATCGCGGGACTTGACGTCCAGCGAGTGCAGACTGGCAGGGGCGTTCTCCATCTCTTCCGGTGCGACCACTTTGGCGCGGATCGCCGAGTGCGGGCAGGCGGCGACGCAGTGGTTGCACTGGGTACATAGCGCTTCCTTCCAGATGGGGATCTCTTCGGCGATGTTGCGTTTCTCCCAGCGCGTGGTGCCCATGGGCCAGGTGCCGTCCGGCGGCAGGGCGGAGACCGGCAGCGCATCGCCGAGACCGGCCAGCATCGCGGCGGTGACCGTTTTGACGAAATCCGGCGCGGCGTCGGAGACCACCGGCGGGCGGTTCGGACTGTTGGCATTCACCGGCTGCAGCGGCACTTCCGCCAGCGATTCGCGGGCCAGGGCCAGCGCCTGCCAGTTGCGTTCCACCAGCTCCTGGCCTTTGCTGCTGTAGCTTTTGGCGATGGCCGCCTGCAGTTCCGCCAGCGCGCTGTCGCCAGGCAGGATGTGAGTCAGATGGAAGAACGCCATCTGCATCACGGTATTAATGCGCGCCCCGAGGCTACATTCGCGGGCGATCTTCGCCGCGTTGACCACGTAAAAACGCGCTTTTTTCTGATTCAGAGTGGCCTGTACTTCCTGCGGCAGGCGGGACCAGACTTCATCGGCGCTGTACGGCGTGTTGAGCAGGAAAATGCCGCCGGGCTTCAGCCGCTCGGCCATCTGGTATTTATCGATAAACTGCAGCTGGTGGCAGCCAACGAAATCGGCCTGCGAAATCAGATACGAAGAACGAATCGGCTTTTCGCTGACCCGCAGATGGGAGACGGTCAGGCCGCCCGCCTTCTTCGAGTCATAGACAAAGTACCCCTGGGAGAACCACGGGGTGGAATTGCCGATGATTTTGATATTGTTTTTGGTGGCCGACACGCTGCCGTCGCTGCCGAGGCCGTAGAACAGCGCTTCGAGCTTGGCCTCTGATGGCAGAGTATTTTCGCCCAGCGGCAGCGACAGGTTGGTCACGTCGTCATAGATGCCGACGGTAAAGCGCGGCTTCGGCTGGGCGGCCTGCAGCTCATGGAATATCGCCAGCACGCATTCCGGACCGAACTCCTTGGAAGAGAGACCGTAGCGGCCGCCGATGGTCCGCGGCAGCGTCTCGCGCTCGCCGCGGTTAAAGGCTTCCGCCAGGGCGGTCATCACGTCGAGATACAGTGGCTCCGCGTGCGCGCCAGGTTCTTTGGTGCGATCCAGCACCGCCACCGCCCGGGCGCTCTCCGGCAGCGCTGCCAGCAGGTGGGCGGCGGAGAATGGGCGATAGAGGCGCACTTTCAGGACGCCGACTTTCTCGCCGCGGCTCAGCAGTTCATCGACCACCTCTTCGCAGGTGCCGATGGCCGAGCCCATAATGACGATCACGCGTTCCGCCTGCGGATGGCCGTAAAACTCAAACGGTTTGTACTGGCGGCCGGTGGCGGCGGCGAAGTCATCCATCGCTTTCTCGACATGATCATAAACCGCGTCGTACCACGGGTTGGTGGCCTCCCGCGACTGGAAGTAGGTGTCAGGGTTAGCGGAGGTCCCGCGGATCACCGGGTGTTCCGGATTGAGCGCGCGCTGGCGATGCTCAGCGATTTTCTCCTGCGGCAGCAGGGCGCGAATCGTGTCATCCGCCAGCGGGGCGATTTTGTTGATTTCGTGCGAAGTGCGGAAACCATCAAAGAAATGAATAAACGGCACCCGGCTTTGCAGGGTGGCGATATGCGAGATCAGCGCGAAATCCTGCGCTTCCTGAACGCTGCTGGCGCACAGCATGGCGCACCCGGTCTGACGCACGGCCATCACATCGGAATGGTCGCCGAAGATCGACAGCGCGTGGGTGGCGACAGTGCGGGCGGCGACGTGCAGGACAAACGGCATCAGCTGGCCGGCCAGTTTGTACAGCGTGGGGATCATCAGCAGCAGGCCCTGCGATGAGGTAAAGGACGTGGAGAGGGCGCCAGTCTGCAGCGCGCCATGTACGGCGCCAATGGCGCCTGCCTCCGACTGCATTTCGACCACGCGTGGCACATCGCCCCAGACGTTTTTCAGCCCATTGCCGGCCCAGGCGTCAGCCTGTTCCGCCATCGTTGAACTGGGCGTGATCGGGTAGATGGCGATAACTTCACTGGTGCGAAACGCGACGGAAGCGACCGCGCCATTACCATCAATCGTAATCATATGAAGACACCCTTACATTGCGCAAAAGAATGGACGCGTGAAACCGCGACGCGCCCTGTAATTATATAAGAGGTAGTTTAGCAAACCGTTGGCGCCGCCATTTTTGCATTTGTGTCCTCAATACGACGGCTACCCGTGACCAGATCAATATTTTGCGCAGTTCGCGGAGAAAGTAGCTTTTCTGGACGTGAAGGCGAGCCATCGCCCGGTGAGTATCCCTGTGCAGATCAACCTTTACGCAGAAATTTGCTAGAAAATGTTAATGAGACGCATAAATACGTACTTCCCCTCTCGACGCCGCGCGCCACGCTGCCTATTATTCTTGGGTTTGCTATTTAAGACGTTTCCGAGGGGAGAGAAAATGCGAGCTGCGATGTTAGTGGGATGTGCGGCGCTGTTGCTGTCGGCGTGCAGTAGTGAACCCGTTCAGCAGGCCACGGCGGCGCACGTCACGCCAGGAATGCGGGCGGCGATGAGCGACGCCGGTCAGGCCAACTGCGCCATGATAGGCGGCTCGTTATCGGTGGCTCGTCAGCTCGATGGTTCAGCGATTGGCATGTGCGCGCTGCCGAACGGTAAACGCTGCAGCGAGCAGGCGCTGGCGGGCGGAAGCTGCGGCTATTAATGGCAGCTCCGCAGCGGGCTCAAAACGCCGGCTAGTGCATCAGGTCGGCGAGCTTATAGACCAGCGTCTGGTCGGCGGTCGCCAGCGTCAACTGGTTTTCCGTCAGATCGACCTGCGCGCCCTCGCGCAGCATCTTACCAATGGTCGCATCAAGGGTATTAAGCTGGGCATCGTGGCACAGCATCCGGGTCATCGCCAGCGATTTGACCTTCAGCTCGCCGTCCGACACCTTACCTTCCCCGCTGAAGCCGTTGCACATATTGCCCGAAACATACATATTGCCGGTGATAGCCATCTTCTCGCCGAAGCTCAGCTCCAGCGGCCGGTCGCCAGCGTTTACCGCCTGGCCGTTGACGCTGGTCAGCACGAAACGATGATGCTGTAGCTGTTCCGCGCCGGTGGACACCTTACTGTTATAGACACAGCCGGACAGCAGCAACCCTGCCGCCAGTAATGCCGCAAATTTGTTCATTTTCACTCCAAAACATTCACATTACTAATAAAACAAAGCCAGTGTAACGGTATCGCAGCGGGGATCTGTGGGGATTATCTGAATGTGCTCCCCCCGGGGAGAGGAGCACAAAAGGGAAAGGAATCAGACGATAGCGTTCGGGCAGGTTTCACCGTTGGCGACCTGCTGCAGATTGCCCAGGGTGGTCTCCGAAATGCTGATCAGCGCCTCGGCGGTGAGGAACGCCTGATGGCCGGTGAACAGCACGTTGTGGCAGGCGGAGAGGCGACGGAAGACGTCATCCTGGATCACGTCGTTGGATTTGTCTTCGAAGAACAGATCGCGTTCGTTCTCATAAACGTCCAGCCCCAGCGCGCCAATTTTTTGGTGCTTCAGGGCATCGATGGCCGCCTGGGAGTCGATCAGCGCGCCGCGGCTGGTGTTAATCACCATCACTCCGTCCTTCATCTGATCGAAAGCCCCGCGATTGAGCAGATGGTAGTTTTCGTCGGTCAGCGGGCAGTGCAGGGAGATCACGTCCGACTCCTTGTACAGCGTGGCGAGGTCGACATATTCCACCCCCAACTCCAGCGCGGCGGCGCTTGGGTACGGGTCGAACGCCAGCAGACGCATGCCAAAACCTTTGAGGATCCGCAGCATCGCCACGCCAATTTTCCCGGTGCCAATCACCCCGGCGGTTTTGCCATACATGGTGAAACCGGTGAGGCCTTCCAGGGAGAAATTAGCATCACGGGTACGCTGATAGGCGCGGTGGATGCGGCGGTTAAGCGACATCATCATGCCGATCGCATGCTCAGCCACCGCTTCCGGCGAGTAGGCCGGGACGCGCACGACGCGCAGGCCAAGCTCTTTCGCCGCCTCGAGGTCGACGTTGTTAAACCCGGCGCAGCGCAGGGCGATATACTTCACGCCGTGGGCCTTCAGCTCCTCCAGCACCGGACGGCTGCCGTCGTCATTGACGAAGATGCATACCGCTTCGCAACCGTTGGCGGTTTTGGCGGTTTTCTCTGTCAGCAGGAAGTCGAAGAATTCCAGTTCAAAGCCGTAGGTATCATTCACGTGCTGCAGGTACTTTTTATCGTACTGCTTCGTACTGTAAACCGCGATTTTCATAAGACTTTTCTCCAGTGATTATAACGTCACGGTAGCATATTTAAAATAATCGTACAATTATTAAAAAATAGTTTAAATGGCAGGTGCTTATCCTAATTCTAGAGCATATCGCGGATTTGAGGAATCTCTTTGAAAGACAAAGTTTTTTTTACCACAAACTCAGGCTTAAAGCGCCGGGGGAGAGCAGCAGAAACGGCCACAGCAGACCGGAGCTGACGTTAGCCAGCTGAAACGACCACAGCGGCAGGCCGCTGGCGCCGCTGACCAGGGGCAGGGTGGCGCGCAGGGGAGAGAGAAAGCGGCTGAAAAAGACCGCCCACAGCCCTCGGCGCTGAAAAAAGAGTCGGCTGCGGGCCAGCCGCTCGGCGGTCAGCCAGCGTAACTGCGTAAGGCGGTGACGATAGCGAACGCCCAACCACCACGAGAGCCAGAATCCGCCGATGGCGCCGAGGCTGGCGCTGGACCACATTAGCAGGAAATGACCGAGGCTGGCGGAAGCGAATGTCCCCAGCAGCAGCAGGCCGGAGGTGCCCGGGATGGCCAGCGACACCAGCGCGCAGGATTTAGTGAAAGTGAGCAAGAAAACCATCAGTAATACCAATGGATAGTGGCCCTGTGCGCTCTCAATGAGCGAGATAATTAACGACACCGTCTCTCCCGCAAGCAATACCTATCTTTCTGGAGTGTGGCAGGGGGTGCTTAAACAAAGGTTAAATGGTGACGGCCGATCGCCGCGCCGCGATACCGGCTGGCAACTATGCTTTAACAGGTCGCAAACTTTCACTCACTGGTCGAACGTGTCACAATGGGCGCCTTTCGGCTTTTACTTATGTTGAATCAGGATATTAACTGCCCATGAAGGGTAAATATAAAGCCGCCATCGCGCTGGTGTTAGCGCTGGTGTTACTGCCGCTAACCCTGCTGTTGACGCTGACCCACTGGGTGCCGACGCTGGCGGGCATCTGGCTGCCCGTGGGCACTCATATCGCTATGCAGGAGAGCCCGCGTCTTACGCGTTCCGCCCTGCTGATCCCCGATCTGCGCTATCTGGTGGGCGAGTGTGAACTCGCCAGGGTGACCGATGCCCGTCTCTCGCGCCCCAGCCGCTGGCGGCTGCATATTGACCAACTGGAGATCAACAGCGCCTGCCTGAGCAAACTGCCGGCCAGCGATCCCACGCCCGGATCGCCGCGCACCCTTGCCGAATGGCAATCGATGCTGCCCTACAGCTGGTTAACTATTGATAACCTGCGGCTGTCGCCGTGGGAAAAATGGCAGGGGCGGCTGGTGATGTCACTGACCCCTGCGCAGCAGGATATCGGCTTTGCCGGTAACGATTTGAGCCTGCAGGCGCGCTTGCGCGGCCAGGCGCTTACCGTCAGCCAGTTCAGCGCCCGGCTGGCTGACGATCAGCCGCCGGTGAAGCTGGTGGGTACCTTCCATCTGCCGCTGGTGCCGGATGGCCTGCCGGTCGATGGCCAGATGCAGGGCACCTTCGAATTCCCGCAGACTGCGGAATGGATCGATGCCGAGCTGACGTGGCAGCATAATCGCGGCCAGCTGCTGGTCACCCCGCGCGGCGAGGTGGAGCCCATTCTCGACCTGCCGTGGGAGATCACTCCGGTGCGGATCACCATCAGCGACGGCCGCTGGCGCACCCGCTACGAGGCGTATCCGCTGAGCGGCCGCGTGGCGCTGTCGGTGGGTAACTGGCAGCAGGGCACGGAACAGATGATCGTCAGCGGTCGCTTGAATGTTCTCACCGAGGGGCATGCCGGAAAAGGCAACGCGGTGCTGAATATCGGCCCGGGCAAGCTGAGCATGGATAACAGCGACCTGCCGCTGCGACTCACCGGCGAGGCCAAGCTGGGGGAGATGATCTTTTACGCCGCGCTGCCGGCCCAGCTCAGCGGGTCGCTGGTCAGCCCGCAGCTGGCGTTTCACCCCGGGGCGCTACTGCGTTCGCGCGGGCGGGTGATCGACGCGCTGAACATTGACGAAATTCGCTGGCCGCTGGCCGGGGTAAAGGTCACGCAGCAGGGCGTCGATGGCCGCCTGCAGGCGATCCTCCGCGCCCATGAGCAGCAGATGGGCGACTTTACGTTGCACCTGGACGGTCTGGCGAACGATTTTCTGCCCGACAGCGGCCGCTGGCAGTGGCGCTACTGGGGCGAGGGGCATTTCACGCCTATGCAGGCGCGCTGGGATGTGAAGGGCAGCGGTGAGTGGCGGGACAATGCCATTACGCTGAGCAGCCTCTCCACGGGTTTCGACAAGCTCGAGTACGGCACGATGCGGGTCAGCACGCCGCGTCTGACCCTCGAGCAGCCGATCCGCTGGCTGCGCGATGCTGAGCATCCTCGGCTGACCGGCGCGCTGTCGCTGGATGCGGCAAAAACTACCTTCACCGGCGGCAGCTATCTTCCGGCATCGACGCTGAAATTCGCCCTCGACGGCCGGGACCCGACGTGGTTCCAGTTCACCGGCGCGCTGCACGCCGATACCATTGGCCCGGTGCGGTTGACCGGGCGCTGGGATGGCGAACGGCTGCGCGGTCAGGCGTGGTGGCCAAAACAGTCGTTGACGGTATTCCAGCCGCTGGTGCCGCCGGACTGGAAGATGAACCTGCGCGAAGGCAGTCTCTATGCGCAGGTGGCCTTCTCGGCGGCAGCCGGGCAGGGATTTGAGGCAGGCGGCCATGGCGTCCTGAAGGGCGGCAGCGCCTGGATGCCGGATAACCAGATCAACGGCGTCGACTTCGTCCTGCCGTTCCGCTTCAGCGACGGCCACTGGCAGCTGGGCACCCGCCGTCCGGTCTCCCTGCGCATTGGCGAAATCGTCAACCAAGTCACCGCGCGCAACCTGACGGCGGACCTGCAGGGCACCTGGCCGTGGAGCGAGGCCAATCCACTGCAGCTTAGCGACGTCAGCGTCGACCTGTTAGGCGGCAAGCTGACCCTGCTGCAGCTGCGCATGCCGCAGCGCGACCCGGCGCTGATCCGTCTGCAGCATATCTCCAGCAGCGAACTGACCAGCGCGGTCAAGGTGAAGCAGTTCGCCATGTCCGGGGCGGTGAGCGGCGCGCTGCCGCTGTGGCTGGAGAACAATCAATGGATTATCCATGACGGCTGGCTGCGCAATGACGGACCGATGACCCTGCGGCTGGATAAAGACACCGCCGATGCGCTGGTGGCGGACAACGTCTCCGCCGGGGCGGCGATCAACTGGCTGCGCTATATGGAGATCTCCCGTTCATCGACGCAGATTAACCTGAACAATCTGGGCGTGCTGACGCTTAAAGCCGCCATCAACGGCACCAGCCGGGTGGACGGGAAAAGCAGTACCGTGCATTTAAACTACGCTCATGAGGAGAATATTTTCGATCTGTGGCGCAGTTTACGCTTCGGCGACAATTTACAGGCGTGGCTTGAGCAAAATGCCACGCTGCCCGTGCGGCGCTGTACGGACGGTAAGACATGTAAGGAACCTAAATGAAGAAGCTGTTACTGGCCATAGTGGCGTCGATGCTGCTCGCCGGCTGTACGCCGCGTATCGAAATTGCGGCGTCGAAAGAGCCCATCACCATCAATATGAATGTCAAAATTGAGCATGAGATCCATATCAAGGTCGATAAGGATGTGGAAAACCTGCTGAAATCCCGCAGCGATTTGTTCTGAGGCGACGATGAGAAAACGACTGTTAACCGCGGCGCTGGCGCTGACTCTGCTCAGCGCGCCCGCGCTGGCGTTAACCCTGAGCGAAGCGCGCCAGCAGGGGCGGGTGGGGGAGACGCTGAACGGCTATCTGGCGCCGCTGCGTCAGGATAAAGAGACGCTGGCGCTGGTGAAACAGATCAACGCCGCGCGCAGTGAAAGCTACCAGCAGCTGGCGGATGACAACAATCTGCCGGTGGATGAGGTAGCGAAAATGGCCGGACAGAAACTGGTTGCCCGCGCTCAACCCGGCGAGTACGTTCAGGGGCTAAACGGCCAGTGGCTGCGCAAATAATTAGCGGCAGCGCTTGCGGTATTCGCCCGGCGAGACGCCAAAGCGCTGCTTAAAGGCGGTGGAGAAATGGCTATGGTCGCTGAAGCCCCAGCGGTAGCCGATCCCCGCCAGCTTTTCGTCATCGTGGACGTCCTGTAACGCCCGGGCGCACAGATCCAGCCGCCGGTTCTTAATATACTGCGCCACCACCAGCCCTTTGTCGGCAAACAGCCGATAGAGGCTGCGCACCGACATTCCCATCTCGCTGGCCAGCCACTCCGGCCGCAGATGCTCCGACTGAATGGATGCGTCGATTAACGCTATTATCTTCTGAAACTGCTTGTCCCGCCGGGACGGGGTCGGCTCACGCTGGCGCAGCACCGGGCGCAACAGGCAGGCGATCGCCTCCAGCGCCGCTTCACTTTCGCTGGCGGAGAGCGCCGTGCCGCCCATACTCTCCAGCAGCAGTCGCTGGCTGAGCTGCACCATCGGCAGAGACTTATCCAGCCGGCAGGCGGTAACTATCTCGCCCGTCGGCGCCACCCGCTGGCGCGGCAGCAGCAGCGAAGCCTGACGCGAGGTCTGCTGCCAAACGATAGAGCACGGGCGGGCGGCATCGATCAACGTGATATCCCCTGCCGCCAGGGTCACCTGGCGATCGTCCTGTTCGATCACCGCTTCGCCGGCGAGCTGAAACACGGTATAGAACCAGGCGTCGTTATCGCGTTTTATCTCATTGCGCGTGCGGTAGAGATTGACGCCGGCGGCGGTGACCGTGCTGACCTTGAGGCTGCCGGCGTAGCGGGCGTCAATCTCGCCGTGAAAGCGGCCCTCCAGCGGCCGGGCGGCGAAATGGCCGCAGACCTGATTGATCGTCGCCAGCCAGCGCTGGTACGCCAGCCCCCCCTCAGCCGTGGTCATCATTCGCCCTTCTCCTGTAATAATAATGTTTCTGCATTGTTGCATTTATGCCGCCTCAGGCAAGGGCGCGATGTCGGGTATATGAAAGAACTATTACCTGCGGCACATTTCTGTCAGGGCAGGCGACGGAATTGCGGCGACTGTCACAGCGGCGCAAACGAATGTCACAGAGAAAAAAGCGCCAGCCGCCAACCGGACATAGACTGAAAGCACTATCCGCGAAGAATAAGGAAAGGGTATGTCCACCTCTCAGATAGCGCTGCTTGCCAGCGTCCAGCAGTTTTTAGACCGTCAGCATGGCCTGTATATCGACGGCGCCCCCTGCGCCGCGCAGAGCGAAAACCGGTTAACCGTCTGGGATCCGGCCACCGGGCAGGCGATCGCCACCACCGCCGACGCCAGCCCGGCGGATGTTGACCGGGCGGTGATGTCCGCCTGGCGTGCCTTCGTCGACCGCCGCTGGGCCGGGCGCACCCCGGCCGACCGCGAGCGCATCCTGCTGCGCTTTGCCGATCTGGTGGAGCAGCACGGCGAGGAGCTGGCGCAGCTGGAAACCCTCGAGCAGGGTAAATCCATCGCCATCTCCCGCGCCTTCGAGGTCGGCTGCACCCTGAACTGGATGCGCTACACCGCCGGGCTGACCACCAAAATCAGCGGCCGGACGCTGGACGTCTCGATCCCGTTCCCGCAAGGGGCGCGTTATCAGGCGTGGACCAAAAAAGAGCCGGTGGGGGTAGTGGCGGGCATCGTTCCGTGGAATTTCCCGCTGATGATCGGTATGTGGAAGGTGATGCCGGCGCTGGCGGCGGGTTGTTCGATCGTCATTAAACCCTCAGAAACCACCCCGCTGACCCTGCTGCGGGTGGCGGAGCTGGCGACCCAGGCGGGCATTCCTGACGGGGTGTTCAACGTGGTCACCGGCAGCGGCGCCGGCTGCGGCGCGGCGCTGACCGCCCATCCGCAGGTGGCGAAGGTGAGCTTTACCGGCTCGACGGCCACCGGGAAACAGATTGCGCGGGTGGCCGCCGACCGCCTGACCCGCGTGACGCTGGAGCTGGGCGGCAAGAACCCGGCGATTGTGCTTAAAGACGCCGATCCCCAGTGGGTCATTGAGGGGCTGATGACCGGCAGCTTCCTTAACCAGGGGCAGGTCTGCGCCGCCAGCTCGCGGATCTACATTGAAGCGCCGCTGTTTGACACCCTGGTCAGCGGCTTCGAGCAGGCGGTGAAATCACTGCAGGTAGGGCCGGGAATGCTGGAGACGGCGCAGATCAACCCGGTGGTCTCCCGGGCCCACTGCGACAAGGTGGCGGCCTACCTTGAAGAGGCCCGACAGCAGAAGGCGGAGCTTATCAGCGGCAGCGCCGGACCGGATGCGGGGGGGTACTATATTCCGCCGACGCTGGTGGTTAACCCGGACGCCGGACTGCGCCTCACCCGCGAGGAGGTGTTTGGCCCGGTGGTGAACCTGGTGCGGGTGGCCGACGGCGAGGAGGCGCTGCGCCTGGCCAATGACAGCGATTTTGGCCTGACCGCCAGCGTCTGGACCCGCGACCTGACCCAGGCTCTCAACTATACCGATCGCCTGCAGGCCGGGACGGTATGGGTCAACAGTCATACCCTGATTGACGCCAACCTGCCGTTCGGCGGCATGAAGCAGTCCGGCACCGGTCGCGATTTCGGCCCGGACTGGCTCGACGGCTGGTGCGAAACTAAATCCGTCTGCGTGCGTTACTAGCCCTCCGTCGGGGAAGGCGCATCGCTTTCCCGACGTCCCGCTTGCCGATCTCCGCTCTTTCTCGCTACTGTGAAGGGCAATCTTTGCCCGCGCAGGGCGGAGAATGATGAGGAGGACTTCGGCATGACTGCATTTCCTGAGGTTGCACTAATTGGTCCTGGCGCCATCGGCACCACGATCGCCGCCGCCCTGTTTGCGGTGGGGAGGACGCCGGTGGTTTGCGGGCGCACTGCCCATTCGTCGCTGGTGCTGCGCACTGATGAGGGCGAGATCGTGGTGCCCGGCCCGGTGCTCACCGACCCGACAGCGATAGCCGCCCCCTTCGACCTGGTGTTTGTCGCGGTGAAGGCCACCCAGACGGAGGCCATCGCCCCGTGGCTGGCGGCCCTGTGTTCGCCAGACACCGTGGTGTGCGTGCTGCAAAACGGCGTCGAGCAGCGCCAGCAGTTTGCCCCTTTGACCGGCGGCGCGACGGTGCTGCCGTCGGTGGTCTGGTTTCCGGCGCAGCGCGACGCCGATGCTTCGATCTGGCTGCGCGCCGCGCCGCGCCTGACGCTGCCGGATCTGCCGGGGGCGGAGCGGGTGCAGCAGGCGCTGGCGGGAACCCACTGCGCGGTGGAGCTGGCGGCGGATTTTACCAGCGTCGCCTGGCGTAAACTGCTGCAGAACGCCGTCGCCGGACTGATGGTGCTGACCGGACGACGCGCCGGGATGTTCGCCCGGGAGGAGATCACCGCCCTCGGACTGGCCTATCTGCGCGAATGCCTGCAGGTGGCGCGGGCGGAAGGGGCCGTCCTGAGCGACAGTGTGCCGGAGGAGATCATCGCCGGCTTTCATCGGGCGCCTGCCGACTTAAGCACCTCTATTCTGATCGATCGCCTGCATGGCCGACCGCTGGAGTGGGATATTCGTAACGGGGTGGTACAGCGTCGCGGGCGTCAACACGGCATACCGACGCCGCTCAGCGATATCATCGTGCCGCTGTTGGCGGCGGCCAGCGACGGCCCGGGCTGACCCCGGGCTGGCGCGGGGTTAATCCACCAGGGAGGGATCGAGGTCGATCATCAACTGCTTCATCTCGGCAAAGTGCTGCCGGGAGAAATCGGCAATTTTCTCCCAGTCCTGGGCGGTTTTTTCCGCCACCGCGTCCGACAGCACCTTCAGCGGCTGGCCGGTTGACCAGGCGGTGATCAGGATCTGACAGGCGCGCTCCAGGGTCCAGATATCGTCGAACGCTTCGCCGATAGTCGGGGCGGTCAACAGCACCCCATGGTTGCCCATCAGCAGACGGCGTTTATCCGTCAGCAGCCCCGCCAGCCGGGCGCCTTCTGCCGCGGTGTCCGCCATCCCGCCGTACAGGGTATCGACGGCGACCCGGTTAAAATAGCGGGCCGTGTTCTGGTCGATGGGCAGGATCTGCGGCGTCGCCAGACAGGCGAGGCTGGTGGTGTACACCGGGTGCAGATGCAGCGCCACCCGCACGTCGGGCAGTCGCTGATGGATCTGCCCGTGAATGGCCCACGCGGTGGCATCGACGTCAGGTCGCGCGGCGCAACGTTCATCATCGGCGTGCAGCACCAGCAGATCGCTGGCGCGGATGCGCGAAAAGTGTTTCCACTTCGGGTTGAGTAAAAACGTTTTCCCGTCAGCGGAGAGCGCGGCGCTGAAATGGTTGGCCACCGCCTCATGCATGCCGAGATGGGCAATGATGCGAAAGGTGGCCGCCAGGTCGATGCGGATCTGCTCTTCATCGGAATCGCGCATGGGCATTACTCCGCTTTCGGCATCAGGGTCTGCAGATCCTCTGCCGTCGGCGCCTGGAAGTGATATTTCTTCAGCAAGGCGGCATATTCCGGCGTCGCGCTGTATTTTTTCAGCGCCTGTTCGAGGGCGGTTTTCACCTCCGTGTTGCCTTTTTTAACGCCAAAGCCGTTCAGCACCGGATAGATCAGGGTGTCAGAGGAGATCGCCACCCGGTCGCCCAGCTTTTCCACCACCCCGCGCGCCACGGCGGCGTCGGTGATCTGCGCATCCACTGCGCGCGACAGCAGCGCCTGGGTGGTCTGCGGGTCGGTGGTATAGACGCTCAGCGCAATTGGCTTCAGCCCTTTCTTCACGCAGTAGTCGGCGGAAAGCTTCTGCAACTGCGCCAGCCACGAGGTGGCGCCCATCGAACCGATTTTATGCCCGCAGAAGTCTTCCGGCGTCTTAGGCTGGTAGTCGCTCCCTTTGCGGGCGAGGATCGCTTCCCCGCTTTTCAGATACGGCACCATGTCGATCACCTTCAGGCGCTCGGCGGTAATGTACATCGACGAGTTGGTGATATCGAAGCGCCCGCCCTGCAGTCCGGGGATCAGGTTGGGGAAGCGGGTGTCGATATTCACCGCCTCGCGGCCCATGCTCTTCGCCAGACCGTCGAGCAGTTCAATATCAAACCCCGCCGGTTTGTTGTTCTCCATGTACTCGTAAGGGAAAAAGGTCATGTCCGAACCGGCGGTGATCTTGCCGCTTTGCTGGAAGGCCAGCGCGTTCAGGGATGTCAGAGCCCCCGCTGCGCAGAGCAGCAGAGCCAGCGGGCGTGGTGCGAAAAAGCGTGTCATAAAACCTCCGGAGTGTGGGCGAATTACATGCTGGCGCGATCGGCACCGGCCTGCTGAACAAAAAACGAAGCGCCGCGCGGCTTCTGCGGCAGGCGAAGCTGGTTATTGGTGCTGCGCACCAGACCGCTCTCTTCCCCGGCCACCAGCTGGCCGGCATGGCGGCTCGGCAGCGGGTTTTCGCCGAAGGGCAGCGCATCCTCGGCGGCGTAGACGCTGATGAACAGGGTGCGCGGCAGGGCGGTTTCGTTGGGGCTGGAGGCGTGCAGCAGGCGGGTATGCATAAAGCAGACTGAGCCCGCCGGGCCAAAACAGGCCTGCGGCTGCTGGCACTGAGCCGTCACCACCTCGTCATCCACCGCCCCGGTGAAGCGACCCTCCTGCCAGTGGGACCACAGCGGCCCCTGATGGCTGCCCGGCACCACATTGAGCGGGCCATTCTCAGGAGTCACCTCGCTGACCATCAGCAGGGCGGTGATAATGTCGTCATTGCTGTGCGGGGTGAAGAGGAAATCCTGATGCCATTTCACCTCGGTGGCGGTGTGCGGCAGCTTGGAGTTAATTTTGCTGTGGTGAAAACGGGTGCCGTTGCCGCCGATCAGCTGCGCGGCAATGGTCGCCATCCGCGAATTCAGCGCAGTATGGCGATAGGCCTCGGAGATCTCCGTCGGGGAGGCGACCCGGCGCAGCGACGGATGGTCGGGAGCATGGTCGCGTTCGATATCGAAACGCGGCCGCCCGTCAAGGGTTTCTCCCCACGCCGTCGCGTGACGGCGGCTCTCCTCGACCCAGCCGTCGAAATCGCTCTGCAGCGTGGCGATGTCGGCGGCGGAAAGCACCCCTTCGACCACCAGATAACCCTGCTGATGAAACTGCTCAATTTGCCACTGCGCAATCATAGTTTTTCCTCTTCACGTCCCGATAATTAAGCCAGAGAAACATCTTTCAGAAAGGCCTCGACCCGCGGGTGTTGCCCGCTGCGCATCGCCTGCGGCGTGTCATCGCACACCACCCGGCCTTTCTCCATAAACACGATCCGGTCAGACACTTTGAAGGCGAAGTTCATCTCGTGGGTGACGATCACCATCGTGATGCCTTCGTGGGCCAGGGATTCGATAACCTGCAGCACCTCATTCACTTTTTCCGGATCCAGCGCCGAGGTGGGCTCATCGAACAGCATGATCTGCGGACGCATCATCAGGGCGCGGGCGATCGCCACCCGCTGCTGTTGACCGCCGGAGAGCTGGTGCGGATACTTCCAGGCGTGTTCCAGCATGCCCACCTTGTGCAGCAGCTCGCAGGCGTGCTGGCGCAGCTCCGTGTCGCTCGCCAGATGGTGATAGCGCGGGGCCAGCAGCAGATTGCCGAACACGGTCAGATGCGGGAACAGGTTAAAGCTCTGGAACACCATGCCGATATTCAGACGGTGTTCGGCATTCTCCATAAAGCGCGGCTTCTGCTGCCCCTGATGGTCGAGATGAATAAAGGGCTGGCCGTTAATCTGAATTTCGCCGTTATCGATCTGCTCAAGACCGTTTAGCAGGCGAATGAGGGTGGTTTTCCCCGAGCCCGACGGGCCGATAACCGAGACCACTTCGCCGGGCTGGATCTGCAGGCTCACCGCCCCCAGCACTTCGACATTATTGTAGGCCTTATGCAGCTTAGAGGCCTGCAGCGCCGGCTCCTGGCCCTGGGAGACGCTGCGCGCCATCGCCGGGCGACGGGCGGTCGCCAACTGCTGCATCTCGGCATCCACCGGCCGGGCGGTGTCGCGTCGGGTGACATCGAGGTAGTTCTCCAGCCGTTTCAGCAGAAAATCGAACACCGTGACGATAAAGATGTAATAAAACGCCACGGCGGTCATGGTCTCCATGACCAGAAAGTTCTGCGAGTAGAGCTGCTGGCCGACCATCAATATTTCGGTCAGGGAGATCACCGACACCAGCGAACTGAGCTTCACAATGGCGATATACTCATTGGCCAGCGCCGGCAGGGCGACGCGCAGCGCCTGGGGAATGATCACCCGCCACTGGATCCCGGCGTAGCGTAAACCCAGGGCCCGCGCGGCTTCACTCTGCCCGCGGGGGATGGAGAGCAGCCCGCCGCGATGGATCTCGGCAATATAGGCCGCTTCGCTGAGGACCATCGCCAGCAGGCCGGCCCAGAAGGGATCGTTCAGCACCGGCGCGAAGGAGGGCAGCGCCTGCGGCATGTTGTAGACAAAAATCAGCAGGACCAGCAGCGGCATACTGCGAAATAACCAGATATACAGCCGGGCAGGGGTGGATAACCAGCCGCGCGGCGACTGTTTAGCCAGCGCCAGAATAAATCCGAGCACAATACTGCAGCCCCAGGTCAGCAAACTTAATTTAATGACGGTCCAGGTGGCCCACCAAAAATCGGCATCGCTGAGCAGGCTTAACATGTAGTTCCAGTTAAACGTCATGGGCTATTTCACTCGTCATAATTAACCTAAATGAAAGCGGCTCGGCTGTGCATTAATGGGGAGCCGCCGGTGTTCATCGTGCGAATACACTATGCTGGCGGGATGCTTTCAGAGGCAATTAGTAAATTTTTGGTCTCTAAGTTTAAAAAAACTATACAGCGTTATTAACGATATGGAATTTAAAGTGATTATCAGGATACTTTGCGTAAACAATTTAAAAACAATAGCTGCAATTGAATAACGATATTTTATGCAGGCAGGTTATTTTGCGCGAAACTGGGGCGACCGCTGCCTGCTCAATGTGCAGCGTGTTGCATGATGGTGCAAAAGCGGAAATAAACCGTGCCGGCGCGGGAGGAGAATAAATAATATCGCCCCCTGGCGGGCAATGCGCCGCCATTTTTCGCGGGTGGCACGCGGATTGCTTGGGACTTAGAGGAAAACTATTTCCTGCGTGCGCCGGACCATATTTTATCAATGGTGATGCTATGAACCGATTTACCCTGAAGCAGCTCAAATATTTCGTCACCGTGGTGGAGACGGAGAGTATCGCCGAGGCCTCCCGCCAGCTGCACATTGCGCAGCCGTCGATTTCCATTGCCATTAAGAATCTGGAGAGCACCTTCGACCAGCAGCTGTTTATTCGCCACCACGCGCAGGGCGTCTCGCTCACCTCCAGCGGTCGGCGGATCTACGATAAAGCGAAGGAGCTGCTGCGCCTGTCGTGGGAATTTGAGCAGAATTCGCGGGCGGATAAAGAGCTGGTTTCTGGCATGATCTCCATCGGTTGCTTTGAATCGGTAGCTCCGCTGTATATGCCGAAGCTGGTGGCTGGATTTAAGAAATGCTATCCGGAAATTACGCTGCATCTGTATGACGGCGAACAGCATGAGCTGATGCATGGCCTGCACCGCGGCCGCTTTGACCTGGCGCTGGTCTACGATCTGGAGCTTGGCCACTCGATCAATAAAGAACGGCTTAACGCCCCGCATAAACCCTACGCGCTGCTGCCCGCCGCGCATCCGCTGGCGCAAAAGGCGCAGGTGACGCTGCAGGAGCTGAGCCGCGAGCCGATGATCCTCCTTGATGCGGTCCCGAGCAAAAATTATTTCATCTCCATCTTTAAGGAAAAAGGCTATCACCCGGAAGTAGCTTACAGCTCACCCTCTATCGAAATGGTGCGCTGTATGGTCGGTCAGGGACTCGGTTTTTCGGTGCTGGTCACCCGGCCCTGCTGCGATATGACCTACGATGGTGAAAGGGTGGTGCAGCGGGATATTGCCGACGATATGCCCGCCTCAACCTTAATTATGGCGCATCTCGCTAATAATGAGCCGACGCGGCCAACGCAACTGTTTATGGATTATTGCCGCAGTATCGAATTAACCCCCTCTCACGGCTGAAATAACGCCTGTCGATCCGGCAGGCGTTATTTTTTTTGTCGTCAATCAGCCTCGTAAAATTCTATTCAGTCGATCGTTTTATAATATTTTACCAATTCGTCACAGTTAAATAACCTGAAAGCCGTCAATTCCGGCGACCTCGTCGGCAACTGTGCTTGAAGGATAGAGAAATGACTGAACAGATAACCGAGATCGATACCCTGGTGGTCGGCGCGGGGCAGGCGGGCGTCGC
The DNA here is from genome assembly GCF_030128605.1 of Klebsiella sp. K5-45. Taxonomy (NCBI): domain Bacteria; kingdom Pseudomonadati; phylum Pseudomonadota; class Gammaproteobacteria; order Enterobacterales; family Enterobacteriaceae; genus Klebsiella; species Klebsiella sp. K5-45. The sequence continues at coordinate 118,883 of NZ_JAKUZW010000008.1, read as the reverse complement.
CATGAGCGAGCATCTGACCCGGCTGGATATCCCCCACCTGGTGCTGGAGAAACAGGGTATTGCCCAGGCCTGGCGCAGCGGGCGCTGGGATTCGCTGGTGGCCAACGGCCCGGCCTGGCACGATCGGTTTCCGGGGATGGTGTTCCCGGACTGCCCGCCGGATAGCTTTGTCGGCAAAGAGCAGGTTGCGGACTATTTTGCCGCCTATGCCCGCAGCTTCAATGCGCCGATCCGTACCGGGGTGGAGGTGTACAGCGCCGAACGCCTCGCCGGGCGACCGGGCTTTCGTGTTGACACCTCCCAGGGGGTGATTGAGGCGCAGCGGATCGTAGCGGCCACCGGACCCTTTCAGCGCCCGGCGATCCCGGCTATCGCCCCGCAGAGTCCGGCTATTCAGCAGCTCCACTCGGCGCACTATCTTAATCCGCAGCAGCTGCCGGAGGGCGGCGTGCTGGTAGTGGGGGCCGGATCCTCCGGCGTCCAGATTGCCGATGAGCTGCAGCGGGCCGGACGCGCGGTGTGGCTGTCGGTGGGGGCGCACGACCGGCCGCCGCGTCGCTATCGCCAGCGCGATTTTTGCTGGTGGCTCGGGGTGCTGGGAATGTGGGACGCCGCGGCCAATGCGCCGGGGAAAGAGCATGTCACTATCGCGGTGAGCGGCGCGCGCGGCGGCCATACCGTCGATTTTCGCCAACTGGCGCATCAGGGGGTCACCCTGGTGGGGCAGACCCGCGGCTTTGACGGCGCCAGGGCGTTGTTCCACCCCGACCTGGCGGAGAATATCCGCCGCGGCGATGCCTCTTATCTTGCGTTGCTCGACGCCGCCGACGACTGGGTAGCGCGCAACGGTTCGGATCTGCCTGAAGAGCCCTCCGCCCGTGAGTTTCTGCCCGATCCGGCCTGCGTCAGCGACCCGCTGCTTAGCCTCGACCTGGCCGAGGCCGGGATCGGCGCCATCATCTGGGCGACCGGATATACCACCGACTATCGCTGGCTGAAGGTCAACGCCTTCGATGACGCGCAGCGGCCGCAGCATCACCGCGGCGTGTCGACGGAGCCGGGGGTCTATTTTCTCGGCCTGCCGTGGCTGTCGCGGCGCGGGTCCACCTTTATCTGGGGCGTCTGGCACGATGCCAAATATATTGCCGACCAGATCGCCATTCAGCGCCAGTATCAGCGTTACCAGCCGTCCTGATAACCGTTTCCTGAAGGAGTGCTTTGATGCCAACCCATACCCGTATTCGCATGTTTAACACCAAAGAGACCTACCCGAACCAGGCGCTGAACAACGATCTGTGCCAGGCGGTGCGGGCCGGGAATACCGTCTACGTTCGCGGCCAGGTCGGCACCGATTTCGCCGGCAACCTGATCGGCCTCGGCGACCCGCGAGCCCAGGCGGAACAGGCGATGAAGAATGTCGAGCAGCTGCTGAAAGAGGCCGGCAGCGACCTCTCGCATATCGTCAAGACCACCACTTATCTGATCGACCCCCGCTATCGCGAGCCGGTCTATCAGGAGGTGGGAAAATGGTTGAAAGGGGTCTTTCCCATCTCCACCGGGGTGGTGGTGTCGGCCCTGGCGCAGCCGCAGTGGCTGATGGAGATTGACGTCACGGCGGTGATCCCTGACGACTGGCAGGGGGAGGCGGCAGAATGACCCTTTCCCTTACCGCCCGTTGCCCGGAAACGGGTCAGTTGGGCATCGCCATTAGTTCATCGAGCATGGCCGTCGGGTCGCGCTGTCCGTGGCTGCTGCCCGGCGTGGGGGCGGTTTCCAGCCAGAACATTACCCTGCCGTCGCTGGGGCCGCAGATCCTCAGCGCGCTCGAAGCGGGAGCCAGCGTTGAGCAGGCCCTGAAGCAGGCGCTGGCGGAGGATCGCTTCCGCGAATATCGCCAGGTCGCGGCGATTGACGCCAACGGCGACACGGCGGTGTTCAGCGGGGAATTCACCCTCGGGATCGGCGGCGCCCTGGCGGGGGATAACTGCGTGGCGGCGGGCAACATGCTGGCCAGTGAGGGGGTGATCGCTGCGATGGTGGGCGCCTTTGAGGCCGCCACTGGTGAGCTGACCAGCCGGCTGCTGGCCGGACTGCGCACCGGGATCGTCGCCGGGGGCGAGGCCGGGCCGGTCCACTCGGCGGCGGTGAAGGTGGTGGACGATTACCCGTGGCCGGTGGTCGACCTGCGCATTGACTGGGCGGAAGCGGATCCGCTGGCGGCCCTTGAGCAGCTGTGGCTGGCGTGGGAGCCGCAAATGGAGGCCTATATTACCCGGGCGCTCGACCCGCGCGAGGCGCCGGCCTATGGCGTGCCTGGCGATGAATAACACGCCGGGAGCGATCCTTGCCGCGCTGCTGGCCTTTGATACCACCAGCCGCCATTCAAACCTGGCGATGATCGACTGGATCGCCGATTTTCTCGCCGCCCGCGGCGTGGCGTCCCGCCGCTTTTATGACCCGTCGGGGGGAAAGGCCAATCTCTACGCCCGGCTGGGGCCGTCCGGCGGCGGCGGGGTGATGCTCTCGGGCCATACCGACGTGGTCCCGGTGGACGGGCAGGACTGGAGCGTGCCGCCGTTCAGCCTGACCGAGCGCGATGGCCGCTACTACGGCCGCGGCAGCGCCGATATGAAGGGCTTTCTCGCCTGCGTGCTGGCGGCGGTGGATGACTTTCTGGCGGCGCCGCTGCGGATGCCGCTGCATCTGGCCTTCTCCTATGACGAAGAGGTCGGCTGCCTCGGCGTGCGCAGCCTGGTGGATTTTCTGCAGGCCTCGCCGGAGAAACCGGCGCTGTGCCTCATCGGCGAGCCGACGGAGATGCAGCCGGTGTTCGGTCATAAAGGCAAACTGGCCATGCGCTGCTGCATTGAGGGCCAGGCCTGCCATTCGGCCTATGCCCCGCAGGGGGTGAACGCCATCCGCTACGCGGCCAGGCTGATCAACCGCCTGGATCGGCTGGGCGAGCGTCTGGCCCGGCAGCTGGACAGCCGCTTTTCGCCGCCTTTCAGCACCCTGCAGGTGGGCACCATTCAGGGCGGCGCCGCGCTGAACATCGTTCCGCAGTCCTGTCGCTTTGATTTTGAAATCCGCTACCTGCCGGGGATGCGTCCCGAAGCGGTTACCGAAGCGCTGGCGGCCTACGCCCGCCGCCGGCTGCTGCCGGAGATGCGCCGGGTCGGCGGCGGAAGCGACATCCAGTTTCAGCTGTTGAGCCACTACCCGCCGCTGCTCAGCGATCCACAGTCCGACTTCGCCTGCTGGCTGGCGCAGTGGTGCGGCAGCGATCGGTTTTCCACCGTGGCGTTCGGCACCGAAGGGGGGCTGTTCGACGAGATGGGCGTCGCGACCCTGGTCTGCGGGCCGGGCAGCATGGCCCAGGGCCATAAGGCCGATGAGTACATCAGCATCGACCAGACCGAACGCTGCATGGCGATGCTGGGCCAGCTTTGCGCGTGGATGCGCGCCGAGCCCGCAGAACCGCTTACCTGATCCACCCACACAGGAACCCAAGCGATGCACAACCAACACTCTCACCATATCGATCAAGCGACAGTCGACCGCTGGCAGGCGGATGGCGTGGTATTACTGAAGGGCGTTTTTACCCCCTGGGTTGAGCGCCTCGCCGAGGGGGTCACGGCGCTGATGGCCAGCCCCAGCGAATATGGTCATGCGCGCACGGTGATCCCCAAAGATGGTTCGCCGCCTTTTTTTCAGGATTACTGCAACTGGTCGCGGATCCCGGCGTTTAGCGAGTTTGTCTTCCAGTCGGCCGCCGCCGAAATCGCCGCGGCGCTGATGCAGTCGCAGACGGCGAAATTTTTCCATGAGCATACGCTGGTCAAACCCGCCGGGGGCAGCACGGTCACCCCCTGGCATCATGACCAGCCTTACTATTGCGTCTCCGGCCGACAGAACGTCAGCTTCTGGATCCCGCTGGACCCGGTAGCAGAGGCCACCTCGCTGCGCTGCATTCGCGGGTCGCATCGCTGGGAGGCGGAGTACAGTCCCACCCGCTTCAATGGCACCAGGCTCTACGAGCACACCCGGTTCAGCGCGCTGCCGGATATCGACGCCCATGAGGACGAGTACGATATCGTCAGCTGGGCGCTGGAGCCGGGGGATGCGGTGGCCTTTCATTTTCGCACCGTCCATGGCGCCCGCGGCAACCCTGGAGCGCGGGCGCGACGGGTCTTCTCCGCCCGCTGGGTGGGGGATGACGCCGCCTTTGCCGACCGCGGCGGCGTGACGTCGCCGCCGTTCCCCGAGCTGACCCTGCGGGACGGCGACCCGCTGGATTCTCCACTGTTCCCCCAGGTCTGGCCACCAGCGTAAGCGGCTTCGGACGGGATCTGCTATGATCCCGTCTTTCGTTGTCTGGAGCCAGTCGATGTTCAACGACGCCATTGTTTATGACCGCTACGGGCCGCCGGCCGCGGTGCTAGCGCTGAAACGCGCCCCGCTGGCGCCGCTGGCCGGTGGACGGGTGCGGGTCAGGATGCGCTATGCCCCGGTGAATCCTTCAGATCTGATCCCCATCACCGGCGCCTATCGCCACCGTACCCGACTGCCGGCCGTCCCCGGCTACGAAGGCCTTGGCGAGGTGGTCGCCGCGCCATTCGGCAGCCGGCTGACCGCGGGCCAGCGGGTGCTGCCCCTGCGCGGGGGCGGCACCTGGCAACGGTTTATCGATCTCGATGAGACCTGGCTGGTGCCGGTTCCCCCGGCGGTGGACGATCTGCTGGCCGCCCGCGGGTATATCAATCCGCTGACTGCGATGCTGATGCTCAGTCGCTGGCCGGTTGCCGGGAAACAGATCGTGCTGACCGCCGCCGCCTCCTCCTGCGCCAGCCTGCTGGGGCAGTGGGCGCTGGCCATGGGCGCCCGTTCGGTAAGCGGGATTATTCGCTCGCCGCAGCATCGGGCGCGTCTGGAGCAGGCCGGGATCTATCCGATCCTCGACGCCGATCGGGCGCTGGTGGAGAAGGTCAGCCAGCACAGCGATCTGGTGTTTGACGCGGTGGGCGGGGAGCTGGGGAACACGCTGTTGTCGGTGCTGCCCGCGTCGTCGACCCTGGTCTCCTACGGCTTATTATCCGGGCGGCCGTTGATCCAGACGCGCGCCAGCGCGGCGGTGCGCAAGTTTCATCTGCGGGAGGCGCTGCCTGGCCTCAGCGTGGCGGCATGGCGGGCGGCGTTCGATGAGATCTGGCAGCGGCTGCCGACGACTACGCAACCGCCGGCCCAGCGGGTGGCGTTGAACGACTGGCGCGAGGCGATTGCCGCCGCCGGCCAGCCGGGAAGAGGCGGTAAAATCCTGCTCGATTTCACCGTGGGTTGAGATTACTGTTTCTTCTCGCCGAGGGTCGGCGTTTCGTCAAAGAAGTTCCATGGCTTCAGCAGGGCGTGCGCCCATTCGGTTGGCATGATCGGCCACTCTTCAGCGCGCGCCACGTGGGTGGTGCCGGTGGTGATCCACACCACGTCATCCTGGTGCGTCAGCGACTCATCGTCCTTGGCATACTGGCCTAACCCGGTATCGTGAGCGGAGCGGTTAGGGTATTTGCCTTCCGGATAGCGTTCGCTCGGGTGGTAGCGCGTTACCCACAGCTGTTTATCCATAAAGCTCAGACGATGGTAGATCCACTCGTCGGGGGCGAACTTGGCGCCGGTCGCCGCCGGATGGGTGCCGCCAGCGTAAGGGATGATCTGGTAAGAGACTGGGTTACCCATGCGGTTCTCTTTGCTGGTGTTGCTCAGCAGGCGAATCGTACCCGGGTCGAATTTCTGCGCCGCTTTCTGTTCGCTGTCAATCGTGTACTGATTCACCTGCATGGTGCTGGTGCGCGGGCCGCCGGCGGTGTTGGGCTTCACCTCCGGGTCCATCGCCACCAGAGTGTTGTTTTCGCCGTCCACGTCGAGGTCGAGGCGGAAGTTATAGATATGCTGGTGGGTGGTGCCGACAATATTATGGTCGATCAGCGTTCCGTAGCGGGTATCTTCTTTGGCGCTCGGGTCGTGCATGGTTTTCGCCAGCACGCCTTTCACCGCCTCAATCCCGGTGGCGCCGGCATCGATGCCGATGGTGCCGTTGTCGTGGAATACCCAGTCAAAGATATAGTCGTAGTTGCCGACGGTGCTGATCCAGCGCACCACCAGCTCCCGGCGCTCGGTACTGACGTTGGGCTTGCCCATCTCCAGGTGCTTATATTCCGGCCCGGCGTAGCGCTCGAATATGGCGACGGCGTGCGGGATGGTGGTCGGCGCGCCGGTGTAGTCGGCGATGGTTTCATCCAGCAGCACCGCATTCGACGGCGCGTCTTTGCCGCGTACAATCGGCGAGGTCAGGGTGCCCATGCCGTAATCGCCGGAGTCCAGATAGGCTTTGAAATACCAGCCGACGTCCGGGTCGCCGTAGGGGACGATCATCCCGCCGAGCGAACCTTCATACATCACCTGGCGTTTTTTGCCGTTATCGTTGTAGGTCACCGTCGAGAGGATTGGCCCGACGCGCGAGTTAAGACGCAGATGGAAATCCCAGTTCCGCCAGTGAATGGTATCCCCGGTAATGGTATAGTTTTTGCCTTCCGGTTCAGTAATATCCAGCGGTTTCACCGCCGGGGCGTTGCGGTCGCGGCCATCGTACGGACGCGGTTCCATCGGCACCGGAATCACCGGGCCTTCCTCGATTTTGATGATTTTCTTTGCTTCCAGGTCGACCACCGCCACCAGGTTTTCAATCGGGTGCGCCCAGTAGTTGCCGTCGCCGGTATCCAGATAACTGACGACTTTCAGCAGACGCGCATCCTGCTGCAGGCCATCTTTGCCATCAAAGTAGCCGACGGTGAGCGGGGTGGTGACCACTTTACTGGGATCGGTAATACCGTGCTTTTTCAGCACCTCAGCGAACTCGCTGCTGGCATTGATAATGTTCTGCACGCTGACGAAGTCATCAAGCAGCACCATCCCGTGGGCGCCTTTAATCGGCGTCCATGAGAGGATTTTTTTGTTTTGCAGATCGACGACGGCTTCAATGACATGTTTGCCATCGAGCATCACCACATCGGCGGTGCGGGGGGCATCAACGGGTGTTCCCTGCAGGGCAAAGGCCCATACCGCCGCTTTATCCGGCTCGTGTAAGGAAATCTCAGTAAAGCGGGTATTCGGCTGGAACTCCGGCGCGGTTTTGACAATGGTCACCGCTTCGCTGATTTCCGCCGCCGAGAGCGAGTTTAACGGGTGAGGGCGTTTTTCCACCTGGAAGGTCTGGTCGAGACCGGACTGGAACACGTCGTTGATAAAGGTATCGGAGACCCAGGCTTTACCTTCCTTCATCACCACCGGCACCGGTAGGTCAAGGGATTTACCGTTGACGATCGCCGTTTTGGCGCCGGGCTTCACTTTGACGTAAGCGCCATCTTTTATCAGGGTAAACATTTGCGCATAGTCATCCCACTGCACGTCAGCGCCGAACGCCTCCAGCGTTTTATCCAGCGGTACCATGTGGGCTTCGCTACCGTGAGCGAAGACCGGTGATTGCCAGGCGCAAACCACCGCCACGGCCAGCGCCAGCGCGGTTTTACGAGGAGAAAATTTCAAGCCGTTTGCCATTGTGCCCTCATCTTATTGTTGTGTTGTCTTATGCCGCTGCGAATGTCGGCTTTGTCACCCTTAAGCTACCAGCCCGCGGCGCCGTAGCGTTTGTTTGCTCTTGCCAGGTTATTTGTCAGTTTTGCCAGAGGGACGTAAAAAATGCCTCCGCAGAGGCATTGAACACGTGCGCCGATTTTTTGCCGGGTGGCGGCTGCGCCTTACCCGGCCTACAGGATCCACTCACAGGCTCACACCCCGTAGGCCCGCGCAAGCGCAGCGCCGCCGGGCAAGATGTCAGGCACGGTACCCGTGATGTCGCCGGGTGGCGGCTGCGCCTTACCCGGCCTACAGGATCCACTCACAGGCTCACACCCCGTAGGCCCGCGCAAGCGCAGCGCCGCCGGGCAAGATACCAGGCACGGTAGCCGTGATTTCGCCGGGTGGCGGCTGCGCCTTACCCGGCCTACAGGATCCACTCACAGGCTCACACCCCGTAGGCCCGCGCAAGCGCAGCGCCGCCGGGCAAGATACCAGGCGCGGTACCCGTGATGTTGCCGGGTGGCGGCTGCGCCTTACCCGGCCTACCTGTCCGGGTCTGACTGTCCGTAGGCCCGCGCAAGCGCAGCGCCGCCGGGCAAGATATCAGGCACGGAACCCGTGATGTCGCCGGGTGGCGGCTGCGCCTTACCCGGCCTACAGGATCCACTCACAGGCTCACACCCCGTAGGCCCGCGCCAGCGCAGCGCCGCCGGGCAAGATATCAGGCACGGTAGCCGTAATGTCGCCGGGTGGCGGCTAACGCCTTACCCGGCCTACAGCCCCAAATCACTGCTGGCGCTAGCGCTGGGGCCGCTGAAACTGCCGGTGCTGGCGGCCTCAAAATCGCTGAGACGTTCCCGGCAGGCCGGGGCAGCCCGCATGGATGCGGGCTGAGGGCCGTGTTTTGCATGGACGCTACCTCGGCCCGACCCGAAGCCTGCAGGGATAAGTCGAAGGGACCGCGCAGCGGCGATTTTGCTGGCCGGAGCCCGGGGGTACAGGGGGCGGCGGCGACTGGCCGCCCCCTGTGCGCTCCCTGCGCCACGGAAAACAGAATGAAGAAAAATTAACCGGGAGCGCAATGTGCGCTGAAGCCACAGATAACATAAAGAACCACACTTCAGTACTTCCCCTCACCCTGACCCTCTACCGGAGGGAGAAGGAACTGTCCGGTAGCTGTTTTCGTCCCCTGCGCCTTGAGATAAATCACACAGAACAAACGTTTTCCCGGGGCGAAACCGTTGCAAACCGATTGCAGAAGCAATAGCTCAAGGACCGGCCAACAGCGCGCCAGCGGTCTATTTTCCTCCATTACGCCGGGAAATCCCCCTGCTGGCGCGCCACCAGGGTGAGAATGGAATACAGCGCCACCGCCTGCTGGTGCTGGTTGAAAATCTCCACCGCCCATTCCACCACGCCGGTGGCTTTCTCCTCAGCGCTGCGCTGCCGCTTGACCGTTTTCCGCTTACAGGTCAGACGCACATGGATGGTGTCTCCCGGCTTGACCGGTTCAATAAAGCGCAGGTTTTCCATCCCGTAGTTGGCGATAACTGGCCCGACGCCGGCATCGACGAACAGACCGGCCGCCGCGGAGATCAGGAAATAACCGTGAACCACCCGCTCGCCGAAAATCGACTCGGCGGCGGCGATTTTGTCCATGTGGGCGTAGAAATGGTCGCCGCTCAGGCAGGCGAAGTTAACGATATCCGCTTCGGTCAGTGTCCGGCGCGGGGTCAGCAAACTGTCGCCGGGCTGGATCTCTTCGAAATATTTGCGAAACGGGTGAATGCGATCTTCGCTCACCTGGGCGCCGCGTACCCACTGCTGGCCGATGGTCGCCAGCATCGTTGGGCTGCCCTGGACGGCGGTGCGCTGCATATAGTGTTTCACCGAACGCAGTCCGCCTAGCTCCTCTCCGCCGCCGGCGCGGCCGGGGCCGCCGTGCACCAGCTGCGGCAGCGGCGAACCGTGGCCGGTTGATTCTGCGGAGGATGCTTCGTTCAGGATCTGAATACGGCCATGCGCGCGGGCGGCGCCGAGGATAAACTCCCGCGCCAGTTCGCCGCTGGCGGTAACCAGCGTCCCCGCCAGGCTGCCGCCGCCGGCGCGTGCCAGCGTCAGCGCATGCTGGCGGTCCTGGTAGGGCATCAGGGTCGCCACCGGGCCAAAGGCTTCAATGGCGTGAACCGCCGGGGTTTCATCCGGCTGCGCGCAGTAGAGCAGCGTCGGCGGGAAAAAGGCTCCGGCCGCGCTGAGGTCCGCCTGTCCGCCAAGCAGCGCTTCGCAGCCGGCGGCAATCAGTTTATTGACGCTCTCCTGTACGTCCCGACGCTGCTCGTGATTAACCAGCGCCCCCATCTTAATCCCTTCCTGCGCCGGGTCGCCGACGGTCACTTTATGCAGGCGGGCGATCAGCGCATCGCTAACCGCATTGATCTGCGCCAGCGGGACGATGATGCGGCGGATAGCGGTACATTTTTGTCCGGCTTTCGCCGTCATCTCGCGGACCACTTCCCGGATAAACAGCGCGAACTCCGGTTGCTCCGGCGTGACGTCTTCGCCTAACACACAGCAGTTGAGCGAATCCGCTTCCATGGTAAAGGGAATCGATTTGGCCACCAGGTTGGGGTGCGACCGCAGCTGCTGGCCGGTGGCGGCAGAGCCGGTAAAGGTCACCACGTCCTGGCTATCGAGGTGGTCGAGCAGATCGCCCGCGCCGCCGCAAATCAGGCTGATGGCGCCCTCCGGCACCAGGCCGCTGTCGACAATCGCTTTCACCATTGCCTGGGTGAGCTGGGCGGTAGCGGTTGCCGGTTTAATGATAGCTGGCATACCGGCCAGCCACGTGGGGGCCAGTTTTTCCAGCATTCCCCAGCAGGGAAAGTTGAAGGCGTTGATATGGACGGCGACGCCTGATTTTGAGGTCAGCACGTGACGGGCGGCAAAACCGCCCTGTTTTGAGAGCGGGATCAGCTCGTCTTCCGGCCACAGGATATCGTCCGGCAGTTCGCGACTGCCCAGCCCGGCATAGGTGAAAAGGGTACCGATACCGCCTTCAATATCCACCCAACTGTCGGCGCGGGTGGCGCCGGTTTGCGCCGAGATGGCGTAGAACTGGTCTTTCTGCTCCAACAGATGTTTCGCTAGTGCTTTCAGCATCGCGCTGCGTTCAATAAAGGTCATGGCTTGCAGCGCCTTACCGCCGCGCTCAATCGCGAAGCGGCGCGCCTGCGCCATATCCAGACCTTCACTGGTCACCTCCCACAGCGCCGCGCCGGTGATGGCGTGATGAATAGTACGGGCGCGGCCCCGGCCGGTCTGCCAGGCGCCGGATAAGTAGCTGGCTAACTGCTGCATCGCAAATCTCCAAATGTGTTACGTGTGATATCTATAAATAGTTCTTTTATGAATCATAAAATGCAAGCCCGTATTTAATAAATTATTAATATTGTGATCGCGATGGCCTTAAACCTTATGCTTAACTTACTGTATTTATTGTGGTTTGCAAAAGGTTTTGCGGAGATCATCACAAAAAGAGCAAACAAAATTTGTGGTTTCATTTAACCAATATGTAACCTTCAATAAACAAAGTGATTCATATAAATGTTTTTGTTGTGAATATCGGAATCATAAAGGTGATGACGTGACAGAAGAACAACGCTTTGACCAGCGCATCGCGCAGGAAACGGCCATCGAACCGCAGGACTGGATGCCGGATGCCTACCGTAAGACCTTGATTCGGCAGATAGGCCAGCACGCGCACTCGGAGATCGTCGGCATGCTGCCGGAAGGCAACTGGATCACCCGCGCGCCGACGCTGCGCCGCAAAGCGATCCTGTTGGCTAAGGTACAGGATGAGGCTGGACACGGGCTGTATCTCTATAGCGCCGCGGAAACCCTTGGCTGCGCGCGGGAAGACCTGTATCAGAAGATGCTCGACGGGCAGATGAAATACTCCTCCATTTTTAACTACCCGACGCTGAGCTGGGCGGATATCGGCGTGATCGGCTGGCTGGTGGATGGCGCGGCTATCGTCAACCAGGTGGCGCTGTGCCGGACCTCCTACGGGCCCTATGCCCGGGCGATGGTCAAAATCTGCAAAGAAGAAAGCTTTCACCAGCGCCAGGGATTCGAAGCCTGCATGGCGCTGGCGCAGGGCAATGACGCGCAGCGGCAAATGCTGCAGGACGCCATCAATCGTTTCTGGTGGCCAGCGCTGATGATGTTTGGCCCCAACGACGACAACTCGCCAAACAGCGCCCGCAGCATGGCGTGGAAAATCAAACTGCACTCCAACGACGAGCTGCGTCAACGCTTCGTCGACAACACCGTGCCGCAGGTGGAGATCCTCGGCATGACCGTCCCGGACCCGGATTTGCAGTTTGATGAAGCCAGCGGCCACTACCGCTTCGGCGAAATCGACTGGCAGGAATTTAACGAGGTGATTAGCGGCCGTGGGATTTGCAATCACGAACGCCTGGCCGCCAAGCGTAAGGCCTGGGAAGAGGGCGAATGGGTGCGCGAAGCCGCGCTGGCCCATGCGCAAAAACAGCAGGCCCGCAGCGCGGCATAAGGAGAGACAACATGAGCAAAGTTTACTGGCCGTTATATGAAGTGTTCGTTCGCAGCAAACAGGGGCTTTCCCATCGTCACGTCGGCAGCCTGCATGCCGCCGACGATCAAATGGCGCTGGAAAACGCCCGCGACGCCTACACCCGCCGCAGCGAAGGCTGCTCAATTTGGGTGGTGAAGGCCAGCGAAATCGTTGCTTCGCAGCCGGAAGATCGCGGCGAATTCTTCGACCCGGCGGAAAGCAAAGTCTACCGCCATCCGACTTTCTATACCGTGCCGGACGGCATGGAACATATGTGAGGCGGCGATGAATAACCCGAATCCCGTCGCCACCTACGCCCTGCGTCTTGGCGACAACGGCCTGGTGCTGGCCCAGCGTTTAGGCGCCTGGTGCGGCCATGCCCCGGAGCTGGAGATCGATCTGGCATTGGCCAACATCGGCCTCGACCTGCTTGGCCAGGCGCGCAACTTTTTAAGCTATGCCGCCGAGCTTAACGGCTGCGGCGACGAAGATACCCTGGCCTTCGGCCGCGATGAGCGCCAGTTCAGCAACCTGCTGCTGGTGGAGCAGCCCAACGGCAATTTTGCTGACACCATCGCCCGCCAGTTCTTTATCGACGTCTGGCACGTCGCCCTGTACAGCCGGCTGGTGAACAGCCGCGATGCGCAGCTGGCGGCCATTGCCGCTAAAGGACTGAAAGAGGTGCGCTACCACCAGCGCTTCAGCCGTGGCTGGCTGGAGCGTCTTGGCAACGGTACCGAGGTATCCCAGCGCAAAATGCAGCAGGCGGTCGACAATCTGTGGCGCTTCACCGGCGAACTGTTCCTTGCCGATGACCTGGAGCTCAGCCTGGTCGGGCAGGGCATTGCGGTTGATCCGCGCGAGCTTCAGGCCGAATGGCAAAGCACCGTGCATACCGCGCTGCTTGACTCAGGCTTATCGATCCCGCAGGAAGCGGCCTTCCGCAGCGGCGGCAAACAGGGGCTGCACAGTGAACATCTCGGCCCGCTACTGGCGGAGATGCAATATCTGCAGCGTTCGCATCCCGGCCTGCAGTGGTAAGGGAGGAGAAGATGCAACGTTTAGATGACATCGCTCCCGCCGAGGTGCGTGCTATCTGGGGATTGTTAAGCGCGATCCCGGACCCGGAAGTACCGGTGCTGACCATCACCGATCTCGGCATGGTGCGCAGCGTCGCGCGCCACGGCGACGGCTGGGTGATTGGCTTTACCCCGACTTATTCGGGCTGTCCGGCGACGGAGCATCTGCTGGGGGAGATCCGCGCAGTGATGAGCGAGCATGGTTATCTGCCGGTCCACATCGTCCTGCAGCTGGATCCGCCGTGGACCACCGACTGGATGAGTCAGGATGCCCGCGAGCGCCTGCGCCAGTACGGCATCAGCCCGCCGCAGGGGCACGCCTGCCATGCGGATATGCCCGCCGAGGTGAGTTGTCCACGCTGCGGCAGCACCCATACCTCGCTGCTTAGCGAATTCGGTTCCACGGCCTGCAAAGCGCTCTATCGCTGCGACAGCTGCCGGGAACCTTTTGATTACTTTAAATGTATTTGAGGTTGCCATGACGACGTTCCATTCGCTTAAGGTGGCGAGAGTCGAGCCGGAAACCCGCGATGCGGTGACCATCACTTTTGCGATCCCGCAAGCCCTGCAGGCGGAATACTGTTTTCGCCCGGGCCAGCATCTGACGCTAAAAGCCCGTCTGGGCGGTGAAGAGCTGCGCCGCTGTTACTCCATCTGCCGCAGCCGCACGCCGGGAGAGATCAGCGTCGCGATCAAAGCCATCGACGGCGGACGCTTCTCGCGCTACGCCCAGCACGATATCCAGCAGGGGATGGAGCTGGAGGTGATGGTGCCGCAGGGGCATTTCGGCTATCAGCCGCAGGCCGAGCGGCAGGGCGACTATCTGGCGATTGCCGCCGGCTCCGGGATCACGCCGATGATGGCGATCGTTAGCGCCACCCTGGCCACCGAGCCGTACAGTCGCTTCACGCTGATCTACGGTAACCGCAGCAGCCACAGCATGATGTTCCGCCAGGCGCTGGCCGATTTAAAAGACCGCTATCCGCAGCGCCTGCAGGTGATACATCTGTTCAGCCAGGAGTCGATGGACAGCGATCTGCTGCAGGGGCGCATCGACGGCGACAAACTGCGCCAGCTCGCTGACCATCTGCTGGATTTCAGCCGTTTCGACGAGGCCTTTATCTGCGGTCCGGCGACGATGATGGACGAGGCGGAAGCAACGTTACGTGAACTTGGCGTAGCGGAGAAATCGATTCATCTCGAACGCTTCAATACGCCGGGCGTCAGCGTTAAGCGCGCCGCCGGGGTGCAGGCGGAGGGACGCACGGTCACCATCCGCCAGGACGGGCGCGATCGGCTGATCGCCCTCAGCGCCGAAGACGACAGCATCCTGGATGCCGCATTGCGTCAGGGGGCAGACCTGCCGTTTGCCTGCAAGGGCGGGGTGTGCGCCACCTGTAAATGCAAAGTGCTGCGCGGCGAAGTGGCGATGGCCGCCAACTATAGCCTCGAAGCGGATGAGCTGGCGGCGGGTTATGTGCTGAGCTGCCAGGCGCTGCCCACCAGCGGCGACGTGGTGGTCGACTTTGACGCGCGGGGGATGGCATGAGCGAGCTGCTGATCCACCGCCATGGCCGTGTGCTGCAGCTGACGCTCAACCGTCCGCAGGCCCGCAATGCACTGAACAATGCCTTATTAACCCAGATTGCCGAGGCGCTGGAGGCCGCGGCCGCTGATAACCACGTCAGCGTCTGCGTCATCAGCGGTAACCCGCGCTTCTTTGCCGCCGGGGCCGATCTGAATGAGATGGCGGAGAAAGATCTCCCGGCGACCCTGGACGATATCCGCCCGCGGCTGTGGGCGCGTATCGATGCCTTCCCCAAACCGCTGATCGCCTCGGTCAACGGTTACGCCCTCGGCGCCGGCTGCGAGCTGGCCCTGCTATGCGATCTGATTGTCGCCGGGGACAACGCCCGCTTTGGCCTGCCGGAAATTACCCTCGGCATAATGCCGGGCGCTGGCGGCACCCAGCGGCTGATCCGCAGCGTTGGCAAGGCGCTGGCCAGCCGGATGGTGCTGAGCGGCGAGAGTATTGACGCCCGTCAGGCGCAGCAGGCCGGGCTGGTGAGCGATGTCCATCCGGCGGCGTTAACCGATGAATATGCCCTGCAACTGGCGACCACCATCGCCCGCCATGCGCCGCTGGCGCTGCGGGCGGCGAAACAGTCGCTGCGCCTGTCGCAGGAAGTGAGCCTGCAGGCCGGTCTCCAGCAGGAGCGCCAGCTGTTCAGCCTGCTGAGCGCCACCGAAGACCGCCGCGAAGGCATCGACGCCTTCTTACAAAAACGTAACCCGGACTTTACAGGACGCTAATCGTGGAAGCTTTCATTCTCAGCGCAGTGGAACAGGGCGTCATGACCATCACTCTCAATCGCCCGGACCGCCTCAACAGTTTTAACGATCGGATGCATCAGCAGCTGGCGGAATGTCTGAAGCAGGCCGAGCGCGACGACGGCGTGCGTTGCCTGCTGATCACCGGCGCCGGCCGCGGATTTTGCGCCGGCCAGGATCTGAATGACCGCAACGTCGACCCCAGTGGGCCGCCGCCGGATCTCGGCCTGTCGGTGGAACGCTTTTACAACCCGTTAGTGCGCCGTCTGGCGGCGCTGCCGAAACCGGTTATCTGCGCGGTCAACGGCGTAGCCGCTGGCGCAGGCGCCACCCTGGCGCTGGGCTGCGATATCGTGCTGGCCGCGCGTTCGGCCAAGTTTGTGATGGCGTTCAGCAAGCTCGGGCTGGTGCCGGACTGCGGCGGCAGCTGGTTCCTGCCGCGGGTGGCTGGCCGCGCGCGCGCGATGGGGCTGGCGCTGCTGGGCGACAGCCTCAGCGCGGAACAGGCCGCGCAGTGGGGGATTATCTGGCAACTGGTGGACGATGCCGAACTGGCGGATACCAGTCTGCAGCTGGCGCGCCATCTGGCGGCCCAGCCGACGTTTGGTCTTGGGCTGATTAAAAAGGCGCTGCTGGCGGCGGAAACCAACAGTCTCGACGCGCAGCTGGATCTGGAGCGCGATTATCAGCGCCTCGCCGGGCGCAGCGATGATTACCGCGAAGGGGTCAGCGCGTTTCTGGCCAAACGGCCACCACAGTTCAGCGGGAAATAGATGATGACGACATCCTTAGCCAACGTGGCGGTGATCGGCAGCGGCACCATGGGGGCTGGTATTGCCGAAGTGGCTGCTGCCGCCGGGCACCCGGTACTGATTTACGACATCGATCATCAGGCCATCGTCCGGGCGATCGATGGCATTGCGAGGCGTCTTGCCTCTCGGGTCGAGCGCGGCAAACTGGCCTCAGAGCAGGCCGACGCGCTGCTGGCGCGGCTGCATCCGGCCCACGATTTAGCCGCGCTGGCCGACGCAGATTTAGTGATCGAAGCGGCCTCTGAACGCCTGGAGGTGAAAGCGGCGCTGTTCGCGCAGCTGGCGGCGATCTGCTCGCCGTCAACATTGCTGACCAGCAACACTTCGTCGATTTCGATTACCGCCATCGCCGCCGGGGTCAAAAACCCGGAGCGGGTGGCCGGGCTGCACTTTTTTAATCCGGCGCCGGTGATGCAGCTGGTGGAGGTTGTCAGCGGCCTGGCGACGTCTGCGGAAGTGGTGGAGCAGCTGTGCCAGTGCGTGAGCGGCTGGGGGAAACGGCCGGTTCGCTGCCGCTCGACGCCCGGCTTTATCGTTAACCGCGTGGCGCGTCCGTTCTATGCTGAAGCCTGGCGGGCGCTGGAGGAGCAGGTGGCCGCCCCGGAAGTTATCGATGCCGCTTTGCGTGACGGCGGCGGCTTCCCGATGGGGCCCCTGGCGCTGACGGACCTGATTGGCCAGGACGTCAACTTCGCCGTGACCTGCTCGGTATTTAACGCCTTCTGGCAGGACCGGCGTTACCTGCCATCGCTCCTGCAGCAGGAGCTGGCGCAGGCCGGGCGATTGGGGAAAAAGAGCGGTCACGGCGTCTATCGCTGGCCTGCGGAGACGCAGCCGGAGGTGACGCTGCCGCCGGTCGCCACTGGCGCGCAATCCGTGATGACGGTAAGTGACAGTGTCACCGAGCTGGACGAGCTTTTGTTGCTGGAGACCGAAGGCGAAACCGCCCTGGCGCTGAGCGTTAAGCATCGTCGTCCGGTGGTGGTGTATGACCTGTGCGCCAGCGATACGGTGGTGCTGGCCGCCGCGGCGACCAACGCGCCGGCGGCGACGGACAAAGCGGTGCACTATTTCCAGCAGCAGGGCAAGAAAGTGCTGCGCATCGCCGATTATCCCGGCCTGCTGGTGTGGCGCACGGTGGCGATGCTGGTTAACGAAGCGCTGGACGCACTGCAGAAAGGGGTGGCCAGCGCGCAGGATATCGATACCGCCATGCGTCTTGGCGTCAACTACCCGCAGGGCCCGCTGGCGTGGGGGGAAAGCCTCGGCTGGCGCCGCGTGCTGCGCCTGCTGGAGAACCTGCATCACCATTATGGCGAGGAGCGCTATCGCCCCGGTTCCCTGTTGCGCCAGAAGGCGCTAATGGAGAAGCACCATGAGCAATGATCCGTGGCGCAACGCGCGCGCGATGTACGAAAAAGATACCTGCGCCAGAACGATGGGGATCGAACTTATCGAAATGGACGATGGTTTTGCGCAGATGACCATGACCGTCTCGCCGGACATGCTTAACGGCCATCAAACCTGTCACGGCGGTCAGCTATTTACCCTTGCCGATACCGCTTTCGCCTACGCCTGTAACAGCCAGGGGCTGGCGGCGGTGGCTTCGGCGGCCAGCATTGATTTCCTTCGCCCGGCGTTTGCCGGGGACCGGCTGGTCGCCACCGCCCGAGTCAAACAGCAGGGCAAGCTGACCGGGGTCTACGACATTGAAATTGTTAATCAACAGCAAAAAATTGTGGCCCTGTTTCGCGGCAAATCGCACCGCATCGGCGGCACAATCACAGGAGAAGTCTAATGCGCGAGGCCTTTATTTGTGACGGGATCCGCACGCCGATTGGCCGCTACGGCGGCGCGCTGGCCAGCGTGCGCGCCGACGACCTGGCGGCGATCCCGCTGCGTGAGCTGCTGAGCCGTAACCCCAGGCTTGACCCGACCGCGATCGATGACGTGATTTACGGCTGCGCGAATCAGGCGGGTGAAGATAACCGCAATGTGGCGCATATGGCGACTCTGTTGGCAGGTTTCCCGCATACCGTACCGGGCACCACGATTAACCGTTTATGTGGGTCTGGTCTGGATGCGATCGGCTTTGCCGCCAGAGCGATCAAAGCCGGCGATGCCGATCTGCTGATTGCCGGCGGCGTAGAGTCGATGTCGCGCGCGCCGTTTGTGATGGGGAAGGCCAGCGCGCCGTATCAGCGTCAGGCGGAGCTGTTTGACACCACCATTGGCTGGCGTTTTGTGAACCCGCTCATGGCGCAACACTTCGGAACTGACAGCATGCCGGAAACGGCCGAGAATGTAGCTGAATTGTTAAATATTAGCCGCGCCGATCAGGATGCTTTCGCCTGGCGCAGCCAGCAGCGCACGGCGCAGGCCCAGCGCGATGGCATTCTGGCGCAGGAGATCGTGCCGGTGCAGATTGTCGGACGGAAAGGGGTGGTCAGCGACGTGCGCGAGGACGAGCATCCGCGCCCGGAAACCACGCTTGAGCAGCTGGCGCAACTGAAAGCGCCGTTCCGCCAGGGCGGCGTCATTACCGCGGGCAATGCTTCCGGCGTCAACGATGGCGCCGCGGCGCTGATCGTCGCCAGCGAACAGCAGGCCGCTATCCAGGGGCTCACGCCGCGCGCGCGTATCGTGGCGATGGCGACGGCAGGGGTCGAACCGCGGCTGATGGGGCTGGGGCCGGTACCGGCGGTGCGTAAAGTGCTGGAGCGGGCGGGACTCAATATCCACGATATGGATCTGATTGAGCTGAATGAGGCCTTCGCCGCCCAGGCCCTGGGCGTGCTCAGACAGCTTGGCGTGCCGGACGATGCGGCGCATGTGAATCCCAACGGCGGCGCCATCGCGTTAGGCCATCCGCTGGGCATGAGCGGCGCGCGTCTGGCGCTGAGCGCCAGCCTTGAGCTGCAGCGCCGCGGCGGGCGCTATGCGTTGTGTACGATGTGTATTGGCGTGGGTCAGGGCATCGCCATGATCCTCGAGCGAGTGTGAGCTAATTTACCTGCGAGTACCCTACAATGATAACTACTACAAAATTAGATCCGATTGAAACCGCCTCGCGTGATGAGCTGCAGGCCCTGCAAACCCAACGGCTGAAGTGGACCCTGAATCATGCGTATAACAGTGTGCCGATGTATCGTCGCAAATTCGACGCCGCCGGCGTGCACCCTGACGACTTTCGCGAACTGAGCGACCTGACCAAATTCCCGTGCACCACCAAACAGGATCTGCGCGACAACTATCCCTTCGATACCTTCGCGGTGCCGATGGAGCAGGTGGTGCGCATTCACGCCTCTTCCGGGACCACCGGCAAACCGACGGTGGTGGGCTACACGCAGAACGATATTGATAACTGGGCCAATATCGTCGCCCGTTCGCTGCGCGCCGCCGGCGGCACGGCGAAAGATAAAATTCACGTCGCCTACGGCTATGGCCTGTTCACCGGCGGCCTTGGCGCGCACTACGGCGCGGAACGCTTAGGCGCGACGGTGATCCCGATGTCCGGCGGACAGACCGAAAAACAGGCGCAGCTGATCCGTGATTTCAAGCCGGATATGATCATGGTGACGCCGTCCTACTGTCTGAATCTGATTGAAGAGCTGGAGCGCCAGATGGACGGCGATGCCCGCGGCTGTTCATTACGCGTCGGCGTCTTTGGCGCCGAGCCGTGGACCCTGGCGATGCGCGCGGAGATCGAGCGCCGGCTGGGGATCACCGCCCTGGACATATACGGTCTGTCGGAGGTGATGGGCCCGGGGGTGGCGATGGAGTGTCTGGAGACTGTTGACGGCCCGACCATCTGGGAAGACCACTTCTTCCCGGAAATCGTTAACCCGGACGACGGCACGCCGCTGGCCGATGGCGAACACGGCGAACTGCTGTTCACCACGTTGACCAAAGAGGCGCTGCCGGTGATCCGCTATCGTACCCGCGATCTGACGCGCCTGCTGCCGGGCACCGCCCGCACCATGCGCCGTATGGACCGCATCAGCGGACGCAGCGACGATATGCTGATCATCCGCGGGGTTAACGTCTTCCCGTCGCAGCTGGAAGAGGAGATCCTTAAGTTTGAACATCTGGCGCCGCACTACCAGCTGGAGGTCAATCGCCGCGGCCATCTTGATTCGCTGGCGGTGCGCGTGGAGCTGAAAGAGAGCGGGCTGGCGCTGAGTCACGAGCAGCGCTGCCAGATTTGTCACCAGTTGCGCCACCGCATCAAGTCGATGGTCGGGATCTCCACCGATATCACTATCGTCAACTGCGGCAGCATTCCGCGCTCTGAAGGCAAAGCCTGTCGGGTATTTGATCTGCGTAAAGCGGTGGTCAGCGGTTAAACCTCTCCCCGGTGGCGCTGCGCTGACCGGGGCTACGCGGTTAGCCCGGCTGAGGCCTTTACGCCCTCAGCCGGGGGAATTCCTGTGCTATGATTCATAAAGGAAAAATATAACAACAGCATGAATCAGATGAGTAAACTCGACGCCTTTATTCAACAAGCCGTGACGGCGACGCCGATCAGCGGCACGTCATTGATCGCCTCGCTGTATGGCGACGCCTTATTACAACGCGGTGGGGAAGTGTGGCTGGGCAGCGTCGCGGCGCTGCTGGAAGGATTAGGCTTCGGCGAGCGCTTCGTCCGCACCGCGCTGTTTCGCCTCAATAAAGAAGAGTGGCTTGATGTCGTCCGTATCGGCCGCCGCAGCTTCTATCGTCTGAGTGACAAAGGGCTGCGCCTGACCCGTCGTGCGGAACATAAAATTTATCGGGCGAACGCCCCGGAATGGGATGGTACCTGGCTGCTGTTGCTCTCGGAAGGCCTGGAAAAAAATGTGCTGGCCGACGTCAAAAAGCAGCTGCTGTGGCAGGGATTTGGCGCGCTGGCCCCGAGCCTGTTAGCCTCGCCGTCGCAAAAGCTGGCGGATGTCCAGTCGCTGCTCCACGAAGCAGGCGTCGCCGAAAACGTCATCTGTTTTGAAGCCCACTCGCCGCTGGCGCTCTCCCGGGCGGCGCTGCGCAGCCGGGTAGAGGAGTGCTGGCATCTCACCGAACAAAACGAGATGTATGAATCGTTCATCTCGCTATTCCGGCCGATACTGCCGCTGCTCCGTGACTGCGACCCCGCGGAGTTAACGTCGGAGCGCAGCTTTCAGATCCAGCTCCTGCTGATTCATTTCTATCGCCGGGTGGTGCTCAAAGATCCGCTGCTGCCGGAAGAGCTGCTGCCGGCGCACTGGGCGGGGCAAACCGCCCGCCAGCTGTGTATCAATATTTACCAACGGGTGAGTCCCGGCGCGCTGGCGTTCGTCAGCGAGAAAGGTGAAAGCTCGGTCGGCGAGCTTCCCGCGCCGGGCCCGCTCTATTATCAGCGCTTTGGCGGTTTGCCGGGCGCATAAGGAGGTTGCATGCCGATTTATCAGATTGATGGACTGACCCCGGTGGTGCCGGAGGAGAGTTACGTCCACCCGACCGCGGTGTTGATTGGCGACGTGATCCTCGGCAAAGGGGTCTATGTTGGGCCCAACGCCAGCCTGCGCGGCGATTTTGGCCGCATCGTGGTCAAAGACGGGGCCAATATACAGGACAACTGCGTGATGCACGGCTTCCCAGGCCAGGATACGGTGGTGGAAGAGGAGGGCCATATCGGCCACGGCGCTATTCTGCACGGCTGCGTAATTGGCCGCAATGCGCTGGTGGGGATGAGCGCGGTGATTATCGACGGGGCGACTATCGGCGAAAACAGCATTGTCGGCGCCTCGGCCTTCGTCAAAGCCAACGCCGAGATGCCCGCCAACCATCTGATTATCGGAAGCCCGGCAAAAGCGATTCGCGTCCTGAGCGAACAGGAGCTGGCGTGGAAAAAGCACGGTACCCGTGAATACCAGGTGCTGGTGGAACGCTGTAAGCAGACGCTCCACCAGGTTGAGCCATTACGGGAAGTGGAGGACGGGCGTAAGCGGCTGGAGTTTGATGAAAACCTGCGGCCAAAATCCTCCACCTGAGGGGTAAATATAATGGCAGAGAAATTATCCGCTCACTGTCACTGCGGTGCGGTGGCCTTTACCGTTGAGCTCAGCGACGGCTTCAACACCGTTCGGCGCTGTAACTGTTCATATTGTCGAATGCGTGGGGCGGTCGCGGTCTCTTCGCCGCGTTCAGGAATCGATGTGGTACGCGGCAGGGATAAGCTCACAGAGTATCGCTTTAATACAGGGGAAGCCGTGCACTTTTTCTGCTCGGTATGCGGGATCTACACCTTTCATCAACGGCGTTCAAACCCACAGCAGTATGGGGTGAATGTGGCGTGCATTGACGGCGTTTCACCTTTCGATTTTCCTTGCGTGGAAGTCAACGACGGCGTAAATCATCCAAAAGATGGCGGCGGAGGCGTGGTGGGGTATTTGCGCTACGAGAAAAAGCAAAAATCTCCTCCCGCCGGCAGCGAGAGGAGTTAACTATTAGGCTGCAACCACGCTGTCGATGGCCGCTTTCGCGTCAGACTGCGCTTTGGCCGCGACTTCCGGGCCGTAAGCGATACCTTCGGCGAACACGAAGTTCACGTCGGTGATGCCGATGAAGCCGAGGAAGGTGGACAGGTACGGGGTGACCAGGTCGGTCGGGGTATCTTTATGGATACCGCCGCGGCTGGTCACGACGACCGCGCGTTTACCGGTCACCAGACCTTCCGGCCCTTTTTCGGTGTAGCGGAAGGTCACGCCGGCGCGAGCCACCAGGTCGAAATAGTTTTTCAACTGCGTCGGGATGTTGAAGTTGTACATCGGCGCAGCGATAACAATCACATCGTTGCCTTTCAGTTCAGCGATCAGCTCGTCGGAAAGGGCCAGCGCTTCCTGCTGACGCGGAGTCAGCGGCGCGTCGCTCGGACGCAGGGCGCCAACCAGTTCACCATCCAGAACCGGGATCGGATTAGCGGCCAGGTCACGCACGGTGATCTCGTCGCCCGGGTGTTTTTCCTGCCATTGTTCAACAAAATAGTCGGAAAGCTGACCAGATTGTGAGTACCCTGCCAGAATACTGGATTTCAGAACTAATACTTTGCTCATGGGTGTTTCCTTTTTTAATGTGATTGACGGGTCAGTGCCCTGGTGCTTGATGACACTGTATTCACAATCGCGCCACAGAGATAGCGCAATATATCGAATCCTATGTTCAGATTTTTTGAACAAGGCATGAGTGGCGCAGATGTGGTACTCTAAGGCAATACTTCAAAAGAGATTTTCCCGGCAGAGCTCTGCCCGATAACGCTATGACAGAACAACAAAAAATCACCTTCCCCCAGCTTTATCAACAGCTCGACGGCCTGATGCTGCGCGACAAAACGCGCTTTGCCCGCCGTCTGCACGGCGTGAAGAAGGTTAAAAATCCTGAATCGCAACAGGCCATCCTTCAGGAGATGGCGCAGGAGATAAGCCAGGCAGCCAGTAAAGTCCTGCTGCGCGAAGCGGCGCGTCCGGCCATCACCTATCCGGAAAATCTGCCGGTTAGCCAGAAAAAACAAGAAATTCTCGAGGCGGTACGCGATCACCAGGTGGTGATTGTCGCCGGGGAGACCGGTTCGGGTAAAACCACCCAGCTGCCAAAAATCTGCATGGAGCTGGGCCGCGGGCTGAAAGGGCTAATCGGCCATACCCAGCCGCGCCGTCTGGCCGCGCGAACCGTGGCCAACCGTATCGCCGAGGAGCTGCAAACGGAGCCGGGCGGCTGTATCGGCTATAAGGTCCGCTTTAGCGATCACGTCAGCGACAACACCATGGTCAAGCTGATGACCGACGGTATTCTGCTGGCGGAGATCCAGCAGGATCGCCTGCTGATGCAGTACGACACCATCATTATCGATGAAGCGCACGAGCGCAGCCTGAACATTGACTTCCTGCTCGGCTATCTGAAAGAGCTGCTGCCGCGCCGTCCTGACCTGAAAATCATCATCACCTCGGCGACCATCGACCCGGAACGTTTCTCAAAGCATTTCAATAATGCGCCGATTATCGAAGTCTCCGGGCGGACTTACCCGGTGGAAGTGCGCTATCGGCCGATAGTGGAAGAGGCGGACGATACCGAGCGCGATCAGCTGCAGGCGATCTTTGATGCCGTCGATGAGCTCGGGCGCGAAGGGCCCGGCGATATTCTGATCTTTATGAGCGGCGAGCGGGAGATTCGCGATACCGCCGATGCGCTGAATAAGCTGGATCTGCGCCATACCGAAGTGCTGCCGCTGTACGCTCGCTTGTCCAACAGCGAGCAGAACCGCGTCTTCCAGCCGCACAGTGGACGACGCATCGTGCTGGCGACCAACGTGGCGGAAACCTCGCTGACCGTACCGGGCATTAAGTACGTTATCGATCCCGGTACCGCGCGTATCAGCCGCTACAGCTACCGCACCAAGGTGCAGCGCCTGCCGATCGAGCCAGTTTCCCAGGCGTCCGCCAACCAGCGTAAAGGCCGCTGCGGTCGCGTCTCGGAAGGGATCTGTATTCGTCTTTATTCAGAAGACGATTTCCTGTCGCGACCGGAATTTACCGATCCGGAAATTCTGCGCACCAACCTGGCGTCGGTCATCCTGCAGATGACCGCCCTGGGCTTAGGCGATATCGCCGCCTTCCCGTTCGTTGAAGCGCCGGATAAGCGCAACATTCAGGACGGCGTGCGCCTGCTGGAAGAGCTGGGCGCCATCACCACCGATGAGCAGGCCACCGCCTACAAGCTGACCCCGATGGGCCGTCAGCTTAGCCAGTTGCCGGTAGACCCGCGTCTGGCGCGGATGGTGCTGGAGGCGCAGAAGCACGGCTGCGTGCGAGAAGCGATGATCATCACCTCCGCGCTGTCGATTCAGGATCCGCGCGAGCGGCCGATGGACAAACAGCAGGCCTCTGACGAAAAACACCGCCGCTTTCACGATAAAGAGTCTGACTTCCTTGCCTTTGTGAACCTGTGGAACTATCTCGGCGAACAGCAGAAAGCCCTGTCGTCGAATCAGTTCCGCCGTCAGTGCCGGGTCGATTTTCTGAACTATCTGCGCGTGCGCGAGTGGCAGGATATCTATACCCAGCTGCGCCAGGTGGTGAAGGAGCTTGGCCTGCCGATCAACAGCGAGCCAGCGGAATATCGCGAGATCCATACCGCGCTGCTGACCGGTCTGCTGTCGCACATCGGCATGAAGGATGCCGATAAACAGGAGTTTACCGGGGCGCGCAACGCCCGCTTTTCCATTTTCCCGGGGTCCGGTCTGTTTAAAAAGCCGCCGAAGTGGACGATGGTGGCGGAACTGGTGGAGACCAGCCGGCTGTGGGGCCGCATTGCCGCCCGCATTGAGCCGGAGTGGGTGGAGCCGGTAGCGCAGCACCTGATCAAACGCTCATACAGCGAGCCGCACTGGGAGCGGGCGCAGGGCGCGGTGATGGCGACGGAAAAGGTCACCGTCTACGGCCTGCCGATCGTGGGCGCGCGTAAGGTCAACTACAGCCAGATCGATCCGGCGCTGTGCCGCGAGCTGTTTATCCGCCACGCGCTGGTGGAGGGCGACTGGCAAACGCGCCACGCCTTCTTCCGGGAGAACCTGAAGCTGCGGGCGGAAATCGAAGAGCTGGAGCATAAGTCGCGCCGCCGCGACATTCTGGTGGACGACGAGACCCTGTTCGAATTCTACGACCAGCGCATCAGCCACGACGTCATCTCCGCCCGCCACTTCGACAGCTGGTGGAAGCAGGCCAGCAAAGAGACGCCGGATCTGCTCAACTTTGAGAAGAGCATGCTGATTAAGGAAGGGGCGGAGCAGGTTAGCAAGCTGGACTATCCGAACTTCTGGCATCAGGGCAACCTTAAGCTGCGGCTTAGCTATCAGTTTGAGCCGGGCGCCGACGCCGACGGCGTGACGGTGCATATTCCGCTGCCGCTGCTGAACCAGGTGGAGGAGGCCGGGTTTGAATGGCAGATCCCCGGCCTGCGTCGCGAGCTGATTATCGCGCTGATAAAATCGCTGCCGAAGCCGGTGCGGCGCAATTTTGTCCCGGCTCCCAACTATGCGGAAGCGTTTCTTGGCCGGGCGACGCCGCTTGAGCTGCCGTTGCTCGATTCCCTGGAGCGCGAGCTGCGTAAGATGACCGGCGTGACCATCGACCGCGAAGCCTGGCAGTGGGATCAGGTGCCCGATCACCTGAAAATCACTTTCCGGGTGGTGGATGATAAAAACAAGAAGCTGCAGGAAGGGCGCTCGCTGCAGGCGCTGAAAGAGGCGCTGAAGGGCAAAGTTCAGGAGACGCTGTCGGCGGTCGCTGATGATGGCATCGAGCAGAGCGGGCTGCATATCTGGAGCTTTGGCACCCTGGCGGAAAGCTATGAACAGAAGCGCGGCAACTATAAGGTGAAAGCCTGGCCGGCGCTGGTGGACGAGCGCGACAGCGTGGCCATCAAGCTGTTTGATAATCCACAGGAACAGCAGCAGGCCATGTGGCGCGGTCTGCGTCGCCTGCTGCTGCTTAACATTCCGTCGCCGATTAAGTATCTGCACGAGAAACTGCCGAACAAAGCCAAGCTCGGGCTCTATTTCAACCCGTACGGCAAAGTGCTGGATCTGATTGACGACTGCATCTCCTGCGGCGTTGATAAGCTTATCGACGAGGCGGGCGGTCCGGTATGGACGGAAGAGGGCTTCAACCAGCTGCACGATAAAGTTCGCGCCGAGCTCAACGAGACGGTGGTGGAGATCGCCAAACAGGTCGAGCAGATCCTCACTGCGGTGTTCAATATCAACAAACGGCTGAAAGGCCGGGTGGATATGACCATGGCGCTGGGGCTGTCGGACATCAAAGCGCAGATGGCGGGGCTGGTTTACCGCGGCTTTGTCACCGGCAACGGCTTCCGTCGTCTTGGCGATACGCTGCGCTACCTACAGGCGATTGAAAAGCGCCTGGAGAAGATGGCTATCGATCCGCACCGCGACCGCGCGCAGATGCTGAAAATTGAGAGCGTGCAGCAGGCGTGGCAGCAGTGGCTGAATAAGCTACCGCCGAACCGCCGTGAGGACGACGATGTCCGGGAGATCCGCTGGATGATCGAGGAGCTGCGGGTGAGCTTCTTCGCCCAGCAGCTGGGGACCCCGTACCCCATCTCGGACAAACGTGTCCTGCAGGCGATGGAGCAGGTGACGCCGTAATCCCACCCTTTTCCCTGCCCGGCGGCGCAGTGCTTGCCGGGCAGGGGAAACCCGGGGGCGGTCGCGAAGCCGTACCCGGTTATCTCCCCGCCCTGATGCTTCCCCGCCGAATGAAAAATGAACGGAATCTGAAAATCGACCTGCCGGCTTGGGTCATCGGCCGTCTTCGCGTATTTTTAGCCTTGTTTCGCAGGAAAACCAGAACACGGAGTCTATTTTTACCCTTCTTGATATGGACAAATTCCTCATGCTGGCGCTGGCTATCCTTGTGATGGCCGCGTGTAAACCCTTCGTTGACGCTTCCTCCTGCGATGAAACACAGGGGGCGATCAACGATGCGAACTTTTTTATTTTGACCTCCCTTCCGCCGCTGAACGGCGAAGTGCAGAGCGTGCAAATCGTCGGCAGCCAGAATAACGAATATGGCGCCCTTCGTTTCGCGCGTTGCCGCCAGCTGGCAAGCTATGAGCGGGCAAAAACCCTTAACACCGCACATGGCGCAACGATCGTCAGAGATAATGTTCGCTGGCGAAATGATAAAGGATGGATGCGGGAATATATCCGGCAGACCCGGAGCGCGACGGGAAATATCAGCAAGATGGTGATGCGCGAACAGTTTTATACCGATTCTCTCGGGCGGATTGTGCGCGCCGAAAACGTGTCCGCGACGCAGCAACCGCCCAAAGTCCTGCATACGACCACCTATCAGTATGACGACCGGAACCGCCTGGTCCGTAAAACGGTCAACGGCGGTATGATGGTCATGCTTGCTGTCGATTACCGCTATACGGATGGGCGCCTTAGCCGCATGGCTGACTCGGACTCCACCTCGACGCTGCGTTGGGATGAAAAAGGGCGCTGGATATCCCGGGAAACGACCTCAACGTATAGTGGAGCACGCCAGGCCTGTTGTTTAGGGTGGGATCCCGAGGGGAACTGTACCGCGGAGTATGGCGAGCAGCCTGCTGCAGGGGCAATGAAAGATCAGTCTCTGCACTACCAGTATACCTATTATCCTCGATGATCCTCCGCGGCAGAAAGCCCCGCGGGCCCGGCAGCATAGGTTCATGCAGGCTGGTGCTGCCGGGCAGGAGAGCGGGGTTTCTCCCTCTCTCTGGGGGAGAGGGCCGGGGTGAGGGCATCAGGCCGCCCGGATCTCAGCCATTCACCAGCGCCAGCGTAAAGCCATCCCATCCCTTAATGCCCACCGTCTGCAGCGCGGTGGCGGTGAGCCGCGGGTTATCGCCGATCATCTCGATAAACCGACGCACGCCCTGCACACGCGCGTCATCGCTTTGCCCATTAATCACCTCGCCATCGCGCACCACGTTATCGCCCACGATCAGCGTCCCGGGGCGGGAATAGTGCAGCGCCCACTCCAGATAGTGAGGATTATTAGGTTTATCGGCATCAATAAAGATCAGGTCGAATGGCTGCACATCCTCGAAATTTTCCAGCGTGTTCAGCGCGGGTCCTTCAATAAGCTCAATGCGCTCGTTTAGCCCGGCGAGGCGGATATTCTGGCGCGCCACCCCCGCATGCGTCGGGTCGGCCTCGAGGGTAATCAGCTTTCCGTCGGCGGGCAGCGCACGCGCCATCCAGATGGCGCTATAGGCGCCGAGCGTGCCAATTTCAAGGATCCGCCGCGCCTGGGTCATGCGCACCAACAGCGCCAGAAATTGCCCCTGATTGGCCGCAACATCATGTTCAGGTAGCCCGGCGCGTTTGTTGTTTTCCAGAACCTGTCTCAGCACGTCATCATCAGGAATAAGCGAAGAAATCATGTAATTATCGACAGCAGACCACTGTTGTTGCATAGATTAACTCCCTGGTGGTAGTAGTGGCCGGGTGGCGCAACGCTATCCCGGCCTGAATACTGGCTTCCGCGCTCTGGACGGTGGCGGACCGACGCGAGCAGGCTTTTCACGCGTTCATCCAGCCGCCTCCCAGCGCCCGGTACAGATCGATCTGCGCCAGCAGCAGGTTATTCTTCACCTGGACCACGCTAAGCTGGGTGGAGAACAGCGTTCGCTGGGCGTCAAGCACATCCAGATACGAAGAGTAGCCGTTACGGTAGCGATTCTGCGCAATGCGCAATGTTTCCTCCGCTACCGCCACCTGTCCCTGCAGCTCGGTCAACTGTTCGCCGTAGCGGCTAATGGCGTCAAGGCTGTCATTGACCTCTTTGAACGCGCCGCGCACCGTTTTCTCATAGCTGTACAGCGCCTGGTTGCGCTGGGCCATGGAGACATCCACCTGGGCGTTTAACGCCTGGCGGTTAAGCAGCGGCGCCAGGATGCTACCGCCAATGCTCCACAGTCGCAGCGGATCGTCGAGCAGATCCGGCAGCGTCCGGTCCTGCAGGCTGCCGGTGGCGGTCAGGTTGATAGACGGCAGCAGCTGCGCCTGCGACGAGGCCAGGGTGGCATCGGCGGCTACCAGCTGACGCTGGGCCTGTACGATATCCGGGCGGCGGTTGAGTAGGGTGGACGGCAACTGCGAGGGCAGACGCAGCGGGGTGAGCCCGGCGAATTCGCCACGTTTGACCGCGCCGGGGTTATCCCCCAGCAGCACGCTGAGGGCGTTTTCCTGCTGCGCAATCTGGTGCTGCAGCGGCGGGATCTGCGCCCGCGTTGAGCGCAGCTCCGAATCCGCCTGCATCAGCTCAAGGCGCGAGGTATACCCGGTTTCAAACTGACGTTTGGCCAGCCGCCAGGCGTCTTCCCGTGATTGGAGCGTCTGCTGCGTGACCCGCAGCTGCTCATCCAGCGACAGCAGCGTCACGTAGCCCACGGCCACCGAGGCGGCGACGCTCAAATTGGCCGCGGTGGCAGCGGCTTTCTGCGCCTCGAGGCTGGCCCCGGCGGCGCTGGCCGCGCTGCGGTTCGCGCCCCAGATATCGACATCATAGCTGGCGGTCAGGCCGCCTTTGTACAGCGTGCTGTGGATCGGCAGGCCGGTGGCGGCGGACTGCGCGCGGGCGCGGGTGCCGGTCAGGCTGGCATCCAGCGAGGGAAAAAGGCTGCTGTCGGCGGCATACGCCCGCGCCTGATACTCATTGACCCGCTCGCGGGCGATCAGCACATCGCTGTTATAGCGCAGCGCCCGGTCGACATACTGATTCAGCGCACTGTCATGAAAATTGCGCCACCATACGCCTTCCACCGGGCTGGCAGGGCCAACGTCGGCCCGCCAGGCGGCAGGGATGGTCAGGGTCGGCTGCGCGCGCTGGACATCGGCGGACTGACAGCCGACCAGCGCCAGGACGATGACAAGGGTGACCGGGCGGATCATGGCTGCTTCTCCGCGCGGGTATCAATGGTCACCTGCACCGACATGCCGGGGCGCAGGCGCTCGCTGTTGCGCTGCCCCTCGTTAACCGTGATGCGCACCGGGATGCGCTGGGCGATCTTGACGAAGTTGCCGGTAGCGTTGTCCGGCGAAATAGCGCTGAACTCCACCCCGGTCGCCGGGGAGATACTCTGCACCTTGCCGTGGAAGGTCTCGCCGTTGAGCGCGTCAACGGTGAAGGTAACCGGCTGGCCGATACGCACATCGGCCAGCTGGGTCTCTTTCAGGTTGGCGATCACCCAGTGCTGCGGCGGGACCAGCGAAGTCAGATGGGTTCCGGCGCTGACGTAAGCGCCAAGACGCACCGAAATCTGCCCCAGCTGGCCGCCGGTGGGGGCGATGATCTGCGTATTCTGCAGGTCAATCTGCGCCAGTTCGAGGGCGGCTTTGGCGCTGGCCACGTCGGCCTCCAGCGAATCGCGATTGACGATGGTCGATTCGAGATCCTGGCGCGACATCTCCAGCGCCGCTTTCGCCTGTTCAATATCCGCTGCCCCCTGGGCGGCGCTGGCGCGGGCGGAATCACGCTCGCGGATCGACAGCGAGCCATCGGCGGTCAGTTCCTGCACCCTTTTTAAATCGGCCTGGATTTTCAGATTCTGCGCGCGGGCGTTTTGCAGCGCGGCTTCGTTTTTGGCGATCGTCGCCTCGGCGCTTTTGCGCTGCTGCAGGTTGTTGCGCAGCGCCGCCTCCTTCATCGCCAGGGTGGCCTGGGCCTGGTGCACCCGCTGCTTATAGATGCGATCGTCTATCTGGAACAGTACCTCGCCCGGCTGAACGATGGCGAAATCCTTGACGTTGACGGCAGTGATGTAGCCGTTGACCTGTGGGCTGATAAAGGTGGTCTGCCCGCGCACGTAGGCGTTGTCGGTAAACTGGCTATGCCGGGTGAACGGCGGTAGCTGCCAGGCATAGAGGATCACCAGTACGCCGACGAGGCCTATCGCCGCGGCGGTAAAAATGGAGACCACGCGAATGTTGTTTCGGGTATTGGCCTGTTGTTTGGCCGCATCCTGCTGACTCATAACGACTCCAGAGATGAAATGATGATAATTATTTGCTGCCAGTGGCGCGTTTTAATGCGATACGGGCGGTTAGTCGTAAGCGAATTAAGCGCCAGAAAACCCACACTAACGTCCCGGCGGAGATCGCCGCCGTCAGCAGATAGGTATCATTCCAGGCGAGAATATTGGCCTGCAGCGTCGCGGCGTTTTGCAGGAGCGTCGTGGCCTGGACGTTAAGCAGCGTGCTGTCGCCGATCTGGCTCTGGTACATCTGGCTGTACTGCTGCAGACGCTCGACGATCAGCGGGTTGAGGGTGGTGATCTGATCCGCCAGCTGACTGGAGTGAAATTTCTCCCGCCAGGTCTGGAAAGTACCGAGGATCGCCGATCCCAGCAGGCCGCCGATGTTCTGGCTCATGCCGAACAGCACCGAGAAGCTGACCAGGTTGCGCGGATCGGCGAACACCCCGCCAATACCGGCGAGCATCGCCGGCGCCAGAAAGAAGGCGCTGCCGAAGCCAAGCAAAAACTGGCTGAACATCAGTTGTTCCGGGCGGGTGAGGGCGTTGGACTGACTGTCGAGCAGCGAGGCCACCATGATCAGCGCCAGGGCGGTGGCGGTCGGCCAGTAGAGCTTCTGCGGGTTAAGCGTCAGGCAGCTGGCAATGATCCCGCACAGAATGCCGGCGAAAATTGACCACGCAAGGTTGGTCATCTGTTCGTTTTGCAGGCCAACGTACTGCAGCCAGCCGATCACCCCGGTATTCTGCTCCGCCAGCACGATGCGGATCAGCAGCATAATCAGACCGAGGCGCAGGATACTGCCGCTGGAGAGCCATTTGGTATTGAGCAGGGGATTGCTGCGGTTATGCTCGAAGGCGATAGCAGCGACGATCAGCACCACCGCCGCCGCCAGCGACCAGCCGATCCACGGCGCTTCGAACCACCACTCGAGCCGCCCCAGCGACAGCACCGCGCACACCAGCGCCATGCCGGGGGCCAGCAGGAAGAAGGTGATAAAATCCTTCTTCTCGAACACCTTTTTACGATCGCTCGGCGGCAGCTTCAGCGCGATGACGCAGGCCAGCGACACCAGCGCCAGCCCCAGTTCAAAGAAGTAGAGCCCGCGCCATTCGTCGGTCTGCAGCAGCTCGGTGGAAAAGAGGCGCGCCAGCGGAATGGCCAGCGACGAGCCAGTGATACCGATGGTCAGCCCTTTAAGGCGGTGGCGTGCGGGCCAGGCTTGCACCTGATAGTAGATCCCCAGCGAGCTGAGCGCCGCGGCCACCATGCCGTGGGCGGCGCGGACCATCATCGCCGAGCTGAGATCGTTGACGAACAGGTGGAAGAAGGTGACCAGCACATAGAGCACCAGAAAGCCTTCGGTAAAGGCGCGCAGCCCGAACTGTTGACGAAATTTCACCAGCAGCAGGTTGATGGAGACGTTGGTCATGACATACACCGCCGGCAGCCAGGCGATCTCCGTCGACCAGGCGGCGAAGGTGCCCTGCAGCAGCTGCAGATTGGCGGTGACTACCGCGTTGCCCAGCGCGCCGGTGAGGCACACCAGCAGCCCGACCACCCCGTAGGCCAGGCGCTTCGCCGGGCTGTGCAGCGGCGTCGATGGCGAGCCGAGCAGGGCCGGTTTTTCATGCGGCGCCCAGTCATGGGGGGCGTAAGGGTTACTCTGACGACGGGGCATTATTTCTTCTCCACTTCGCGCAACAGCTTTTCCAGCACCCGCTGAGTTTGTTCCCGCTCCTGCGGAGTAATCGCCGTCAGGATCTCTTCACGCAGATCGTCCGCCACCGTTTTGACCTGCTCGAAGAGGGCCTGCCCCTGGTCGGTGACCACCAGCAGCCGCTTGCGTTTATCGCGGTCGGTGGTGACGCGCTCCACCAGGCCGAGGGTCACCAGGCGGTTGATCAGCGGCACAATGGTCGCGCTCTCCACTCCCAGCTCCTGCGCCAGTTCGCTTTGCGACAGCGGCTGGTGATGGCGGGCGATAGCGGCGACCGCTACCCAGCTGGCCTGGCTGAGGCCGAGGTTTTTCAGCCGACGATTAACCGCCAGCCGCCAGTGATGGGCGGTCAGATATAAAAGATGGGAGAAGTTTAGCTGTCGATGGTCCATAGGTCGTCTGCCAAAATCGTTAGAGCTCTAACGAGTTTATGCCTGACGACCGACGAAATTCAAGGGAAAGGATAAATAAGGGTTAACGGTGTGTGCGTTTATTGTAGCGAACAGGAGGATACCCCCTCAGGCCATTTACTCATGGAGGATGCTCTTATTCTGCGCCATCACCCAGGTGATAAAAGCGCGCAGGGGCGCGGGAATATGTTTGCGACTCGGATAGTAGACGCAGAAATGATCCGCCGGGTAGCGGTAGCTGGGCAATAAGCGGATCAGGCTGCCGGCGTTCAGTTGCGCGGAGACCAGCGACTGATAGACAAAGGCGATCCCCAGTCCGCTCTCCGCCGCCTGGATCATCGCCGTATCGGAATCGACGACCAGATCGCCTTTGACTGCGACTTCGCCTGGCTCGCCGTCGGGGCTGATAAACTCCCACCGGTACTTTTCGCCGCTGGGAAAACATCGGTTGATACAGCGAAAATTGATCAGCGACTGCGGGGTGTCGGGCGCTCCGGCCTGGCGGAGATAGTCCGGGCTGGCTACCGGGATCAGCGACAGTTTCTCGCCAAAGGGGATGGCAATCATATCTTTGGGCACATCCCGGGAATAACGAATGCCAGCGTCAAAACCGGACTCGATAATATTCACTTTCCGATCGGTGGTAAACAGCTCCAGCGTCACGTCAGGATAGGCGGTTTTAAAAGCAATAAAATAGCGCTGAAAGAAAAGGTCGAGAACAATGCGCGGTAAATTGACTTTCACCACCCCTTCCGGGGTCAGACGGTGATAATTCAGACTGTCGACTACCCGGCGATAATCATTAACCACCGGCGTCATATTATTAAGAAATTCCTCACCCACGGCGGTTAAAGACAAACTGCGCGTCGAGCGATTGAGCAGGCGCACGCCTAATTTTTCTTCCAGATGATTAATAGCGCTGGTGAGGGCCGGCGGTGAAAGATTTAATGCTCTGGCAGCTTGTCGAAAACTACCATGTTTCACTATGAGTATTAATATTTCAATTTGTTGCAAATCAGGCAACGTTTTCATTGTTAATTTCCAGCTAACACCGCGTTCGGAATAGATTAATTGTTATCAATGTAAAAGGGAAGTATATATTTAATAACATTCAGCACGTAAGGAAAATAAGGTGAAAACACGTTATCTCGGAAAAGAGAAGTTCCAGGTTTCCGCATTGGGTCTCGGGTGTATGGGAATGAGTTTTGCCTATGGCGGCGCTGAGGAGTCGCAGGCGATAAATACCATCCATGCCGCAGTGGACATGGGCGTGACCTTCCTCGATTCCGCCGAAGTGTATGGGCCATTTGACAATGAAGTCCTTGTCGGGAAAGCGATTAAAGGCATCCGCGATAAGGTGCAGATTGCCACCAAATTTGGCTTTCGTATTCTGCCGACCGGCCAGGGGCTGGAGCGGATGGCCGGCGTCGACAGCCGTCCGGAACATATTCGTGAGGCGGTGGAAGGGTCGCTGAAGCGGCTGAATATCGAGACCATCGATCTGCTCTATCAGCACCGCGTCGATCCCGCGGTGCCGGTGGAAGAGGTGGTGGGCACCATGGCCGACCTGGTTAAAGAGGGTAAAATTCGCCACATCGGGCTGTCGGAAGTGTCAGCCCAGACGCTGCGCCGGGCCTGCAAGGTGCATCCGATTACCGCGGTGCAGACGGAATACTCGCTGTGGACCCGTGAGCCGGAGGGCGGCATCCTCAAGGCCTGCCGCGAGCTGGGGGTGGGCTTTGTCCCTTACAGCCCGCTGGGGCGCGGCTTCCTGACAGGCAAAATCACCGACCCCAGCCTCTTCGCTGCCGATGATTTTCGTCGCAATCTGCCGCGCTTCCAGGCCGAAACCATGCGCAAAAACCAGCAGTTGCTCGACCATCTGCAGCAGGTCGCCGGCCGCTACGATGCCACCCTGGCGCAGATGGCTCTCGCCTGGGTGATGAGCAAAGGCGAAGATATCGTGCCGATCCCCGGGGCACGAAAAATCAATCACCTGCGCGATAATGCCGCTGCGGCCGATATTATGCTCTCGCCTGAAGATATTCTCACCATCGATCATATTTTCGCTGCCGAAAACGTCGCCGGCTTACGCTATAACCAGGGCGACTTTAATTTAATCGATAAATAATCTCCTGAATACGTTCCTCCCGCCGTTCTGGCGGGAGATAAGGTAACTTATGACTATTGCTGTTTCCCGTCCGGCGGGATTGCCTGCGGCGGTGTATGCGCTTTCCGTGGGTTCATTTGGTATTGGCACCACCGAATTTGTGATTATGGGTTTATTACTCGATGTGGCCCATGATTTTCATATATCCATTACCCTTGCCGCCTGGTCTATTACCGCTTATGCCTGTGGGGTGGTGATTGGCGCGCCGCTGCTTACGCCGCTATTAAGCCGTTATCGCAAAAAACCGGCGCTGTTATTTTTGATGATCTTATTTTCCATTGGAAATTTAGGCTGCGCGATCGCCGGTAATATGACCATGCTAATTATTGCCAGGGTAATAACCGCTTTCGCTCACGCTTCGTTTTTCGGAATAAGCTCAGTCTATGCCGCGGAGCTGGCGCCGGTAGATAAACGAGCTTCGGCGGTCTCCGCCGTGTTTCTCGGCGCCACCCTGGCCAATATTCTGGGCGTGCCGCTCGGCGCCTGGGTGGGGCAGTACCTTGGCTGGCGCTATACCTTCTATATGGTCACGCTGATCGGCGTTCTCTCCGCCCTGGCAGTCATTGCCCTGGTGCCTGGCCGTCAGGCGCAACCGTCGGCCCAGAGCCGGATCCGTGATGAGCTAAAGGTGCTCCGCCATCCCGCGGTGCTGCGCAGCCTGCTGATCACTGCCCTCGGGTTCTCCGGCGTCTTCGCCGCCTTCACCTACATCGCGCCGATGCTGAAAACCGTCACCGGGATGAGCGAACACCTTATTCCGCCGGTGCTGATGCTGTTCGGCGTTGGGATGGTCGCCGGGAATCATCTTGGCGGCCGACTGACCGACGGCGGCGTCCGCCGGGCGCTGCTGCTGACTCTCGCTTTGCTGAGCGTCGTCCTGTGCCTTTTCCCGTTGGCTATTCAGACGCTGCCTGGTGCCTGCGCGGCGGTGTTTTTGCTGGGGGCGGCGATGTTCTCCACCATTCCGCCGCTGCAGATGCAGGCGCTGGACAGCAGTGAGAGCGGTAAAAGCATGGTCTCCTCGTGCAATATCGCCGCCTTTAACCTCGGCAATGCCGGCGGCGCCTGGTTTGGCGGGCTGCTGCTCGCCTCTGGCGTCTCTCTATCTCACATTCCTCTGGCCGGTGCTTGCCTGACCGCCAGCGGATTGGTTATCGCTAGTGTGACGTTGTCACCTTTAAAAGGAAGTCAAGCATGAAGTATCGGTATTTAGGTTCCACCGGGCTGTCGGTTTCGGAGCTCTGTTTCGGCGCCATGACGTTTGGCGAGAAAGGGGCCTTTCTCGGCGCGCCGGGGCGCAACTGGTCGGAATTCGGCGTGGTGCCTGAGCAGACGGCCTACGATCTGGTGTACAAAGCGCTGGACGCCGGGATTAACTTTTTTGATACCGCGGACTGTTATAAGAACGGCCAGGGCGAAGAGCTGCTCGGCAACGCGCTGAAGGGAAAACGCCAGCAGGTGATTATCGGCACGAAAGGGCGCTGGCAAACCGACCCCAACCCGAATGCGCTGGGGGCGTCGCGCTACCATATCATCAATGCCGTCGAGGCCAGCCTGCAGCGGCTGAAGACCGATTATATCGATATCTATCACCTTCACGGGTTCGATCCGCGCACCGCACTGGAGGATACCCTGCGCACGCTGGATACCCTGATCCGCGCCGGGAAAATTCGCTATATCGGGGTCTCCAACTACGCGGCCTGGCAGCTGGCGAAGGCGCTGGGGATCTCGGAGCGCCTTGGGCTGGAGAAATTCTGCG
The DNA here is from genome assembly GCF_030128605.1 of Klebsiella sp. K5-45. Taxonomy (NCBI): domain Bacteria; kingdom Pseudomonadati; phylum Pseudomonadota; class Gammaproteobacteria; order Enterobacterales; family Enterobacteriaceae; genus Klebsiella; species Klebsiella sp. K5-45. The sequence continues at coordinate 80,827 of NZ_JAKUZW010000008.1, read as the reverse complement.
TCTATCAGGGCTATTACAATATCGCCGCGCGTGAACTGGAGCATGAGATTATCCCGCTCAGCGTCGATCAGAACGTCGGCATCACCGTCTGGAGCCCGCTGGCCGGGGGCTTTCTCACCGGCAAATACCCGCGCAATCAGGCGTTTCCCGAAGGTAGTCGCCTGGCGAACGCCACGCCGTTCGAATCCGCGCCGATCGCCAACCGCGAGCAGGCCTGGCAGACCCTGGAGGTGATGCACGAGATTGCCCGCCAGCGCAACGCCAGCGTCGCGCAGGTGGCGCTCAACTGGCTGCGTACCCGTCCGGGGATCGCTTCGCTGGTGATCGGCGCGACCAAACTGGCCCAACTGGAAGATAACCTGGCGGCGCTGAACTGGACGCTGAGCGACGAGGAGACGGCGATCCTCAACAGCGTGAGCGAGAAAGAGAAACCATACCCCTACTGGCATATCTGCAATGTCGCCGGCGATCGTCGTCTGGCCGATGATATCTATCCCTAATCACCCTGCACCCAGGCAACACGCGTATGCCCCACATGGGGCATACAGAGAGGCTCGATCGTGATAAAAAGTACTCATTGTTGGCGCCGGCCCGGTAGGGTTAATCATTGGCTGCTATCTGAATAAGTATGGAATTGATTTTGATATCATTGATAAAAATACCCACAGCACCACCTGGTCCAAAGCGCTGAGCGTCAGTCCGGCGACCATTAAAGCCTTCCACGGCTTAGGCCTTGCCGGGGAACTGATCGCCCAGGGAAAACAGGTGCAGTCAGTCTACGCTTACTATAAAAACCGCAAATTTCTGCATATTGATAACCGCCGACTCGCCACCTGCTATCCCTTCCATGTCAGTATCCCGCAGCCGCGGACGGAGAAGATCCTCGAAACGGCATTAGCCGCCGCCGGGCGGCAGGTGAGACGCGGGCACCAGCTGGTCTCCTGGCGCCGGGAGGGGGAGCGCTATCACGTCTCCCTGCTCGACGATGCCCGTCGGGCCTGTTTCGCCGCTTATGACTATATTATCGGCGCCGACGGCGCGGCCAGCACCGTCCGGGAGCTGGCCGGGATCGGCTTTAGCGGTCATGACTATCCGCTGCATTTTGTGATGGCGGATGTGCAGTTCGACCCCGCGGCGGCGCTCCCGGGGACCTCCTACCATATTGATGAGCAAGGCTTTCTAATTTTCCTGCCCATGCCGGACAATCAGGTCAGGATTGTGATTAAAAAAGCCGGGCGCTTGCCGTCGCCGCGTCCGGTGCCTGACCTGCAGGAGATTAACGCCGCGCTGGCGCGCTACTGCCCTCAGGTGCCGCCGGCGCAGAGGCTCACCTGGTCCTCCAGCGCCAATTTCTATAACCGCATCGCCGATGACAATCTGCAGCACCATATTATGCTGGCGGGAGATGCCTTCCACCTGTTCAGTCCCATTGGCGGGCAGGGGATGAACACCGGCGTCCAGGATGCGGTGAACCTCGCTTGGAAGCTGGCTTTCTGTCTGCACGGCGTGGCCACTGACCGACTGCCGGCGTCCTATCGCACCCAGCGCTTCGCCGCGGTGAGCGGTGTGCTGCGCTCCACCGACCATGATACTGGCCTGATCGCCGGTCTGGTGCCGAGAAATCATATCGATGGGGTCTACTTTCCGGAGTTTTGCAACCGTCACTACTATCGTCACCAGCTGCCGCTGCAGTACGCCGGTTTCACCGCGACGCAGGCGCAGGAGACGGACGGCCTGGCAGGGCACCATGTTCCCTGGTACGTTTTTGCCTCCCCGCAGGCGACGTTTCGCAACAGCTATGACGCCTTCGCCAGCGGTAAGGTGGTGATCTTTTCCGCCCGCGCCGCCTGTCCTCCTTTGTCCCGCCTGAAGCAGGCCGGCTGGTTTATGTTCTGCTCCCTCGAACCGGCGGACAAGGCGTTTCTTGAGGCGCTACAGATCGGTCCCGATGACTACGCGGTGGTTAATCCCGATGGCTATGTGGGCTTTACCGGCAGCGAAGCCGGGACGCGGCAGTATCTTTCCTCGCTCTACGTAATGGAATAATCATGAACAAAGTCTATATCGTCGCGGCCTGCCGTACGCCGGTGGGGCGCTTTCTTGGCGCCCTGAAAACGGTCTCCGCGGTGGAGCTGGCAGCGCTCACCGTCAGGCACAACCTGCAGCAGGCCGGCATTGACCCGGCGTGGATCGATGAGGTGATCTGCGGCTGCGTCCTCGCCGCCGGGCAGGGAATGGGACCGGCGCGTCAGGTTGCGCTGCGGGCAGGGATCCCGGTGCAAACGCCGGCTTACACCCTGAATATGATCTGCGGTAGCGGCATGAAAAGCATGACCGAAGGGGCGATCCATATCCAGAGCGGTTATGCCGACCTGGTGGTCGCCGGCGGAATGGAAAATATGAGTCAGGCGCCGTTTTTGCTGCAGGGAGAGATAAGGGGCGGGATGAAATTCGGCGCATTCAGCAGTGAGGATGTGATCCAGCACGACGGGTTAACCGATCCGCTGCTGCAGATCCCGATGGGGGAAACGGCAGAGGCCATCGCCGCGCAGGAGCAGATCTCGCGCGCGGCGCAGGACCGGTATGCGCTGGAGAGCCATCAAAAAGCCTCCGTCGCCAGCCGTGCCGGCTATTTTGCCGATGAGATTGTGCCGGTGACGGTAAGCGCGAAGCGGGGCGTCAGCACGGTCCGCGAGGATGAGCCGATCCGCCATGATCTTAGCGCCGGGCAGTTGGCGGCGCTGAAACCTGCTTTTCGCGCTGACGGCAGCGTCACGGCGGGCAACGCCTCCGGGCTGAACGATGGCGCCGCGTCGGTGATCCTCGCTTCGGCGCGCGCCGTTGCCCGCTATGGCCTGCAGCCGCTGGCGGAGATCGTCTCCTTTGGCGAAGGCGGCGTCGATCCGTCCTTGATGGGGCTCGGCCCACTGCCGGCGATAGCGTGCGCCCTGCGCCGCGGTGGTTTTCAGCTCAGCGATATGGCCCGGCTGGAGATTAACGAAGCCTTTGCCGCGCAGGTATTGGGGGTGGTCAGGGGACTGGCCAGAGAGCATCAGATGACGGAGGAGGAGATTGCTTCCCGCCTGAACGTCCACGGCGGCGCGATCGCCCTCGGTCACCCGCTGGGCAGTTCCGGGACGCGGATCGTGGTCAGTCTGGTGCACGCGCTGCGCCGGGAGAATCAACCGACCGGCCTGGCGTCGCTGTGCATCGGCGGCGGGATGGGGATTGCGTTACTGGTGAAAACGATCTGAGGAGACAAGCGCCATGGAAAAATTAATTGTGGTGGGTGAGAAATTTACCGATTTTGCCCGGCGGCATGAGAATGTGCTGACGGTTAATGAGTTTGAGCGGTTTGTCTGGAGCGGCGAGCTGGCCGGCGTCGATAAAATCATTATCGGTCAGGGGGTACAGCTCGACGACATCTCCCGCACCATCTGCATTATTCGTCAGCACTATCCGGACAAAATCCGCCAGATCGTCAATCTGCAGGATCTCTATTATCAAAACAACCGCGATCATCAGCGGTTGGTACATAAACGTAAAAAAGCGAATATCCTCATCACCTCGCCGGAACAACGCGATGAGGATAGCTATTGCGCGCGCCTGATCCTGCAGGATGCCTCGGAGTTACTCTGCGACCACCAGACCGGGCAACATATTCAGGGGATGGTGCTGATCGAGGCGGCGCGGCAGACCATCATCGCCACCTCGGAAAAATTCCTGCTGGCGGAGGCCGGCGTGGCAATGGCGGAGAAGTACTTTACCCTGAGCTCGCTGCAGGTGGCCTTTTCCTGCTTTGTTTTTCCGCTGCCGGTGACCATCGTCCTCAATGTGGTGTCACGCAAAAGTTCAGCCCATGGCCGCTTCACCTGCGAATGCTCGGTGGGGTTTGACCAGACCGGCACCCGCAAAGCGGAAGTTGGCTTTAGCTTCAGCGTCTATGACCTTAACTACATCACTCGCAAAGAGTGCGAGCAGGCGGCGCAGTGCCATCAACATTATCTGGTCAGTATTGAGCAGGGGGACGGGGATGAGCATCGCCTTTTTTGATGTGGATGAAACGCTGATTACCGGCAAAAGTATGTTCCTGTTTCTGCACCGCTATGCCGAGGAATATCCGCTGCAGTGCGGTTTGACGGCCGCGGCGATTGTCCGCCAGCTTCAGGCGCTTAGCGAAGCGGGTCAACCGCGGGAAGCGATCAACCGCTACTATTACTCGCTGTTTCGCCACGAGTCGCGCCCCCGGGTGCGGGCGGTCGCCGAGCGTCTGTATCGCGAAGGCGGATATGGTTTTCACCACGAGGTGGTGGCGCGCCTCAGGCAGCATCAGGCGCGGGGGGATGACGTGGTGTTTGTCTCCGGGTCGATGACCGACATTCTCTGGCCGGCGATGGCGGCGCTGGGGGTGGAACATGCCCTGTGCTCGGAGCCGGTGGTGGTGGATGACCGCTATACCGGCGAGCTCTGGCGGACCGCCATCGGCGAACACAAGGCGACGCATGCCCAGTGCTATGCGCAGAAACAGGGCCAGCCGCTGGCGGCGTGCTACGCCTTTGGCGATCATATCTCGGATCTGCCGCTGCTCACCGTGGTTGGTCACCCCTGCGCGGTGAATCCCTGTCCGGGTCTGCTGGCGGAGGCGCAGAGTCGGGGATGGCCAGTGCTGTGGTCCACCGTCGGCTGACGGCGCGACGGCAAAAAAAAGGGGCGGCGCAATGCCACCCCTGGTGCACTTTCTGACGGGGATCAGCCCGGGTAGATGCCGCGGTCTTTACGCGCCATCAGGATGCGCTCGCAGGCTACGATATAGGCGGCGGTACGCAGCGTACATTCTTTCTCGGCCGCTTTATCGCAGACGTGAATGATGGCGTCGGTCATGATGCGGTCCATCTTGGCGTTGATCTCCTCTTCGCTCCAGAAGAAGCTGGCCATGTCCTGCACCCACTCAAAGTAGCTGACGGTCACCCCGCCGGCGTTACAGATAACGTCCGGCACCACGATCACCCCGCGCTCGGCCAGCACATCGTCCGCTTCCGGATAGGTTGGGCCGTTAGCCCCTTCCAGCACCAGTTTGCAGGTCAGCTTCTCTGCGCGCTCGCGGGTGATTTGCCCTTCCAGCGCCGCCGGGATCAGGATGTCCATTGGGGTGGTCCAGAAAGCCTCTTTATCGATCTCCTGGGCGCCCGGGAAACCCGCGATCTGCTTTTTCTCCGCCTGCCAGGCGGTAAGGGCGGCCATATCAATCCCGCCTTCGTTGTACAGGGTGGCGGTGTGATCCTGAATAACCACGATACGGGCGCCGACGCCGGCGAACAGGCGCGCCGCTTCGCTACCGACGTTACCAAAGCCCTGCAGCGCCACTTTAGCGCCTTCAATTTCGATGCCGGCGCGACGGGCCACTTCCCGGCCGGTGACGAACACGCCGCGTCCGGTGGCTTTTTCACGACCGAGGGAGCCGCCGAGGTGGATCGGTTTGCCGGTGACCACGCCGGTGATGGTGGTGCCATGGTTCATGGAGTAGGTGTCCATCATCCACGCCATCACTTTGCCGTTGGTGCCAACGTCCGGCGCCGGAATATCTTTCTGCGGCCCGATGATAATGCCGATTTCGCTGGTGTAGCGGCGAGTCAGGCGTTCCAGTTCACCTTCCGACAGCGAGAAGGGGTCGACGCGGATGCCGCCTTTGGCTCCGCCGTAAGGAATATTGACCGCGGCGCACTTAATGGTCATCCAGGCAGAAAGTGCCATGACTTCGTTAAGATCGACATCCGGATGGTAGCGAACACCACCTTTACCCGGTCCACGCGAAAGATTGTGCTGAACGCGATAGCCCTCGAAGTGGCGAATGGTGCCGTCGTCCATCTGCACAGGGATGTCGACGATCAGCGCACGCTTCGGATGGCGCAGGGTTTCCACCCAGTAGGCAAGATCGCCGAGATAAGGCGCGACACGGTCGATCTGGCGCAGGTAGGTGGTCCATGGAGATGTACTACTTTCAGATGCGTAAGATAACTTTTCCATAAGAGTCCTGTTTCTCAGTGTTATTTATGTCGTGTAAAACCGTGGAATAGCTACAGCAGTAAACTCTGTGCAATGAATGGTATCACCAATTTTATAAAGCGGTATTTGACGGCAATTCCGATTTTTAAATTTTTGTTAGATTTTTTATTTTTTAAGTGAATAACTACGCACGAGAACCACCCGCAAGCTGTGCATTTTAATTCACTTTTTATTCACTTAAGTGAATAGGAAAATATTTTTTCTATGTTTTTCATTATCTTGATGATCTTCAAAAAGTGAATAAATTGCGTTTCCCCGTATTGACAATCTTATTGTCCACAGGCCAGCATTAGCCCACACAACAACATGGCATTAACCATGAATTAACAATTACCCACATAAAGAATAGGGCTTAGCATTTCTGTGGTGAATATTTTTACCATCGCAGCGGGCGCGCTCGTGCCCAAAATAAGCCGAGGGTCAGGGTTAATGTCGATTGTCCAACGCGACGGGAGCGTTTTCCGTCGCCTTACGTTCCGGAGATAAATTATGTCAGGCAGCATGACTCGCGAAGATTTTGACGCTTACCTGGTTCCCTGTTTTGCCCCCGCGCCGTTTATTCCGGTGAGGGCGGCGGGCTCCCGCGTCTGGGACCAGCAGGGGAAAGAGTATATTGATATGGCGGGCGGCATCGCAGTGAACGCCCTGGGCCATGCTCACCCGGCGCTGGCGGAGGCCCTGCAGGGGCAACTGGCGAAACTGTGGCATATCGGCAATGGCTATACCAACGAACCGGTGCTGCAGCTGGCGAAAACCCTCGTGCAGTCCACCTTTGCCGACAAGGTGTTCTTCTGCAACTCCGGCGCCGAAGCGAACGAGGCGGCCCTTAAGCTGGCGCGGAAATATGCCCACGATAAGTTCGGCGGTGAAAAAAGCGAAATCATCGCCTTCAACCACGCCTTCCACGGTCGCACGCTGTTCACCGTCTCCGTCGGCGGCCAGCCGAAATATTCCAGCGATTATGCGCCGCTGCCGCAGGGCATTACCCATCTGCCCTATAACGATATCGAGGCGGTGACTGCGGCGATCTCCTCGCGCACTTGCGCGGTGATTGTCGAGCCGATTATCGGCGAAGGCGGGGTGATCCCGGCGGACCCGGCGTTCCTCCAGGCGCTGCGCGCCCTTTGCGATCGCCATCATGCCACCCTGATATTTGATGAGGTGCAGACCGGCGCCGGGCGTACCGGCCATCTCTACGCCTACCAGCATTACAACGTCGTCCCGGACATCCTCACCAGCGCCAAAGGGCTGGGGGGCGGCTTCCCGATCGGCGCGATGCTGGCGAAAGAGGCCTGGGCGCAGGTCTTCCAGCCAGGCACCCATGGCACCACCTTCGGCGGTAACCCGCTGGCGGCGACCGTCGCCAACGCCGTGCTGGCCCATCTGGATGCGCCGCTGCTGGCGGGCGTCGGCGAGCGCCATGCGCTGATCGTCGACCAGCTGAATGCCCTCTCTGCCCGTTACGATGCGTTTAGCGCCGTGCGCGGCGCCGGTCTGCTGATCGGCGCCGAGCTGGCGGGACCGCTGCGCGGGAAGGCCAAAACCCTGACCAACCTGGCGGCGGAAGAGGGTGTGATCGCCCTGATTGCCGGTCCGGACGTGCTGCGCTTCGCGCCGGCGCTCAATATCCCGCTGGCAGATATTGCGGAAGCCTTCGTGCGCCTCGATCGCGCCGTTGCCCGCTTAACCCGCTAACCGGGAGGACGGCCTGTGATGCTATTTCGTCCCGTACGGGAAAACGATCTTGACGACATCGTCCGCCTTGCCGCGCGGGCGGGGGTCGGCATGACCTCCTTACCCCATGATGCCGGGCGCCTGGCCGCCCGGATCCGCCGCAGCATTGACACTTTCGCCGGCGCGCTGCCGCGTGGCCAGCAAGGCTTTCTGTTTGTGCTGGAAGACACCGCGCTGTCGCGGGTGGTGGGGGTCAGCGCCATTGAGGTAGCGGTAGGCCTGGACGAGCCGTTTTACAATTTTCGCATTCAGAAAACGGTCCGCGCCTCGAAAGCGCTGGGGGTCTACAAGCCCCAGGAGCTGCTCAATCTGAGCTATGACCACACCGGCCACAGCGAGCTGTGTACGCTGTTTCTCGACCCCGAGTATCAGCGCAACCGCAACGGTCTGCTGCTCTCCAAAGCGCGGTTTTTGTTTATCGCCGCCTTCCGCGAGTGGTTTTCGCCGCACCTGTTTGCCGAACTGCGCGGCTGCAGCGATGAGCAAGGGCAGTCGCCGTTCTGGGATGCGCTAGGCCATCACTTCTTCGAGATCCCGTTCGCCGATGCCGACCGGCTGACCGGCACCGGCATGAAAACCTTTATTGCCGAGCTGATGCCGGCGTACCCGATCTATATCTCGCTGCTGCCGGAGAATGCCCGTCAGGTCATCGGTCAGGTGCACCCCAACACCGCCCCCGCGCGGGCGATCCTCGAGAAAGAGGGGTTCAGCTGGCGCGGCTCGGTGGATATTTTCGATGCCGGTCCGGTGCTGGAGGCGGAGACCGATCAGATCCGCGCCGTGCGCGACTGCCAGTGCCTGCCGGCTCAGCAGTTGGCGGGCACGCTGTCGGCGCCGACGCTCGTCGCCAACGGTCAGTTCGACAATTTTCGGGCGCTGCTGGTGGCCCACGAAGAGCAGATCTCACTGGACGCCGCCGCGCTGGATGCGCTGCAGGTCACTGAGACCGACCGCGTTTATACGGTAACCCTGAACCCAGAGGAAAACAGATCATGGCGGTAAAAGCACAGTTCATAGCCGGGCAGTGGCAGCCGGGCAGCGGCGCAACGATGAGTAAACTGGCCCCGGAGGATCAGTCTCTGCTGTGGCAGGCGGCCAGCGCGGGGGCCGACGACGTCCAGGCGGCCTGCGCCGCGGCGCGCGCCGCGTTTTATCCCTGGTCGCACCGCCCGCTGGCCGAGCGTATTGACGTCGTACAGCGTTTCGCCGCGCTGCTGGAGACGCATAAAGAGGCGCTGGCGACCCTGATTTCCCGGGAGACCAGCAAGCCGCTGTGGGAGACCCGCACCGAAGTGCAGGCGATGATCGGCAAAGCCGCCATCTCCATCGAGGCCTATCACCAGCGGACGGGCTTTCACGAGTCGACGATGCCGGACGGTAAAGCGCTGCTGCGCCACAAGCCGCACGGCGTGATGGCGGTCTTCGGCCCTTACAACTTCCCGGGCCACCTGCCCAACGGGCATATCATTCCGGCGCTGATCGCCGGGAATACTATCGTATTTAAACCCAGCGAGCTGACGCCGGCCACTGCGGAACTGACGGTCCAGCTGTGGCAGCAGGCGGGCGTCCCCGACGGGGTGATTAACCTGCTGCAGGGCGGGAAAGCCACCGGCCAGGCGCTGCTGGAAAACCGCGATATCGACGGCGTGCTGTTCACCGGCAGCGCAGCGGCGGGTTTCCACTTTCATCGCTACTTCGGCGGCCAGCCGGAGAAGATGCTGGCCCTCGAAATGGGCGGCAACAACGCGCTGATCGTGGCTGATGTGGCCGATGTTGATGCGGCGCTACATGTGATTATCCAGTCGGCGTTTATCTCCGCCGGACAGCGCTGCACCTGCGCGCGCCGGCTGATTGTTCAGCGCGGCGAGCAGGGGGATGCGCTGCTGCGGCGGCTGGTGGAGGCCAGCGCGCAGATCCGCGCCGGGAAATGGGATGACCAGCCGGCGCCGTTTATGGGTGGGGTGATTTCCCTTGAGGCGGCGCAGAACATGCTGGCGGCGCAGCAGAAACTGGAGGCGCTTGGCGGCAAGGTGCTGCTGCGCCTGCGCCAGCCCGACCCGCACTCCACGGTGCTGACCCCGGGGATCGTCGACGTCACCGGTATCGAGGTGCCGGATGAAGAGTACTTTGGCCCGCTGCTGACGGTTATCCGTTACGACGACTTCCCGGAGGCGATTCGCCTCGCCAACCAGACCCGCTATGGCCTGGCCGTGGGGCTGATCTCCAGCGATGCGGCACAGTTTGACCAGCTGGCGGACGAGGCGCGCGCCGGGATCGTCAACTGGAACAAGCCGCTGACCGGCGCTTCCAGTAAAGCGCCGTTTGGCGGGGTGGGCGCCTCCGGTAACCACCGCGCGGCAGCGTGGTACGCCGCCGATTACTGTGCCTGGCCGATGGCCTCTCTGGTCAGCGACACGCTGACGCTTCCGGCGAACGTATCGCCGGGCCTGCCATTCTGATAACGGATCCTGTGAGGACATATGTCTGGTTTTGAAGCTAACTTTGATGGCCTGGTCGGCCCGACGCACCACTATGCCGGACTCTCCGTCGGCAATGAAGCCTCGCAAAATAACCGCGATGGTCTCTCTAACCCTAAAAAGGCGGCGCTGCAGGGGCTGTATAAAATGAAAGCCCTTGCCGATCGCGGATTCGTGCAGGGGATTCTGCCGCCGCAGCCGCGGCCGAACCTGCGTCTGCTGCGCGACCTGGGATTCGAGGGCAGCGATGAGCAGGTCATCCGCCAGGCGGCCCAGGCGGCGCCGCAGCTGCTCTCCGCCTTCAGCTCCGCCTCGTCGATGTGGACTGCTAACGCGGCGACCGTTTCGCCGTCGGCGGATAGCGCCGATGGCAAAGTTCATTTCACCGTCGCCAACCTGAACAATAAGCTGCACCGCATGCAGGAGGCGCCCACCACCTCGGCGATCCTGCGCGCCACCTTCGCCGATCCGCGCTACTTCGCCCACCACGCGGCGCTGCCGCAGCATGGCGACCTCGGCGACGAAGGTGCGGCCAACCATAACCGCTTCTGTCGGGAGTATGACCGGCAGGGGGTGCAGCTGTTTGTCTACGGTCGACGCGCCAGCGGCGGGATCGCCCCGGTGAAGTATCCGGCGCGGCAGACCCTCGAGGCCAGCGAAGCAGTGGCTCGCCTGCATCAGCTGGATCCGCGCTACACGGTGTTTGCCCAGCAGGCGCCGCAGGCTATCGATCGCGGCGTGTTTCATAACGACGTTATCGCGGTCAGCAATCGCCATGTGCTGTTCCACCATCAGCAGGCGTTTGTCGATCAGTCGACAGTATTGGCGACGCTGCGGGCAAAAAGCGACAGTCTCGATATTCCGTTTACCAGCGTGGAAGTGCCGGACGAGCGGGTGTCGCTCGATGACGCGGTGGCCTCCTATCTGTTCAACAGCCAGCTGCTGAGCAAACCCGACGGCAAGATGCTGATTGTGGTGCCAGAGGAGTGCCGCCAGCGGGAAAACGTCTGGCGTTACCTGAGCGATCTCGCGGCCGACAGCGCGTCGCCGATCGATGAAGTGGCGGTTTTTGACCTGCGGGAAAGCATGCGCAACGGCGGCGGCCCGGCCTGCCTGCGGCTGCGGGTGGTGCTCAACGAGTCTGAACGTAAGGCGGTCAACGCCCACAGCCTGATGAACGACGAACGTTACCAGCAGCTGACGGCGTGGGTGGAAAAACATTACCGTGACCGGCTGCACGCCCGCGATCTGGCAGACCCGCAGCTGCTGCGCGAGGTTTATCAGGCGCTGGATGAGCTGACGCAGATCCTGCGTCTGGGCGCTGTCTATGATTTTCAGCGTTAAGGAGCGGCAGATGGAGCATCTGGTTAACGATTTACTGCACTGCCGCCTGCAGGCGTGGACCTTTCCGGCGGACATCGAGGCCCGCTGGCTGGGCGAGGGCATCCTGCAGTTGCTGCCGGCCACGCCGTGGCGTCAGGCGACGATCCTCTCCGCTGGCGTCCATGGCAATGAGACCGCGCCGACCGAGCTGCTGCTGCAGCTGACTCACGATCTGAGCCAGGGGCGGCAGCCGCTCACCCAGGCGCTGCTGATCGTTTTTGGTAACCTGCCGGCGATCCGCGCCGCGCGTCGCTATCTGCACAACGACCTCAATCGCCTGTTCGGCGGCCGCCATCTGGCGGTCACCCCGGGCAATGAGTCGCGGCGGGCTTTTGCTCTCGAGCAGGCGGTGCAGGCCTTCTATCGCGCCGCCGATGCGGCGGGGCCGGTCAGCCGTAGTCATCTCGATATGCATACCGCCATTCGCGGGTCGCTGTATCGCCAGTTTGCGCTGCTCCCGGCCCACGAGGAGGATTTTTCGCCCGGCTTCTATCAGCTGCTGCAGGCCAGCGGGATGGACGCCATCGTGCGCCATACCGAAGCGGGCGGGACCTTCACCCACTTCACCTGCGAAAAGTTCGCCGCGCAAAGCGCCACCCTTGAGCTGGGAAAAGTGATGCCGTTCGGCGCTAACGATCTTAGCCTGTTCGCCGCCGCCGACGCGGCGATCCGGGCCTGGATTTCTGACGCGCCGCTGCCGGCGCGCGATAAAGCGCCGGTGGATTACTTCCTGGTCGAGGAGAGCATCATCAAGCGCGAAGGGGAATTTACGCTCAATCTGGCGGCCAACGTCGAGAACTTCACCGCGCTCCCGGCAGGGTATGAGATCGCCCGCCAGGCAGAGAAACGGTGGGTGGTGCAGGCCCGTGCCCCCTATATCCTCTTTCCCAATGCCGGGGTCGCTACCGGCCAGCGCGCCGGGCTGCTGCTCCGCGCCGCGGCGCTTCACCTCCCGCAACCAGCCTGAGGAAACACCATGACTGAACATCAACATCAGGCGCCATCTGCCGCCGGAGGTGAAGGCGCGTCACAGCTTAAGCGCGGGCTTGGCGCCCGCCATATCCAGATGATTGCCCTCGGCGGCGCCATCGGCACCGGGCTGTTTATGGGGGCGGGGCGCAACATCGCCGTCGCCGGCACCTCGATCCTGGTTATCTATGTGCTGGTCGGGTTCTTTACCTATATGGTGATGCGGGCGATGGGGAGCTGCTGCTCACTCGCCATGACTACCGCTCGTTTGCCGACTTTGTCGGCGAGTATCTCGGACCGCAGGCCAGCTTTTATCTCGGCTGGACCTACTGGCTGAGCTGGGTGGTGACCTGTATCGCCGACGTGGTGGTGTGCGGGAGCTATATGCAGAACTGGTTCCCCGAGCTGTCGGCGTGGATGCCGGCCCTCAGCATGCTGGCTATCCTGTTCCTGCTCAACCTGCTGTCGGTGAAGATGTTTGGCGAGGCGGAGTTCTGGTTCGCCCTGATCAAGGTGATCACCATTATCGCCCTGATCGTCACCGGCGGCTGGATGATTGCCACCGGCTGGACCTCTCCGGACGGCGTGACGGCTTCCCTGAGCCATCTCACCGACCCGACGGCCTTTATGCCTCACGGTATCACCGGCTTTTTCGCCGGCTTCCAGATAGCGATCTTCTCCTTTACCGGTATCGAACTGCTGGGGACGATGACGGCGGAGACCCGCGATCCGCAGCGCATTTTGCCCAAGGCGATCAATGCGCTGCCGCTGCGGATTATCATCTTCTATCTGCTGTCGATGGTGGTGATCATCGCTGTCGCCTCCTGGCCGGGGGTGTCGGCGGAGACCAGCCCCTTCGTAACGCTGTTTGCCAAAGCCGGGCTGCCCGCGGCGGCGGCGGTGATTAACTTCGTGGCGCTGACCTCGGCGATGTCCTCGGCCAACAGCGGGGTCTTCTCCAGCACCCGCATGCTGTACGGCCTGTCGGTGGAGAAGCATGCGCACTGGCAGTTCCGCATTCTGTCGCGCAGCACCCGCATTCCGGTGCGCAGCCTGCTGTTCTCCTGCTTCTGCATGCTGATCGGTACGCTGCTGCTGTTCCTGGTGCCGAATGTGATGACCCTGTTCACCATCGTCTCGACCCTGGCGGCGATTATGGTGGTGTTCAGCTGGGGGATGATCCTCGCGGCCTATCTGGTTTATCGCCGTCAGCGTCCGGATCTGCATGCCGGGTCGATCTTTAAGATGCCCTTTGGCGTGGTGATGAGCTGGGTGAGCCTGCTGTTCTTCGCCTTCGCCATCTTCATCATGATCTTTGACCCGGACACGCTGCTGGCGCTGCTGGCTTCTCCGCTGTGGTTTATCGCGCTGTGGGCCTTCTGGAAGCTGAAGCAGCGGCGCGAAGGGCAGTTTCAGCTGGACAATCAGAGCGCCTGACACCCGCCGGCCCTGGCGGCCGGCTAAGAGGTGTGGCCAGGGCGTCTTAGCCGTTGTTCCCGTTCGTCTGCCCGGTGGCGGCTGGCGCCTTACCGGGCCCGGAAGGTGCGGTTTCCCCCGCGGCGTGATCCCCCTGTAGGCCCGCGCAAGCGCAGCGCCGCCGGGCAGGATGGTCGGCGCCGAGATAGCCCGGACCGGCTGCGGTCAGGCGCTTTCCGCCCGGGAGCGCGCCGCGCCAGGGACGGATTTCATCCGGCTGGCGCAGAATATCGCCAGCAGCGAAATCGCCACCGTCACGCCCAGGTAGACGGCCACCGGTCGCCAGTCACCATCGTATTTCGCCAGCAGACCGGTGGCGATAAGCGGCGCGGTGCCCCCGGCGAGCGCGGCGCCCAGCTGGTAGCCGAGGGTGATCCCGGTATAGCGCACATTGGCGCTGAAAATCTCTGAGCACAGGGTGCCCAGCACCGCGGTCACCGGCGCCCACAGGATGCCGAAGGCAACGATCGTCGCCAGCATAATGCCCCAGCTGGTGCCGGTGTCGAGCAGCAGGAACCACGGGACGATAAACAGCCCCAGCAGCACCACGCTCAGGGTGTACATTTTTTGCCGACCCACCTTGTCGGACAGTAGCCCCATCAGCGGGATCATCACGGTGGCCACCAGCGCGCCCAGGGTGACGGATTCCAGCGCCTGCGACTTCTGATAGCTCAGGGTGGTGGTGGCGTAGCTGACCACAAAGGTGGAGAAGATATAGAAGGGGGCGGTCTCCACCACTTTCAGACCCGCGGCGATCAGCACTTCCCGCCAGTGGTGTTTGAGCGTCTCGCGCAGCGGAGCCTTCGCCACCTGGCCAGACTGTTTCACCTGCTTAAAGGCGGGCGTTTCGTCGATGTCTTTGCGGATCCACAGGCCGAGGAAAACGAGGACGGAGCTGAGCAGGAACGGAATTCGCCAGCCCCAGGCGAGAAACTGCGCCTCATCGAACAGGGTCATCAGCGAGACGATGAAGGTTGCCATCAGCATGCCGATGGTCACGCCGGCCTGGGGAATACTGCCGAAAAAGCCTTTCCGCTTTTCCGGGGCGTATTCGTAGGCCAGCAGCAGCGCGCCGCCCCATTCGCCGCCGATACCCATGCCCTGAATAATGCGCAGGGTAATCAGCAGGGCCGGCGCCCACAGGCCCACCATCTCGTAGGTGGGCAGCAGGCCAATGGCCACCGTGGCGCTGCCCATCAGCGACAGGGTGAGCACCAGCGTCTTCTTGCGACCGATGCGATCGCCGATATGGGCGAAAATGACTCCGCCGATGGGGCGGATAAAAAAGGTGAGCGAAAAGGAGAGCCAGGAGAGGATCAGACCAATGACCGGGTCGACCATCGGAAAGAAGATTTTGTTAAACACCAGCGCGGCGGCGGTGCCATAGAGAAAATAATCGAACCATTCGATGGCGCTGCCGGTCAGGCTCGCGATCAGTACCTTCTTGTTTTTCTGCAGAATGGATGCAGTGTTGCTTGCTGGATTGCTCATTACGAAACGTTCTCCCGCCACGGTAAAAGGTCAGGTGTCACTCTGTGCGTGCAGGGTGCAACCTGATGTGAAAAAGGTTGTGTAATTGTTAAGCAACTTAGAGTTGATGGTTACAATTGGCAAGTTATCCCTCGGCAATGCGGGCAAGAAAACGCGCTTTTATCTGGTGTAACCGCGAGGTAAATTTTTATTTTCCACCTGTTTTTGCTGTTTTTTGTTATTTTCATGGTCAGTTATTCAGGTGCAACCTGCGTGTTTTTAGATGTTTCTTGTTATTTCAAAATAGTTACAAATCAGCGTCGCTTTGCGCCCCGGCAGGCGGCGTTTATGATGGCCAGACTATTCTCTCTGCGCGGCTGAGAGGTGATTAAGGAGATCAGAATGGCAGAACACTTTCCCCCGCTGTCGGCGACGACGCTGGCGGCGGCAAACCTGACCGGCGGCTGGCTGGCGCAAAACGATCTGGCGACGCTGACCGCGCCGCCGGCGGTGGATGTGGTGGTGCTGGCTGGCAACGCCGTGATCCCTACCATCGACGCCGCCTGCCGACTGGCGGTGGAGCAGGAGGTTCCGCTGCTGATCAGCGGCGGCGTAGGGCACTCTACCGGTTTTCTGTATGAGGCGGTGCGCGAAGATCCGCGCTACCGTTCGCTCGCGGTGGAGGGGCGTCCGGAAGCGCATATTCTGGCGGATATTGCGCATGACTTCTGGCACATTCCTCGCCCGCGGCTGGTGGTGGAGGATCGGTCGACCAACTGCGGCGAAAACGCGCGCTTTACTCGCACAATGCTGGAGAGTCGGGGGATCCCCCATCGTCGCGGGATCGTCATTCAGGACCCCACCATGCAGCGGCGGACGATGGCCACCTTCGCCCGCGTCTGGCAGGGGGCGACGACGCCGCCGCAGTGGCTGAGCTTTCCCGGCTGCACGCCGGTGCTGCAACAGACCGACGGCCAGTTGGGGTTCGTGGGCGGCGGGGCGGGGCTGTGGCCGGTGACCCGCTACCTGGCGCTGCTGCTCGGCGAACTGCCGCGTCTGCAGGATTCCCCTGAAGGGTACGGTCCACGGGGGAAAGACTTTATCAGCCACGTGACTTTCCCGCCGGAGATCCTCGACGCCTGGCGACAGCTGCGGGAGGATGACCGGCTCGCCGGGGCGCTGCAGGCCCGCATCCTCGGCTGATAAATGCCCGTTTGCGGCAGATTTATCGCAAACGGGCAATTTGTGTTATTGAAATGTAACCTCAACCGGGTATTTTTGGCCCGGTTTTATGAATCAGCTCACAAAACTGCGCCAATGTGCTGCGAAGCCACGGCTTATCCGCCCGATATTTAACAAAAAAATCACTTGTTAAATACAAATGCACCACAGGAGCAGCCATGACAGCACCCGTTCAACACCAGATGTATATTGATGGCCAGTTCGTTTCCGGTCACGGCGACGGCTGGATCGACGTGCTTAACCCGGCGACCGAAGCGCTGCTGTCGCGGATCCCGGACGGGACCGCGGAAGAGGCGCGGCTGGCGATTGACGCGGCGGAGCGCGCCCAGCCGGCCTGGGAGGCGCTGCCGGCCATTGAGCGCGCGGGCTGGCTGCGCAAAATTGCCGCCGGCATCCGTCAGCGTGCCGATGACATCGCCGGGCTGATCGTCGCTGAAGGCGGCAAGATCCAGCAGCTGGCGGCGGTGGAGGTGGCGTTCACCGCCGACTATCTCGACTACATGGCCGAATGGGCGCGGCGTTATGAAGGGGAGATCGTGCAGAGCGACCGTCCCGGGGAAAATATCCTTGTCTTCAAACGCGCGCTGGGGGTGACCACCGGGATCCTGCCGTGGAACTTCCCGTTTTTTCTTATCGCCCGCAAGCTGGCGCCGGCGCTGATCACCGGAAATACCATCGTCATTAAGCCCAGCGAATTCACGCCCAATAACGCTATTGCTTTCGCCGAGATCGTCCACCAGGTTGGGCTGCCGAAAGGGGTCTTTAACCTGGTGCTCGGCCGTGGGGAAACCGTCGGCCAGGAGCTGGCCGGCAATCCGAAGGTGGCGATGGTCAGCATGACCGGCAGCGTGGCGGCGGGGGAGAAAATCATGGCCGCCGCGGCGAAAAATATCACCAAAGTGTGCCTTGAGCTTGGCGGCAAAGCGCCGGCCATCGTCATGGACGATGCGGATGTGGAGCTGGCGGTGAAGGCGGTGGTGGACTCGCGGGTGATCAACACCGGGCAGGTGTGCAACTGCGTCGAGCGGGTCTATGTTCAGCAGGGGATTTACGACCGCTTCGTCAACCGCCTCGGCGAGGCGATGAAGGCCGTGCAGTTTGGCGACCCGGCGGCGCGGGATGACATCGCGATGGGGCCGCTGATCAACGCTGCCGCGCGGGATCAGGTGGCGCGCAAAGTGGCGAAGGCGGTGGCGCAGGGGGCGCGGGTAGCGCTGGGCGGTCAGCCGCTGGAGGGGAAAGGCTATTTTTATCCGCCGACCCTGCTGCTGGATGTGCGTCAGGAGATGGATATTATCCATGAGGAAACCTTCGGTCCGGTGCTGCCGGTGGTGGCGTTTTCAACTCTCGATGAAGCGCTGGCGATGGCCAATGACAGCGATTATGGCCTCACCTCCTCAATCTACACTCGCGATCTCAACGTGGCGATGAAGGCGATTAAGGGGCTGAAGTTCGGCGAAACCTATATCAACCGCGAGAACTTTGAGGCGATGCAGGGATTCCACGCCGGCTGGCGTAAATCAGGGATCGGCGGCGCAGATGGCCGCCATGGCCTGAATGAGTACCTGCAGACCCAGGTGGTCTATCTGCAGGCCTGAGACGCTCAATGCAGAATCGGCGGGCAGCGCAGGCTGTCCGCCGTTCACTTAGCGGGCAAATTTCTCCAGCACGCGGATCAGCTGGGTGACAAAACCGTATTCGTTGTCGTACCAGGCGACGGTTTTCACCAGCTGTACGCCGCCGGCCTCCACAATCTCCAGCTGGGTGGCATCGTAGATTGAACCGAAATGGCTGCCGATGATATCGGAAGAGACAATCTCTTCTTCGGTATAGCCAAAGGATTCATTGCCATCGGCAGCCTGCTTCATCGCTTGATTGACCTCATCCGCAGTTACCTTTTTCTCCAGCACCGACACCAGCTCTGTCACTGAGCCGGTTTTGGTCGGTACGCGCTGGGCATGGCCTTTCAGCTTGCCGCTCAGGGCGGGGATCACCAGGCCGATAGCTTTGGCCGCGCCGGTGGTGTGCGGGATGACGTTTTCCGCCGCCGCCCTGGAGGCGCGCAGATCTTTACCGCGCGGCCCGTCCACCAGCGACTGGGTGCCGGTATAGGCGTGGATGGTGGTCATGGTGCCTACGGTGATGCCAAAGGCGTCCTGCAGCACTTTGGCCATTGGCGCCAGGCAGTTGGTGGTGCAGGAGGCGACGGAGATGATGGTGTCATCCGCCGTCAGGGTGTCATCGTTGACGTTATAGACGATGGTTTTCATCTCGCCGGCGGGGGCCGAAATCAGTACCTTGCGTGCACCGGCCTGAAGATGGGCCTGCGATTTCTCTGCCGAGGTGTAGAACCCAGTACACTCCACAATCACTTCCGCGCCCGCCGCCTGCCACGGAATATGCTGCGCCTCTTTTTCGGCATACACGGTGATGGTCTTGCCGTTGACGATCAGCGCATCTTCCGTGAAGTCGACGCTCCACGGGAAGGGGCCGTAGTTTGAATCATGCTTTAACAGGTAGGCCAGCACTTTTGGCGAGGTGAGGTCGTTGATGGCCACCACCTCGAGGCTGCTGTCGACTTCTAATAAACGGCGTAACACCAGACGTCCGATACGACCAAAACCATTAATCCCAAGTTTACTCATGGATATTCTCCGGTTGGTAAAACGACTCGATGTGATAAAACTTCTCCAGGCTTAGTCCTGACTGGCAGCCAGGTCAACTGACAATCTGTGCGGTTCGCTGTCAGGCCCACAGCATGAGGCAAAAAAGTGGATGTTTTGGCGGACTTTTTTATCCGTGACGGCAGGAAATAATTTTTGTTACCGGAGATGAGGGCGCTGCCTGCTGGCGAAGCGGTGAAAAGCGTCTATGCTTAACTATTGAATAGCTTAGTAAAATGTTGACATTAGATGAAGGGAGAACTTATGGGATTCTGGAGAATCGTTTTTACTATCATTCTGCCGCCGCTGGGGGTTCTGCTGGGGAAAGGTTTCGGCTGGGCGTTTATTCTCAACATCATTTTGACCCTACTGGGCTATATTCCAGGCCTGATCCACGCCTTTTGGGTCCAGACACGCGATTAAGGGCTGGCCCCGCAAACCAGACTTCCCCCCGGGACCCGCTCAGGGGGGAATCAGGCTCTCTTTATACAGCAGCCGGTTATCCTTCGACCAGTAGTGGCGAGTCTCCTCGTCCAGGTCGACGCTCCACTTAAACACCCCGGCGCTGGCGAGATCCTTACAGTATTGTTCAAAGTTGATGGCGCCGGCAAAATGGCGGATGACCGCAGCCGAGGTCAGCTGCTGGTTGGGGGCGCTGCGCACGCGCAGCAGGCTGCGGGCGCTTTTTATCGTGATCACCTTGTCGTTTGCCATCACGAAATTCATATTGCCGGTGGAGACAAAGTAGATGTAACACGAGACCTGGTGCCGACGTAGTTCATTGGCGAAGGTGGCAAAATCGGCATCTGCACGCACTTGCTCAAAAAAATAACCCAGCCTGGCCAGCAGTTCCATTTCTATCCTTATTGTATTGCTGTGTGCGGCTTTGGCCGGTAGCGGCAGAAACCATTCACGAAGTTACTTATTCGTATTTTAATAATATAGCCGCGTTATATTAATGGTTATTTGATAACTGGAACACCGTTTCAAGTGTTACAATCTATTGCAATCGTTTGCCTGCACGGCCCATCTGATGGTGAGGACATGGCGAGACGGGGAAATCCATGCCGGCGATGAAGGTCGCCGGCGGGAAAACGGGATTACTTCTGGATCAGATAGCGAATGGTCGGGCCATCCTGCTGAATATCCAGCACCGTATAGCCATGGTTCCTGGCATCGAGCGGAATGTTATTGATCGACTGCGGACAGTCGCTTATCACTTCGAGGATCTCGCCTTTTTGCAGGGAGGGCATCGCCTCCAGGGTGGCGACCGCCGGATAAGGGCAGGGCTCGCCGACCATGTCCAGGCGATAATCAGGGATGATGTTTTTCATGCACTCTCCTTCACGGTCCGGACCGCTGCCGACTGGCGGCGGAAAAAATGTCTCTCCCAGGCGATCACCAGCAGCAGGGCGATCAGCAGCAGCAGATAGGTCGCCAGCAGTCCGCCGAAGGGACCAAAAGCGTTCAGCAGGTTGACCTTTTGCCAGTGGGTGGCGAGCGGGGCGGCGATATCGTCCCAGCACCAGGCGAGCAGCGTGGAGCCAATGACGTTGCCCAGCCCCACCCACCAGTAGTGAACCTGGCCTTCCACCGCCCGGTACATCCAGCCGGTCTCACAGCCGCCGGCCAGCACGATGCCAAAGCCGAACAGTAGCCCGCCGATCGCCGCATTGGGACCGGCCCACATGATTTTCGGCGCCATCCCCAGTTGCACATAGCTGAAGATGCCGATGGCGCTCGCCGCCATGCCGAAGATTATCGCCTTCGCCATCACCGTCCGGCCGGTGATCCACATATCGCGAAAGGCGGAGGTAAAGCAGATCTGCGCTCGCTCGATAAGCAGACCGAAGCCGATGCCGAACAGCATCGCAAGGCCGAGCGCAGGGTGGTCTGCGGCGGTGAGCAGGCCCCAGCCGATCATGGCGAAAAAGACCGCCATGCCCAGGCGGAAACGGCGGCGTGCCTGCAGCGGTTTTTGGGTTAACGGCGAAGCGGCGGATACCTTTTGCATTTTTACCGGGATGCGAAATAGAGGCAGCAGGGTGAAGCGAGCGCCAAACCAGGAGCCGATGGCGGTGGCGATGGCAAACAGCCAGGCGTGCAGGGAGAACTGCGGAATGCCGGTGAAAAACGCCGCCAGGTTGCAGCCCATCGCCAGCCGCGCGCCGAACCCGGCGATGATGCCCCCGGCCACGGCCTGCACTATGCGGATCCGGCTGCGTGGCAAGCGCAGTTTGACGTTATTGGCCCACAATGCCGCGGCCAGGCAGCCGCCGAACATGCCGATGATCATCCTGCCGTCGATGCGGGTCAGCGGCGTCCCGTCGAGATGGATCAGCTGATAATAGCCCCACTGTTCGCTGTGGACCCCCAGCAGCTGCAGCAGCTGGCCACCCCAGCGGGTAAATTCGCCGGTCACCGCCCAGAAGGTGCCGGTGATGCCAAAATAGTAGGTTGAGAGAATGCCCGCGGCGATGACCGCCGGGACGGGAGACCAGAACCGGATAAGCCAGGCCTGTTTGAAGGATTGCCATGTCATAAAAATGCCTCTGAACTCAGAAGGTATTAACGGTCGATGACCGACCGAAGGGGGCACATAGTATCCGCCTTAGCGCCTGCTTTCTCTGTTTTGGATCAAGACCCTACGCCTGCGCCAGCACCACAAGCAGCGCCAGCAGCGCGGGCAGCGCCTGAATATAGAGAATTTTGCGGCTGGCGGTCAGCGCGCCGAATATCCCGGCGGCCAGCACGCAGGCGAGGAAAAAGATCACCACCTGCACGCCCGATGCCCCCAGCCACAGCCCCCACGCCAGGCCGGCGGCCAGGAAACCGTTATACAACCCCTGGTTGGCCGCCAGCACCCGGCTTTCCCGGGCGAAATCGGCGCTGAGGTTAAAGGCCCGGCGCCCGGCGGGCGCTTCCCAGAAAAACATCTCCAGCACCAGGATGGCGAGATGAATGATAGCGACCAGCGCAACGAGGAGAGTGGCTAACACAGCAGTCCTTAATCAATAAGATGAATGTGTCAGCAGTATAGCCGCTGGCGCTCACCAGGCGAGAGGGCGACTGCTATAGTGCTTATAGCATCATGTTTGCCTGCCGCGAAAAGCGTCGGTGTATCTGATTGCCCTTTGGTTTAGCTTCGCGGTGATAGTATGCCGGGTTCTTTTTTTACAGGTGTGGCGTAGATTACTGAATGTTAAATAAATTATGGATTTTGTTATCCGGGCTATTGTTGGTTGCCATGCCGTCGGCGCAGGCCGGGGAATTCAATCTTTATTCGATGAATACTGGTTCCTATGTTTATCACATGACCGGTAACCACGGACAATATAACGAGCATTTCAACAACAACTTTTTCTCGGTGGAGCGCAAGTTTTCAGCGGATTCAAAATACAGCGCGCTGGTCGGCACCATGAAAAACAGCTTCGACGATCGCTGTCTGACCCTCGGCGTGCGCCGCGACTGGCTGAAAAACGACACCGGCTGGCTGCTGAAAGGGGTGTATGCCTATACCGGGGAATTTTTCTTTGACGCTTTCAGCCACTGCGGCGACTCAGGCACCTACCGCACCGCCAAAAAAATCACCGGCGTCGGTTTTTCGCCCTATATTTATCATGGTCTGCAATACAACTTTACCGATTATTTCGGCGTCGAGGGCGGGATTATTCTCCCGGCGATCTTCGTGATGAGTATTCAGTGGAGCTTTCGCTAAGCGCCTGGATCAGCCTGAAAAAGAAGAGGCCACGCTGGGTGGCCTGCTCATGGTGCCCTGACGGCAGGGATTAATGGAAACCGAGACGGATCAGATCTAACGGGCAGAAGCGTCCCTCGCAGCCGTCGATTTCCACGCAGTCCGCCCGACGCAGCTGCTCGGCGGTTTTCCCCTCGCCATGGATCGCTTTAATCACGCCCGTCGTACCGTTACCAGCGATCATGACCATACTGCCGGTAGCAATAGCGTTACGATTACGGTCATAGGTTTTCATGGTCTCCTCCTCAATAAACCAGGGTAAGCAATGATTAAGCGGCCAAATTAATACCGCTTCCCGCCTAAAAAAGTTTTGAGGAATATCAAAATTATTTTAATAGTGACGATAAAAACACAGCGAGAAGGCCAGATCGTCGCGCGACGCGCTTGGTCAGCACGCCGGGTATGACTCAGGCATGCTGCCCGAAATATGTCCGTCAGATGACGGTTTTGCGGCAGGATTATTAACCTTGCCAGTACGCGAAAAATAGCGAAATATGGCGCTATCTGGGCATCAACGGTGCCAGTGCCTGTCCTGAGGGAGCCATGAGTCAAGACGTCACCGCGAAGATGTTAAAGCCCGATTTTGATATGGAAGTGTCCGGCCTGGTGTATGGCTATCTGTTTCACGAAGATCACCCCCCACAGCCTATTGCCTCTGGTGAGGTATGTGCCAGCTATCAGGCGCTGGCTGACGATAAGGCCTTTATCTGGCTGCATCTTAATCTCAATCACGCCACCGCCGAAAAATGGCTAATCAGTCACTTTCCCGTGGCGGACTTTTTCTTTGAGGAGATCCGCAGCGGCTCGCATACCACCCGTATTGAACGGCAAGGGGAGAATCTGTTCGCCGTGCTTAACGACGTGCTGTTTCGTCCGCAAGACACCAGCGCGGAAACCGCCACGCTGTGGCTCTACTGTAGCCCGAAGCTGGTGGTGACAGCGCGTTTCAAACCATTGCGGTTTATCGAATGGATGCTGCCGCGTCTGCATACGCTTAAGGTGCATACCTCCGCTGAACTGCTGGCCTTTTTGCTGGAGGAGCAGGAGGAGGTGCTGGAGCAGGTGGTGCGCCAGGCCAGCCGCCACGTCGACCTGATTGAAGAGCGGCTCCTGAGCAATCACGTGCAGCGTAATCGGGCCGATCTGGCGCGGCTGCGGCGGATGCTGCTGCGTTTTCAACGGCTGCTGGCGCCGGAACCGGCGGCAATGTTCCGGCTGCTTAACCGGCCGCCAGCGTGGATGGATCGCGCGGTGGTGCAGGCATTTCGTCAGTTCACCGAAGAGTTTAGCGTGGTGCTTAATGACCTGTCCGGCCTGATCGAGCGCATCAGCCTGCTGCAGGAGGAGATCGGCGCCCGCCAGCTGGAGCAGAGCAACCGCACCCTCTACACCCTGACGGTGATCACGGTCCTCGCGCTACCGATTAACATTGTCGCCGGTTTCTTCGGCATGAACGTCGGCGGGATCCCGCTGGCGAGCAATCACCACGGGTTTATCCTGCTGGTGGTGATTGTCGGCATCTTTACCCTCGGCGCCGGCTACCTGGCGTTCCGCCGGCGTGACGATCTGTAGTCAGTGCCGCGCGTCAACTGAGGCTGCGCAGGGCGGCTATCAGCCCTGCGACACCGCGCTCCAGCTTCTCGCGTGGACAGCCGACGTTGAGGCGCAGAAAGCCATTGCCTTCGGGACCATAGGTATATCCCGGCATTATCGCCACCTTCTGCCCGGCGATCAGCGCCTGCTGCAGTGCGCGGTCGTCAATGTTGAGGGGGCGCAGGTCGATCCACGCCAGGTAGGTGGCCTCCGGCGGCTGCCAGCGTAGCGCAGGAAAGGCGCGATTGAGTGTATCAGCCACAAAGCGCAGGTTCTCCTGCAGGTAGTCGCGCAGGGCGTCGAGCCAGGGCGCCCCGTCGCGGTAGGCGGCGATATGAGCCAGCAGCGCCGGCACCGAGGGCGACGAGAGTCCATCGCGCGCTTTCAGCGCCTGCAGATAGCTGTCGCGGCAGGTTGCCTCGGGGATAAAGCCATAGGCCCCGGTAAAGGCTGGAATATTGAAGCTCTTTGATCCGGAGGTGAACAGCGCCCACGGCCCCTGAGCCACCTCGCTCCACGGGATATGACGGTGGTCGCCCCAGGTCATGTCCATATGAATTTCGTCGCTAATCACCCTGACGCCATGCTTTTGGCACAGCGCCGCCATGGTCTGGAGCTCCTCGCGGCGCCAGACTTTGCCCGTTGGGTTGTGCGGGCTGCAGAGCAGCAGCAGGGTATTCTTCGGCTCCGCCAGCGCCGCTTCCAGGCGCGCCATATCGCAGTGCCAGTGATTGTTCGTCAGGGTCAGTGGCACCGGGGCGATCTGTCGGCGGTTAGCGGTGATAGTGTTATAGAACGCATCGTAGGCGGGAGTATGGACGACGACGCCGTCGCCTTCTTGCGACCACTGGCGGATGGTTTCCGCCACCATATAAATAACCGACGGTCCGTAAACCACCGTTTGCGGATCGATGACGCTGTGAAAGCGGCTGGCGTACCAGTGGGCAATCGCCCCGAGAAACACCTCGTTCTGCCAGCGGCTGTAGCCGAACACGCCGTGGGCCAGCCGCCGGCTGACGGCGTCGAGGATGCAGGGCGCGGTGGCGAAATCCATATCGGAGATGGTGAACGGCAGCAGGTCGGGGACGCCAAAGCGGTCTGCGACATAGTCCCACTGCGTGCACCAGGTGCCGTGGCGGTCGATGGGTATGGAAAAATCAAACATCGGAACTTCCTTAGCAAGGGTCCCCTTCCGTGCCGGAAGGGGACCGGTGAGATCAGGCCTGAACGGTATTCATCAGCGTGGCCATTTCATCTTTTACCGACTGCACCTGCGGGCCAATCACCACCTGCAGATTATGCTGGTTGAGCTGAACCACCCCGATGGCGCGGTGGGCTTTCAGCGCGGCGGCGTCCACTTTGCTCATATCTTGTACCGACAGACGCAGACGGGTAATGCAGTTATCCAGCGAGACAATGTTGTCGGCGCCGCCGAGGGCCGCCAGAATCGCCGGCACGTTATACCCGGATTTACCAATGGTGCCAGCGACCGCTTTCTCCACGCTGGCGGCGGTGTCGATATCGCGGCCCGGCGTTTTCAGATTGAAGCGGGTGATGGCGAAGCGGAAGATGGCATAGTAGGCCGCAAACCAGATTGCCGCCACCACCGGCACCAGATACCACTTGGTCGCCAGACCATGCAGGATGCCAAACACCACGAAGTCGATAATATTGCCGTCGGTGTTGCCGATGGTGACGCCGAGCACCGCCATGATGGTAAAGCCGAGACCGGTCAGCAGGGCGTGGATGACATACAGGACCGGCGCCACGAACAGGAACAGGAACTCCAGCGGCTCGGTGGTGCCGCCCACCACGCAGGCGATCACCCCGGAGATCAGCAGGCCTTTAATTTTATGCCGATTTTCCGGACGGGCGCAGTGGTACATCGCCAGCGCGGCGCCCGGCAGACCGCCGAGGAAGGCTGGCATCTTACCCTGCGACAGGAAGCGGGTGGCGCTTTCGGCGAAGCCGTGGGTGGTCGGGCAGCTCAGCTGCGCCTGGAAGATGGTCAGCGCGCCGCTGACGCTGTGGCCGCAGACGTCGAGGGTGCCGCCGGCTTCCGTGAAGCGGATCAGCGCCACCAGGATGTGGTGCAGGCCAAACGGCAGCAGCAGTCGCTCGCCGGTGCCGAAGATCATCGGCCCAAAATCGCCGGCGCTATTGATCATCTTCCCGAGGGCGTTGATCCCCATGGCGAAGACCGGCCACACCAGCGGGATCGCCAGCCCGACCAGACCCAGCACCACGGTGGTGACGATCGGCACGAAGCGGGTGCCGCCGAAGAAGGCCAGGGCGTCCGGCAGGCGAATGTTGTGAAAGCGCTCATGCAGCAGCCAGACGATAATCCCGGCGATAACCGCCCCGAGGATCCCGGTATCGATCGATGGAATACCGATGATGTTCTGGATATTGTTGGCCTTAAGGATCGCGGCGTCGGTGGTGGGCAGAATGCCTTTCGCCGTCAGCCAGAAGTTGACCGCCAGGTTCATGACCGCGTAGCCGACAAAACCGGCGAAGGCGGCGACGCCTTTGTTCTCCCGCGCCAGCCCCAACGGGATGGCGATACAGAACATCACCGGCAGGAAGCTGAAGGCAAAGGAGCCGACTTTGCTCATCCAGATAAAGATGGCCTGCAGCAGCGGCATATCCAGCCACGGCAGCAGGGTCAAAACATCGTGACTGCTTAACGAGCTGCCGATCCCCAGCATGATCCCGCAAAACGAGAGCAACGCCACGGGCAGCATAAAGGTTTTTCCCAGCTGCTGGAAAAATTCCCACAAGGTGATTTTTGGTGCGGTTTTCGCCGTCATAGCACGGTTCCTGATTCTCAAGTGGTCGGGAAGAACTAACGCCACGGCAAGATAAAACGTTTTATCACTTTTTAGTGCGATAAAAATCACATATTCAAGCGATAATAAGGTTTATAAAGATCACACAATGATAAAACGTTTTATCGACAGGCAAGGGAGTCAGCCAGCAGGTTATGGCAATCGCAAAAAAGATCACCATCAATGATGTGGCACTGGCCGCCGGCGTCTCCGTGAGCACCGTTTCGCTGGTGCTGAGCGGCAAAGGGCGCATCTCCAGCGCCACCGGCGAGCGGGTTAATCAGGCCATCGAGCAGCTGGGATTTGTGCGCAACCGTCAGGCCGCCTCGCTGCGCGGCGGACAGAGCGGGGTGATTGGCCTTATCGTCAGCGATCTCTCTAAACCGTTCTATGCCGAGTTAACCGCCGGCCTCACCGATGCCCTGGAGAGGCAGGGGAAAATGGTGTTTCTCACCCAGGGGGGACGCAGCGGCGAGAAGATGGCTCAACGGTTTGATACGCTGGCGGCGCAGGGGGTGGACGGGGTGATCATCGCCGGGGCCATCGACCGCGGCAGCGAGCTGCGCGAGCGGGCGGCGGAGGCGGGGGTGCCGCTGGTGTTCGCTTCCCGCGCCAGCTACCTCGACGATGTCGACCTGATCCGCCCGGACAACATGCAGGCGGCGCAGCTGGTGACCGAGCATCTGATCCGCCGCGGCCATCAGCGGATCGCCTGGCTTGGCGGCCAGAGCTCGTCGCTAACGCGCGCCGAGCGGGTCGGCGGCTATTGCGCCACCTTGCTGAAATACGGTCTGCCGTTTCACAGCGAATGGGTGCTGGAGTGCGAGTCGAGCCAGAAGCAGGCGGCGGAGGCGATGACCGCGCTGCTGGGGCAAAATCCGACCATCACCGCGGTGGTGTGCTACAACAACGTAGTGGCGACCGGCGCGTGGTTTGGACTGCTGCGGGCTGGAAGGCAGAGCGGGGAAGATGGCGTCGACAGCTACTTCGAGCAGCGGGTGGCGCTGGCGGCGTTCGCCGATGTGCCCGAGGCCGCGCTTGACGACCTGCCTCTCACCTGGGTCACCACCCCGGCGCGCGAGATGGGCAAAACGCTGGCGGAGTCGATGCTGCGGCGGCTGGAGGAGGGCGCGGGCGAGACGCGAAACCAGATCATGCCCCCGCGGCTGGTGACGAGAAAATGACGGAGACGGCGCGCGGTGGCCGTCTCCTGAGCCGATACGTTACGGCTGCGGGGCGGCGTCGTCCTGCTGAGGCGCGGCGTCATCCTGCTGCGGCTGGCCGTCCTGCGGCGCGCCGTCCGGTAGCGAAGGCGCTTCCAGACCAAACATCGCGGCAAAATCCTCCAGCGGCATTTTCTGGCCGTTCAGCGTCACCTGGCCGTTCGCGTACTGCAGGCTGCTGCTGATGGCATTATCTTCCATGGTGGTGATGCGGAACATCTGGCCCATCGCCGCCAGGCCTTTGACCTGCTGATCGGCGAGTTTGGCGGCGTCGGCTGGCTGGTAGCCTTCCAGACCGGCGATCTTAGTCATAAACTCCGTCGCCATATCCACCGGGATCACCACTTTGCCGTCAAGGGACTGCACCACGCGATCCAGGCTGTCCGCCAGCGTCTGCGGCGGAGCGGTCACCTGGGCCGGATCTTTCAGCAGAACCGAGAGGTTGAGGGTGCTTTCGCCTTTGGCATTGCGCCAGCTCAGCGGGGAGATGGTCACCGACGGATTGCCCTTAAGCAGGATCGGCAGCGCATTGAACAGGGTTTCGGTAAGCGCCTGCTGGTACAGCTCCGGGTTCTGCGCCAGCTCTGGCTTCGCCAGCAGCGCCTGAGACTGCGCGCTGTACTGCTGGCTGAACTGGTGCCACGCCTGACCGTCGACGTTATCCACTTTCAGCGTCAGTTTGCCGCTGCCCATATCCTGACCCTGCAGCTTAAGGCTGTTGACGGTATAGTTCACCTGGCTGTTCACGCCTTTGCCGTCCTTGGTCAGCGTCGAGCCGCCGTCCAGCGCCATGCCGTCAACCAGCGCCAGCTCTTTGCCTTCGACGCTGATGGCCAGTTTATCGAGGGTCATTTTTTGCTGGCCGATACGCTCGTTGAAGCTGGCCAGCTCGGTGGCGCCGTCGGTGGTCAGGTTGACGAAGCGCAGTTGCACCTTCTGGTTATATTCGTTGAGGGCATCGATCTGACCGCTGCCGGCCTGGCCCTTCAGGCTGATGTTTTTGCCGTCGCGATCGGCGTCGAGCTGGAACTGGCCGCCGCTGAAGGTGACTTTCTCATCCCCTTTGGCGTAGTCGAGGGCATTGAGAACGATCGCCGACTGGCTGTCGCCGCTGTAGGCGATGCGCGTATCAACGGTGAAGGGGGTAGTGCCTTTGGCTATCTCGAACAGCGCCTGGCTGGCGTCGTTTTTCACCAGCGTGGTGTGGACCGAAGCCATCGCCGGAGCCAGATTAAAGGTTTTTAACGAGGCCAGCGGGAAGGGGCCGTGATCGACCACCTCGTCAAGCACCACGCTCTGTCCGGCGGCCAGCCAGCCGTTAGCCTGACCGGCGATGGGCTTCACCACCAGCTGCAAATGGCTGCTGAACAGCCCGCGCTGGTAGTCCTGATAGCTCAGCTCCAGACCTGACTCCGGCGCGCTGCTGCGTAGCTGCGCGTTAGCCTGCTGCACCATATCGGCAATTCGGCCTTCCAGCTGTTTGCCGGTGTACCAGGCGCCGCCTGTCCATACCACGCCCAGCGCCACGATGATTCCTGCTGCGACCAGCGATTTTTTCATAGCATTTGTCCATAAATGAAGCCAGGCGGAGAGACCGCCTGGCTGAGTTGTCATAATCAGTAAGCGAGACCTGAAAGGTCAGTCGTTTACTGGAGCTTATTGAACACGCGCGCCACGCGGCCATGGCCGCTGACCTGCACCGGCGATTCATTGGCGGCCACAAAGGCCGATTCGCCCGGCTTGAGGGTCAGGCTCTGGTCGCCTTTGCGCAGCACGGCTTCGCCGTCGACGCAGAAAACGATCGCCGCGCTCGCCTGGGCCAGATCGCTGGCCTCGGTGGAGAGATCGTGCAGCGAGAAGGCAAAATCTTCCACCGGGATCGGGAAGTCCAGTTCCGCGCCGTGGCGCTGCGGCTGGGTCAGCAGCTCACCCGCCGGTTTAGCCTCGAACTTGACGTTGGCCACCAGCTCAGGGATATCAATGTACTTCGGCGTCAGGCCGGCGCGGAGCACGTTATCCGAGTTGGCCATCACCTCCAGCGCTACCCCTTGCAGATAAGCGTGCGGCGTTTCGGCAAACAGGAACATCGCTTCGCCAGGATTCAGCTTCACCACGTTCAGCAGCAGTGGGGAGAAGAGGCCGCTGTCGTCGGGATAGAATTCCGCGATCAGGCGGATGGTCTGCCACGGTTCGCCCTGCTCACGGTCCAGCACCTCGCGCAGCGCCTGCAGCGCCTGGGCTTTTTCCTCGCCCTGCATATTCAGCAGGCTGGCAAACAGCTGGCTCAGGCGAGTCGCGTCCGGCTGCTGCAGGAAGGCGCCGATCGCCGGGTGTGCGTTGGCCACCGGCTGCAGCAGGCTGACAATTTCGCTGAACTCGCGAAACGCGTTCATCGCCAGGAACGGGGTCAGGGCGAAAACCAGCTCCGGCTTGTGGTTCGGATCTTTGTAGTTACGTTCGGCGGCGGAGAGGGGGATGCCGGCGGCGTTCTCGCGGGCGAAACCCTCTTCGGAGGCCTGCTTGTTAGGATGGACCTGAATGGAGAGAGGCTGCGCGGCGCACAGCACTTTAAACAGGAACGGCAGCTCACCGAAGCGTTGCGCCACTTTGTCGCCGAGCAGGGCGGCTTTATCCGCGTCAATCACCTCGCGCAGCGAACGCGGCTGGCCATCGGCCGTCAGGACCTGCGAGCTGCTCTTCGGATGCGCCCCCATCCACAGCTCTGCCATCGGCTGGTTGTCCGGGTTGGCGATGCCATACAGTTCAGTTAAGGCGGTATGGCTTCCCCAGGCATAGTTCTGTACGGCGTTGATCAGCTTTTGCATTCTCATTCCCTGTATCAATCAAAGTAAAATTATCGCCCTATTAAACCAGCAAACGCTGGAGAAGCAACTGCTGAAAGAAAAAGTCGTCCCTGTCTCAGTTTTTGTTAAAAAATTGTGTAAGATTGATCGACTCGCTTTTCTACAGGCACATGGAGTCCCTGCCTGAAACATAATCAGCCAAAGCAGTAAGTGAGAGTACAATGTCGAATAAACCGTTTGTTTACCAGGATCCTTTTCCCCTCAAAAAGGATGACACCGAGTATTATCTCCTCAGCAGTGATTACGTCTCCGTCGCCGAATTTGCCGGCCAGGAAGTGCTAAAAGTTGACCCTCAGGCGCTGACCCTTCTGGCGCAGCATGCCTTCCACGACGCCTCCTTTATGCTTCGCCCGGCGCATCAGCAGCAGGTGGCGGATATCCTGAACGACCCGGAAGCCAGCGAAAACGACAAATACGTCGCCCTGCAGTTCCTGCGCAACTCCGATATCGCCGCCAAAGGCATTCTGCCCACCTGTCAGGACACCGGCACCGCGATCATCATGGGTAAAAAAGGCCAGCGCGTCTGGACCGGCGGCGGCGATGAGGCCGCCCTGGCGCAGGGGGTGTACAACACCTATATCCAGGACAACCTGCGCTATTCGCAGAACGCCCCGCTGGATATGTATAAAGAGGTCAACACCGGCACCAACCTGCCGGCGCAGATTGACCTCTATGCTACCGATGGCGATGAGTATAAATTCCTCTGCATCGCCAAGGGCGGCGGCTCGGCTAACAAAACCTATCTGTACCAGGAAACCAAAGCGCTGATCACCCCGGCGAAGCTGAAAAACTATCTGGTCGAGAAGATGCGCACCCTGGGGACCGCCGCTTGTCCGCCGTACCATATCGCCTTTGTCATCGGCGGGACTTCGGCGGAAGCGACGCTGAAAACCGTCAAGCTGGCCTCCACCAAATACTACGATGGCCTGCCGACCGAAGGTAACGAACATGGGCAGGCTTTCCGCGACGTGCAACTGGAGCAAGAACTGCTGCTGGAAGCGCAGAACCTCGGCCTCGGCGCGCAGTTCGGCGGCAAATATTTCGCCCACGATATCCGCGTGATCCGTCTGCCGCGTCACGGCGCTTCCTGCCCGGTAGGGATGGGCGTCTCCTGTTCCGCCGACCGCAACATCAAAGCCAAAATCAACCGCGACGGCATCTGGATTGAGAAGCTGGAGAGCAATCCGGGGAAATATATCCCAGAGCATCTGCGCCAGGCCGGGGAAGGCGAAGCGGTGAAAGTGAATCTTAACCAGCCGATGAGCGAGATCCTGGCGCTGCTGTCGCAGTACCCGGTGTCCACGCGTCTGTCGCTGAGCGGCACTATTATCGTGGCCCGCGATATCGCCCACGCCAAGCTGAAAGAGCTTATTGATAATGGCGAAGCCCTGCCGCAGTACGTCAAAGATCACCCGATTTACTACGCCGGCCCGGCCAAGACGCCGGACGGTTACGCCTCCGGCTCCCTCGGCCCGACTACCGCAGGGCGCATGGACTCATACGTCGATCTGCTGCAGTCGCACGGCGCGAGCAAGATCATGCTGGCGAAAGGCAACCGTAGCCAGCAGGTCACCGACGCCTGCCACAAGCACGGCGGCTTCTACCTCGGCAGCATCGGCGGCCCGGCGGCGGTACTGGCTCAGCAGAGCATCCGCAGCCTTGAGTGCGTGGCGTATCCGGAACTGGGGATGGAGGCTATCTGGAAAATCGACGTGGAAGACTTCCCGGCGTTTATTCTCGTCGATGATAAAGGCAACGACTTCTTCCAGCAGATCCAGACGTCGCAGTGCGCCCGCTGCGTGAAGTAAACCTGGCCGCCCTTCGGGGCGGCTATGGCCGATGACAAACCGGTTTTCGTTATTGTGATCGCCTTTCAGCCGGGTGGCGGCTTCCGCCTTACCCGGCCTACGAAAAACAGCAATATTAAACAGTTAAGCAATTCTCTGTAGGCCCGTGCAAGCGCAGCGCCGCCGGGCAATCCCGACGATTGCATTTTGTCAGCGGTCTGGGCCGCCCTTCGGGGCGGTTTTTTTATGCCGCTCCGCGGCACGAACCACCAAAACAACTTTTCAATCTGGCCAATACTTACTCTTTTAAGCAGGTGAGCTTTGTCGCTATGACGCACTTTTCATCCAAGGAGAAAGTAATGACAACGCATCGCAGTGAAAAAGACTCGATGGGCGCCATCGACGTCCCGGCCGATAAACTCTGGGGCGCCCAGACCCAGCGTTCTCTGGAGCATTTCCGCATCTCGACCGAAAAAATGCCCGGGGAACTGATATATGCCCTCGCGCTGACCAAGCGGGCGGCGGCGAAGGTCAATCAGGATCTTGGCCTGCTGACGCCGGAGAAAGCCGGGGCGATCGTCGCCGCCGCTGACGAAGTGCTGGCCGGAAAACACCCCCAGGAGTTCCCGCTGGCTATCTGGCAGACCGGTTCCGGCACCCAGAGCAATATGAATATGAACGAGGTGCTGGCCAACCGCGCCAGTGAACTGCTCGGCGGTGAGCGGGGGATGGCGCGAAAAATCCACCCCAATGACGATGTCAATAAAAGCCAAAGCTCGAATGATGTGTTCCCCACCGCCATGCACGTCGCGGCGCTGATTGCGCTGCGGGAAAAATTGCTCCCGCCGCTGCAGGCGCTGCGGGCCACGCTCAACGAAAAAGCGGTGGCCTTCAGGGATATCGTTAAGATCGGTCGCACCCATCTGCAGGATGCCACGCCGCTCACCTTAGGCCAGGAAATCTCCGGCTGGGTGGCGATGCTGGACCATAACCTGAAGCATCTTGACGCCAGCCAGCCGCATCTCGCCGAGCTGGCGCTGGGCGGGACGGCGGTGGGGACCGGGCTGAATACCCATCCGGAATATGCCGTGCGGGTGGCGGCCGAACTGGCCTCGCTCAGCGGACAGCCGTTTGTCACCGCGCCGAACAAATTCGAAGCGCTGGCCACCGTCGATGCCCTGGTCCATGCCCACGGCGCGCTGAAAGGTCTGGCGGCCTCGCTGATGAAAATCGCTAACGATGTCCGCTGGCTGGCCTCCGGGCCGCGCTGCGGGATAGGGGAAATCGCCATCCCGGAAAACGAGCCCGGGTCATCGATTATGCCCGGCAAAGTCAACCCGACGCAGTGCGAAGCCCTGACCATGGTCTGCTGCCAGGTGATGGGTAACGACGTGGCAGTGAATATCGGCGGCGCCTCGGGTAACTTCGAGCTCAACGTCTATCGGCCGATGGTCATTCACAACTTCCTGCAGTCGGTGCGTCTGCTGGCGGACGGCATGGCGAGCTTTAACGAGCACTGTGCGGTGGGGATTGAGCCGAATCGCGAGCGGATCAACCAGCTGCTCAACGAGTCGCTGATGCTGGTGACCGCGCTGAATACCCATATCGGCTATGATAAAGCGGCGGAGATCGCCAAAAAAGCGCACCATGAGGGGCTGACCCTGAAGGCCTCGGCGCTGGCGCTGGGCTACCTGACGGAAGCCGAATTCGACAGCTGGGTGCGCCCGGAGCTGATGGTCGGCAGCCTGGCTACTCGCTAGCCAGCCAGAGGTGCAGACGAGGGATCAGTAATCTCAGCGACTGCGCCTCCGGTTTGTAGCGGTATTGCACGTTGTCGGCATTGTAGTTGAGCAATTCGCCGATATCCGGCACGCTGACCCCCTGGCTGCCGGATATCAGGGCGATCAGCGGGCTGGGGCAGGCGTACTGCACCTGTTTCTGCTCGCTGGCATACCAGACGCGGGCAATCGGCTGCACTTTCACCGGCCGTTTAATTTTCAGCCGCGCCCGCTGCGGCAGGGCAGCGATATCCTGATACT
Organism: Klebsiella sp. K5-45; assembly: GCF_030128605.1. Lineage (NCBI taxonomy): Bacteria > Pseudomonadati > Pseudomonadota > Gammaproteobacteria > Enterobacterales > Enterobacteriaceae > Klebsiella > Klebsiella sp. K5-45. The sequence goes on along the minus strand of NZ_JAKUZW010000008.1, from coordinate 45,259 downwards.
CCCTCTCCAGTTTGCTCTGCCACTGCTCGCGGGTCCAGGGCGGCACCGCCCGTGGCGATTGCAGGCTTTTCTCCAGCATCATCAACACCTGGTCGCGGGTCAGGTTTTTGATCACGTGCTTATTGGCCCAACCGAAGCGGATAGTGCTCGGGTCGAGAAGGGGCGTTAGCGTTCGATAGGCGCTGAGGGTAATTAATCCAGGCAGATGGCGATGCACCCACTCAAAGCGGGCGGTGGGGGGCAGGCCAGAGTCGACGGTGACGATTTTCTCGAAGGTGGCCTTAAGGGCGTTGATCTGCTGAATGCGCGCCAGCAGCGCCTGCTGTTCCGCGGCGGTGACCTGCAGGCAGATAGCACCCGGCAGGCGGACGGCGGCTTTGCTGCTGCGGGTTTCCGATTGCTGCTGGATAAACAGATGGCCATAGTGTCGCAGGGCGAGATCCAGCGCCGCCTCCCCGGTGTGCTGGACGACAGTAATGTTCGCCAGCGGGTCATGCTCGGCATCTTTACTGATTGCCGGCAGCTCAAACACCCGGCCCGCCAGCAGTCGACAGGTCGTTAACGCCTGGCGCAGCGCCTGCAGCTCCAGCTCGATCTGGCGAAAGGTATCATTCAGACGTTCAACGAGGTCGTAGCTGGCCATCGCATTCACCTTAGTTACAACATACTATTCGATTTTTACAGCATACCCAGCCCGCGGCCGCTGTGCAACTTTTATTCAGGCAGAGGTAAAATCGGGTAACTGATGATAGACCGGCCAGCTAAAGCAGAAACGGGCGCCGCCGAGAGGACTGGCCTCGCAGCGAACCTCGCCTCCCATCGCCTGGGCGATACTGTGGACGATGGCCAGGCCGAGGCCGCAGCCTCCGGTCGCCCGATCGCGGCTGGGGTCAAGACGAACAAAAGGCTCGAACACCCGCTCGCGCTCCTCGGGGGCAATGCCCGGGCCGTCATCATCGACCTGCAACGACGCGCGGGAACCCTGCAGGGTCAGGCTGACCGCCACCCGCTGACTGCTGTAGCGCAGGGCGTTATTCACCAGATTATCCAGCACCCGCTCCATCAACCGCATATCCAGCGCGCCATAGTTGCCGCGGGTCAGCGTCGCCAGGCAGACCTCGCGCTGCGGGTTGACCATCTGGATATCCTCGACGTGGTCGCTGATCCAGGCGGGAAAATCGGGGGTGGTCAGGCTGAGCTCCGTCTGCGGGCGGTCGAGACGGGCGTAGGTCAGGAGCTCTTCAATGAGCGCCTCCAGTTGGCCGATATCACGGTTCAGCGCCTGCGATTCCGCCTCGGTGAGGTTTTCGCTCATCTCCAGACGGTAGCGCAGGCGCACCAGAGGCGTCCTGAGCTCATGGGCGATGCCGTCAATCAGCTGCTTTTTGCTGGCAATGAGCGCGTTAATGTTGTCGGCCATCTGGTTAAAGGCCACCCCGAGCCGCTCAAAGCTGGACATGCTGTCAAAATGAATACGCTCGCTGAGGTGGCCTTCGCCAAAGCGCTGGGCGGCGGTCTCAATGCGCAGCATGTCCTGCCAGTGCGGACGCATCCAGATAAACACCGGGAAGGCCAGCGAGATAGCGATAAACGCCATCAGCGCCACGTCCAGCAGGCGCATTTCATGCAGAAAATAGAGATAGGGTACCGGACCCACGGATAACACATAGTGGCTGCGGGGGATGCGCTGGATAAAGGTGTACTGGTCGTCGAGCGCGACAATATCCCCAGCGCGCAGGTGCTGCATCGAGCTTTCCGACAATTTAAATTTGCTCATCGGCTCGATGTGCAGGTCGAACGACAGATTAAGGTCCAGCTCTTTAAGCGTCTTGCTCCAGTCGCGAGGCGGGATTTCCCGCAGCTCGCTGCGCATCAAATACAGTGAGCTTTTCATCAGATCGTCAAGCGACTGCCTTCCGGCGCGTTCAGCGGTAAATTTATAGACCAGGCCCACCAGCATGGTCATCACCAGAAAGCAGACGAAGAGCAGAAGATAGAACTGCACGAACAGCTTTTTCATTACATTACCGCATATTCAAAAAGAGAAACCTGCCGGCGCCCCGGACCATCTGCAGGGCAGGGCGAAAACGTCACGGATTTACCGGGGCGAGCCGAAGCCCGCGCGGGCATAACCGATACGCTATCAAAGCAGGGTTTATGCCCCCTGACAATAGCCAGCCGGGGGGAGCGACGTCGTTAAAAATGTGACAGTGTCACTCATTGCGGGCTTACGTCTGCATGAGGCCGGGATTGTGGCCAGCGTATTCTGCGCGCCGCTGGGCGCTACTCGCGATAGTAGGGTATATCCACCGGATAGAGGGTGGCCAGGCTCAGCAGCCGACAGCGCACCAGCTGTTCTGCTTCGGCATACCAGTAAGCAAATTCGCCAGTGGTCTGGTGGTAAATCATCTGATCAAGATTAGCAAACGGGATCACCAGCAGCGGCCCCTGGCGCATGTATCCGCCGCCGGTTTCGAAATGGTGATCTCCCCAGGATTGCTGGGTATGTTGATAGCGGTGAAGAAGCACCTTAATCTGCCCGCGCTGTGGACAGAGGAGCCGGATATCGGCGTTGTCGAGAGAAAAAGCCCAGCCAGAGAGTGACGTGAAGAGAGTAAGTGCCAAAAGTACAACGTATTTCATCATGCAAAAGTCCTGTGTTTTCAGACTTTATGCCACTCTGATAACGCTAAGTCCTTGAGCACAATCATATTGAGGGGTTATGTGATGGGCTTCTGTACGGCGAAACATATTGATTTACTCAATATGACAAATGGGTGGCGGTCAGCCAGCGCGAAGGTGGCGGAAAAATGTGATGCGCTTGCCGCCGGGGAACAGGCGGTGAAACGGGCCCCTTTCAGGGCCGCAGACGGACCGCTCAGTTATCCCAGGCGTGGGGGGCGAAGAGGTAGCCTTTGTTGCGTACCGTCTTAATCCGGTAGGGTTCGGTGGCGTTATCGAGCAGTTTTTTGCGCAGGCGCGAGATAGCGACGTCAACGCTGCGATCCATCCCGTCGTAGGTGACGCCGCGTAAATTTTTCAGCAAGGCGTCGCGGTCCATAATCTGCCCGGCGTGGGTGGCCAGCTCCCACAGCAGGTCGAAATCGGCGGTGGACAGGGCGACGCTTTCTCCGCCGAGCAGCACCTGGCGGTTGACCGGGTCAATGGTCAGTGAGCCAAAGGAGATGGTCTTGTGCGGGGTCAGCGCCGAAGGCGCGCCTGTACCCGCCGGGGCGATATGCTGGCGCAAATGCAGACGCAGTCGCGCCAGCAGCACCGCCGGCGGTGTGGTCTTCAGGATATAATCGCTGGCGCCCATCTCCAGGGAGAGGATATGGTTCATATCGCTGTCGAGCGAGGTCAGCAGAACAATCGGCCCTTGCCATTGCCCACGCAGATCGCGACAGAGGGTCATTCCGTCCTTGCCGGGCAGCATAATGTCCAGCAGCACGAGGTCCGGTTTCTCCCGCGCGATCACTTCCTCTGCGCGGTCGCCGCGAGGCTCGACCACCACCTCCATATCATGCTTGCCGAGATAGGCGGCGATCAGCGCTCCTACCTCAGGATCATCCTCAACAAAAACGATTTTATTCATGTCTATTGCACATCAGTAAAAGAAGTAACATACACCGCGGCTATTTTACCCGCCATTCCTGTTTTATAAACAGCGCTAATTCCGCTATGCTGCGCTAACTTGTTGATTCATTGTTAAGGCATAAGGACATGGGGCTGTTAATCAAAGGGCTGCTGGGCGCGCTGGTGGTGGTGCTGATTGGCGTGCTGGCGAAAACCAAAAACTACGCCATCGCCGGGCTTATTCCGCTGTTTCCCACCTTTGCGCTCATCGCTCACTATATTGTTGCCAGCGAGCGTGGTATTGAAGCCCTGCGCGCCACTATCGTGTTCGGCATGTGGTCGATCGTTCCCTATTTTATCTATCTGCTGTCGCTGTGGTACTTCACCGGGATCATGCGCCTGCCGTTAGCGCTGGCAGGCGCAGTGGGGTGCTGGGGGCTGTGCGCCTGGCTGTTGATTGTTGGCTGGAGCCGCTTCCACTAACGCAGAGGGCGACCGCCGTCGACGGCGTATGACCGGCCGGTCACGTAGCGGCTGGTAAACAGATAGTCGATAAGGTCGCTGATCTCTTTCTCGCCCGGGGCGATTTTCATCAGCGATTTATCCAGCGCCTGCTGACGATACGCCTCGTCGTCACCTTCATTGAACATGATCAGCGACGGGGCTATAGCGTTGACTTTGATCTCCGGCGCCAGCTTGCGGGCGAAGGAGCGGGTCATGTTGTCCAGCGCGGCCTTGCTGGCGGCGTAGGCGATATGTTTATCGCTCCCGCGCTCCACCACGTAATCGGTGATATGGATAATGTCGCTGGCGGCATGGCCGTGACCGCGCAGGAGTTCTTCCAGCGCGTGGTTGAGCAGATAGGGGGCATGGACGTGGATCTGCATCATGCGGTTGATCACCGTGCTGAGCGGTACTCCCGGCTTCTCCGCCATCCAGTCGCTGGCGTTGTGGATGATGGCCCGCAGGCCGCTGGTATGCGATTTAACCGCTTCGGCAAAGGTCAGAATGCCGTCATCGCTGCTGAAGTCGGCCTGCAGACAGAGAGCGCCTGCCTGGCGTAGGTCATCGATCGCCGGATAGGGCGTGCGATAGCTGACGATGACCGGCTGGTGTTGCTGCAGAAAATGGTGCGCCAGCGCGAGGCCGATGCGGCGGCCTCCTCCTGTGATCAGAACCGGGCGGGGCTGTATTTCAGCCATGGGTATCTCCTTTGATTTAGGCGGCAGGGCGACCGCTTACCCCACCAGCATCCACGTTGCCGGCACAGCGGCAACCAGCAATAAACCAATTAGCGCCAATTCGCGGCGTTTGAGCGAACGATCGTGCTGGTGCGTACGCCGCGCGTACAAAAAGACCAGAAGACCCGGAGCGTAAAGTACCACCGACAACAGCAAATGCGCAGGTCCCGACGCGTATAATAACCATAAGCCATAAATGCAGGCGCCGATACCCACCGCTTGATGCAGCGGACGGGTGGCGATTTTCAGCAAAAAGGCGCCGACCAGCAGATAGGGCACGAGGATCATCTCTGACGCAATAGTCAGCAGGGTGCCGTAGTCCGAACCGGTCAGCCAGATCAAAACCAGCGACGCCTGAACGCTGATATTGGTCAGCCACAGCGAGGCGGAGGGGGCGTTGTTGCGGTTCTGACGGGCGAACAGGCGCGGGAAGGCTTTGTGGGTGGCCGCGAGGTAAGGCACTTCGGCGGCCATGATGGTCCAGCTGAGATAGGCGCCGCACACCGACACGATAAGCCCGGCGGCAATCACAATTTCACCCCACGAGCCCATCAGTCTGACCATCAGTCCCGCCATCGACGGGTTGCGCATTTCGGCCAGTTCGCTACGCGGCACCACACCCAGCGACAGCAGGGTGACCAGCAGATACACCGCGAGGGCCGAAAGCACCGCGAGCAGCGTCGCGCGCCCAACGTCGCGCTTGTGACGCGCGCGGGCGGAGACCACCACCGCGCCTTCGACGCCGATGAACACCCACAGAGTGATCAGCATCGTGTTTTTAACCTGCTCCCACACCGGTACGCCCAGCGCCACGCCGCTGAAATCGAGGCGGAACGTATCCAGCTGAAAGGCCAGGGCGGCGAGGGCGACAAACGCCCCCAGCGGCAACAGCTTGGCGAGGGTCGCGACCAGGTTAATCCCCGCCGCCGTCTGCACCCCACGCAGGACCAGAAAGTGGACTACCCACAGCAGAACTGAAGCGCCGACGATCGACTGCCAGGTGTTGCCATCGCCAAACAGGCGCAGCTCAGGGGTATCGGTGAAGAAACTGAGCGCAGAAAAGACGATCACCAGATAAGAGACATTGGCAATCACCGCGCACAGCCAGTAGCCCCATGCGGAACAGAAGCCGATCAGCTCGCCGAACCCTTCACGGGCGTAGGTGAAGATCCCGCCGTCGAGGTCGGGGCGAATACGGGTCAACAGCAGCATCGCGAAGGCGAGGAACAGGATCCCGACGCCGGTGATCGCCCAGCCGATGAGCAGAGCGGAAGGGCTGGCCACGGCCGCCATATTTTGCGGCAAACTGAATACGCCAGCGCCGAGCATTGAGCTAAGGACCAGGGCGGTCAGGGCGCTCAGGCCCAGTTTCTTTTCCATTGCATTCCCGAGGTGAAAATGGCTGTTCCAGAATATTTATTTTGCGAAATCGCATAAAAATGGAGGATTGCGCTAAGGCGCGGGATTTTACGGAGTGTCCGGGGGCCATGCAATGGCGGGGGATGAAAAAAAATGAAAAGGCGGCGATGCGCCGCCTTTTTAGCCAGTCAGCAGCGATTATTTGTACAAATCGGCGCTGATGGTGATGTTGCCGCCGCGTTCCTGCCACTGGCGGGTAATGTGGTAGTACTTCGCCCCTTTCTTCGCCGCGCGTTTCGCCGTCTGATAAGAGATTTCCGTCATGTTGCCATAGTTGCCGGTGAACTTGATGTTATCGAACGGCACCATTTGCGCCGCGGTCACTTTGTTCACTTCTTCAACTTTGGTGCCGTCCGGCAGCGTGACAGTGTAACGTCCGCCTTTCGACGACTGGGTCTCGAAGAAACGACCTACACCGGTGCCGGAGCCAACCGCCGCGGTGGTGGCGACGCCCGGGATTTCGACGTTTTTCGCCGCTTCGCCGCCTTTGGCAAGCGCCGCGCGGCCGGCTTCAGAATCAGCCGGGATAGCGTCCGGGCTCTGCAGAACGCGTTTCTCCGCATCTTTTTTGTAGATATAGGCGGTAATGCGCTGGTTGCCGCCCTGGTTGGCGTCCACCTGGCGGACGATGAAGAACGCATAGGCGCCTTTCGCTTTCGCCGCTTTGGTGATGGCGTCGTTCACTTCCGGCTGACTGCGATAGAAGCCCTGGACGGTGACGGTGTCGTAAGGCATCAGCTCAACGGCCTGATCTTTCGGCAGCTCCATCACGCCATTGATGATGCGATTTTTCGGCGCATCCGCTTTCGGCGCGTCGTCTTTATAGAGGTCAGCCGTGACGCGCCAGTTGCCGCCATTGCCGTAATCCGACGTGTCGACAACATAGAATGAGGCCGCGCCGTCTTTGTCAGCTTTGCGTGATACCGCTTGCACCGCGTCGCCAATGGCATTAAACCGGCCGGTGACGACAACGCGATCGTAGGGCTTCAGCGCAGCCGCCTGCTCCGGGGTCAACTCGGTCGCTGCGTGGGCAGACAACGTGGCGGTTGTCAGGAGAGCAGACGCCAGGAGGGTGTTTTTAAGCTTCATAAAAATAATCCTTTGCCTTGCGCAAACCATATACTGGTGTTGTTGTTGACTGAAAACGTTTGATTATTGCATTTAATCGCTGTGACTGTCTGCGTCATTTTTTGCTTGCCGCCCGAATCGTATACCACGGAAAGATAACATTTTTCGATATGTTGAAAAAACAGCCGCTTGACCAGCAAAAACGATAATCGATACCACTTTTATTAGTTAATGTAATGTTAATACAATGATCTCAATGGCGATAAATGGCGTTTTATACCACTGGATAAGCGGATTATCAGGCCTGAAAGGCAAATACAGGTAAATATTGCTGCCCGGAACCATCTGTGCTGACAATAAGCAATAAAATCAAAATTTCTGTTTTATCGCTGTAGATCACAATCGCTATTTTCAGTAGGTTATAAAAAGTTTGTTACTGTTTCATTTTGCAGACAGCGAAAGACGGCGAGGACGATTTTGCCGTCCTGTCGTTGTTGGTCAGAAAAGTAAACCATCATCAAAAACCGATGGAAGGGAAAACTATGCGTATTGGTGTACCACAAGAAAGGCTAGCCCTGGAGACCCGGGTCGCCGCCACGCCGAAGACCGTTGAGCAGTTGCTCAAACTCGGCTTTAGCGTCGCGGTAGAAAGCGGCGCCGGGAAGCTGGCCAGCTTTGACGATGAGGCCTTCGCCCAGGCGGGGGCTGAGATCGTGACCGGCGACGAGGTGTGGCAGTCTGATGTCATCCTCAAGGTCAATGCCCCGAATGACGATGAAATTGCCCTGTTGAATCCAGGAACCACGCTGATTAGTTTTATCTGGCCGGCGCAAAATCCGCAGCTGATGGAAAAACTGGCGGCCCGCAATATCAACGTGATGGCGATGGATTCGGTGCCGCGTATCTCCCGCGCCCAGTCGCTGGATGCGCTCAGCTCAATGGCCAATATCGCCGGGTACCGCGCTATCGTTGAAGCGGCCCATGAATTCGGCCGTTTCTTTACCGGGCAGATTACCGCGGCAGGCAAAGTTCCGCCCGCCAAGGTGATGGTTATCGGTGCCGGGGTGGCCGGTCTGGCGGCGATTGGCGCCGCCAACAGCCTGGGGGCGATTGTTCGCGCCTTCGATACCCGTCCGGAAGTGAAGGAGCAGGTGCAGAGTATGGGCGCCGAATTCCTCGAACTGGATTTTAAAGAGGAAGCGGGCAGCGGCGACGGCTATGCCAAGGTGATGTCCGAGGCCTTTATTCAGGCCGAAATGGCGCTGTTCGCCGCCCAGGCAAAAGAGGTCGATATTATCGTCACCACGGCGTTAATTCCGGGCAAGCCGGCGCCGAAGCTGATCACCCGGGAAATGGTTGACGCCATGAAGTCGGGCAGCGTGGTGGTCGATCTCGCCTCGCAAAACGGCGGCAACTGCGAGTACACCGTGCCGGGCGAAGTGGTGACCACCGCCAACGGCGTGAAAATTATCGGTTATACCGACCTGCCAGGCCGTCTGCCGACCCAGTCCTCCCAGCTCTACGGCACCAACCTGGTGAACCTGCTGAAGCTGCTGTGCAAAGAGAAAGACGGCAATATCGTCATCGATTTCGATGACGTGGTGGTGCGCGGTGTGACCGTGGTGCGTGAAGGCGAAATCACCTGGCCGGCGCCGCCGATTCAGGTCTCCGCTCAGCCGCAGGCCGCAGCGAGAAAAGTGGAAGCGCCGAAAGAAGAGGTGAAACCGGCGTCGCCGTGGCGCAAATATGCGCTGATAGCGCTGGCGATTATTCTCTTCGGCTGGCTGGCCAACGTGGCGCCTAAAGAGTTCCTCGGCCATTTCACCGTCTTCGCGCTGGCCTGCGTGGTGGGTTACTACGTGGTATGGAATGTCTCCCATGCGCTGCATACGCCGCTGATGTCGGTGACGAACGCCATTTCGGGCATTATCGTAGTTGGCGCGTTGCTGCAGATAGGCCACGGCGGCTGGGTCAGCTTCCTGAGCTTTATCGCGGTACTGATCGCCAGCATTAATATTTTCGGTGGTTTTACCGTGACTCAGCGCATGCTGAAAATGTTTCGCAAAGGATAAGGGGTAGCACATGTCTGGTGGATTAGTTACAGCTGCATACATTGTTGCTGCAATCCTGTTTATTTTCAGCCTGGCGGGTCTGTCGAAACACGAAACCTCGCAGCAGGGCAACTATTTCGGCATCGCCGGGATGGCCATCGCCCTGATCGCCACTATTCTGGGTCCGGACGCCGGCAACGTCGGCTGGATTATCCTCGCGATGGTGATCGGTGGGGCAATCGGTATTCGTCTGGCGAAGAAGGTCGAAATGACCGAGATGCCGGAGCTGGTGGCCATCCTGCACAGCTTCGTTGGCCTGGCGGCGGTGCTGGTAGGGTTTAACAGCTACCTGCAGCATGAAACCGGCATGGAGCAGATTCTGGTCAATATCCATTTGACCGAAGTGTTCCTCGGCATCTTCATCGGCGCGGTGACCTTCACCGGTTCGGTAGTGGCGTTTGGTAAACTGCGCGGCAAGATCTCCTCCAAACCGCTGATGCTGCCTAATCGCCATAAGCTTAACCTGGCGGCGCTGGTGGTTTCCTTCATCCTGATGGTGATTTTTGTGCGCTCCGATAGCACCGGCACCCAGGTCCTGTGCCTGCTGGTGATGACCGCGATCGCGCTGGCCTTCGGCTGGCACCTGGTGGCCTCCATCGGCGGCGCGGACATGCCGGTGGTGGTCTCGATGCTCAACTCCTACTCGGGCTGGGCGGCGGCGGCGGCGGGCTTTATGCTGAGCAATGACCTGCTGATCGTCACCGGCGCGCTGGTGGGCTCTTCCGGCGCCATCCTCTCTTACATTATGTGTAAGGCGATGAACCGCTCCTTTATCAGCGTGATCGCCGGCGGCTTCGGCACCGATGGTTCCTCCAGCGGCGGCGATGAAGAAGTGGGCGAGCACCGTGAAATTAGCGCCGAAGAGACGGCGGAGATGCTGAAAAATTCGCACTCGGTCATCATCACCCCGGGCTATGGTATGGCGGTGGCCCAGGCGCAGTATCCGGTGGCAGAAATTACCGAGAAGCTGCGGGCGCGCGGCATTAAGGTGCGCTTTGGCATTCACCCGGTCGCCGGCCGTCTACCGGGACATATGAACGTCCTGCTGGCGGAGGCTAAAGTGCCTTACGACATCGTGCTGGAGATGGATGAGATCAACGATGATTTCAGCGATACCGACACCGTGCTGGTCATCGGCGCTAACGATACCGTCAACCCGGCGGCGCAGGACGATCCGAAGAGCCCGATCGCCGGCATGCCGGTGCTTGAGGTGTGGAAAGCGCAGAACGTGGTGGTCTTTAAGCGTTCGATGAACACCGGTTACGCCGGCGTACAGAACCCGCTGTTCTTTAAAGAGAACACCCATATGCTGTTCGGTGATGCCAAAGCCAGCGTCGATGCGATCCTGAAAGCGCTGTAATGTAACATTATTGTTTTACAACGTTTGTTTATAAGCCGTCTCCTGTGAGACGGCTTTTTTATATGCACAAGGATGCCAGGGATTGTTCATAAAATAAGCGGTAAAAGGTGATATAATGTTCCGGTTCTTACATCAGACAGAGGATATTATGGATACCGAGTTAACCCCAACGCAGATGGCCATCGAATTCTTACGCCGCGACACCACCGTCATGACTCCAGCGCAGTATCTGAAAAAACTTAAACTGCTGGAACTGGAGTTTGCTGACCTGATGGCGCTCTCCTCGCTGGAGCTGAAAGAAGAGATCGATCTGGCCTGGCGTCTGGGTATCCACTGAGTCGTTCAGGGTCGCCATGCCATGACGGGGCCGCAAGCGGCCCTTTTTTGTGCCTGAGGGAAAGCGGGCAAAAAAATCCCCCGCGAGACGGGGGATGATGAACGTTCCGGGAGGGAAGATTAATCGTCGTCGTCGTCGTCCAGTTCCACCGGCGTCTGATAGGCCTCTGGTTTAAGCACCAGCAGATCGCAGCGCAGGTGGTCGACAACCTGCTCCGCGGTATTGCCAAGGAACGCCGCGGAGAGGCCGGTTCGTCCGACCGTACCCAGCACCACGATCCCCGCCTGCAGATGCTCGGCGAGATCCGGGATCACCTCCTCAGGCAACCCTTTTTCCACGTGGGTGAATTTCTCGTCAATGCCAAACTTCTGCCGCAGGGCTTTCATCGCCAGCAGATGCTGGCCGCGGATGGCGTCGTTGTAGACGCTGGGATCGAAATCCGGCAGCTCAATCGCGATATTGATCGGGGTGACCGGATAGGCGCCGATAAGGTGCACTTCAGTGTGGTTGACTTCTTCCGCCAGCGACAGGGTCTCGCGCACCAGCTTCTCGTTGAGGGTGTTGTGATAATTTTCTTCACTGGCCAGATTGACGGCGACCAGCGCTTTACCGCCTTCTGGCCATGGCTGGTCTTTCACCATCCAGACCGGGCAAGGGCACTTACGCAGCAGATGCCAGTCGGTCGGGGTGAAGATCACCGCTTCCAGCTTGTCGTGTTGGTGGGCCATCTTCAGCAGCAGGTCGTGTTTCTCACTGATCACTTCCTGAATAATGGCTTCGAAGGGGCGGTTGTGCCACACCACCTTCACGTCAATCGGCACACCGGATTCAAGATAGAATTTCGCCTGCTCGCGGATCCAGGCCGTTCGTTGGGCAATGACGCCCTGACGCATCGCCGTCCGTTCATCCGGCGACAACAGGGTGGTCATTTCATAAGAAAAATCATAGATCGGCAAAAAGGCTTTGATGCGTCCACCAATCCGTTGGTGCAGGTACACCGCTCGCCTTAGCGCCGGCTGGTCGTCCTGGTTAGGATCGATTACTACCAGCATGCTCTGATACTTCGCCATACAGGGTCTCCTTACAACTGCAGCTACCGTCAGTTATTAAAAAGATAACCTATATGGATGAATTGAAACAGGGGAGGAGCCTGGTCAGATCAACAAATCTGAAAAAATTGCCGATCCTGACCAGGTGTTGCGCGGAGATTAAGCGACGTTACGCGCCTGACCGGCCAACTGGGCCAGCAGGTCGCCGTTTTCAATGGTGATGTATTTGCCTTTCACCGCCAGCATGCCGCTCTTCTGGAAACGCCCCAGCAGACGGCTGATGGTTTCGACGGTGAGGCCGAGATAGTTGCCAATGTCGCCGCGGGTCATAGTCAGACGGAACTCACGGGGAGAGAAACCGCGCTGCGCGAAACGGCGGGACAGGTTATAGATAAACGCGGCCAGGCGCTCTTCGGCGTTCTTTTTGGAAAGCAGCAGGATCATATCCTGGTCGCCTTTGATCTCACCGCTCATCAGGCGCATCATCTGCTGACGCAGATTCGGCATTTTTCCGGAAAGATCGTCGAGGGTTTCAAAGGGGATCTCGCATACCATCGAGGTTTCCAGCGCCTGGGCGAAGCTCGGGTGCAGGCCGGTGCCGATGGCGTCAAAGCCCACCAGATCGCCCGCCAGGTGGAAGCCGGTAATCTGCTCATCGCCTTGCTCGGTGATGGTGTAGCTTTTGATGGTCCCGGAGCGAATGGCATACAACGATTTCAGCTCATCACCGGCTTTGAACAAGGTTTGACCTTTCTGGATGGGCTTTTTCCGCTCGATAATATTATCCAGCTGATCAAGCTCGTGCTCGTTCAGAGTAAAGGGGATGCAGAGCTGGCTGATACTGCAATCCTGACAATGGATAGCACAACCGCCAGACTGAATGCGTCGAATAATTCGCTTCTCAGGGATCATATGTCTGCTCAGGCCTTAATTGATATTGGTCAATTTTAACATCTTTTTGATGAGCAGGTAAGTCTTCAGGCTCTGAAACACGTAATATCAGCAGGGGAAATCAAAACAGGCTGATATCTGCTTGATTAAAAATAGATTATTCAGCCACATTTGATTGTAAAATTACCTGAAAATTCCAGAAAAGGCATTTTCAGTCAAAGCAACAGATAGCCCTCGTGGCGCAGAAGCCACTCTTTACGCTGCACGCCGCCGGCATAGCCGGTCATCGTACCGTTACGCCCGATGACCCGATGGCAAGGCACCACAATACTCACCGGGTTGGCGCCATTGGCGGCCCCCACCGCGCGTGCCGCGCCGGGACGACCGAGCGCTTCGGCCAGCTGACCGTAGTGCATCACCTGGCCGCAGGGGATATCGCGCAACGCCTGCCAGACCTGGCGCTGGAAAGGGGTGCCGGCGGTGGCGGTAGGCAGGGTCTCGATAACGGCCAGGTCGCCGGCAAAATAGTCGTTCAGCTTACTGCTGAGACCGCCCGGATTGCGGCAGTCGACGCGCTGATAGCCTTCCCGGCGATAGTGTACGTCGAGCAGGGTTTCCATCCGATCGCGGTGCTCGTCCCACTCGACGGCGCGTAAATTAAACTGTTCGTCGCAGAGTACCCACAGCGCCCCCAGCGGGGTATCCATTTTATCCTGCAGCAAGGTCAACATCGTTTCAGTCATCCACCATCGTACACGAGGGCCACACGATACCACGCGCCGGCGGCGGTCAACTATACTCCCAAAAGATAAACCCGTATCCCCGGCCGGCTTCCTGCGGCCTGTACGTTGATTTATTTTTGGATCGATCCTGGCGGGTTATCGGGCATGGTTTTTGCTACTTTTAAGCTGACGACGCCGGTCCTCCGCGCCGCTTTGCGCGCCCGGGAAGGTGCCACCGCGTCGTCGCGGCGCGGTTAATAACTCAGAGGTGGGGCTATGCAATATATACTGACTGGTGTAATCGTATTGATCTTCAGCGGCCTGGTTATCCACGGCCTCACGCTGTTGCTCGAACGCGGGTATCGCGCGCTTTTCGGCATCTTCGCCGGAGCCGCAGATGTCCCCCGTAAGGTCAAAATGAAGGTGCCGCGTTAAGAGTAAGCAGCCGTCCCTGGCGCTTCAGCGGCTTAAGGGAGCCGCGGATAAATGCCAGGGCCGATGGGCAGTCCTGCCAGATACCAGCCCACCAGCAACAGCAGCCAGACGGCGAGAAAAATCAGCGGGTAAGGGAGCACCAGCGAGTAGTAAGTCCCGAGGCGGGCGTCGGGTCGGTAGCGCTGTAAAAAACCGAGAAACAGCGGTACAAACGGTGAAACCGGCGCCAGCGGCAGCACCGATGAATCGGCGATGCGAAACAGGATCTGCGCAAACGCCGGGTGGAAGCCCAGCAGCATAAACATCGGCACGAAGATCGGCGCCAGAATCGACCAGATGGCCGAGCCGCTGGCGATAAACATGCACAGAAAAGCCGACAGCAGCGCCAGACCGACAAACGCCGGGACGCCGTTCATGCCGGCGCTCTCCAGCAGGTCCGTCAGGCCAACGGCCATAAACTTGCCCATATTGCTCCAGTTGAACATCGCCACGAACTGCGCCAGCGGGAAGACCATCACGATAAATCCGGCCATCTCTTTCATCGGCTCAATCATCAACTGCGGCAGATCGGCCTGACGGCGAATTTTGCCAGTGGCGATACCGTAAGCCAGCGACACGACAAAGAAGAAAAAGATGATCAGCGGCACGATGCCTTTGATAAACGGCGAGGGCATCACCGTGTGCTGAACCGGATCGCGAAGAATGCCGTTTTCAGGAACCACCATCAGGGCGATGACCGCCACGAACGCCAGCGTTGCTACCCCGGCGATGCGCAGGCCGAAACGCTCCTCGGTGGTCAAGGTTTGCAGCTTTTCGTCGCGGCTGCCTTGCCACTGTCCGAGCCTCGGCTCCACCAGCTTGTCAGTGATTAAACCGCCGACGAGGGTCAGGAGGATCACCGAGGTCGCCATAAAGTACCAGTTGTCGATCACGCTGACGTGCAGAGAGGCATCGATGGATTTGGCCGCCTCGGTGCTGATCCCGGAGAGCAGCACGTCGGTGGTGACGATCAGTAAATTGGCGGTAAAGCCGCAGCCCACGCCGGCTATCGCCGCCAGCAGGCCGGCGACCGGATGCCGACCGACAGCGAGAAACATCAGCGCCCCCAGCGGCGGCATGATCACCAGCGCGGCGTCGGAAGAGATATGGCTGAAAAAGGCGATGAATAGCACCATATAGCTGGCATAACGGGCGCTAACGTGGGAGGCCATCTTGACCATCAGCGCGGGCAACAGGCCCACCCGCTCGGCAAAGCCGGCGCCCAACACCAGGGCGAGGATCGCCCCCAGCGGCGCGAAACCGCTGAAGTTTTTAATCACGTTCGGTAAAAACCAGTGCAGCCCTTCCACGCTGAGCAGGTTTTTGACCACCACCCGCGACCCGTCCGCAGGGTTTTGCACCCCGACGTTGAAGGCGGAGAGTATCGCCGTGGCGGCGATCAGCGCCACGATAAGATAGATAAACAGCAAAAACGGGTGCGGGACCTTATTACCGATCTTCTCTACCCAGCCATAGCGCTTTCCGGCGGGGGAAGGCGACGGTATGGATGACATACTCATGGGCGTTCCTCTGTTGTCGTTGTTGTGTTGGGCAGGCCTGCTCCCGTACTGCCGGCGGTTATTATGGTCGGTGCGTGCCGCTATGCCGGTCAGCGTCTGTCAGGAGCGGTCTGGTCTTATGGTTATCGTAAAACCGACGGTCTCACCTCCGCCGGAATCGGGCAGCGGTAAGGATGTTCGGCCAGCGCCTGCCTGAGCTCTCGCTGGCTGGCCTCCAGCAGCGCGCGGTCGCTGAATAAACGGATCGCCGTCGCCGCGAGGACTTTCCCCGCCAGCAGCATCCCTTTATGGGCGATGGCGGTGCGTCCCTGGCTCACCAGCTGCCAGCTGTGCAGCGGGGTACCCACCGCGAAGCAGGGGCTGAAGCATTGGGCCACCGGCGCTTTCCAGCTGACGTCCCCGACGTCGGTGGAGCCGGCGAGAATTGTATCCGTGGCCGCCCACGGCGCCACCTCATCAATCAGCAGCGTATCGCGGTGGCGACGAGCGAAGGTTTTCCCCGCCTCGCCGCCGGTGCCGGCGATATTGTTCAGGCTGTTGTTGATATCGTTGGCGCTGAGCGTGGCGCGGATCGCCGCGGCAAAGGCGCGATCGTCGTCGCTCCATGCCGGCGTGCCGTAATGCGCTACCGCCTGATACATCGCCGCTTCGAGCGTGCGGTTGGGCAGATAGCTGGAACAGGCTTTTTCAAAGCGGCAGCTGACGTGGGTCTCGGTCATCAGCGCGGCCCCCTGGGCAATCTTCTCAATGCGGGCGAAGATCTGTTCTACATCTGCCATCTCCGGGGCGCGGATGAGATACAGCACTTCCGCCTGGGCCTGGACGACGTTGGGCGAGACGCCGCCGGTATCGGTAATGGCGTAATGAACCCGCGCCTTCTCGATAATATGTTCATTCAGGAAGTTGCTGCCGGTGGTCATCAGGGTGACTGCGTCCAGGGCGCTTCGCCCCAGGTGCGGCGAATTGGCGGCGTGGGCGGCGGTGCCGGTAAAGCGCCACGCCGCCTGAATGTTGGCGAGGGTGCGGGTGCTGAACATCCCGGCCCAGGCCTCCGGATGCCAGGTGAGGGCCGCATCGACGTCATCAAACAGCCCTTCGCGCACCATGAACGTTTTGCCCGAGCCGCCTTCTTCCCCCGGGCAACCGTAGAAGCGCAGGGTGCCCGCGCCGCCGTGCTGCTGCAGCCATTTTTTGGCGGCAACCGCCGCGGCGAAAGCCGCTGTCCCGAGCAGATTGTGCCCGCAGCCGTGACCGTTGCCCCCCGGCGTTGACGATGTCGGCTCCGCGCAATGGGCCTGCTGGCTGAGACCCGCCAGGGCGTCAAACTCGCCCAGCAGGGCAATAACCGGTTGGCCCTCGCCGACGCTGGCGATAAAAGCATTGGGGATCCCGCCAGCATCACGGGTCAGCTGGAAACCTTCCGCTTCCAGGGCGTCCGCCAGCCGCCGGGCGGACCAGAATTCCTCAAAGCGCGTCTCCGGGTGGTCCCAGATATCATCGGCGATGGCGCAATAGGTCTCGCGGCTTGCCTCAATCACCTCTTCTACAAACTGAAAAATCGGGTCCATCACACCCCCCGCTGCCAGGGAAAGTTAAGCGCGACGCGCGCCAGGGTGTCGACCGCGACCGTCATTACGCTCTCGTCGAAGTCAAACTTCTCGTTGTGATGACCGGCGCTCAGTTCGGTGCCGAATATCATGTATGACGCAAGGCCGCCGCGCGCCTGGACCCGGGCCATCATCAGGGTGGCGTCTTCCGATCCCGCCGGGGCGGCGATGCGATCCACCGCCTGCTGCACGCCGGGCACCCGCGCGGCCTGTTCGCGCAGGTACGCCACCCACGCCGGCGACGGGGCGCTGGCGGTGGCGGCCCCCACCATGCGTAACTCGTACCCGGCTTGATACATCGCCGCGGCCCCAGCGATGACGTGCTGCGCCCGGTCAAAAACATACTGGTTGATGGCTTCGCTTTCGCCGCGGGTTTCCACTTTTAACAGGGCCGAAGAGGGCACCACGTTGCGTCCGGTGCCGGCCTGCATCACCCCGACGTTGACCCGCGAAGCGCCGGCGCTGTGCGGTGGGATGGCGTGCAGGGCAAGGGCGGCCTGGGCGGCGGCGAGCAGCGCGTTGCGCCCATCTTCAGGCTTGCCGCCGGCATGAGCGGCCACGCCGCTGAACTGCACATCGAATTTGGTGGTGGCCATAAAGTTGTCGCCACCGCACACCACGGTGCCGACCGGGACGCCGGTACCGATATGGATGGCGGTAAAATAGTCCACCTCGTCCACCACGCCGGCGGCCACCATCGCGCGGGCGCCGCGGGTACCCTCTTCAGCAGGCTGGAAAATCAGTTTAATGACGCCATTGAGCTGGGCGACATACTGCTTGAGCACATGCGCCAGCCCCAGCCCGATGGCAGTATGCCCATCGTGGCCGCAGGCGTGCATCATGCCGGCGTTGCAGGAGGCGAAATGGTCGCGATGGGGGCGATGGCTGTCATCGTGCTGCTCATTGAGGTCGAGGGCGTCCATGTCGACGCGAAAGGCCAGTGTTGGGCCGGGACGTCCGGTGTCGAGCGTCGCCACCACGCCGGCGAACCCGCCTTCAAACGCCGGCAACCAGCGTTCCGGCGCCCCTTGCTCGCGGGCGCGCTCGAAAGCCTGGGCCAGGGTCTCCTCATCCGGCAGCCCCATCCGGCTGTCGGCATCGATGACGTCGCGCCCCAGCGCCAGCTGGTAGCCGAGCCCGTCGAGGATCTCCGCCACCTTACTGGCGGTGCGAAACTCCAGCCAGCCGGATTCAGCGTGCAGGTGAAAATCGCGGCGCCATTGGGTCATGGCTGGCGCCAGCTGGCGCAGGTATTCATCAAGTTGCGGCATAGCTTATCCTGTCATAAGTAAAAAATGTGATGGCGTTCACGATGTGATAGCTTTTATTTATCACTGACACGCTACAGGCCTTAACGCTCTTAACCTGCCACAGCCTGATGGATTACAGTAGATGTCATTTTCTTGCGTCTGATAAACAACGGTTATCACCAAAAGCATGGCCTTTCAGATCAAATTTCATCAAATTCGCGCCTTCGTCGAGGTGGCCCGGGAAGGGAGTATTCGCGGCGCCAGCCGCTCGCTGGCGATCTCGCAGCCGGCCCTGACCAAAGCGATTAAAGAGCTCGAGGAGGGGCTTTCCGCTCAGTTGTTCGTCCGCCGCCGCCAGGGGGTGGCGCTGACTGACAATGGCGAAAGTTTTTATCAACATGCGAGCCTGATCCTTGAGGAGCTGCGGGCGGCGCAGGATGAACTGCTGCAGCGTCAGGGAGAGCAGGCCGGGCAGATCAATATTGGCCTTGGCGCCAGCGTCGCCCGGTCGCTGATGCCGTCGGTGATCTGCCGCTTTCATCAGCAGCATCCTCAGGTGAAGGTGCGGATCATGGAGGGCCAGCTGCTGGCGATGATCAATGAGCTGCGCCAGGGAGAGCTGGATTTCACCATCAATACCTACTATCCCGGGCCATACGACCATGAGTTCAGCTTTGAAAAACTGTTTGAGAAACCGTTCGCGGTGTTCGCTCGCGTGGGGCATCCGGCGGCGCAGGCCACCTCGCTGGTGGAGCTGATGGATCACCACTGGACCATGCCGACGCCGCGCGGCAGCTACTTTAAACAGCTGCAGGACAGGTTTAATCAGGCCGGGCTGGCGCCAAAGGTGAATATTGTGTGCGAGACCTTCTCGTCGTGCATCAGCCTGGTGGTGAAAAGCGATTTTCTCAGTATCCTGCCGGTGGAGCTCGGCAACGATCCGCTGATGGCGGACAAGCTGATGATGATCCCCGTCCGCGAAGCGTTGCCGACGGCGGCCTATTTTCTGATCCAGCGGCGCGACACCCGACAGACGCCGCTAACGGCGTCATTAATCACCCTGTTTCGCCGCCAGAGTCGACAATGGTTTCCTTAACCGCCCGTCGCGCTCACTTTGCCAGCAGACGGGGCTAAACGCATTGAGGGGGGAGCGCGAGGCGGCTATAGTAGCTGGCGACAGCCGCTGGAGGAGAGCCCATGAACCTTGATGACAAATCCCTGTTTCTTGACGCCATGGAAGATGTCCAGCCCCTGAAACGTAACAATGACGTGCACTGGCATCCCGGGCGCAACAGTCGCGCCCCGCAGCGCGTCGACACCCTGCAACTGGATAATTTTCTCACTACCGGCTATCTCGATATCGTACCGCTCGCCACGCCGCTGGAGTTTAAGCGCGAAGGGCTGCAGAGCGGCGTGCTGGATAAGCTGCGGCGGGGGAAATACGGCCAGCAGGCGAGCCTCTCCCTGCTGCGCCAGCCGGTGGAGCAGTGCCGGCAGATGCTCTTCGCCTTTATGGTGCAGGCGCAGAAAGAGGGGTTACGCAATGTGCTGATCGTTCACGGCAAAGGCCGCGACGATCAGTCCCACGCCAATATCATCCGCAGCTATCTGGCGCGCTGGCTGGAAGAGTTGCCGGAGGTGCAGGCCTTCTGCGCCGCGCTTCCGCACCACGGCGGCAGCGGCGCCTGCTATGTCGCGCTGCGTAAATCGGCCGAAGCGAAGCAGGAGACCTGGGAGCAGCACGCCAAGCGCAGCCGTTAGCGCATCAGCAGCGTCAGCTCGCGGGCGGCTTTTTGCAGCTCCGGCAGCACGCGGTCGATCATTTCGCGGGCCGACATCTGGCCCGCATGCACCCCGACGTTCAGCGCCGCCTGCACCTGACCCTGGGCGTTAAACAGCGGTACCGCGAGGGAGCGCAGGCCCATCTCCAGCTCCTGATCGTTGAGGGCATACCCCTGTTGATGCACCCGTTTCAGCTCGGCGCGCAGCTTCGCCACCGAGTCCACCGTCTGCGGGGTATAGCGGATCATGGTTACCCTGGCCAGCATATCGTTGAGCTTCTCCTCTGGCTGATGGCTGAGCAGCACCCGGCCCATCGAGGTCGCCCACGCCGGAAGGCGGCTGCCGATATCGAGGTCGATGGTCATGATCCGCGAGCTGGAGGCGCGGGCGATATACAGAATATCGTCGCCATCGAGGGTGGCGATGGAGCAGGACTCGTTGAGCATTTCGCTCAGATGCCGCAGCACCGGCTGCGCCGAACGCGCCAGCGGCGTCGAGGCCAGCCAGGCGTGACCGAGGGCCAGGATCCGCGGCCGTAGCTGAAAGTTTTTACCGTCTTCGGCATAGACGAACCCCAGCTTGCTCAGGGTATACAGGCAGCGGCGCACCGCGGCGCGCGGAATACCGGTCTTCTGACTGATCTGTGAGATAGACAGCAGGGGCCGCTGCGGCGTGAATGCCTGAATGACCTCCAGGCCGCGCGCCAGCGAGGCCATAAAGTTAGGATCGCCCTTAAACGGATCGCCGTCGCCGGTCAGTAAATCGTCTGGATGCTTATCCATTTCTGTTCCCCATATTTGCCATCGATCACATTCTTTCGCTAAAGATAACCGATGTTCGATTATCGCACCATATTTCGATTATCGCCCTTGACCGACATCGTTAAGCGGGTCACATTTTGTGCGAACAACGAATAAAAGTGCGATTACCGCACACCAATGGAGCGACCTGATGATTGATAAAAGCGTATCGACGCTGAGCGAGGCCATCGCCGGGATCCACGACGGGGCGACTATTATGATCGGTGGCTTTGGTCCTGCCGGCCAGCCGACCTTTCTGATTGACGCCCTGATTGACCAGGGCGCCCGCGACCTGACCATCATTAACAACAACGCCGGCAACGGAGAAGTGGGGCTCGCGGCGCTGCTGAAGGCTGGCCGGGTGCGCAAAATGATCTGCTCCTTCCCGCGCCAGGTCGATTCACAGATTTTTGATGACCTCTATCGCCGCGGCAAAGTGGAGCTGGAGCTGGTGCCGCAGGGCAACCTCGCGGCGCGGATCCAGGCCGCCGGCGCCGGGCTGGGCGCGGTCTTTACCCCCACCGGCTACGGCACGCCGCTGGCGGAAGGGAAGGAGACACGGGAAATCGACGGCCGCCACTATGTGCTGGAGTATCCGATCAAAGCCGATTTCGCGCTGATTAAAGCTCACCAGGGCGACCGTTGGGGCAACCTGGTGTATCGCAAGGCGGCACGCAACTTTGGCCCGATTATGGCGACGGCGGCGAAAACCACCATCGTTGAAGTCTCGCAGCTGGTGTCGCTGGGCGACCTCGACCCTGAACACATTATCACCCCCGGCATTTTCGTCCAGCGCCTCTTCTCGCTGGAAAACCTGACTGCCGCACAACGTGCCTGAGGAGCCCGAGATGCAAAAACTGACCCGTGACGAAATGGCCCAGCGCGTGGCCCGCGATATTCCCGAAGGCGCTTACGTTAACCTCGGCATTGGCCTGCCGACCCGGATTGCCAATTACCTGCCTGCCGACAAAGAGGTGTTCCTGCATAGCGAGAACGGTCTGCTGGGCATGGGGCCGAAACCGCTGCCTGGCGAAGAAGATCCGGAGCTGATCAATGCCGGAAAAGAGTACGTCACCCTCCTGCAGGGCGGCTGCTATTTCCACCATGGCGACTCCTTTGCCATGATGCGCGGCGGCCATCTCGATATCTGCGTGTTGGGGGCCTATCAGGTCTCCGCCAGCGGCGATCTCGCCAACTGGAGCACCGGCGCGCCGGACGCTATCCCGGCGGTCGGCGGGGCGATGGATCTGGCCATCGGCGCTCGCCAGGTGTTTGTGATGATGGACCATCTGACCCGCGACGGCGAGTGCAAGCTGGTGGAACAGTGCAGCTACCCGCTGACCGGCGTCGGCTGCGTGAGCCGGCTCTATACCGACCTGGCGGTGATCGACATTACCGACCGCGGCCCGGTGGTGCGGGAAATCTTTAACGGTCTCTCTTTTGAAGAGCTGCAGCGCATCACTCCGGTGACGCTGACCTTTGAACAACTGGCGGAAAGCGCGTAAGGAACCTATGATGAATCAGGCATTTATCTGTGATGCGGTGCGTACACCCTTTGGCCGTTTTGGTGGTACTCTGGCGACGATGCGCGCCGACGACCTCGCGGCGCTGCCGCTGAAAGCGCTGCTGGAGCGTAACCCGGGCCTGGATCCCTCGCGCATTGATGATGTGATTCTGGGCTGCGCCAACCAGGCCGGGGAAGACAACCGCAACGTGGCGCGCATGGCGCTGCTGCTAGCCGGGCTGCCGGAGAGCGTGCCCGGTAGCACCATCAACCGCCTGTGCGGCTCCAGCCTCGACGCGATCGGCGTCGCGGCGCGGGCGATTAAAAGCGGTGAAACGCAGCTGATGATCGCCGGCGGGGTGGAGAGCATGTCCCGGGCGCCGTTTGTGATGGGTAAAGCGGAGAGCGCCTTTAGCCGCAACATGCAGATGGAAGATACCACCATCGGCTGGCGCTTTATTAACCCGCAGATGAAAGCCTTGTACGGTGTCCATTCCATGCCGGAGACGGCGGAAAACGTCGCCGATGAGTTTGCCATTTCCCGCGCCGATCAGGACGCGTTCGCCTTGCGCAGTCAACTGCGCGCCGCCGCGGCCCAGGAGGCAGGACGTTTCGCCGATGAGCTGATCGCCGTCCAGGTGCCGCAGCGCAAAGGCGAGCCGCTGCGGTTTAGCCGCGATGAACACCCGCGCAGCACCTCGCTGGAGGCGCTGGCTAAACTGCGCGGCGTGGTGCGCGCCGACGGCAGCGTCACCGCCGGGAATGCCTCCGGCGTTAACGATGGCGCCTGCGCGCTGCTGCTGGCCAGCGAAACCGCGCTGGCGGCCAACGATCTTCAACCGCTGGCCCGGGTGGTCGGCGTGGCGACGGCGGGAGTGGCGCCGCGCATTATGGGCTTTGGCCCGGCGCCGGCGGTGCGGAAGGTGCTGGCGCAGACCGGCCTGACGTTAGCCCAGATGGACGTGATTGAGCTGAATGAAGCCTTCGCCGCCCAGGCGCTGGCGGTGACCCGCGATTTGGGCTTACCGGACGATGCCGCCCATGTGAACCCCAACGGCGGGGCGATTGCCCTGGGGCATCCGCTCGGCGCCTCCGGCGGCCGCCTGGCGATGACCGCGGCTTACCAGCTGAAACGGACCGGCGGCCGCTACGCGCTGTGCACCATGTGCATCGGCGTCGGGCAGGGGATCGCCCTGATTATTGAACGTGTTTAAGGAGCCAGAATGAGTTTGTTGACCCCGATGTTGCGCAGCAGTCCGCTGACCGACTGGTTCAGCGACGCGCAGCGGGTGCAGGGCATGCTGGATTTTGAAGCGGCGCTGGCCCAGACGCAAGCCGCCTGCGGCATGGTGCCGACGGCGGCGGTCGGGCCGATTGTCGCCGCCTGCCGCCACGAGGCGATCGATTTTACCGCCCTCGGCGAGGCGGCGGTGGGGGCGGGAAATCTGGCGATCCCGCTGGTGAAACAGCTGACCGCCCAGGTAAAAGCGCGCGATCCGGACGCCGCGCGCTACGTTCACTGGGGCGCCACCAGTCAGGACGCCATCGACACAGGTCTGGTGCTCCAGCTGCGCGGGGCGCTGGATGCCGCAGAGCGACTCCTTGAACGGCTGTTGGCGGCCCTCGCCGGGCAGGCGGATCGTTATCGCGATACCGTGATGCCGGGCCGAACCTGGATGCAGCACGCGCTGCCGGTGACCTTTGGTCTGAAGCTGGCGGGTACCCTCGACGCGCTCCTGCGCTGGCAGCAGCGGCTGCGCGAGATGCGTCCGCGTCTGCTGGTGCTGCAGTTCGGCGGCGCCGCGGGGACCCTGGACGCGCTAAAAGAGAAAGGGCCGGCGGTTGGCCAGGCGCTGGCGCAGAATCTCGGTCTGACGCTGCCGGACACCCCGTGGCACAGCCAGCGCGATCGGCTGCTGGAGGCGGGCGCCTGGTTCGCCGGGGTCTGCGGCACCCTGGGGAAATTCGCTAACGACTTCTCCCTGCTGATGCAGACCGAAGTGGCTGAGGTGGGCGAGCCGGTAGCGGAAGGGCGCGGCGGCTCGTCGACGATGCCGCATAAGCGCAATCCGGTGGCCTGCGCGGCGATCCTGACCGCCGCCCAGCGCACGCCGGGGCTGATGGCGACCCTCTACGCCTGCCAGATTCAGCAGCACGAACGGGCGCTGGGCGGCTGGCAGGCGGAGTGGGAGACCCTGCCGGAGCTGATTACCCTGGTGGGCGGGGCGCTGGCGCAAAGCGAGGCGCTGGTGCGCGACATGCAGGTCTTCCCGCAGAAGATGCGCGCCGACCTCGATATTACCCACGGGCTGATTATGGCTGAGGCGGTGACCCTGGCGCTGGCGGAATTCATCGGCAAAGCCGAGGCGCATCATCATATTGAGGCGCTGTGCCGTCAGGCGCTGGACCGCCTCTGTCCGCTGGTCGATCTGCTCGCGGCGGATCCGCAGGTCAGCCAGTATCTCTCCCGCGAACGTTTAACCACGCTGCTGGACCCGGCAACGGCGACCGGCAGCGCCGAACGCTTTGTGCGCCAGGTGCTGGCGCGTTATCAGGAGCAACATGATGAATCTTGATTATCAACTCGACGGACCGGAAGGTGCGCCGGTTATCGTTCTCTCCAACTCGCTGGGCACCACCCGGGCGATGTGGCAGCCGCAGATTGAGGCGCTAACCGCCCATTTCCGGGTGCTGCGCTACGACACCCACGGCCACGGTAAAACGACGAAAAATGGCAAAGTGACCCTCGCCCAGCTGGGGGAAGATGTAATTGCGCTGCTCGATCATCTGAATATCGACCGGGCCTGGTTCTGCGGGATTTCGATGGGCGGTCTGACCGGTCTGTGGCTGGGCCGCTTTGCGCCAGAGCGTTTTTATGGTCTGGCCGTCGCCAACACCGCGGCGCGCATCGGCGATCAGGCCAGCTGGCTGTCGCGGGCGCGGGCGGTACGCCAGGAAGGAATGGCGGTGGTGGCCGCCGGGGCGGCGGACCGCTGGTTCACCCACGCGTTTCGCCAGAAGGCGCCGGAGGTGGTGGAGGCCCTGTGTCACCAGCTAACCCATACCGACGCCGAAGGCTATGCCGCCTGCTGTGAGGCGCTGGCCGCCGCCGACCTGCGGGGCGAAGTGGGGCAGATCCCGCTGCCGACGTTAATCATCGCCGGGGAAAGTGACCCTGTCACCACGGTCGCTGACGCCAATTTTCTGCAGCAGCAGATCCCCGCTTCCCAGGTGGTGGTTCTGCCGGCATCGCATCTGTCAAACATTGAGGCGGCGAAAAGCTTTACTTCAGCGCTGCTGAGCTTTTTCCAGGGAGAACGCCATGGAGGATAAACAGCGCTACCAGGACGGAATGGCGGTGCGGCGCAAAGTGTTGGGCGACGCCCACGTCGACCGTACCCTGCAGCATCTGACGCCGTTGAATGACGAGTTTCAGGACTTTATCACCCGCTACGCCTGGGGTGAGACGTGGACGCGTCCGGGGCTCGACCACCACAC
Organism: Klebsiella sp. K5-45; assembly: GCF_030128605.1. Lineage (NCBI taxonomy): Bacteria > Pseudomonadati > Pseudomonadota > Gammaproteobacteria > Enterobacterales > Enterobacteriaceae > Klebsiella > Klebsiella sp. K5-45. Next base: position 19,050 of record NZ_JAKUZW010000008.1, on the reverse strand, counting down.
CCGCAGCATGATCACCATTGCCATGCTGATCGCTCTCAATCGCGAGGCGGAGCTGAAGATGCATCTACGCGCGTCGTTTAACAACGGGGTGACCCGCGATGAGCTGAAAGAGCTGATCATGCACTCTGCGCTGTATTGCGGGCTGCCGGCGGCCAATGCCACGATGCATCTGGCGCAGCAGGTGTTTGACGACATCGACGCCGGGCGGGGTTAAGTCGTCGTCCGAGTCGGATTGCCCGGCAGTTGTTGTAGGCCGGGTAAGGCGTAGCCGCCACCCGGCGAAATAACGGCACAACCGGAAATGTCCCTGTTCGCACTATGTTTGGCAGGGCCACAACGTTTGGCAGGGCTACAACTTCTATGTTAATTCCGGGCAGATTGCGCTCCCGGTTGATCTTCTGCGTTATGTCTCTTATGGCGCAGGGAGCGCACAGGGGGCGGCCAGTCGCCGCCGCCCCCTGTACCCCCGGGCTCCGGCCAGCAAAATCGCCACTGCGTGGTGCCTTCGACTTATCCCTGCAGGCATCGGGTCGGGCCGAGGCAACGTCCCTGCAAAACACGGCCCTCAGCCCGCATCCATGCGGGCTGCCCCGGCCTTCCGGGAACGTCTCAGCGATGTTGAGGCCGCCAGCATCGGCAGTTTCAGCAACAATGGTGAATAAATTAACGGCAGGTCGTACGTACGTAGGCCGGGTAAGGCGCAGCCGCCACCCGGCATAATGGCGGGTACGGCGCCGATAGATTGCGCAGCGGCGCAGCGCTTGCCGGGCCTGCGAGGTGTAAGCCTGTGAGAGGATCCTGTAGGCCGGGTAAGGCGCAGCCGCCACCCGGCGACATTCCCGATACGTTAACCCTTATTTCTCAGGCTCCTGCGGCGCGACAGCCGGGGCGGCGTACCAGGCTTCCTGCGGCACCACCACTGCAGCTCGGGGCTGCATCACATAGTTCGGCGACATAATCTGCACCCCGAATTCGTTAAACACATCAATAATGCTGCTGTGTAACGCGTTACGGCCATCTGGCAGCTTCGTCGCGGGTAATAAGCGCACCTGCAGCTCATACGAGGTGTACCAGTCGAGCAACCCCAGCTTACGCACCACCGGCGCAATTTGCTGATCGACCCCGGGGGTGCGTCTCGCCGCCAGCTCCAGCAGCGCATGAACCTGGCGCCAGGGCGTATCGTACCCGATGGTGACGCTGGTAGTGAGATTGAACCCGCCGTCGCTGCTCTCGGCGCTGAGATTGACAATCTTGCCGCTCACCACCACCGCGTTCGGTACCGTCACGATGTAATTCTCACGGGTGAGGATCTTGGTCGCCAGCACGCCAATCTCGCTGACCTGTCCCTCATTGTCAGCGAGGCGGATCCAGTCGCCTTTACGCAGCGCCCTGGAGTAGATTAGCACCAGGCCGCTCATCGCATGGTTCATTACCCCGGTCGAGCCGAGGGTCAGCATCAGGCCGAAGAACACACTGATGCCCTTGAAGGCAAGGGAGTTGGCGCCGGGAAGAAACGGGTAGGCGGCGGAGAGGGCGAACAGCCAGATGACCACCGAGATAAGCCGACGGGTAGCGCTCACGGTCTCCGGATGAATGCCGGGAACCTGAATGCGGCCGGCGGCGACCTGGTCGAGAACCACCTTCACCAGGCGAATGATGAGCCAGGTAATGAGAAAAATAAGCACCACGATCATCAGCCCCGGCAGGGAAGCGACAATCGACAGCGAGATATCGCGGATCACCCCCAGCGACCAGTCACCCAGCGATTCACTCCATACGCGCGTCCAGGGAAACAGACTGAAGGCCCAGCTCAGCCAGATGTAACAGGCCAGGACACCGACGAAGATCGCCAGCGCGGCATACAATCGGACCTCGATATTGCCGAGAAAGCGCCGCCAGTGCTGGGGAATAGCGCTGCGCTTTTCGAGGATCCGCAGCTGGAAAAAGCGCCGTACCCGCCGCCAGGTGCGGAAGGCGCCGTAGTAAAACAGCGCCAGCAGCAGCGCCCCGGCGAGGGCCTTACCGGCGGAGATCAACAGATAGCGTTGATTGAACTGTTCCTGCAGGCCGGTGCGCTGGGCTTCCATCCGCGCCAGCACCCGCTGGGCCGCCTGGTCGAGGGTTAAATCATCACCTTCGTCGAGATCCGCCTGGCTCAACAGCAGCACCGGTTTGCCGTTCATCAGAAACAGCCGTCCTGGCTGACCATAGCGAATAACCGGCACGATCCGCAGTGGCTGGCGAATATCATCCTCGGTAAATGCGCGCAGGGCGCTGCGGGTGCGCAGCACGCGCTCTTCTGGCGTCGTCTGGCCAAAGGTCGCCTGCAACATCACTACCGGCTGGTGGAAAATATATACCGTGCGCGCCTTTTCGCGAGCGGTTGGCTGCTGCCGAGGCTCTGCGGCCAGCGCCGGCTGTAACGCCAGCAGCGCCAGTACCCAGAGGATAACCACGCTTATCCTGTTCATAGAAGCACCTGAGAAAGAGAATTATTGTTATTTTTCAGCAAGCAAGGGAGGACTTGTAGTTGAGCATAGCCTGGCAGGAAGTGAATTCAAGCTGGCGCGGCGCGGGCATAAAAAAAGCCGTCACCTGAACGGCGACGGCCTGCTGTTAGCGCCAGAAGGGGGTGTTAGCCGTGCTGTTTACAGCCAGCGCACTGCTTGTTCTGGATCTGCTGGAAGAAATCGTTGCCTTTATCGTCGACGAGAATAAACGCCGGGAAATCTTCCACTTCGATTTTCCAGATAGCCTCCATCCCCAGTTCCGGGTAGGCCACGCACTCGAGGCTCTTGATGCTCTGTTGCGCCAGCACCGCCGCCGGGCCGCCGATGCTGCCGAGGTAGAAGCCGCCGTGTTGGTGGCAGGCGTCGGTGACCTGCTGGCTGCGGTTGCCTTTCGCCAGCATCACCATGCTCGCGCCGTGGGACTGCAGCAGATCGACGTAAGAGTCCATGCGGCCAGCGGTGGTCGGGCCGAGGGAGCCGGAGGCGTAACCGGCAGGCGTTTTGGCCGGGCCGGCGTAGTAGATCGGATGATCTTTCACGTACTGCGGCAGTTCCTCGCCGTTGTCGAGCAGCTCTTTCAGCTTAGCGTGCGCGATATCGCGGGCGACGATAATGGTGCCGTTGAGGCTCAGGCGGGTGGAAACCGGATGGGCAGATAGTTGCGCCAGGATCTCGCTCATCGGCTGATTCAGGTTGATGCTGACCACCTTGCCTTCGCCCTGCTGACGCAGATGCTCAGGGATATATTTCCCCGGATTGCTCTCCAGCTTCTCAATCCAGATGCCGTCGCGGTTGATTTTGGCTTTGATGTTGCGGTCGGCGGAGCAGGAGACGCCCATGCCGATCGGACAGGAGGCGCCGTGGCGCGGCAGGCGGATCACCCGGATATCGTGGGCGAAGTATTTGCCGCCAAACTGCGCGCCGAGGCCGAGGTTTTGCGCTTCCTGCAGCAGTTCCTGTTCAAGCTGCACATCGCGGAACGCCTGACCGTGCTCGTTGCCTTCGGTCGGCAGGCCATCGTAGTAGCGGGTAGAGGCCAGCTTGACGGTCTTCAGCGTTGCTTCCGCCGAAGTCCCGCCGATGACAAAGGCGATGTGGTACGGCGGGCAGGCGGCGGTACCGAGGGTGCGCATCTTCTCGACCAGATAGTTTTTCAGCTTCGTCGGGGTGATCAGCGCTTTGGTTTCCTGATAGAGATAGGTTTTATTGGCGGAACCGCCGCCTTTCGCCATGCACAGGAATTTATATTCGTCGCCGTCTACGCTGTAGAGATCGATCTGCGCCGGCAGGTTGGTGCCGGTGTTGACCTCTTTATACATATCCAGCGGGGCGTTCTGGGAGTAGCGCAGGTTATCTTCGGTATAGGTGTTGTACACGCCCTGCGCCAGGGCGGCTTCGTCGCCGCCGCCGGTCCAGACGCGCTGGCCTTTTTTACCCATGATGATGGCGGTGCCGGTGTCCTGACAGGTGGGCAGGACGCCTTTGGCGGCGATTTCCGAGTTGCGCAGGAACTGCAGGGAGACATACTTATCGTTATCGCTGGCCTCCGGGTCGAGCAGAATCGAGGCCACCTGCTGCTGATGGGAGACGCGCAGCATAAAGGCGGCATCGTGGAAGGCCTGTTGCGCCAGCAGGGTCAGCGCCTGCGGTTCCACTTTCAGCACTTCCTGGCCGTCAAACTCGGCGACGGAGACGTGCTCTTTGCTGAGCAGATAGTATTCGGTATCGTCGTGCGCCAGCGGGAATGGATCCTGATAAACAAACGGTTTAGTCGACATAATCACTTACTCCATAAAGATAAAAACCGCCGGGGTGCTCCCGGCGGTTATGAATCAGAACATCATGGACATCCACGGATAGCCAATCAGCAGCAGAGCGGCCAGGAAGATGGCGCCAAAGATGGTGCCGAGGCGCCAGTAATCTTTGGTCGGCAGATAGCCGCTGCCGTAGTAGATCGGGCTCGGGCCGGTACCGTACGGGGTGATGATCCCCATTACGCCCAGCGAGGTCACCATCAGCAGAACGAACACTTCCATATTCATTCCCGGAATGGTGGCGGCGATGGTCAGCATGGCCGGCAGCAGCGCGGTAGTGTGCGCGGTGGTGCTGGCAAACAGATAGTGCAGCAGGTAGAACGCCAGCAGCAGGACGATGGTCGCCATTCCCGGGGAGATACCGCTCATCAGCGCGCCGCCCTCTTTACCCAGCCAGGCGATAAAGCCGGTGGAGGAGAGGCCGTCGGCCAGCGCCACCAGGGTGGCGAACCAGACAAAGGTGTTCCACGCCGCTTTATTGTTGGTGATATCGCTCCAGGAGAGCACGCCGGTCCACAGCATCAGCACGATAACCAGCAGGGCGGCCAGGGCCGGTTCAATCCAGTCGGCGGCGAAGATCCACATCATCAGCGCGAAGCAGACGAACACCAGCAGCAGGATCTCATTGCGCGACAGTTTGCCCAGTTTTTCCAGTTCACGAGCGGCCCACAGCGGCACTTCGTTATTGACTTTCACTTCCGGCGGGTAGAACCAGTAGGCCAGCAGCGGCATGGTCAGGATCAGCAGTACGCCAAGCGGCAGGAAGGCGATGAACCAGGTGCCCCAGGAGATATTGATACCGACGATGCTTTTTACCAACGCCAGCGCCAGCAGGTTCGGCGCCAGTGCCGACAGGAACATCGAGCTGGTGATACAGGCGGCGGTGATCGCTACCCACATCAGATAGGAACCGATTTTACGCGCGCTCGGATCGTTTGGTTTTGAACCGTACAGCGGCGGCAGGTTGGCGATAATTGGGTAAATGGTGCCCCCGCTGCGCGCCGTATTCGACGGCGTAAACGGCGCCAGCAGCAGATCCGCGAAGGTGATGGCGTAGCCCAGCGTCAGGCTGCGACGGCCGAGATATTTCACCAGAATCAGCGCCAGGCGGCGGCCGAACTGGGTTTTATCGTAGCCGGCGGCGAACATAAAGGCGCCGAAGATAAGCCACACGGTGGAGTTGCCGAAGCCGCTCACCGCCCACTTAAAGGAGGCGCCTGCCATTTTGAAGCCGGGTGCGGCCATCTGTTCCGGGCTGAACAGCAGCCACTGACTGCACAGGGCGATGACCACCACGCCGGTGATGCCGATAACGGCGCCAGGCAGTGGTTCAAAAATCAACCCGACGATCACCCCGACGAAGATAGCGAAGTAGTGCCAGGCGTACGGCGGCAGGCCGTCCGGGACCGGGACGAAGAGTAACAGCACAGCAACGATAATCGGCAGCGCCATCATCAGGAGACGTTTTTTATTCGCAGTCGTTGGATTGACTGCACCGGCAGGCGGTATGGTTGTCTTTTTCTCTTTCATAATGAGTATCTGCAAGTTGTTGAAAATAACGTTTCCGCCAGCGATGCGCTCAGTGATTTCTTTAATTACAAAAATTACTTTAGTTTTTATTTTGCGTTTCTGAGTATCGTCTTGGCGATTATTTAACGCGGTTTGATGGGCGTTAAATTAAATTTGTTGGTTATTTATATATTGCGCTTTCAATGGTCGTTGCAATTGATCGAGATCAAGAAAAGCAGGTGATTTCACTATTTTTTTTATTTTCGATATAACCCTATCTGATGAGGTGTTATTTTGGCGAAAATATCGATAAATGTTAAAATAAAAATGTACAATTAATGCTGTTTTTACTCGACACATGCCTATGTCTATGAAATAAAAACAAATAATCTTGATGGTTGGTCGCTTTGAATGTTAACGAAAGTATCTAAAATGTTATCCTTTATTTGTATTATGTAAATGCTATTTATTATTTTAATAATATAATAGGGGTAGCGATGTTATTGCTGGGGTTAAATAGTTTTATAACTAACGTAATTGATTTAGTAACTAAAAAAGTCGCTATATTATTAGCATGACAACAGGAATTAAAAAACCACAACCATTAATGATTCCGTCACCCCATTCTGAATTTTTAATATTTCAAAATCTGGAGCGTAACTTATGACCAGTAACGAACGTATTTTGCAGCCATTTACTTTACCAAATGGTACGGAGCTGAAAAACCGTTTGCTGATGGCGCCGATGACCACCTGCACCGGTTATTTCGACGGGACTGTCACCAGCGAGCTGGTGGAGTACTACCGCGCCCGCGCCGGCAGTATCGGCACCATTATTGTTGAGTGCTGCTTTATTGATGACTACGGTCTGGCCTTCCCGGGCGCTATCGGTATCGATAACGATGAAAAAATCGCCGGTCTGGCGAAAATCGCCGAAGCAATTAAAGCGGAAGGTTCGAAAGCGATTCTGCAGATCTATCACGGCGGCCGCATGGTCGACCCGCAGCTGATTGGCGGACGTCAGCCCGTGGCGCCGAGCGCCATCGCCGCCCCGCGTGAGGGCGCCGCGATGCCGCGGGCGCTGAGCGGAGAAGAAGTGGAGGGGATGATCGCCAAGTTTGGCGAGGGCGTCCGCCGCGCTATCCTTGCCGGCTTCGATGGGGTCGAAATTCACGGCGCCAACACCTACCTTATTCAGCAGTTCTATTCGCCAAACTCCAACCAGCGCGACGACGAATGGGGCGGTAGCCGCGACAATCGCGCCCGCTTCCCGCTGGCGGTTCTCGACATCACCCATAAAATGGCCCGCCAGTACGCTGACGATGCCTTTATCATCGGCTACCGCTTCTCGCCAGAAGAGATGGAGGTCCCGGGGATCCGCTTCGATGACACCATGTATCTGCTGGAAAAACTGGCCGCTCGCGGCGTCGATTATCTGCACTTCTCGGTGGGCGCGACCCTGCGTCCCTCTATCGTCGATACCAGCGACCCGACGCCGCTGATCGAGAAATACTGCGCCATGCGCTCTGACACTCTGGCTCAGGTGCCGGTGATGGGCGTCGGCGGGGTGGTTAACGTTGCCGATGCCGAGCTGGGCCTCGATCACGGCTATGACCTGATCGCTGTGGGGCGCGCCTGCATCGCCTATCCTGACTGGGCGGCTCGTATCGCCGCGGGTGAAGAGCTGGAGCTGTTTATCGACAGCACCCAGCGCGAAGCGCTGCACATTCCGGAACCGCTGTGGCGCTTCTCGCTGGTGGAAGCGATGATCCGCGACATGAGCATGGGCGACGCTAAATTTAAGCCGGGGATGTTTGTTGAAACCGTTCAGGATGACGCCAATGAACTGGTGATCAACGTCAGCCTCGAAAATGACCATATCGCCGATATCGAACTGGCGGCGAGCCCGGTGCAGACCGTGGAGTTCACCACCAGCTTCGAAGAGATCCGCGAACGTATTCTCACCGCCAATACCCCGCACGTCGACGCCATTTCCGGGGCCACCAGCCAGAGCGAGGCGGTGAAAAAAGCGGTCGCCAAAGCGATGCTGAAATCGAGCAAAGCGCTGGCGGCGGAAGAGGGCGGCAATGACGCCGCGCCGAAAAGCTATGATGTGGTGGTCGTCGGCAGCGGCGGCGCCGGCCTGGCGGCCGCCATTCAGGCTCACGACGAAGGCGCCAGCGTGCTGATCGTCGAGAAAATGCCGACCATTGGCGGGAACACCATCAAGGCTTCCGCCGGGATGAACGCCGCGGAGACCCGCTTCCAGCGCGTGAAAGGCATTCAGGACAGCAAAGAGCTGTTCTATCAGGAAACCCTGAGGGGCGGGCACAATAAAAACAATCCGCAGTTGCTGCGCCGCTTTGTGGAGAATGCCCCGCAAGCCATTGAATGGCTGGCGGACCGCGGCATTATGCTCAATGATATCACCACCACCGGCGGGATGAGCATTGACCGCACCCACCGTCCGCGCGACGGGTCAGCGGTCGGCGGCTATCTGATTAGCGGCCTGGTGCGCAACATCACCAAACGCGGCATCGACGTCCTGCTGGATACCTCGGTGGAAGAGATCCTGATGAGCGGCGATGAAGTCAGCGGTGTGCGTCTGATCAACGACGAAAACGAGATCGTAGAGGTCCAGACTAAAAGCATTGTGGTGGCCACCGGCGGCTTCAGCGCCAACAGCGCGATGGTGGTGAAGTATCGTCCTGACCTCGAAGGCTTCGTCACCACCAACCACAAAGGGGCCACCGGGAGCGGTATCGCGCTGCTGGAGCGCATTGGCGCCGGTACCGTGGATATGGGCGAAATTCAAATCCACCCGACCGTTGAACAGCAGACCTCCTATCTGATTTCCGAGTCGATTCGCGGCGGCGGGGCGATCCTCGTCAACCAGCAGGGTAACCGCTTCTTCAACGAAATGGAGACCCGCGATAAAGTCTCCGCGGCGATTATCGCCCTACCGGAACACTATGCGTACATCGTCTTTGACGAACATGTGCGGGCGAAAAACAAAGCCGCCGATGAGTACATCGCCAAAGGCTTCGTCACCAGCGCCAGCTCGCCGCGTGAACTGGCGGATAAACTGGGGATGGATTACCATGCCTTCCTCGCCACCCTCGAGTGCTACAACGGGGCGGTGGAAAAACAGCATGATGAACAGTTTGGCCGTACCACCGCGCTGCGCGCGCCGATTAACGAAGGTCCGTTCCATGCCATCCGTATCGCCCCGGGGGTGCACCACACCATGGGCGGCGTGACCATTAACACCGATGGCGAAGTGCTGGACGTTGCCCGGCAGCCGATCCGCGGCGCCTACGCCGCCGGTGAGGTGGTTGGCGGGATCCACGGCGGCAACCGTATCGGTGGTAACGCGGTGGCGGATATCATCATCTTCGGCACCCTCGCGGGTCGCCAGGCGGCGAAACGCGCCAGAGGATAAGACGTAATTGCTGATGCCGGGCTGGCGCTCTCGCCGCCCGGCTTATCCCTTCTAAGGAGAGCCCGATGTCTGATAACCGCGTCTATAGCTACTCCACCGTTCTGATGGGTTCTCCCATCCTGCTCAAACTCTGCTCCCATAATGAGGCGCTGGCCTCCCGCGTATTTCAGTTAATCAAACGCTACGAAGATCTGCTTACCGTTAACCGCGCCGAGTCGCAGGTAATGGATATCAACCACGCCGCCGGACGTCACCCGGTGACGGTCAGCCGCCCGGTCTTTCAGCTCATTCAGTGCGCCAAAGCCGCCAGCATGGTGCGCGACAGCGCCTTTAACCTCGCGATTGGGCCGCTGGTGAAGCTGTGGCGAATTGGCTTTCAGGGACACAGCGTGCCTGACGCCGGCGAAATCAGGGCCCGGCTGGCGCTGACCCGCCCGCAAGAGGTGATCCTGGATGAGGCAACCTGCAGCGTGTTTCTTCAGCAGCCGGGGATGGAGCTGGATCTTGGGGCGATCGCCAAAGGCTATATCGCTGACCGGGTGCGTGATTATCTCCGTCAGCAGCAGGTGGAAAAGGCGCTGATCAACCTCGGCGGCAACGTGCATACCCTTGGCGAATGGGCCATTGGCCTGAAAAAACCGTTTGCCGATGCGCAGGCGCTGATCGGCTCTCTGACGGTTAACGGACAGTCGGTAGTCACATCGGGCACCTACGAACGTTATTTCGAGCAAGATGGCAAGCGCTGGCACCATATTCTCGACCCGCGCAGCGGTTACCCGCTGGATAACGAACTCGACAGCGTCACGGTGATTTCCACTGATTCTTTAGACGGCGATATCTGGACCACGCTGCTGTTCGGCCTCGGCGTCGAGAAAGGCTGCGCAGCGCTGCGTCAACGGCAGGATATCGACGCGATTTTCGTCACCAAAAATCGCGACATTATACTTTCATCGCCGCAGCGATTGCGCTTTGCGCCGCTGGACAGCGGCTACCGCGTTATTGACTGTACTGCTTAAGCAAACTGTACTGTTCGGCCACCAGCCGGTAGCGATAGACCGGCCGCCCGGTGGCGCCGTAGTGGATAGTGGTATAGAGAATATTGATCTGCGCCAGCCAGATCAGATACTTACGGCAGGAAACGCGGGAGATATTCACCGCCGCCGCCAGCTCATCGGTAGAGAATTCAACGTCCGGGTGGGCGTCAATCCACTGGCACAGCGTGCGCAGGGTTTGCGCGGTAAGCCCCTTGGGCAGCTTGCGCGCGTCGCTGGCCTCCGGCGTGCCGCCGTGCAGCAGGCGGTCAACGTCGGCCTGCTCGTAATAGGGTTGGCCGGTTATCAGCTTGCGCTTCTCCCGCCAGGTAGTGAGCGCCTCTTCAAAACGGGGAAACTGGAAGGGTTTGATCAGGTAATCGACTACCCCGTAATGCATGGCGGTCTGCACCGTGGCGGCATCCGCCGCTGAGGTGATCATGATGACGTCGATGGCGCGCCCCGATTGACGGATAGTCGGCAGCAGATCGAGCCCGCTGTCCTGCTGCATATAGACATCCAGGAGCACCAGATCGATCTCCTGTTGCGGATCGTTAATCATCTCCTGGGCTTGACTGAGCGTCGAAGCGCTCCCGCTGCAACGAAAGCCGGGAACCCTTGCCACGTACAGGCGATTCAGTTCGGCCACCATGGCATCATCGTCAACAATCAACACATTTATCACGCACGTTTCCTTTTACTATCCCAGGGGAGATGAACAAAAAATTGAGTAAATACGCCGGGTTCCGACTCGACGGCGAGGGTGCCGCCCAGCTCGCGTAATTGCTGGTTGGCGAGAAACAGCCCGACGCCGCGATTCTCCCCTTTGGTGGAGAAACCTTTGTTAAAGATAGCGTCGATGTTGTTTTCCGGGATCCCCGGCCCGTCGTCGCTCACTTCACCGCTTAGCCAGCCGTCCTGATAGTGCAGCAGCAGGCCGATCTCGCCCTCCGCCTGACCGTTCATGGCATCCAGCGCGTTCTCAATAAGGTTGCCCAGCACCGTCACCAGCACGGTGACCTGCTTCTCATTCGGGCAATCCGGCACCAGGCTCTCATCCGCCAGCTTAAGGGTAAAGCCGCACTCGGTGGCGCGCTGCATTTTACTTATCAGAAAGCCGGCGACCACCGGGGATTTTATGCGGTGCTGAATATCGCCGATGTCCGCCTGGTAGCGATGGGCGGTCTGCAGCACGTACTCCTCGAGTTTGCCATAGCTTTTCATATTCAGCAGGCCGAGGATCACGTGCAGTTTATTCATAAATTCATGGGAGGTGGTGCGCAGGGCATCGACATAGCTCATCATACCGTCCAGCCGCTGCAGCAGCTGGCTGACTTCGGTCTTATCGCGGAAGGTACAGATGGCGCCGACCACGGCCTCCTGGCTGCGGATAGGCACCGTGTTGCTGATTAGCAACAGGCCATTGCATCCCAGCTCGCGGTCGTACATCGGCTCGCCGCTGTGCAAAACCGTCTGCAGGTCAGCGAGCAGCGGGGTATGAGCGAGCGTCTTGTCCGGCCCGGAAAAGAGGATCTCGCGCGCCGCCGGGTTGATCAGGTTAACCTCACCATGGGCATCGACGGCCACCACCCCCTCCTTGAGGGCGTGAAGCATGGCCTGACGCTGCTGAAACTGAGTGGAGATTTCGTGCGGCTCCAGTCCCAGCAGGACGCGCTTCAGGCCGCGCACCAGGCTCCAGGTGCCGAGGGCGCAGACCAGCGCGCTGAACAGGATGGTCAGCAGCACGTCCCAGCGGCTGTTGGCGATCTGCTCGTCCACTTTACTCAGCGAAATGCCGACCACCACCACGCCAATCTGCTGATGCTGATCGTTGAACACCGGGGTAAACACCCGCAGCGCCGGGGCCAGCACGCCGTGGTTAATGGCCACGTTCTCTTTTCCCTGCAGCGTCGGCTGGATATCGTGGCCGATGAAGGGTTTGCCAATAATTGAGCTGTCCGGATGCGAATAGCGAATACCCTGCATATCGGTGACGATAGCGTACAGCAGGTCGTTGCGCCGGGTGATGGCCTGCGCCAGCGGCTGAATAATTTGCTGCTGCGGCGGCGCCTCCAGTCCGCGCTTCACCTCCGGCATATCGGCCATGGTGCGCGCCACCGCCAGCGCGGTCTCTTTCAGACCATCGCGAGTGGCATTGCTGATCTGCATATACCACAGGGCATAGACCAGCAGCAGCACGGCGCCGATCACGCTGCCGATCATCAAGGAGACGGCGGTGCTCAGCTTTAACGGTAAGGCGCGTTGACGAACGCGAGGCGGGTGCTCTGATGCCTTCATGACGATCCCGGATAGAGTCAGTAAACGATTATTATCGCTGATAGCGTGGCATTCATAAAGCCGTGTAATCAAAGCAAAAGGCCGCTTTTGCAACGGTAGCCTCGTCCCGTCCACGATAAACTCTCGCTTTTCGCCACAGGCTTAAGGCAGACATGATGGAACTGGCATCTCTGGTCCGGGATATTCTCCGGCAACAGCACGTTGAACAACTGGCGCAGCATCGTGAAAAGGACCATGAAGCGGAAGCAGAGTGGGAGATCGCGCGCTGGCGACATCGCAGCGGGGTGGTGATCCATTATCCATCACACTACCTCATGGGTACGCATGAAGAACCGGATTCATTCATTAACTCATTGTTAATTATGAAGAAGAAAGAAATGTTTTTTGCATTGCTTTTCTACTGTTTTTCGGCGTTGCAGCTAAGTGTGTATTGCAATGTGTATTGCAGAATGAGGTTTTATGGCTGGCGAGAACAAGTTAAGCGACAAGGCGCTAAAAGCCTTACATGGTAAACCGCAGTCGCGTCAAAAGATGTTGGCCGATGGTCGGGGACTGTCTGCCAGAGTGAGCAAGACTGGCACTGTAAGCTTTGTTTATTTCTTTAGACATTCTGGCCGACAAAGTGCTCCTGTCTGGATGACGTTAGGCAAGTATCCAGATATGACACTTAAACAGGCCAGGGAGAAAAGGGATGAGTGCCGGGCATGGCTATCACAGGGACTGGATCCACGGATAGAGAACAAACTCACCAAAGAGCGTCTGTTCACTCCTGTGACGGTAAAGAACGCTGTCGATTACTGGTTTGATAATTATGCCAGGGAAAAACGCAAGGAGACGGTGCGTATCTATCGTCGTTATGAGAGATACATCTTCCCCTACACTGGGGATTTTCCTGTCGAGAAATGCAGTCTGTCAGACTGGATAAGATGCTTTGATCGCGTGAAGAAAATCGCGCCGGTTCAGTCTGCAGCGATGCTGATTGAGTTAAAGCAGATCTTTAGATACTGCCGGGTGCGCCAGTATGTGCGATGTAATGTGCTGGATGACTTGAGCCCCGGTGATATTGGCAAGTATCAAAACAAGAGAGAACGGTTACTAGAAGAAAGCTATGTTGCCGATCTGTGGGGTGTTTACTTTCATGGTAAGGGCAAAACCCGTGTTATGAATTACAAGAAGCGGATGGCTATCTTGTGCCTTGTATTTGGATGCAGGCTCAGTGAGGCACGTCTATCCACATGGGACGAATGGGACTTCGAAAAATGGCTTTGGACGGTGCCAAAAGAGCACAGTAAAAACGGCGAAGAGATTCTCCGGCCGGTGCCTCAGAAAATGCGGCAGTGGATCGTAAACCTGCACGAAGAGACTAAAAGGCGTAGGTATATTCTCGGGGAACTGAAATCTGATTCAACCGTCAGCGCGATGGGATGCACAAACTTTGTATCTCTAAAACATGAAAAACGGTGGTCATTACATGACCTGAGACGAACGTTCTCAACAAGCCTCAACGACATGGGAGTTGATTTTTATGTTGTTGAGCAGCTGTTGGGACACATCATAAAGGGGGTGGCCGGAATCTATAACCGCAGCAAGTATATCCCCCAGAAACAAGAAGCGCTGGACCGATGGGTTGATTACCTTGATGGGCTGGTGGGTGAAGAAAATACAGTCAAAGTGATTAAGAAAAGGAGCGCCTGATATGGCTATGTTATCCGTTGTAAAAAAAGAAGATCTCCAGTATATGCCTGAGCTTGACCGAATGATTCGTGAACCTGAATGCCGCGCTATGACCACGCTGTCTAACTCAACGCGCTGGCGCATGGAACAGGAAGGAAAATTTCCAAAGCGCATCAAAATTGGGCCGTCAGCAGTTGCCTACCGACTCTCAGAGGTACAAGCTTGGATTCGAGGTGAATGGCTCTAATAAATATGATTAATGCGGAAAATAAACCGCATTAATCATTTGGTGGCTTCGGAGTAAATCACAAATTATTTTGTTTTACATATCATGGTAGTCGATTGAAGAATATAATTCCTTGGAATGAGTTCCTCGAAGTGGTCGTCCTTTTGAAATACATGAACCATATTTGGAAATAATTTATAGTCAACAGGATGGATAGCGTTTGGATTATGATACATATATATGGCTGTACACCATAGTTCTTGATAGTTAGGATCGCTTACATCGGCTGAAAAAGGGTATGGATTTGCATCCTGATCCGTTTTAACACCATTGACGAATACTTTGAATCCACTCGCCTCTACACCAGCAAGAATACCCATGCGGTTAAATTTTGGTACTGTTGCTTGAGTGGTGAGTAGAACGGCAGAAATATAATTATTTTGCTCTGCGCCAAAAAAATTTGACTTGATGCTTCTATTTTCATCTGTATGTCTTTCAATCGGAGAGCCTGATTCAATATCAATCCCATACAAATAGCTATGTAGAGCTTCGTTTGAAAAGGCCATAGACATTTTTTTAGAATAATCTTGCATCGCAATGATAAATGGTTTGTTTTTGGTATGATTGAGTTCCCAATAATGAACTTTCTCTGGTTCAGGGCAATGTCGGACTTTTTTTAATAAACTTCTTGCAAATTTGAATGGCATGACTTTTAGAACATGTGTTCTTATTTCGTCCATTTGCTCATCGTTAAAAGCTCTTTTTTCAAGAGGATCTTCTGTTTCTGCAATGCTTACAGCCTCTACAGCTATTTCTTTACCGAATTTAGATAGTAGAAAGTCTGGCTGATTGTATTCTCGACTCATCTCAAAATCGAGTTCATAAAAAACAGCATTTAAATATAGCTCGAATAGTCTTGAGTTAAACGCGTCACTTTGAAAGTCTCGTATAAATATGCCATCAGGATCTTTAAACCAGTATGCAAGCTCCTCAAGTACAATATATGCTGGATAATGAAGTGGATCTTCGAGGAGCATTTTTATATAAATATTCCTTTTTTTCTCTGGGACTTTGCTTAAGAATAATGAAAAAGGTTTTGTTGACTCATCACCTTGCATGAACGCACCGTTGTGGTGCTGTGCCAGCATTTTTGGTATGCAATTATTTAGATCGTTAAGCAAGTCATCCATTGATTCAAAAGAAGCTAAGACATTTATAGCTCTGAATTTTTTATCTAAATCCCTTCCCAGTACTATTGCGTTAAAATCCTTGTCAATATTGCACAATATTATTGTGGATAATAGTGTTATGCCATTTTCTTCATATTTAAACCAGCGTATTTCACTAGAGAATGTTTTCAGGTATGGTGAGCGGCCATAAAAATACATATCAAACTGTTCTTTATTAATCTCTATGAATTGAAAGTTATCAACCATATTAGCTCCCGTTTTTGTAATAGGTTAACCTTTAGGTGTTATTCCATTTTTCCGCAATTCAGCCCTAACTAATTCTTTAATCCAGTTTCCTAAACTTACTCCTTCTCGCTCTGCAGCTTCGTTCATTTGCTGACGGAGTTCAGGATTAATTCTTATCTGAAAGGTCGGGGACCATCCTTCACCTTTGGGAGTTTTGTCTCTTTTAATTGTTGACATGTACGTACGTAACCTCCTAATATTTGCTTATTACGTACGTACGTTATCACGGGGTACGTAAAAAAAGCAACGCCCCGGAAGTGCTTGGACCCACTGCCGAGGCGTCTAACCAAACCGTTAACTGGAGTAACGACTATGGCTGGAACACAGCATACCCAAACTCGCCCAGAATTTACATGGCTATTCCTTGCAACACCTAAGCATCATCCGGATAGCACTCCCATAGTGATGCGCATTGATGCAGATAGTGAAGCCGCTGCACGCGCTGCACTGCCCGGTTGGATTTTAATTTTTTGCAGCGAAAATCAGGACTGAAAGCCCTTATACGTTTACGTGGACGGATGCAAATCGAGCAAGTCTCTGGTCAATTATGGGAGGAGAAATCAGCCTTCCTCTGGGGGCTCGAAATGACTAAGTCACAACTGCGCTATGTAGCTGATCTAAAAAACCTTGAAGAGCATGAAGAGGAATTGCGTCTTGCATCGCTTAGCGCTGCCCAAGCAAAGATCGTGGCGACTATGCTGGTGTGTTATCCCAATGCAATGGAGGACGGCGAAATCACCGCGCTTGGACAGCTGTTTGAGTCTTTGGCCTCTAATCTGGATAGCTTCTTAAAAGCAGAGTGCGAGCGTTTTGAAAGTTGTTCGGAGGTTCAGTCATGATCAGCAACGTCAAATTCAATGAACTGGAAAAACGCTTTGATCTGCTAGTGGAGAAAGTCAACGTTCTTGAAGAAAAAGTAAGAGCGCTGACTGATAGTCAGGGCGGTGAAATCCCTCCCGGTATGACTCCTGTTGCTACGCTGGCGGCTGAGTATGGCATTTCTACCAAAAAAGCGAAGGAGCTGGCGAAAATTACGGGCGTTATGTTGGTTAAGCTGAAATCAGGTGGCTTTATTGTGCCTGATGAGAAATTCAGGGAAGCGGCCCGACTGGTTCTCCGTAGCGCAAAACGAAAATACGGTTCGGCCTACTGGTTTCATCCGCTGATAGGCAAATTCCAAATGAGCGGAGGGATCCCGAAATGACAGATGCAGTAATGACAGTTGAGACGGTATCGGACGCTTTGTTTAGCTGTTCATACCTGTGGGCGCATGGCCGGAACTACAACCGTACGGATCTGGAAAAGGCAATCAACCAGCACAAAGACCCGACAACGCGCTATGGCAAGTTGGCGGTACGCTTAAAACAAATTGCGGAAATGCCATATGAGGCTCTGTGTGATGCCGGCTATATCGATACTGATCGTAAACAGATGATAATCGCCCGTCGTTCTGTGCTGGTGGATGAAATCGGTGAAGAGGAAATGAATCTCTGGCTGGCCGACACCCAGCTCATACAGCGCGTATTCCCGGATGCCACCGTTGATAAAAAACGCTCAAAGCTACCACTTACACGCGGTTCAGAGGGCTATAACATCCGTCAGGACTATGTGATTAAACATATACTCCCGGCACAGTCACTGTGCAGCATTTACGGCCCCAGCGGTTCGTATAAAAGCTTTTTGGCTGTTTCATGGGCATGCCATATTGCAGCTGGCGCTTCATGGTCTGGTAAGAAGGTCGAACGTGGCGCTGTGCTTTACGTGGTTGGTGAGGGCGGTGTAGGTGTTCCACGTAGGATCAAAGCATGGGAACAGGTGCATGGCCAAGAGGTTGATAACCTCTGGCTTGTTAACCGTCCCGTCTTCCCGGTGCGTGAATCTGAGGTGTCCGAAGTCATTCTGGCAGCCAGGCAGATTACAGCGGAGTGTGATATGCCTGTGCGGTTGGTGGTTATTGACACTCTGGCGCGTTGCTTTGGTGGTAATGACGAAAATGATGCTCGCGATATGGGGGCATTTATTGAAGGTTGTGACGTTATCAAGCAGAAAACAGGCGCCACGGTGCTGGTGGTTCACCACTCCGGCAAAGATGAGGCTAAGGGAGCGCGTGGTTCCAGTTCGTTCCGGGCTGCGCTTGACGCTGAGTTTAATGTGAAGCGAGAAGGACAAGGGCAGGCCCTTATCCTGTCATGCACCAAGATGAAGGATGCCGAGGAACCAGAACGTAAAGCCTATGACCTTCGCACCACCGAACTGTTCACAGATGAAGACGGGGAAATGGTGTGTTCGCTGGTAGTTCATGATGCGCCTCGTGAGGCTAAGGAGGTTGATCCTGAACTTGCAGGCGTTGAGAAACTTACCGATAACCATATGGCCCTGTGGCAAGCAATTAGAAGCAGGATAGCGCGAGGGGAACCCTGTAACAGAGCGGTCATTCGTGATGATCTGAAAGCCACTGGCATTAACACCAAACATTTTACTCGCTGGCTTCAGAAACTGATTGATGATGGTCTGGTTATTCAGGACGCCGATTTGCTGACAGTTAAATCGCTGAGATAAGTGGGTAACTAAGTGGGGCGCTGGTGGGGAAGGCGGGGAGCAATACCCCTAATTCCCCACTTTGCGCCCATATACACGGACCAAGTGGGGAAAATTGCTTAAACCAGCGTCATTACTGGCCTTAAGGCCATTTTTATAAAATGGTAGTGGGGAGGTAGTGGGGAGCCGTTTTAGTGGGGAGTAGGTGGGAATACTGTTGCTAGAAATTAAGTAACCTTAAAAAATTTACCAAAAAATTCCAAGCTTTCAGGATGTAAGTGTTGGGTAGGGAAGTTCGTTCGCATAGAACGACCAATTTTTATTGTATTTTTTTTAGTCTTTCCGAAAAAGAAATTTTTCCAGGTTAAAATACTACCATGATTGTATTTATTGTCTTGTAATCGTTTTGACCTGCTCCCCGTTGATTAGTACACCCCGATGTTAGTAATGTCTTCATAAGCCACATGAGGACATCCCCATGAAGAAGCGTTTTTCCGACGAACAGATCATCAGTATTCTCCGCGAAGCCGAAGC